>JASMDC010000047.1 GCA_030753015.1 Candidatus Undinarchaeales archaeon | reverse complement strand
GAAGGACGTGTTGATCCTAACAACGTTCTTGCGCTCCGTGACCATGTCCTCCTGGTTGGGATCGAGCAGCAGCATGCATAACCGGTCCTCGTCCATGAGCTGCTCTGCTTCCAGCTCGGGCCCGAGCATCGTGGTGAGCACTGCTGGCTTGATATGGGACACGAGGATGACGTTGCGATACTCGTTGATGTTCCCCGAGATGAACCGGGAGAGGAAGTCCTCCTTGGGGAAGTCCGGAGTATGGGCCAGGAGCACGGCGAAGTTGTTCTGTATTCTTCCTGCAGCCTCGTCGAGCTCGGTGTAGCCCCATGGATGATCCTTTGCGAACAGGCCGTTCGCGAGGAGGGACGGGATACCGGTCGCGGCGTAGAGCTTATCGGTGGAGTACGGAGAGACAACGGTCTCAAGGATCGACCTGAGACGGTCTATGCTCAGAAGGCCCCGGCCTTTGGTGAGGACGATACGGTAGAATCTTAGATAGGCCGTTGAGAGCCCCTGTTCGAAGTCATCCTCGGTCCTGCTGTTACTGAGGATATGCTCACGCATGTGAGCGGGATCGAAAGTGATGAACTCGTCCTCCAGAGAGAAGGTCCCCCGGGGGAACGCGGGGCCAAGGCTCCTCATGAGAACCCCGGACATCCCCTTTGTCAGGCTCAGGATCTCTAGGAGTTTCTTCATAGTATCGGTTACTGTGAGCTCCATGAGCTTCGTCTCAGGGAGAAGGTAGGAGCGCACTCTGAGCGGTACGTCACGGATGTCATCACCGAGATGATCGGTGATATCAGCCTTGAGCCGGTCCTCGTCCACCTCCCCTCGCGTTACCGGAGGATGGGAGGATGTCGCGAGCTCGATCGATGCGAAGAAGGCCTTAGTGAAGACCTCCTCCATCTCGAAGGAAGTAAGGTCGTGACCGGTGTACGTGAACCTCCGGTCCGCCGGGCGGAAGGTGAGATAGGTCCTGACGCCCACCTTCTTCAAAGCATCAAGAAGGGCAGGCACGTCCTCGAAGTAGTCCACGAGGCGGTCCATCACCCTGCAGAACAAGGTCGTATCACCCTTGGTGCCTGTGGAACGTGCGACCTCCCGTGCGATGAACGTGCTCGAGAAGGCGACCAGGGAGCGTACCTTGAGGACGTAACCGATGAGAATGAGGGCGAACCCCACGTATGAGTAGAAGATCGTGTGGGGGAAGACCACTCCGCGGAGGTTAGCAGGGACCCAGAGCGTTTCAGTTAGGAAGAGGATGAGGAACACGGTCATGAGCGTCGTTTCCGCGATGATCCATATGAAGCGTCGAAGGACCGGGGTCTCCCTTGCAACGAGGAGACCTGTCAAGGTGTAGTACCCGGCCAGGATGATGAACAGACCGCCACCCACCACAGGGAACAACAGAATCCGCTCGTGTATCTGGATCACGGGATTGTAGACGTAGGGGAGCATGATGGCGATCGCGTTGATGAGGAGCGAGGCGGACGCGGCGGCGTATGGGATATAGCCCGGCTCATCGAGGATCGGTGCGACCATGAACACACGAGCCCACTCCCGAAGGAACATGAGCGTGAGCCCGATGATCGCAAGGAGGAGCACCATCTTGAGGACATAGATATGGGGAGGGAGCACCTCAAGAAGGCGTTCCATAATATAGGGAGGTGTCGCCAGCATCCCCGTCTGGAGCATGAGGAGACCCAGGACGAAGAGCAGGGTTCCAGCACAGAGGATCGGGATGTCGGGTGAGCGAACGCTCTCATAGAGCACACCACAGTACAGGAAAACGACGTAGAACACCGCTGCCCAGAGGAGGACGAGAGCGATGCGTACTACAAAGGGGAGGGTGTCGAGGATTATCTCGTCATCGGCACCAAGAGCGGGCTGGGCCACCACAAGGAACACGAGCAGCAAAAGGAGCGTTAGGCGTGGTCTGTTCGCCCCTATTGGGACATCGGTGTTCGCATCGGTCAGTCCCCCCATGGTGCTCACTCTCACACCACCGCGAAATCAATATAAAGGATATGCTGTATAGTCCTATAATGAGGGGAGGGGTTGTGTTCGCCTTTTCACAACCTTTTTAAATATAAGGTCAATCCCGAACGGGGTCGATGGGCTATTCTGTGAGAAATACGTGCCTTGGTAGTGTAGCGGTCTATCATACGGCCCTGTCGTACACTTCGTGCAGAAAGGCCGTGACCCGGGTTCAAATCCCGACCAAGGCGCCATTTCCGCGGGCCGGTAGCTCAACCTGGCTAGAGCGTCCGCCTTTTAAGCGGACGGTTGCGGGTTCAAATCCTGCCCGGCCCAGCCGGTGCCTATAAGACATGGAGGATTGGAGAGACATGGTTGGCGAAGGCGGTTCTAGTTCTTATTATCGAAGCACCTGTACCGCAAGGTGCGCTCCGGAGGCGATCGCATGAAAGGTTTCGAAACTCTTGCAACTGGATTCTACCGTGAGCACGGACTTGCGCTCCATCACATCGAGTCGTTCAACGACTTCTTGGAGAACAAGCTCCAGCAGATCATCAACGAGAACCAGATCGTCGAGCCCACGCTCCCCCCACCCGGGATCGAGGAATACAAGATAAAGCTCGATAAGATCCACCTGGAGAAGCCCATCTCGAAAGAGGCGGACGGTTCCATAGAGCGTATCTTCCCTCTTGAATCACGGATGCGCAACCTTACCTATTCTGTCCCCATCTGGCTCGATACCATCGTCATTCGGGACGATATCGAGGATGACCCTGTCCGTGTGAACATCGGCAACCTGCCCGTCATGGTCAAATCTAACATCTGCCCCCTCTCGAAGATGACTGAGGCCGAGCTCATCGACATCGGCGAGGACCCGCTCGATCCGGGGGGTTATTTCATCATCAACGGTACGGAGCGTGTGCTCATCTCTATCGAGGATCTAACTCCCAACCGGCTCCTGCTGGAGAGGAAGAACAAGGGCCCCATCACTTCGATCGGACGCCTCTTCTCCGAACGGCGCGGCTACCGTGTGCCTCACCTATTCGAGCGGCGCAGGAACGGCGTCGTGACCCTCACCTTCGCCCGGGTCACCAAGATACCTGCCATCATCATCTTGCGCGCTCTCGGGCTCGAGACCGACGAGCAGGTAGTCAAGGCCATCGAGCCTCACCAGAGGACGATGGAGGACATGTACATCAACCTCGAGGAAGGTGCGGAGACACCAACGACCGAGGACGCGCTCGACTACATCGGGCGCCATATGCGCATCGGCCAGGGTCGTGAGTACCGGGTCCAGCGCGTCTCCCAGATCCTCGACACCTACCTCCTCCCGCACATCGGCCAGAATCCCAATCAGCGCATCTCTAAAGCCCACCACATCGCCAAGATGATGCGGCGTGTCGTCAACCTCCACTTCAACCTCGTAGATGAGAACGACAAGGACCACTACGCCAACAAGCGGCTCAAGCTCGCGGGCGATCTCATGGAGTCTCTGTTCCGTGTGTCGTTCCGTGTGCTCATCAACGATATCAAGTACAACTTCTCCCGTGTGGCCAAGCGCGGCAAGGAGCCGAGCATCGCGACTATAGTACGTTCAGCTCTTCTGACCTCGAGGGTCGAGTCGGCCCTGGCGACCGGTAACTGGGTAGGTGGACGGCGCGGAATCTCGCAGCACCTCCAGCGTCTCAACTTCATGGACACCCTGTCGCACTTGAGGAGGGTGCTGTCTCCCCTGACCACCTCGCAGCCGCACTTCGAGGCCCGCGAGCTCCACCCCACACACTGGGGCAGGCTCTGCGCCTCTGAGACTCCCGAGGGTCAGAACATCGGGCTCAGGAAGAACCTCGCCCTCTTCGCCCGCCTCACACGGGACGAGGATGACAAGACCATCCTTCAGGAGCTGTATAATGCCGGCGTGAAGCCGGTGGAGGAATGATCACATGGTGGACGTATATCTCAACGGCCGGCTCGTAGGAAAGACTGATAGTCCCGAGGAGATCACGGAGAAGGTCCGGAACCTCCGGCGAAAGGGTCTTCTCACCTCCGAGCTGAACATCTCCTTCCTCCCCCAGGAGGACGAGGTCCGCATCAACGCCGACGGTGGCCGCATCCAGCGCCCTCTGATCATCCTTGACAAGGACGGGAAGCCCCAGCTCAATGAAAAGGACATCGAGCGCATCAAGAAGGGTGAGCTCAAGTGGTCCGACCTCATCTGTCTCGGTAAGGTCGAGTACATGGACACCGACGAGGAGGAGAACTCCTTCATCGCGGTGGACAACTCAGTCATTACGACGGAGCACACCCATGTCGAGCTGGATCCGCTGGCGATCGTGGGCATCCCCGCGTCGAACGTCCCCTACGCCAACTACAGCCGCGGTGACCGTGTCAACTACGGTGCATCCAAAGGTGTGAAGCAGGCCCTCGGGCTCTATGCCCTCAACTACCTGCTCCGCATGGACACCTACTCGAACATCCTCCACTACCCGCAGTCGCCCATCGTCCGCACCAAGACCACGAGCGTCGTCGGATTCGACCGCCACCCGGCCGGCCAGAACTTCGTCGTGGCAATCCTCGCGTACGACGGGTACAATATGGAGGACGCTCTTGTCATCAACAAGGGCTCGCTCGATCGCGGCCTAGCCCGCTCCACGTTCTACCGGCCGTACACGGCCGTGGAGAAGCGCTATCCTGGCGGACAGGAGGACGGGATCTGCATCCCGGACAAGGGTGTGCGCGGCTACCGTGTCGAGCGTGTGTACCGACACCTGGGTGAGGACGGCATCGCCGAGCTCGAGTCATCGGTTGGTTCCGACGACGTGCTCATCGGACGCACATCGCCGCCCAGGTTCCTTGGATCGATGTCCTCCCTCCGGATGGGTATCGAGAACCGGCGCGAGACCTCAGTGGTCGTTCGGCACGGCGAGGGAGGCTTCGTCGACCTCGTGGCCGTCACCGAGGACTCCGAGGGCAACACCCTCGTGAAAGTACGGGTACGCGATGAGCGTATCCCAGAGATCGGCGACAAGTTCTCCTCTCGTCACGGGCAGAAGGGCGTTGTCGGTATGATCGTGCCCGAGGAGGACATGCCCTTCACCGAGAGCGGCGTTGTCCCCGACCTAATCACGAATCCCCACGGTATCCCGTCGCGTATGACCGTATCCCAGCTCATGGAGATCATGAGCGGGAAGTCCGGAACCCTCTCTGGCGAGTTCATCGACGGCTCCGCCTTTACCGAGGATCCCATGAAGGGTGTCGCCGAGATCCTTAAGCGATACGGCCTCAAGCCCAACGGCAAAGAGGTCATGGTCAACGGCATGACCGGTAGGCAGTACGAGGTGGAGATCTTCCAGGGTCTTATCTACTACCACAAGCTGCGCCACATGGTCTCGAACAAGATCCACGCGCGCTCTCGTGGTCCCGTGCAGATCCTTACTCGTCAGCCCACAGAGGGTCGCGCCAAGAAAGGTGGTCTGCGTATGGGAGAGATGGAGAAGGACTGTCTCATCGCCCACGGTGCTGCTCTGCTCCTCAAGGAGCGGTTCGACTCCGATTCGACCGTCATCCCCGTGTGCGGCGGATGCGGACTGGTCGCAGTACATGACCATATCCGGGACAAGCTCTACTGCCCGATGTGCGGCGAAGCGTCCACAGTCTATTCGGTGGAGATGTCCTATGCATTCCACATCCTCCTCTCTGAGCTGTTGAGCATAGGCATTTATCCACGCCTCGTGCTGGAGGATAAGGGGTGATCTCATGAAGTCATCGAAGAAGATTGGAAGCATCCAGTTCAAGTTCTTGAGCCCGAAGATGATCCGCAAGATGGCCGCTTCCGAGGTCATCACCAGCGAGATCTACGACCCCGATGGTTACCCCATCGAGGGAGGGCTCATGGACTCACGGCTGGGTGTTATCGACCCGGGTCTCAGGTGTAAGACATGTGCCGGTAAGATTGGTGAGTGCCCGGGCCACTTTGGATTCCTCACGCTCGCCAGGCCCATCATCCACATCAAGTTCGTCAAGCTCGTGCACAAGCTTCTCAACTCGACTTGCGAAGCCTGTGGTCGGTTGTTGCTCAACGACGCAGCCATCGAGAAGTTTGCCATTCAGATGGATCATGTCCGGGAGCGCGAATCCGAGCTTGCCTCGTGGTCGCTCACCAAGGACGCCTACAAGGCCGCAGCGGGTATCAAACAGTGCCCTCACTGCGATGCCAAGGTCAATCCCATCAAGTATGAGAAGCCACACTCCTACTTCCGGGAGAAGCAGCCCCTGACACCTACCGATATCAGGGACCGGCTCGAGCGCATCCCCGACGAGGATCTAGAGATTCTCGGTATGAATCCCGAGAGCGCAAGACCTGAATGGGTCGTGTTCACTGTGCTCCCCGTCCCCCCCGTCACGGTTCGCCCCTCCATCACTCTGGAGACCGGTGAGCGTGCAGAGGACGACCTCACGCACAAGCTCGTGGACATCGTGCGCATCAACCAGCGCTTGAAGCAAACCATCGACGCGGGCGCACCCGGAGTCATCATCGAGGACCTCTGGGAGTTGCTGCAGTACCATGTGACCACGTTCATCGACAACGACATCCCCACGCTCCCGCCGGCGCGGCACCGTGCTGGTCGACCACTCAAGGGAATCACCCAGCGTATAAAGTCCAAAGAGGGACGTTTCAGGCACAACCTTGCCGGTAAGCGGGTCAACTTCTCCGCGCGCACGGTGATCTCCCCCGATCCCCGCCTCTCCATCAGCGAGGTGGGTGTGCCGGAGCGCATCGCCATGGAACTGACCTATCCAGAGATTGTCAGCGAGAGGAACATCGACTACCTCCGCCACCTGGTGATGGACGGTGCCAAGGAACTGGAGGGTGCCAACTATGTCATCCGCCCCGATGGACGGCGAAAGCGCATCACCGATGATGTGAAAGAGCAGCTGGCCGAGGAGCTCGAGATGGGCTACATCGTGGAACGCCACCTGAGGAACGGGGACATCGTGCTGTTCAACCGCCAGCCCTCGCTCCACAGGCAGTCCATCATGTGCCACCGGGTCAGGATCCTGCCCTATAATACGTTCAGGGTCAATCCCGCTGCCTGTCCCCCCTACAATGCCGACTTCGACGGGGACGAGATGAACCTTCACGTGCCCCAGAATCCTGAGGGCCGAGCGGAGGCAGAGATGCTGATGTCGATCAGGACGCAGCTCATCTCGCCGCGCTTCGGTGGACCCGTCATCGGCGGACATCAGGACCACCTCTCAGGCCTCTACTTCCTCACCCACAAGGACACCTATCTCACTCGGGACGAGGCCCAGCAGATGCTGTTCAACATCGGCATCAACGACCTGAAGTTCGCTGATAAGCCGGCGAAGGTCGAGGACGGTGTTGAGTATTACAGTGGTAAGCAGGTGTTCTCGGCCCTTATTCCTAAAGGTATCAACCTTGCCTACAAGTCGAAGGTGTCAAGCTACTTCCCTCACGACACCGTAGAGGACTGCAAGAAGTATGATACCTACGTGGAGATCAAGGACGGTGAGCTCGTTTCCGGAGTCATTGACGAGTCCTCCGTGGGTGCATTCTCAGGCAAGCTCCTGCTCAAGGTGATCAAGGCCGGAGTGGGGCTGGACTTCATCGACCACCTCACGAAACTCTCGTTGGAGATGCTGAAGAAACGGGGTATGTCCATCGGGCTCTCCGACATCCAGATCCCCCCCGAAGCTACAAAGAAGATCGAAGGCATCCTTGATGATGCCGAGGCCAATGCCAACAAGCTCATCGAGGAATTCCGCGCCAACAAGCTCGAGGCCTGGCCCGGTATGAGCATCGAGGAGACCTTCGAGACCGAGCTCCTCAACAGGCTCAACAAGTCCCGTGACAGGTGCGTCGAGGTCGTTGGAGAGTACACCGACGAGTCGAATCCCGCCATCACAATGGCAATTACGGGCGCGAGGGGTAAGCTCCTCAACTTGGCACAGATGGCCGCATGCCTTGGACAACAGGCTATCGGTGGGAAGCGCGTCAGCCGAGGCTACCGCAACCGCTCCCTCCCCCACTTCAAAGTGGGTGACATCGGTCCCAAAGCCAAAGGATTCGTTCGCCGCTCCTACGGTAGCGGGCTCGATCCCTTCGAGTTCTTCTACGTATGCATGTCCGGTCGAGAGGGTCTCACCGATACATCGATGAGAACACCCAAGAGCGGTTACATGTACCGCAGGCTCGCCAACGCCCTCCAGGACCTCACCATGCACTACGATGGTACGGTCCGTGACAATAGGGACACGATCATCCAGTTCAAGTACGGCGAGGATGGTATCAATCCCGCTCAGTCCGAATGGGGTACGATCAACCTCATGGACATTATCGAGAACGTTCGAGGTGGTGTCTGATGGCCGAGAAAAAGACCGCAGAGAAGAAGGTGACAAAGGTCGCTGCCAAGAAGACAGTGGCCAAGAAGACCACCGAAAAGAAGGTGACAAAGGTCGCTGCCAAGAAGACAGTGGCCAAGAAGACCACCGAAAAGAAGGTGACAAAGGTCGCTGCCAAGAAGACAGTGGCCAAGAAGACCACCGAAAAGAAGGTGACAAAGGCCGCTGCCAAGAAGACGACGGCCAAGAAGACCACCGAAAAGAAGGTGAGCAAGAAGAAGGATGTCGTCGTGGTCGAAGAGAAGAAGGAGATTCCTAGGAAGAAGCGTCCTATGGCCGATAAGGTCGTCACGGACGAGGTGCGGAGCATCCTGCCACCAAAGCTCGCAGAGGAATTCGCGGACATCATCGAGTCCGAGAAGCTCACTCTTGCCCAGGCAAAGGACGCGACCGAGCGCCTGCTCTTGAGCTATGCTCGGATGCAGGTCCACCCTTTCGAGGCCATCGGGTCCATCACGGCACAGTCCATCGGGGAACCGGGTACTCAGCTGACTATGCGTACCTACCACTATGCAGGTGTCCTGGAGATGAACGTCACGCTGGGTCTTCCGCGCATCATCGAAATCGTGGACGCTCGGAAGGAACCGAGCACGCCCGTCATGACGGTGTACATGACCGAAAAAAGTTGTGCCAACCGGGACGAATCTATCGTCCTCGCAGGAAGGATCAAGTCCACCGCTGTACAGGATATCTGCACGGGCATTAGTCTCGACCTTCTCAACCTCACGATCGTCGCTGAGCTAGACGTGAAGAAGCTCAAGAGCATCAAGCTAGATCCGAAGGAAGTGCTCAAGGCGGTCAAGAAAGGCGTGCGCGGTGTCACCACTACTCTGGAGGACGAAGAGAGCAAGATCATCGTCAAGCCCAAGAAGAAGGAGTATACGATCAAGGACCTCCAAACGGTACGAGTACGGTTGGCCGACGCACACGTGATAGGCATCCCCAACATCACTCACACCACGATCCGCAAGCGAGAGGACGAGTATATCATCTATACAGAGGGTTCGAACCTCTCAGAGATCTTGAACATGGAAGGCGTTGATGTTAAGCGCACCACGACCAATAACGTCCAGGAGATCGCTGTCGTGTTGGGCATCGAGGCGGCGCGTAACGGCATCATCAGGGAGATCACCAATACAATGTCCGAGGCAGGTGTAACCAATGTGGACATCCGCCACATCATGCTCGTTGCCGACACAATGACCTCAGATGGTGTCATCAAGGCAATCGGGCGGTACGGCGTATCGGGAGAGAAGGGAAGCGTCCTAGCGCGCGCATCCTTCGAGGTGCCGATGAAGCACCTCATGAAGGCAGCCATCAGAGGCGATGTCGATCGCCTAAGCAGCGTCGTGGAGAACGTTGCTGTTGGACAGCCCGTCTTCCCCGGAACGGGGAGCATTCGATTGCTCGCCAGACCACTGAGCGAGGTGGAGTGATAATGGAACTCACAACTACTAACGTCGAACGTACGATCAAGAAAGCCATCGCCGAGGGCCGGATCATCAGGGGTCTCGACAAGTCAATGAAAGCTGCGAAGCTCGGCCAGGCCGAACTGTTGGTCGTTGCGAATAACTGCAAGGGTAAGGACGACCTCATCCATGCAGCGAAGCTGTCCGAGATTCCGCTCTTCGAGTACCCGGGCGATAACATGGATCTGGGGGAGCTCTGCAGGAAGCCCTATTCGGTCTCCGCCCTCGCCATCAAAGGAGATTGAAATTGGCACGTGCAAGGATCAAGCTCACTGCAGAACTCATCCGCTACATCAGCGTGTTCGAGCGTCTCACTGGCGCGACCGTCAAGGACTGCTTCCTCGAGGGGAAAAGCACGAAGCTCGTATTCATCGTGAACGAAGGGGTCTTGGGCCTTGCAATCGGGAAGAAGGGGGCAAATATCAAACGTGTAAAGATGGTCCTGGAGAAGGAACTCGATGTCATCGAGTACTCAAAGGATCCACTCCAGTTCATCCGCAATCTCCTTCGTCCCATGAAGCCACAGAACGTCTATCTATCCGAGAAGAGCGATGGTCAGAAAGTGGTCAATCTCACTCTTGAAAATAAGGAAAAGCGTTTCCTTCTCGCAAAACAAGGAGAAAGACTTAATAAGGTCAGGGAAATTATGCGGCGGCATTATGAATTCGACTTAATCGAGGTAAGATGATCATGGCACGTAAAACTCGCGGTCTTTTCGCAGGAAAGAAGCTCAGGGAACATCACAGGAAGTACCGATGGTACAATCGCGTGTTCAAGCGCTCTCACTTGAACCTCAAAGAGAAAACGGATCCGCTGAAGGGATCATCCCAGGCTCGTGGCATCGTGCTCGAGAAGGTCGGTATCGAGGCCAAGCAACCGAACTCGGCCATCCGCAAGTGTGTTCGCATTCAGCTCATCAAGAACGGTAAGCAGATCACGGCCTTCGCTCCCGGCGATGGTGCTATCAACCAGATCGAAGAACACGACGAGGTCACTATAGAAGGCATCGGTGGACGCATGGGGCGCTCTATGGGCGATATCCCCGGCGTGCGCTGGCAGGTCTGCAAGGTCAACGATATCGCTCTCAAGGAGATCCTCAAGGGCAAGAAGGAGAAGGGTAGGAGGTAGTGAGCATGCCAGCAAAGAAGAAGGAGATCGAGGCTGCTACGGAGGAGGCTCCTGCCGCTCCGATCAAGGCGCCCAAGAAGACAGCGACCAAGACCACGAAGGCTGCCGCGGAGAAGAACACCAAGGCCAAGAAGACTGAGGAACCCAAGGCCGTCGAGGAGAAGGTCGAGAAGAAGACCAAGGCCGAGGAACCCAAGGTCGCCGAGGAGAAGGTCGAGAAGAAGACCAAGGCCGAGGAACCCAAGGTCGTCGAGGAGAAGGTCGAGAAGAAGACCAAGGCCAAGAAGGCTGAGGAACCCGAGGTCGTCGAGGAGAAAGCTGGACCAAAAGAAGAGAAGAAGAAGGCCGAACCTGTGGAAAAAGCAGCGGTGCCCAGGATGGAAGAGCCATCAGCACCCAAGCTCGTCGAGCCCCAGCCGGCATCACCATTCCCTTCGGACATCAAGCTTTATGGGCGCTGGGACAGCGCGGGCATCCTGATCGAGGATCCGGGACTACGGCCTTATATCAACCTCACACCAATCCTCATCCCCAAGTCAGGTGGTCGACACACGCGCAAGCAGTTCTGGAAGAGCAAGCAGCACATCGTGGAGAGGTTCATCAACAAGCTTATGGGTGTCACTGGCCACGAGGGCAAGCACCATAAGTTCTCCTCAGGTATCAACGCTGGCAAGGCCGCCATCGTCGTGAACGCCATGGAGGATGCCTTCCTCATCATCGAGAAGAAGACGAAAAAGAATCCCATTGAGGTGCTCGTCCAGGCAGTGATCCATGCTGCGCCTAAGTGCGAGATCACCGCTGTTGTGTTCGGTGGCGTCAGGCGCCCCCAGCCTGTGGACGTCTCGCCCCAGCGGCGCGTCGACATTTCCCTGAGGTTCCTGAGCCATGGTTCCTTCAACAACACAATCCGCAAGAAGAGGAGCTTCGCGTCAGCCATCGCCAACGAACTCATCGCAGCGTACAACAACGACATCAAGTGCTATTCCATTAACAAGAAGGAGAACATCGAGCGGCAGGCGTCTGCTTCCCATTAAGCGACCAGCTGCCCCCCCCACCGCGAGTTGATAAGACATGGGTAAAAATAAGGTTGACCAAATCCTCGAACTGATGAAGAAGCAGAAGCAGATCCGTAACATCTGCACGATCGCGCATATCGATCACGGGAAGACCACGTTCTCGGACAACCTTCTTGCAGGGGCTGGGATGATCTCCGAGGAACTGGCGGGTCAACAGCTCTTCTTGGACTTCGACGACCAGGAGCAGGCGCGCGGCATCACCATCAACTCGGCCAGCGTCTCAATGGTCCACTCGATCGAAGGGCAGGATTACCTCATCAACCTCATCGATACACCAGGTCACGTGGACTTTGGTGGCGACGTCACACGTGCCCTTCGGGCCGTTGACGGGGCCATCGTGCTGGCCTGTGCCGTGGAGGGGGTCATGCCTCAGACGGAGACAGTGCTCAGACAGGCCATGAAGGACCGGTGCAAGCCTGTGCTCTTCATCAACAAGGTCGACCGGCTCGTTAACGAGCTCAAGCTACCCCCGGAGAAGATCCAGGAGCGTATCGTAAAGATCGTCAAGGATGTCAACAATCTCATCCGCGCCTTCGCTCCCAAGGAAAAGAAGGACGAATGGACGGTCAATGTGGCTGACGGTTCAGTCGCGTTCGGCTCGGCCTACCACAACTGGGGTCTCTCCATCCCCTACATGCAGGCCTACGGCCGGAAGTTCTCGGACATCACGGACATGTACAAACAGGATAAGAAGGAGGAACTGATCAAGCTGGCGCCGCTCTCCGACGTCGTGCTCAACATGGTAGTGCGGCACCTTCCCAACCCCATTGTCGCACAGCAGTTCCGCATCCCGCGCCTGTGGCCTGGTGAGCTCGATTCCCCGGACGGCAAGCACCTGCTCTCCTGCGATCCTGAGGGCCCCGCTATCGCGGTGATAGTTCGGATCACCAATGATCCACACGCTGGCGACGTGTCCACAGGACGTGTCTTCTCCGGTGTACTGAAGAAGGGTATGACGGTCAAGCTGCTCGGCGTTGACAAGACCGAGCGCATCCAGCAGGTGGGTGTGTACAAGGGACCCCAGCGCTTCCCCGTAGATGAAGTGCCCGCCGGTAACATCGTGGCTATCGTGGGCCTTCGCTCGTCCAACTCTGGCGAAACCATCACCGATAAGGACGACACCGAGCCCTTCGAGGCCATCAAGCACATCTTCGAGCCCGTGGTCACAAAGGCCATCGAGGCCAAGCAGATGCGCGATCTCCCCAAGCTCATCGAGGTCCTGCGTCGCATCTCCCGAGAGGATCCCACCCTCAAGGTCGAGATCAATCCCGAGACCGGAGAGCACCTGCTCTCGGGACTGGGCGAGCTCCACTTGGACATATGGGAGTACCGCATCAAGAACGAGCAGGGCATCGAGATCGAGACCTCAGCCCCGATCGTCGTATACCACGAGGGTGTCGGAAAGCAGTCGCCACAGGTCGAGGGTAAGTCGCCCAACAAGCACAACAAGTTCTACATGACCGTCGAGCCCATGTCGGAGAGCGTGCTCAAGGCCATCGACGACGGATTCGTCTCGGAGAGGCGAGTGAAGTCCAAGGACAACGAGCTCACCCAGACCCTGGTGGACGCGGGCATGGACCGCGACGAGGCAAAGAAGATCAGGGACATCTACAACCGATCGATGTTCATCGACCTCACGCGCGGTGTCGTGGCCCTCCACGAGATCATCGAGCTGATCGTCGATGGATTCCATGAGGCGTTGGACACACCGCCGCTTGCCAACGAGAAGGCTATCAACGTGCTGGTCAAGCTCTACGACTGCAAGCTTCACGAGGACGCCATCCACCGCGGCCCCGGTCAGATCATCCCCGCCGTCCGTGGTGGTATCAAGACCGCATTCCTCAACGCTGATCCCTACCTCCTGGAACCACGTCAGATCATCCGCGTCGATACACCGGAGGATTACATGGGTGAGGTCTCCAAGCTCATCCAGGGACGCCGAGGCCAGATCCTGGACATGGAGCACGAAGGCACCATGATGATCATCAGGGCGAAGATGCCCGTGGCCGACATGTTCGGATTCACAGCCGACGTGCGCTCCGGTACGACCGGGCGAGGTCACTGGTCGCTCATCGACTCGCACTTCGAGCGATTGCCCCGCGAGCTCCAGAAGAAGACGATCCTGGAGATCCGCAAGCGCAAGGGCATGAAGGCTGAAATCCCTGGCGGCGTGTATTAGAAAATCCATTGTGGACGGGGGCGGGAAGGCCCGTCCCCTCCACGAGGGAGCTGTTTTGGATTTCTGAGGATCCCATGCAAGAGCATTGTTAGTTCTATCGAGAAACGGGAGACCGCGATGGCCCCTCGTGGAAATGTTTATAAGTTTGAAGTCAGAGGCCAGCACCACAGCAGGTGATACTTATGGCTAAACCGCACATGAACCTAGTGTTCATCGGACACGTGGACCATGGTAAGTCCACGACGGTCGGCCGGATCCTCTATGATTCCGGGATCGTGAGCGAACAGAAGATGAAGAAGCTCAAGGAAATGGCCAAGCAGGTCGGTAAAGAGACCTTCGAGCTTGCCTTCGTCATGGACCGACTTAAGGAAGAGCGCGAGCGCGGTCTCACCATCGACCTCATGCACGAGAAGTTCGAGACCGACAAGTACTACTACACTATCATCGACGCCCCTGGTCACCGGGACTTCATCAAGAACATGATCACCGGTGCCAGCCAGGCCGATTGTGCCGTGCTGGTGACCGACTGTAAGGACGGCGTGATGGCGCAGACCAAGGAGCATATGTTCCTGGCCAAGACACTCGGTATCGGCCAGATGATCCTCTACGTCAACAAGATGGATGCCGTGAAATACGACGAGGCCAAGTTCAATGCCGTCAAGGAGCAGCTGTCCAAGTTCCTCCAGATGGTCGGCTTCAAGCCGAGCGAGATGAAGTTCATCCCCGGCTCCTCACTGACCGGCGAGAACGTCGTGAAGAAGAGCGAGAACATGGACTGGTACAAGGGACCCATCCTCGTGGAAGCCATCAACGAGTTCGTGCCACCGGACAAGCCGACGGGCCTTCCCCTTCGTCTTCCCATTCAGGACGTGTTCACCATCACCGGTGTTGGTACTGTGCCCGTAGGCCGCGTCGAGACCGGCGTCATGAAGCCTGGCGATAAGATCGTCGTCTCCCCCTCCGGCGCGACGGGCGAGATCAAGACCATCGAGATGCACCACGAGCAGCTGCCCAAGGCCGAGCCCGGAGACAACGTCGGGTTCAATGTCCGCGGTCTCGGTAAGAAGGATATTCGCCGCGGCGACGTGATCGGTCATGATGGCGACCCGCCAACCGTGGCCAAGATGTTCTCCGCAAGGATCATCGTCCTGGACCACCCCACGGTCATGACGAAGGGCTACACGCCTGTCTTCCACGCCCACACATCCCAGACAGCGTGCAAGATCGAGGAAATCATCTCCAAGCTGGACCCCAAGACCGGCCAAGAGGTCGAGAAGAACCCCGATTACGTCAAGACCGGGGATGCTGCCCTCGTCAAGATAATGCCCACTAGGCCGATGGTCATCGAGCGAGCCAAGGATATCCCGCCCATGGGCCGCTTCGCCATCCGGGACATGGGCCGCACAGTGGCCGCCGGAATGGTCATCGACATCTTGGAGAAGTAAAGGGACGAACGTCCCGGGTGAGTGATTAGCATGCAGAAGGCGAGGATAAAGCTCAAGAGCACAGATCCAAAGAAGCTGGAGAAGATCTGCATGCAGATCGCTCAGATTGCCGAGCGAACTGGAACCCACATGGCGGGACCAATCCCCCTCCCTACACAGCGACTCATCGTAACCACGCGAAAGTCGCCTGACGGGGAGGGCAAGGCCACCTGGGAACGTTGGGAGATGCGCGTCCACAAGCGGATCATCGATATCGATGTGGACGAGCGTGCCATGCGCCATATCATGCGGGTGAACATCCCCGAAGGCGCGAACATCGAGATAGAGATCGGCGTCTAAGGGCGCCGATCTCCTTTTATCTCTTTTACATCATTTCCCTCTCATGACCTCGCCGAACGTTCCTGCGCATGCGAGCAGAATGAGCGTTCTCATAGTCATCCTATCCGTCGCTATACTCGTTACCGGCTGCCTTCATCAGGATGGAGTTACGGGGCTCACCGATGGATCGTCTTGCTCGTCATCATCTGATTGTTCCGGCGGTAACTGTCGTTACGGAGTGTGCTGCGAAGTAGGGAGGTCCTGTTGTGGTTCGGATGCCCACTGCCCCGACGGGCTGCTGTGTGGCACCGAGCACTTCTGTACGTCGAGCGTGGAACCATCGCCTACCGCCATCGTGGCAGCTCCCTTACCGACCATCCTCCAACCGACTGCGGTCCGCACGCCAGCCGTAGCAGGGACGTTCTACCCCAGGGACGCGGACGAACTACGTGCATCTGTACGTAAGCACCTTGATGCGGCCGTTCCCGCCGATGTACCCGGAGAGCTCATCGCGCTCATCTCGCCACATGCGGGCTATGTCTACTCGGGCTCCGTCGCGGGATACGGTTATTCATTGCTAGAGGGTAAGAGCTATACATCCGTAGTGGTCGTCGCACCCTCTCACCGTCATTGGTTCCCGGGGATCTCCGTCAATGACCACCAACGATACCGCACTCCGCTCGGTGTCATCGAGATAGATATGGAGCTCGCCGCGGCTATCGCCGGGCATCACGAGGCCATCGGGTACGAGGCCGCTGCACATGTCCAGGAGCACTCGCTCGAGGTACAGCTCCCGTTCCTCCAGGCAATGCTCGGTGAGTTCCTCCTTGTCCCCATCGTTATGGGCGAGCATTCTGAACGCAACGTGGACATCCTCGCCAAGGCACTCGCTGCAACCCTGGATGGTAGGGATGATGTGCTCGTTGTGGCCTCCACGGACCTCTCCCACTACCTCTCCCGGGAGCGGGGGGGCGCTTTGGACCGGACGTGCATGGCATCCATCGAGCAGCTCGATGACGAGCGTCTTCTGCTCGATCTCGGTACCGAGGCCTGCAGCATGTGCGGCGGAGGTCCCAGTGCTGCGGTCCTCAGGGCCTCAAAGCTCCTTGGCGCTGACACATCCATCATACTCAAGCACGGGGACTCTGGCGATGCCAGCCGTGACACGAGCAGTGTGGTAGGCTACCTCTCTGCAGCCATCTCCCGAAAGGTCGTTGAAAGCGACGATGACGTTGTCACCAATGAAGAGAAGGACTTCCTCCTTCGCCTGGCACGGGCCAAGGTTGAGGACGCGGTCAATGGAGGTTCAATGGCAGAAAGGGTTTTCGAAGATGTCACTCTCTCAGAGCGCCTCACTGCCGATCGAGGGTGTTTCGTCACGCTCAATATGTATGGTGACCTTCGAGGGTGCATCGGCGACATCATTCCCGAGCGTTCGCTCATCAAGTGCGTGCTCGGTAATGCCGTGAACGCAGCCCGCAATGACCCGAGGTTCAATCCGGTGGCCACCAATGAACTAATGGCTATCGACGTGGAGGTATCAGTGCTCACTCCTCCAGAGGTGCTGAAGTACGGCTCGCCAGAAGACCTTCTTGCAAAACTCGAGCCGAACGTCCACGGCGTGGTGCTCTCCACACGCATCGGCCGCAGTACCTACCTCCCACAGGTATGGGAGCAGCTCCCGAACAAGGAGGACTTCCTCTCTCGGCTCTGCACGAAGCATGGCTCGTTGCCCGACTGCTGGCGCGACCGGAGCACGATAGTGGAGACCTACCGCGCGGTCGTGTTCAGTGAGAAGGATTGAGCACCGTACAATAGCACTCATACGGTCCCTGGTATATCAGTCGAATCAAGAGAATGTATAAAAAGGCGGGGCAAGGCGAGCGTCCAACGTGTACGAGGTGGAAGATCACACTGCGGTCCTTGAAGAGTCGTTCTCTTCTGACGGGACCGCACTCTCGGAGGATCTCCCCGGAGCAAGCGACCTGGAACGTGATCTTGCCGAGGGAACACTTCGCACCGGTTATTATGCGGGGATCCTGGCAGGTTACGTGGCGGCAACTGCACACACCCCATACAATCCCCTTTGGCCTGTTTCTATCGCTGCTGCCATCGATTCTTCCTACTCGCTCCACACAAAGAACTACGCGCGACTTGCTGGTTCGGTCGCACTTGAGCTGGGAGCGGTTGGTGCGCTCGCTGCTTCTGGTAACTTCATCGGGGCGGCCGAGTGCCTCGGGGAATACGCCGTCGTCCTGGGAGCATGTTACGCCCGACCATATTTCGAGGAGCATCTTAAGGAACCGTTAGCGAGAGTGTACCACAAGGCCGGCGAGGCCATCGAGCGATATGCTCCGCCAGTGGCCAAGGCGGGACATGCCATCGCGGACGGTTACCGCTCGCTCAAGGAGCGACTGTTCAGAAAGAAGGAGGATGAGAGCGAAGATGCTGAGATCCCCACCGATACAGCGACAGACACGCTCGCACTGGACCTGGTCCCCTCGCTCCCCGAGGATGACATGGACCGCGGACCGGAGGAGCATCACTGGTATTCGGAGCTCGCGAAGGGAGCGGGTGCAACCCTTTTCAGCGCCCTTACGTTCTACGCCTTGTTCTCCCTGGGTCATGCGAGCCCAACGGTCATCGGCTCGTCCATCGCATCCTCCATCTCCCGCGCTCGTCACCAGCCCGTAGAGACGGCCGTAGGGTCAGGTGCTGCGCTCGCTGAGAGCCTTGCTCGGCTTCCGGCCGACCCGGCGGCCGGTGCTGTCAATCTCGTTGAGTACGGGGGCATCATGCTCTCAGGCTACCTGCGCGAGAAATTGAAGTTGTAAAGTGGTCGACGCCACGGTCATTCGACGTCTTATTAAGCGGATCGAACGTCCACCCCAAACAAAGTCTTTATAAAGGCGTCCCCCCGCGATCGAGGACATGGTCGCTTTAGAGGAGCATTACGTACAGTGCGAGCCGGAGGATGACGGTCGCGGTCTCGTGCTCCTTCAGATCGATGGTCTGTCCTACGACACGCTGGCCCGGGCGATGGAAGAGGGGTACGCACCCAACCTCAGTCGTCTGGCCCAAAGCGAGGACTACGACCTCTCACCATTCTTCTCTGGCATCCCCGCCGAGACTCTGCCCGTCCTGAACAACATATTCTACGGAGAGCGTATCCCCGCCAACGACTGGTACAGCAAAGCGCGGGGAGAGCACATCGATTCCATCCCATACGAGGCCGAGGTCCGGGAGCGTGCCGCGGAACGCGGCGAACTGGGGCTCATGCATGACGGTGCGACCTACTTGAGCCCGATCTGTGGAGGGGCCGAAAAGGTGGGTATCACCGTGAGCACTCTCAAGGAAGAGCAGGCCGAGAAGGGGATGTTCAGGACCCTCGCCAAGGAGGCGTGGAACGATATCAAGCTAATATGGCGCAGCGACGAGAGCATCACGGGAACCCTCTATAACCTCGTTCGTGACTTCTTCAGCTCACGCTCCTATCTCAAGGAGCACGACCAGTGGAACTCCTGGTGGGACCAGCACTATCCTTACCTCATCACCATGGCGGACAACGTGTTCCCTACTGTGGCCACCGAGGGTGTGAAGGAGGCGATGGAGCAGGGCCTTCCCGTTGCTTATGTCGATTACACATCTTATGATGAGCGCGCCCACTTCTATGGTACAGAGTGCACCGAGGCTCTGGAGTCTTTGAGCATTGTCGATAAGAAGATAGGCGAGATCGTCGACAAGGTCGAGCGAGAGGGACTCCAGTACGACATCGTCGTACTCTCCGACCATGGCCAGACGCCGTCAGTGCAGTTCAAGGAGATCTTCGGGAAGCCCATCCAAGAGGCAATCTACGACATGGCCCGCGAAGCTGATCCCTCCACTGATGTTAAGGACGGCGACATCCAGGTAGCCCATGCGTACTCGATGGCCAATGTATACTTTGACCAGCTTCCAGGGACCGCAAGTCTCGCGGACGTGAAGGAGCTATATCCTGGGCTCGTCGATGCTCTCGTCCAGCACCCGTCCATGGGATTCGTCGTAGGCAGGACCGACGACGGTATCGTGGTCCAGGGTAGGGAGGGCTCTGTGAGCATCACACAGGACGGTCTGACGGTCGAGGGTGACGACCCTCTCGCTCCCTATGGTGACACTGCTTTCCTTGCTGAGATACTTCGTGACTACTCGACGATCGATGAGACCGGCGACCTCGTTCTCGTTAGTACTTACGCTGGCGACCGCATCATCGACTTCAACGATGTCTATTCGATGGTGTCCCTCCACGGTGGCCTGGGCGGGCCACAGACCCGGCCTTTCATCCTCGCTCCGCGAAAGCTCGGGCTCGATGTCGATGAGACGACCGTGCCCATGGACCTCTACGAACCCCTCAAGCGGTTGAAGGAGCGACACTCCGGCGCAGATGCCTGACGATCCCGGTCCGATCACTTCCGTTGCGAAACACGTTTAAGCCTGCCATTGCCTCGTTCGACCATGAAGGAGAACGGGGTGCCGGAGCGCGCTCCACAGGCCTCGGGACAAGATTTCATCGTCAACCGACGTGATTTCTTTGGTCTTGCCGCTGCCTCCGCTGTCGCGGCCTCACTCGGTCTTGACGCCCTTCTTGAGCCGGGCTGGCTTGAGGTCACTAACACTAAAGTCGCCACTCCGAGCATCCCTTCGGACCACAAAGGGATCCGCCTTGCTCTTATCGCTGACCTTCACATCAACGACGACGTAGAGAAGGCCGTCAGGGCAGCGAGAATCGTTGACGAACAGCGACCCGACATCGCTGTTCTTGCAGGTGACCATCTGGAGGTGGCCGGGAGGACGGACCTTCTCGTCCCAGTGCTGGAAGAACTGCGTAACGTCCCTGCAGTAGTCGGTGTCCACGGGAACTGGGAGTACTGGACCGGTAATTGCAGTCCTTCCCTTGCGCGGACGTTCTCCGACCAGGGTGCTCGGCTCCTTGCGAACGAGTCCTGGAGCATCGAGGTCGACGGCCATCCCGTCACGGTATACGGCATCGACGACCTCTTCTGGGGCGCAGGCGACATAGCAGGAACGCTCGCCTCATCACCCACATCGGGGACATCGGTGATGGTCTGCCATGAGCCGTTGGCCCGTGATCGCCTTCCACTAGGAAACAACGTGGACATCGTGCTTGCAGGCCATTCTCATGGAGGACAGGTGAACTTCCCGTTCATTGGACCCATCTGGCTCCCCGAGGGATGCGGTCCCTATTACACAGGGCTCTATCCGGGTGACCCTCCGCTCTATGTGACCCGTGGGATCGGTACGTCGCTCCTCCCGGTTCGGTTCAACTGCAGACCCGAGGTATCTATCATCGAACTCGGGCCCGTGATAGGGCTCTAGAAGAACCAGCCCTGGTTGTCCTTTACCTCGCGGTAGGCTTCGAGGCCGTCGAGCCGCTGGCCCAGAACTCTCATCTGACCGTGGATCTGAGCGATGTGGCCCTCGAAGAAGCGTGGCATGGTCTGGAGCGACTGCTCGATCGAGAGGATCTCCTTGAGCTCCTGCATCGCCTGGACACGTAGCTGTTCGAGCTCTTGGATGGCATGGCCCCGGATATCACGCACCTCGGCATTGAGGGCCCTAAGCTCGTCCTGCATTCCTTCGAGCTGTACATCGAGCTCATGGGAATAGGTATCGATCAGATGAGCCACCGGATCGGCGGACTTTACCACAAGAATCATTTCCCGCTCAAGGAATAAAAGCTTGACGTCGCGGGTGGAGTCCGCTCACTGCTGCTGGTAGCCGTACTGTTGGTAGCCCTGTTGGCCGTAGTACTGGCTTCCACCATATCGGTTCCCGTAGTACGATCCGTACTGCTGTTGCATGGCTGCGGCCCCTGCACCTCCGGCCGCGGCACCTGCCGCTGCACCGGGCGCACCCCCCCCACCAGCATCTCGCAACCTCTGCTTCTTTTGCCGCTGGAGCATGACCACGGCGATAATGATGACGACGACGACGACCACTCCGGCGAGGATATACATCTTCATCTTCGCAGCGTCCTCTGTAGTCGTCTTCCTCTTCGTGAACTCGTCCTCGGGTTCGCGGATATTACTGCTCAAGGAGTTCGATCCACGTACCTCGGTCTTACCGAACTTATCATTGCATTTGAGGTTGAACTTCCCTGTGGCGCTGACCGATTGTCGGTTTATGCGCGGGTCCTCCTTCGGATCGTCGTCCGGGGTGTTCCATTCATCCTTTGCGCTGTCCGGTATCGAGACCTTGTACTCGACGCTCTTGGTAAAATCCTTGCCTTTCTCCAGGGGTTTTTTCAACTTGATCGAGCGCTCTCCTGTCACCGTACCCTCTCCCGACCATGTCGCTGAGATGGTGCAGTTCGTGGCAGGATACTCTCCGCTGTTCGAAGCGATGAGGTCAACCGATATGCTCTCCCCCTCCGTGACCTCCGTGGTGATAGTCTCCACCATGAGGTCGACCTCTGGAAGCGGCGGGAAGGTCACATTGAAGTAGAATCGGGACCAATCTCCCTCCTTCTGCGCCTTGGCGTCTTTGGCGAAGGCATCCTGGCAGAACACGTCCATGAGGATGGGCCAAGGCCCAGGCTCGGCCTTTTCGTACTTTACCTTGATCTTGTAGGTGATCTCCTTCTCATCACTGGGCTTGAGCTCCTCGATGACGACCGCATCGCTCTTCAGGTCGGAACCGTCAGCTGTCGCTTTGGCGGGCGATTGGAACTCGAAGAGGTCGCCTGCCGCTTGATCACCCAGGCGTTTTATGTCCCACAGTACCCGGCATTTGTGCCCGTACACCTTGCCGATGTTCTTGATCAGTATCGGGACCTCGATGACCTCGTCGATACGGCCTTCATAATAGTACTCGCCCTTCACTTCGCTGAACCTGGAAATCTTGATAGATGTCTTGGGTTTCTCGCCTGCCCGGATATTGATAGAACGCATGTTGTCGTCGGTGATGAGGGACGAGTAGCTCCTCTTCAGGAGCAAGTCGGTCTTGTCAGTGGTGAACGTCACGTTCATCCTCACCTGACACTGCCCGCAGATCTCCTCGTCATCACAGAAGAAACGGTCGTCCACCCGCATACGGTACTCGATGTTAGCGTCCTGCTCGATGGAACCGTCGATGGACTTCCGTTTGGGCTTGTACACCCACTCACTGTCCTTGCACTGTCGGTCGTTGAAGTCGCAGAAGAGGATCTTCCCCTCGCATTCAGGAGTAACTACCTCGAACGTGGTGGAGACACCCGTGAGCTTCTCTAGGACCTTGCCCTGGTTGTTGAGCCTGATCTTCACGGACTTCATCTCTCCCCCGACGATGAGATCGATGGACGGGAATGTCATCCGGATTGTCTCCTCCACTTGGAGCCGAAGCTCCTTCTGAGCGGTCTTGTATGTTGGGATGGATAACGTACCATCAGGATTCTTCACCTGAACGGCGATCTTGACCTTGTAGGTCTGGGGATCGGCCTGCTCATCGGCCTCGATACCAAAGTAGTACACCTCGTCCTCGTTGTACACGAGCTCGACTGCTTCTGTCTTCTTCTCGATGTTGACCTCGGCACCGTGGTGGAAGGGTACCGTGTATTCGGCCCTGTTCAAGAGGAGATTCTGCCAGTCCAGTGGACCGGACAGGTGGAGGCTCTTGTCCTCGACCGTGATGAGGACCTTGACCTGAGGTGTCTCGTCACGGTTCGTGTTCTTGATAGTCACCTTGAAGAACGAGGTCATGCCTGGCCACGCCTTACCACCACCCAGTGTGTCCCAGTTGGCATCGACGATTATGTCTGCAGATCCTAGCAGCAACACCATGAAGAGCGCTGGGAGTAATGAATTCTTCATGTACCTCTATCGGATAATGCGCGGACATGATTTATAATGATACTCCTCCCTGATGAAGGACACGAGGACGCATTCGATGGGCAGGACACGCAAGGTAAAAGGCCCGTTCATACCATGTATGGTCGATGACGCCAAGGGGCCCATCGGTGCCATAGTGTGCGTTGATGGGACGGTGATGACGGTGACCGGCGGCGTGAGCAGAAAGGGCGCTCTATTCCAATCGGTCGAGCTCACTGACGCTACTGGAGGCCTACGCGCCCTTGTCCTCGAAGGTTGCGCGATAAAACCCGATGACGCCGTGCGGGTCACCGGACGCCTCTTGGCAGATACACGGTGCCCGGGATCACTTGTTCTCATGGCGGACCGGTTGGAGGCCCTGTGGAAGGGAAAGACCGTCGTGCTCCTTGGTGATGATAAGGGTACCACTGTTGCCGTTGAGCCAATCGCCGTCCTGACCGACCGGGCCTTAGACGCTCTTTCTCGAGATGGCTCCGCTCTCAGCCTCACCGGTATAATACGTAATGTCGTTACGGGTACGACACGCTGGGACAAACCCTATGCTTCCTTCGATCTCGTGGACGATACAGGCCGAACGGTTCGCGTCTTCGCGATAGACGAGAACCCCGTGGAAGGTGAGCGCCTCGTTGTGGAAGGGATCCTCCGCATCCGTAGGGGCGACCTCGAACTGCGTGCCTGCGAACTCAAGCGGGCCTGACGTCTCAGGCCGTGCAGAGCTCAGGACGCTCGCTCTCCTCGAACAGCAGACAGAAGGCGTCGAGGAACATCTCCCTCGGTAGGGCGCCCACCAACTTCTTGTCGCAGTCGACGATGAATGCTGGTGTTCCTGTGATCGCGAGCTCCTTGGCGAGGTCGACCTCGGCCTGGATGACATCTCCGATGGTAGCATCACCCACACACGAGGAGTACTCGCCCATGTCGAGTCCCAGGTCACTGACTATATCGTTGAGCACGCTGGGATCGGTTGTGTCCATGTTTTCCTTGAAGTACGCATCGAACGCGCTCTGAGCGAACTCAGTATCAACTCCCTGGCGGATGGAGCAGACCGCTGCCTGAGCAATAACTTCGGCATTCGTATGGAAAGGCAAGGGGAACGTACGTAAGTTGAGCTCGATGATCGTCGGCATCTCCTTTCGGAGCGCTTGGAGCGTACCGAACGCCTGGTTGCTATAGGGGCACATGAAGTCGATGTACATCTCGAGCTTGATCTTGCCCTGCTCGTGGCACGAGTCCCGTCCAGGCAGGAGTTCGTAGGGACCTAACACATCCTTCTCAACGATGTTCTTGGTGGAAACCTTCATACACGGTTCCAGAGCCTTACCTTGATCACCTAGGAGATGGCATAGCACAACGGTGAAGTACTCGGCGGGATAGGCGCCGGAGAAACGATGAGTGCAGCCCATGACAAGCGACGGAGTTCCGAGGATACCGTAGCCCGCTGCGGCCTTCATATCATCCTCGACAACGGACTTGCCCCGTCCGGTCTCAAGGCACATAGCGTAGGTATCGATGTCAACGCCCGCTTCGACTGCACAGGCCTCCAGTGTGTCATCGGCAGCCGTGTCCTTATTGTCGGTGAAGTATCCCTTGAAGGCGCATTCAGCGAAGGCCTCGGACCGCCCCTGGTCGGCAACACAGGCCGCGGCCGCGGCGATCTTCTCCGCTCCGGTATGGAAGGGTAGCGGGAAGTTCCTATACACGATCGATATAGAGTCCCCGAAGGCAGGAAGAACCTCCTTGAGCGTGGCATGTGCACGCTCCGAGTAAGGACACTTGTAATCATAGAAAGCCATGATGGACAACTTACCAGCCGGATCGCACCACTGTCCGCCCATGTCGTGAATCTCTACCGGTGGCGCAGGAAGAACATCCTTGGGTGTGCATGCTGCTGGTTTGTCCTTGAGCAGAGCGCAAACCAAACGCTTAATCTCTTCCTTCTCCATCTCGGTGCCCTTGCTCAGAGCGAGGGTGCCGGAGCGCTTGTACTTGCAGTTGATGATGAGGGTTGGCGTACCCGTGAGCTCGTACTTCGTCTTGAGACGTTCAGCCGCAGTCACGGCGTCCTTGCTGCCAGCTCGCTGCTCGCAGAGCTCACGATCACCCTCAACAGAGGGTACGCACAGGGTCTCTAGGATCAACCTACCTTCCAACTCACGCTCGAGCTCCTTGAGGACAGGCTCCTGCGCATCACAATATGGGCACGATGGTGAGGTGAACTGAAGGATGTGGACGCGACCCTCACCACAGCAGAACGCTTCGTTCGTCGTGCGTGGTGTCAGCTGATAACCCTCTCCGATGTTCCGGGGAGGATCAATGAAAGCTTCGCACTTCTCGTCAACGGGTATGGCCGTAGTTGTAGGTGTTGGCGAGGTCGTGGGGCTTGTAGATTTGACCGTGGCCCTCGGCACAGCTATGGTTGTGGAGCGTGGGAGCGACGCGCTTACACCCACGAGTGTGAGCTCTTGAGCGATATCTGCATCAGGAACTCCCTTGCTTCGCATAAAGGTCGTAAAAGCAGCAATGTCCTCTTGTGTGAAGGGCGATGAGGACGAGGGACCACCCCCTATGAGGTTCCCTGTAGCAATAGCAAATGCGATAAGGATGAGGATGGCACCGAGCGCGAAGGTCGCGAGCTTCCAAGGTTCTTCTCGTGATTGCAAATCGTTGGTAAGCATCGAAGCGGCCTCAACTCGCCGCTCGAGTAGGTTGAAGGAGTCCTCAAGGGACGAATCCATAGATGCACGGACCTCTACGCTTGAAGCATCGGCTGCGGCCTCGGACTTTGCAAGGATCCGCTCAAGGGCACCCCCTACCACGGCCTTCTTGGGAACGGCCTTCTTGGGAACGGCCTTCTTGGGAGCGACCTTCTTGGGAGCGACCTTCTTGGGGGCGGTCTTCTTGGGGGCGACCTTCTTGGAAGGGGCCTTCTTGGGAGGGGCCTTCTTGGGGGCGACCTTCTTGGGAGGGGCCTTCTTGGGGGCGACCTTCTTG
>JASMDC010000046.1 GCA_030753015.1 Candidatus Undinarchaeales archaeon | reverse complement strand
ACATTCAGGATCGCTCAGGGTGGGGACCACCCGATGCGCCCGTGGAGCTGGAAACAGCGTCGAAGCGGGAAGCCCCTTGCGTCAGCTAGGGGTAGTTCACTGGTACCTAGCAGAGCGCTTCGCTCAGCTCACCGTAAGTCCGAACGAAGCAGGTCGGTCCCTTGCCCTCGTTGTAGGCTCTCTCGTGCTCCGGTGTGAATGGCGTGGCGAACTGGACGGTGGCATAGCCAAGAACCTCTGGGAGGGCGAGGTCTAGCTCGTAGCAGTCGCCGACCACCGCCGTGCTCTCCGGCGAGTAGCCCTGCTGTTCCAGGTCCGTGAGTACATCGTTGTAGTGGCCCCTCCGAAGTTGGACAGCTCTCGGAAATCCGGGCGGTGTCACCTCGTCGGGGAGGCTGTCGTACGATGGGGTAACGAAGAGCTTCTTTGCGTTACCTCTGATCGTGAAGTGTGAAATGTCATCGTTCGTGTAGCCTAGCTCACCGAGCTGGGCCTCGACCTTCGCCGTGCTCGAGTTCGTCACGATTGCGACGTCCTTGTGCGTGATGAGGTCATCAAGGAACCGCTTGGTGGCGTCCTTCCCATCCCTGAAGTACGCTTCGTTCTCAGCTCGTCCGACCGCGTCCTTGTACAGGTCGATCAGGAAGGCGCTCTCGTCATCGGGAAGGTCCGCGTGCGGGACATCGAGGCTCCCGTCCCGTAGCTGCTGGAGCGTCACCTGGATGGTCTTCTGGGTCAATAGGTACGGATCGGCCGCTGCAGGGACCACATCATAGCCGAGTATTTCGAAGCCCAGTCCGGGATCACTGAGCACATCATCCCGTAGCTCATCGAACATGGTGCGGTAGGTCTCCTGATCGATGCCTAGACGCTCACAGAAGAGCTGAGGATAGAGCTCTTGGAATGACTGCGACTCGCGATCGATGTCGGTGATCGTACCATCCCAGTCGAGGATCACATGCGTGATGGGCACTGTACGCTCGTGCCCTGCAACTCCCGTTTATACCTTCCCTTTACGTCAGCTCCCGGGAATGTACCGCTCACCAATCGGTCGTGGGGAAAGGCGATAGGCCATTATATCCCCGTGGCTACCTTCGAAGGTCATGTCGAAGTTGCGCTCGATGGAGCGGCAGAAGAGATTGTACCTGTCCCGCTTGGGGAGGTAGAAGCCGTCCTGGGCGTCGCACTCCCAGGAGCGAAGGAAGTGAACGTCCGTCCGCTCAGCGAGCCCGCTCTCAAGGACCTCGAGTCCGTAGACGCTACATATGGCCCTGACATCATCGCGTGCGAATAGGAGGGCGCGTGCACCGTTGCAGCTCGAGGTCATCACATATCCATCTGGCGATGCGACGGACGATGCGGCGACCAGGTCCTCCGGAGTGGATAGTGTCGGGTACACCGTTGAGAACCGACCATAGGAAATCGAGAGGGCAAGGACCATGGCGACTACGGCGAGTGTGCGGCCGGCATCATCGTCCCCTGTCCAGCCCGCGAGTACAACGAGGCCCCGTCCACCCAGGACCGCAAGAAGAGTGAAGGGCAATGGGAGGTACTCGTGGACGTCCTCGGTCCAATAGGCACCGTACGTTACGAGGTAGATCGCGGCAAGGAGCGCCAGCGCCAGTGTGCTGCCTCGGCGATCCCTCCCCCCTATCAGGGCACACGCGACGAGGATCAGGGGAATTAATCCGAACGAATCAGGAGCGATAAGGCCCCTCACAATGGCGGGAACGTCCCTGAGGAACGCCTCGATGGTGAACATCCCCAAGGGTGTCACAGAGGACGCGTCCCCTGGTTGGAAATGGCCCGGTATATCCAGGTGCCATGCGATCAGCGGTAGCACCAAGAGCGCCGCCACCAGGAAGGGAAGCATCCGTCGAACGATGGGCAGTAGCACAAGGATGGCCAGGAGGAGCCCGTTCTCAAGAGAGAGGTGCACCGCGTAGCACACGATTAGCACGGTGAGCATCTGGTGTCCGCGACTCCGAGTATGGACCGCCTGCGCTAAAGCGGACACGCAGAGGAGCACCCATGGTGCGGTCACCGGGACGAGGTCCCCGTGCCCCGCGAAGTTCACGATCCATGGGAGAACGGTCGTGATGAGCGCGGCCCCCTCGGCGGCGCGGCGGTCATCCCACAACAATAATGCAGTTATGTATGCGAGCGGGATTGCGAGCGTACTAGCGAAAAGGGAGAAGGCGCGGGCCGACCAGAGCGTGACACCGAAGAGCGAGAACCACGCAGCTAGCATGGCCGAGTAGCCGCTCGGGTGACCCGGTGGTCCAGGCCGGTCGCATTCCGCGAAGCTCCCCCACCCGCAGTCCGCTAGCTCGTGGTTGAGGAGAAGCCCCTTGGCCACGATACGTAGCTCCTGGCCAGAGGACCAGAGGGGGTCAACCTGGACTCCGTGGACGGCACGAAGGGCGAACCCTCCGATGATGAGCATGGCCAGCAACGGGAACGAGCGATGTAATGGAGCTAGCCTTCGGGTGAACGTCGCGCGCAACCCCACGAGGGCGAGCACGATGGCCGCAAGGTTGGCATAGAGCACGAGCGGATAGGAGGCGTTGATGAGCGCTGTAGCATCCGCCATGGGCCCGATGCGGTCCTGTGCATTCAAACTTAAATAGCTGTTCGCGAGGGCTGGGAGAGCGACGAGGGACGCAAGAAAGGTACGCGAGGTCCTGGAAAAGGATCTCGACAGGGGCCCGTGACCGTTACTTCTTCCGCTTGCTGCGCTTCTTCCGTGAACGCTCCAGCTCGGTCTCTACCTCATGCTCGACGGCCTTGACCTCGGCCTCAACCTCATGGACCTCATCCTCAACAGCCTCGACCTCGTCCTCGATGTCCTTGACCTCGGCCTCCACGGCCTCGACCTCTCCCTCGAGCCGGCGCTCAATGCGGTGGAGGTGGAAGAGCAGATTGAGAATGAACAGCAGGAGCACAAGGTCGAACAGCCCGGAGATTATAAAGACCGTCTGGCTCTCCTCGGTCACGTTCGTTAAAGGCATCTCTGTGAGGAACTGGTGCCATGCGAGGGCCAGGATTATCACAACGGAACCGAGCATCGCATAGTCCTGAGTCTCGAGTCGCTGGACCTCCTCCCTGAGCGGCCTGAGCATACTATCGCAACGCCTGTGATGCTTTAAGTGCCTTTCGCCGGCCAAGGCCAGCTAGAATATACTCAGGGCCACGAACGTGATGAAGAACACGACCAAGAAGGAGCGCTCGCCCCACCCGCCGGTGCGTACGACGTCCAGGGAGATCCGGCGGGTCGAGAGGGGATAGAACGGGTACACACCGGACGGTGTGAGCGCGTCGGCCAGTGCATGGGAACCGAAACCAAGAACGAACGCTACAGGGACTATGATGGGAATGCCCTCAATCATGGCAGCAGCAGCGCCAGTGACCGGTAGCACGAGGGAATGGAGTAGCTTCCGATGGGCGAGGCCGAGCAGGCGTGTGAGGAGCGCGAACGCGATGGCAAGCACCACGAACGAGGCCACGACCAGGACCAAGAGCAGCAGCATGAGCCCCAGGTCCGGTGTGACAGGGCGCCAGCCATTCATGTAACGGGCTACGAGGAACAGGGGATAGAGCACCACGCATCCTGCCAGAGTGCGTCGCCAGACGCCCGTTAGGTAGCCGGGAACCTGGTCCAGCCCCTCCACCCGGTCGAAGTCGGGGAGCATGGCGGCCAGACAGAGCGTTACGGCGGCCACAAACCCGTCCGCCAACAGGTCGAAGCCGGGCAGGAGGCGTGCCATGACAGGAAGTCCGCACAGCGCGAGCATCACGTGAGCGTTCCAGCGCAACCTCATCCCTCCACCGTATCGGTCTCCAGCCGATGCAGGACCGCCCTAGCGACCGCGTCGGTGCCAAGGGACCCGCCAAGGTCCGGTGTGGTCTCCCCTGCGAGCACGCACGACTCGACCGCGCGGGAGAGGCGGCGACCACCGTCAATGTCCCCCGCATGCTCGAGCAGCATGGCGAGCGAGAGGATGGCGGCGGCCGGATTGGCCACACCCTTCCCAGCGATGTCTGGTGCGGCACCGTGGACGGGCTCGAACACCGCGCATCGCTCGCCGATGTTGCCCGAGGGCACCGTGCCAAGGCCGCCGACCAGTCCCGCGGCCAGGTCGGAGAGGATGTCACCGAACATGTTGGTGGTGACAAGAACGTCCATGGAGCCTGGATCCATGACCATCCGCATGGCGCACACATCCGCATGGAGCTCGTCCACGGGCACGTCCGGGTAGTCCCCGGACACCCTGGTGAAGGTGTCTCGGAAGAGACCGCAGGTCTGGGCCAGTACGTTGGCCTTGTGCACGCAGGTCACCTTCCGGTGATCCTCCGACCGGTCACGAGCGAGCTCCAGAGCGAACCGCGATATCCTCTCGCAATTCTGTCGTGTGATCACGCGGATCGCCAGGGCAGTGTCCTCATTACCGCCTTCGAGACCGGCATACAGGCACTCGAGGTTCTCCCGCACGACCACCAGGTCGACGGGCCCGCCACGGAGGTCGCGGACCGGGCGCAGGTTGGCGAACAGGTCGAGCTCCCGTCGCATACGTAACAATGGCGAGCTGTAATGGGCGTTGGGCGGGGTCTGGACCGCGCCAAGGAGGGCGAGCCCTCCGTCCCGTAGCATCTCGAGCGTGTCCGCGGGCAGCGCGCTCCCAGTCTCCCGGTAGCATGTCAACCCCATCCGGGCCTCCACGAGCTCGAAGCCGTCCAGAAGGGGGGATGCTGCCGCAAGGGCCGCGTCAACGACCTCGGGCCCCACACCATCGCCACGGACCACCACGAGAGGTATGGTCACTGCATCGTACCCCCGTCCCTTGTCAGCACAATCAGCTCCCGATGGGTCAACGGCCCCTCCACGTCCTTGAGCAGTGCCAGCACGCGACCGACGGCATCGGGACCATGAGCGAGACCCTCCTTCCGAAGGAGGTGGCGCACGGCCTTCCGTCCGCTGTGTTTGCCGAACACAAGGTTGCGCCGCCCTCCCACGAGCTCAGCTGGGAACGGTTCGTAGGTGGCAGGCTCCTCCAGTACTGCGGCCACATGGATACCGGACTCGTGGGTGAACGTATTGGGGCCGACCACCGCCTTGTTGCCTGGTACGGGTATGCCCGTGAGATGGGAGACGAGCTCGGATAGCTCTGTGAGTCGGGAGAGGTCGATGCCGCAGTCGTACCCGTAGTGGACGGCCAGCGACGCAGCGACCTCTTCCAGGGAGGCGTTTCCGGCACGCTCGCCGATGCCGTTCACCGTCACGGCAGCGGCCACGACCCCCTCCTCGAAGGCTGCAAGGGTGTTCGCGGTCGCCAGACCCAGGTCATTGTGGAGGTGGACGGAGACCGGTACCTTCACGGCCTCCATGGCCGTACGCACCAGCCGTCTGGTCGCTGCCGGATCGAGGATACCCACGGTATCGGCCACGCCCACACGCTCGGCACCCGCCCACTCGGCAGTGGCGAGCACTTCTTTGAGGAATGCAGGATCTGTCCGGGACGCGTCCTCGGGAGTGAACTGGACACGGAGCCCACGGTCGCGAGCATAGGCAACCTTAGAGGCGACGGCCTCCAGTACTTGTTCCCGGTCCATGTGGAGCTTGTGGTCGAGATGGACGTCCGAGCTCGCGATGAAGAGGAGCACGCCATCCACACCGCAGTCCACGGCGACGTCGATGTCCTCATCCCTGAGTCGCGAGAGCGCCACTAGCCGCGCGTCGAGTCCAGCAGCCACGATCCGCCTGACGCCCTCGGCCTCCTTGGGCGATACCACAGGGAATCCGGCCTCGATGATGGGTACGCCCACTGCGTCGAGCTCGCGCGCGATCGCCTCCTTCTCGTCAGGGGTGAAGCACACGCCAGGGGTCTGCTCGCCGTCCCGGAGAGTTGAATCGTAGAGCTCGATCGGCCCCTTCAGTCGTATCCTTTGTGCGTACAGTGATGCCGCTCCCACGTCCGTCAGCTCGCGCACCACGCCCCGGTCACCTCACAGGTCCTCTCCAGGAGCCAGGTCACACCCCGTGCATGCCGAGCACATCGTGTCCATACCGGAGGCCGAAAGACGGTGCTTGGCGAGGATCTTGCACTGCGCCTCTGCCAGCCGGATGAGCCGGTCGGCCTGCGGTCGAGCGAAACCCCCGATCCCCAGAGCACGCTCCAGGGCGGGCTCAACGGCCAGCGTCACCTCCAACGGTCGCAGGTTGGCCACGACCCCTATTGCTGCAAGCTCTTTCATGGTGTCCAGCACGGCCTGATCGCTCTCCCCGAGGCCGAGGATGATATTGGAGCACACTCTGCCCCGGCCGAACATCTCAACGGCCTCCTTCATGAGAGCGATGATGGCGTCCCGGTCCTTATGGGGGCACACCTTGCGAAGGATGTCCGGATCGGCCACCTCGAGGTTGATCTTGATCTCGTCGCACCCGGCCTCAAGGAGCCGCTCGAGGTCCTTCTTGTCCTTGATGCAGATCGACACTCCGACCGGGACCACGCGCCATTTGTCCTTGATGCGATTCACGACTCTCACGCAGAGGTCCAGCTCGGAACCGTCGGGTGACACACCGGACGTGAGCGCCACGGGGACAACCACCGATGACTTGAATGCATGCTCGATACGTGAAATAATTATCTCCTCGGAGCGGGCGGCAGCTACGTGCCCCGAAAGGGCGCAGAATGCACATTTGTGGATACATCCTGGGACCACGGTCGTGTACACCTGTTCCGGGCAGTGTGCCACAACGGGCTCAAGCTTGACACCGGTGGCGATGACCTCACCGTCACGCTCGAGCGTCCCCTCGGCCGTCAGGGCCACACGTGCATGGTCGTCGAGCCTGAGGCGCACCCGGGAGCCGTCAAGGCGGATGAACACGGTAGACTCGCCCGCTGCCGGTCCTGCGGTTGGGGCGGAGATGATGCCGATCGTGGAAACGCCCGGATGAAGGCGGACCCGGCCATCAGCGAGGAGCTCTGCTTTCAGCTGCAGGATGTGACCGACCACGTCATCCCGAACCATCCCTGACTTTAAAATTGTTGCCATCCAGAGCGCCCAGGATCCTGGGGCCCCGCTCCAGCCGACAGTGTACTAGGAGCGCTCCGCGGCCCGCACCCTCGAGCTGGGCCACAAGGTCCTCGCGACGGTCGACACGCACGGACTCGATGCCACAGCCACGCGCTAACGCCACGGGATCGGTCCGGGGTAGGTGCGAGGTCAAAGTGGAGAGCCCTCGCTCGACCTGCCGCTGGCGGATGATGTCCATCCCCCCGTCATCGAGCACCACGATCGTGATGTCGTGCTCAGCGGCCATAGGGAGGGTGGCCAGCGATGCGACAAAACCTCCATCGCCGCACACGGCCACGATCCTTTCTCGTGTCCCGCGCATGAGGGCGCCGATGGCCCCCGGGACGGCGTACCCGAGCGGGTACACGTTATGGGGCATGAGGAAGGATCCCGGCTCACGGACGGTGCCGGCAGCACACGCCCACATGGAGAACGCCCCCACATCATAGACGTGGCAGTCGCCGGGGCGGAGGGTGTCCATGATCGACGATACCGCGACCGGTGCCGCGAACGAACCCTCGTACACGAGCGGTCCATCGGCCCGGACCCACGGCTCACGCTCATCGACGGCGTGTAGGGTCGCTGTGACGAAGGCCGCAGCATCCGTATCGGCATCGGCCTGCCCACGTACGTCCACCCGGAACACACGCGTGCCGTCCAGTGCACCGACGGGGACCGTCAGATGAGAGAGTGAGCAGCCAGCGGCGAGGACAGCGTCGGCCCCGCGCAGGGCGTCGTTCGCTGCTGCCTTGCCGCGCATACCGGCAGGACCGAGGCACTGCTCGAGCTCCTCGTCCACGACACCCCGCGCAGGCATCGAGGTCACACAGGGGATCCCGATGGCCGTCACGGCCTCGCGCAGGCCCTCCACGTCCCCTGACAGGCAGCCAGTGCCCAGGAGGATGAGCGGTCGTTCGGCGCTCGCGATGATGTCCGTGGCCTGTTCCACATCGCGCGGAGAGGGATCGCGATGCCCGAAGGTAAGCTCACGGGGCGCTGCTTCGGCCGGTCCGTACTGGGCCGTACGGTCGAGCGTGACGAGCGCCGGACCCTGCGGTGGCGTACATGCGAGCTCGAAGGCGTTCACCACTTCAGGAAGGCCCTTGCTGGTGTTATCGCCGATGTCGACGTTTGCCACGCTCACCGTCGCAAGCTCCACGGTGCACCTGCCCGTCACTGCGAGCATCCCGACTCCGTCGGCGAACGCGTTCTCGAGCGGGAGGGCGAGGTGTGCGGCACCGGCCTTGCCGGTCACGACGCACACGGGAAGGTCCGTCCCCCGCGGGTCCACACGACGATACCCGTCAGCGGCGAATCCTGCCCCCACTTCTGTTGGGAACATGGTAGTCCCCATACTGCCCTCCAGGGCATCGATAACGGCAACGACGTCCTGGCCAGGGTTGCACATGCATCGACGGGAGCCGAGCGCGGCCAGTGTGTCGGCCAGCGCGTGGGCCAGATCACCCATTATCCCATCCCCCGGCCACCATCGCGGACGCGAAGACCATGGCATTGAGCACGTCCGTTCGACCACGGGACACGTCCACGAAGGGACGGCGGAGGGAGCAGGCGGGGGCACCCAGAGCTTCCCCTGCGCCCAGGTACACGAGGCTCCGGAACACTAGATTGCCGGTAGGTCCGCTCGGCGCCAGCACGAGACGAGGTCCGTCCTCCAAGGCCTCCTCGATGACGATGCCCGTCATCCGGACGTCCGTCACTCCGAGACGGTCCCGGGCCAGCTTCGTGATGAGCTCGGCCTCGTGAAGGCTCTCCTCCACGGTTCGGCCTCGCCCACGGTCCTCCATCCTGCCCTCGGCGAGCACCGATATCTTGGGCTCGATCCCAAGGAGTGCGGCCAGTTCGGTGAACCGTCGCACGAGCTCGAGACGGTCGACCATTGCAGCACCCTCCACCACGCCCACGGGCGCGAGGAAGAACTCCTGCCCGTTCGCAGCACGAAGGAGGGCGATACGACAGAGCGAAGGGACGTTGAAGGCGCGCTTCAGGTGCCCCAGGGTCGTTGCGGCGTCCAGGGCACCGCGGACGGCAGCATCCACCTCGCCGTCGGCCAGCAGGCGGACGAGCTCACGCTCGGGATCCTTGGCCTCGATCACGTCCAGTTCGCCGGGGACCTGCACACCGGGGAGCGTCACGACGATCGGGCAACCGAAACCCTCTGATCGGAACCGCTCAGCGTCGGCAAGGAAGGCGTCATCATCAGGGGACACACCGGGACGCATGCCAAGCGCCACCTTGGACGGTCTTTCCCGTGCCATGGCCACGACCGCCTCCCACACGGTGGCCCCCATACCCTCCACCACCGGGCGCATGGTTTATTAAGCTTGTCAGCGGCGTCGGTGCCATGGCGCTGGAGCTGTCACCCGGTGAGCACCTGCCCTCGGAGCTGCGTTCCCTGGTAGCGGACGTCCCCTGGGCGACCTCCACGAAGCGGATCACTGCCACGGTCGATCCAGCGGATCCCACGTTCGTCGAGCTCGTAGAGGAGGGCAGCTGCCTCGGCGGTGCTGCATGGACAGGCCACCACTACCCGGCCGCCAGTAAGCTGGTCACCAGCGCGCAACGTGAGGGGACGCTCGCCATCTATGACCTGTGTACCGGTGATGTCGAGCCAGAACTGGTACCTGGCCTCCGCCCCGCGGGTATCGGTGCTGTGGTCGTGGACCGGGAGGCCGATGAGGTGCGTGTCACGTACCACGGTCTCGGCGGAGGTGGGGTCGGGGCATGTATCTCCCGCGGGCTCGCCAAGGGTGTGCTGCGCATCGTGGTCCACGAACCCCCGGGAGGCTCACGAAAGAGCTCTGCCACGGTCGTGCTCCCGCTCCGGGAGAAGGTCGTACTGGGTGTCGACGACACGGACACCGAGGACGAGGGATCCACGTGGTCCCTGTGTCACACCCTCGGGACCGCGCTCCAGGAAGGTGGACTGGGAGACTATCTCTACCACGCTCTCGCCCAGCTCTACCCCAGCGCCCCACACCGAACGCGCAACTGCGTGGCCACCGCGATCACGCTCGCCGTACCAACGGACGGACGTGACGCTCTCCTGCGAAGGGCCCGCCACCTCCTGGAGAAGTGGACCCTGTCCGAGCACACGGGGCTGGCCTGGCTCCATGGCCGGGACGTCCCACCAGCGCTCTCGTTCTTCGGTCGGGCCGCAAGGGGAGCTGTGGTGAGCATTGATGACACGTTCAGCACGGCCGCGACCCTTCCCTCCGTCGGCCTTGAACCGGTCACGGGCAGGCGCGGGTGCATCGGTGCCATGGCGGCGCTCGCCTACCACCGGCGATGGCGCGATGCTGTGACCGTCCCCGTTATCGATAGGTAGATAATCTTTGGGCGCCACCTGTCTTCTTATGGTCCCGGGACGGATGGTCGCGGCGCTCGTCCTCGCACTCGTCCTCATATCGGGTTGCGTCGGTGAGCAGACCGACACGGGCCCTGCACCCACCACGCTACCCATAGCAGCACCGCCATTGTCCGGGATCGGCGAGCCCTGTTCCGATGATATGGAGTGCCTCGGCGGCAACTGCCGGAACGGCATATGCTGCCTGCTCGGGAGGGACTGTTGCAGCACCGACCGTGACTGTGACGATGGGGATCGCTGCGATACCGACCGGTCCTTCTGCATCCCACTCCCGACACCCTCGCAAACACCAGCACCCACATCTTCACCCACCCAAGCACCGCGCCGCAACGGCATGATGTGCGACGGGGACCACATGTGCCTCAGCGGTAACTGCGGGGCCGGAGTGTGCTGCCTCGAAGGCAATGCATGCTGTCTCGATGACCGGGACTGCGGCCCGGAGGAGCAGTGCGACACGGACCGTTATTACTGCGTGGCAGGCACCAGTCAGGTACCTACACCGGGGAGCGGGGGGACGGTACCTGAGGCCACGCGGCTCAACGGCATGCCGTGCACCGTGGACGATGAGTGCCTCAGCGACAACTGTATCAACGGCGTGTGCTGTACCGTGGGCAGGACATGCTGCCAGGATGACCGCGACTGTCCCGGAGGGATGGCGTGCGACCATGCCGAGTCGGCCTGTACGGGGGACGGGACCGGACCGTCATCCACACCCTCACCGTCCCCGACCGTCACGCACGTGCCCAATGGTGGCGACTGTAATGCATCGGGCGAGTGCGCGAGCGGTAACTGTGCAGGAGGGGTGTGCTGCCTTGCGGGGACACTGTGCTGCCGGACGGATGCGGACTGCCCGCCGGACCATGCGTGCGACACCGACCGCTCGTACTGCGTCGAACGGCCACAGACGACGTCGCCCGAGGGATTCCACACTGTCATCAACGAGGGGACGATCCGTTGGCAGTACCCCGACAATCGCGGGGAGACCGTGGTGTGGAACATGCCCGTGGACACCTACCGCACCCTGGTATCGGCGCCCCGACCCGTGTACTACCGGCCCATCTCCTGCCCTGGTTGCACGGAGGAGAACCTCACCACGCCGGACTACCGCACCTTCGTGCGGCCGGAGGCGTTCACCGACGTGATCGGCGACCTGACCGATGGCCGGACGGCACGACAGTTCATCGACGAGGTGTACAACCTCAAGAACCGGCTCATGATCTACCAGGTCACCAACGAAACGGCCCAGTGGCCACTGGAGACCCTCACTGAGGGACGGGGGAGCTGCCGTGACTCGGCGGTGCTCATGGCCGCGCTCGTCATGGCAGGTAACGGGCACGCGTCGTACGGGATGCACCTGCAGTTCGCCTACGTCGACTCGGACAGCCTGTCCGCGCCACGCACCATCAACCACGTCCTCCTCCACGTCACGTTCAGCGACGGGGCAAGCAGGTTCATCGAGACCACGGCCCGTGCATCGGGGACCATGGACGACGCCGGGGGCATCCGTGGCTGGTTCCTTCCCTACCCGTACGAGTCATGCGCGGACGGTACACCAGCGGGCACCTGTGCGGCCGGCGGCGGTAACTACTGCGAGCCGGACAAACCATCGCTCATCCCCGACTGCGCCCTCTGCGGCTGTCCGGACGGCATGGGGTGCTACTCCGACGATCGGTGCTACGATCCGGACCAGATATGTGACGATGGAACCAACCACGGCTCATGCTCCGCAGTGAAGCCGTTCCTTTGCGTACGAGAACGGGGGCTCGTACCCGCATGCCAGGTGTGTGGCTGTCCCCAGGATGCGGAGTGCGGTCTGGACGGAAACTGCTGGCAGGACACCTGAGCTCATCTACCTCTAAACCGGCGTAGCTTCGAGATGAGGAACCGCTCGCTCTTCAGCTCCTGCCGTCCCTTGAGCACATTGGCGAAGGTCCGTGCCGTGCTCACGGGATGGAACACGAGCCGGGTGACGTGGAACAGGCCGAGGCCGATCAGCTGGTATATCTTCAGCTCCGGATTGGAGTAGTGCTCGGACCACGAGCGTGACGAGGAGAGATCGCCCATTGCCGTGAGCGAGCGGAAGAACGCGTCATCGAGCTCGATCCGTCCCTCGGAGCGCAGTCGGTCGAACAGACGGCTCCCGGGGAGAGGCACGAACTGCCCGATCGAGCACTCGTCCACCCCAGCGAACGCCAGCCGCATGAGATATACCAGGGTCCGGGCGACGTCCCTTCGTGTCTCCCCGGGCATGCCCATCATGAAGAATGTGGACGTACGCAGTCCCAGTCCGTGGGCGGTCCGACCAGCTTGCGCGATCTCGTCCAGGTCGATGTCCTTGTTAAGTCCCTCACGGAGGAGACAGCGGGAACCTGACTCGGGGGCGAGCACGAGGTTCGTGCACCCGGAGGCGACCATCTTTGTCAGCAGCTCCCTGTCGAGGCCGTGGGCGCGCATTCCGTTCGCTGCCTGCCACTTGATACCGATGTCCCGTCGTACGAGCTCGTCACAGAACGCTTCCAGCCTCTTGGGATCGGTGCTCATGTTCTCGTCCTCGAAGTGCACCTCCTGGATCCCATGCTCACGCTGGAGCCAGGCTATCTCGTCGATGAGCTTGACCGGGTCGCGCGGACGCCATCGACGACGCCATATGGCCGGTGTGCTGCAAAAGGCACAGTCGTACGGACAGCCCCGTGAGGAGAGCAGCGGTACCCAGCGATCGGTCCATACCGGTCCATTCGCTTCTTTAGAGGTGTAGTAGGTCTCCATGGGCACGCTCTTCCAGTCGGGATAGGGAATAGCGTCCACGTCGTCGATGAGCTCCACGTCCCTATTGACTACGATACGCTCCCCGTCACGGTAGGCTATCCCCGCGATCCCAGCAAGGTCGGCTGGGACCGTCCGCCATCCGTTACGCTCCAGGGTGTGGCAAAGGGCGAGCAGCGAGCGTTCAGCTTCCCCCAGGCACACGACATCAACATCCTCGGATTTCATGACGTACTCGGCCACGGCGGTCGCATGTGACCCCCCGACGACCACGATGACATCTGGCAACCGTTCCTTGACGGAATGGGCAAGCTCCATGAGTACGTGGTGGTTCATGGAGAAGATACCGGCGATCCCCACGAGCCGCGTCCCTTCGGGGATGCGCTCGATGATCGCTTCGATCCCGAGGCCGCGGAGCGGGTTCCCGTCATGCTCGTACCGATTCGTCGATGCCTCGCCCGGTGCATCGATTACGTGCACATCGAACCCCTCCTTCTTGAGCACTGCGGAAAGGAACATGATGCCAAGGGGCGGCATGAGGCCGTCCGTCACTTGGTAGGGTGTGGACAGCTGCGGTGGATTGACGAGGCAGACTACCACGCTCGTGGATTGGTCGTACGTTTTTTTAACTCTTTTTTACGTTTCGGCGGGAAGTCCCCTTCTGAGAGGGGTAGTTCACGGTCATTCCATCGCAAACACAAGCGATCCCGGGAACACGACCTCCATGTCGTCCACGGCGGCACCGCACCCGACCAGTGCACCGCACCGCGTGCGGCCTGTGTCGAGGTCCCTGTCCTTCACGGTCATCCGGACCGTCGAGCTGTCGTCGTTCGTGTCCAGAAGAGTGGCCGCCATCCCCACGGTCGCCCCGGCCCCGAGCACGGAGGAGAGCACCTGCGCACCATCACCGACCGTGACCCTTTCGCACAGGACCGAGCCCTCCACGACGCTCCCGTCACCCAGCACGCACCCCGCGCCCACGGACGATCCCGGACCGATGCGTGCACCGGCACCGATCTCACACCCGTTGCCGACCACAGCAGGACCCTGGATGATGGCATCCTCGCCCACCGTGCACCCTGTGCCCAGCACCACAGGGCCGTTGACGATGGCGCCGTCGATCCGTGGTGTGGGGGCCTCGAGCACGGCCAGCGCCTCGTCGTTGAGGTCGAGCACGTGCCAGGGGGCACCGAAATCACGCCACCCGCGTTCGATGAGGCATGCATGCACCGGTGTCCCTCGCTCGTGCAGGAGCATGAGAGAAGCAGTAAGCTCCAGCTCGCCCCGTTCCGAGAGCGGCGTCCGCCGGATGGCATCGAATACCGCCCTGGTGAGCCGGTAGGTACCGGTGTTGGCGAGGTCGCCCCGGGGATGCTCGGGTTTCTCGTCGATGGCCACCACGCGACCGTCGACGACCTCAGCGATGCCGTACGCAGAGGGATCGTCCACACGCGCGAGCCCCATGGCACAACCTGATTCGTCCGCAAGGCGGCGAAGGTCGTCCACCTCGATGAGAGTGTCGCCGTTGACCAGGAGGAAGTCGTCCGTTACGGCGTTCTCAGCGGCCGCCACAGCGTCGGCGGTACCGCGGGGCACCTCCTGGACCGCGACCTGTACGTCATCCAGCGCGTTCTGGATCGCGTCACGGTTCTCCGGGGAGACCACTACCACGATACGCTTTGCACCAGCTGCCCGTACCCGGTCCACGACAAGGGAGAGGAATGGGCGGTTGGCCACGGGGATGAGCGATTTGGGGACACCGGGCGTGATGGGGCGCATCCGCGTCCCTTGGCCGGCGGCGAGGATGACCGCTTCCACGCTACCGCGTCACCCGGGCGATTATGTCGCCCACGGCCTCCTGAGCGGCCTCGAGCGTGGTGTCGAGCGCCTGCTGGTCCCGTGCCTCGGTGGTGATCCGTAGAATGGGCTCGGTGCCGGAGGGCCGCACCAGGATCCAACCGTCCTTGAGCTCGGCCCTGATGCCGTCAGCGGTATCGATGCCCTTGATCCCCGAGAGAGCGTCCTCGAGCTCCACGGCGATGGCGTCCATGGCAGTCGCCTTGCGCTCATTGGGACATTCGAGACGGAGCCGACCCATGGGGTAGCGCTCGTACACGGCCAGGATCTCGGACAGCGGCCTGCCGTGCTCAGCGAGCACCCGCACCGCACACGCTGCCGAGAACGGGCCGTCGGGGCACAGGTGAAGGTCAGGGAATATGAAGGTCCCCGCGGGCTCGGCACCAAGGAGCGCACCGTGCTCCTTCACCGCCCGCGAGACGAACACGTCACCCACGGGAGTGCGCACGACCTTGCCCTTGTTCTTCTTGGCGACCTCTTCGATGAGCATCGAACTTTCGACGGTGGTGACGATTGTACCGCCCTTCTTCTCCTTCAGTGCCTGCTCGGCGAAGAAGGCGATGAGCACATCAGGAGGGACAACAGTACCGGTCTCGTCCACGACGAGCACACGGTCCGCGTCACCGTCATTGGCCAGCCCCAAATCGGCCTCGGTCGCAAAGACCGTGTCGACGAGGTTGGCCAGGTCCGCAATGCGGTTCCAATCACCCGCGGCCGGGAGGGGCTCGCCCCGCAAGTGGTCCCTCGGATCGAACCTTCCATCGGGGTTGGCATTGAGCGTGAACACCTTGCACCCCAGCTCACGGAGGAGGTAGGGAGTGACCTTTGATCCGGCACCGCACCCGCCGTCGTACACAACAGAGAACCCGTCCACATGGCCCAGGGCCGTGATGATCGCATCGATGTGAGTGCGTGAGGCGTGCGGGCGTTGGAACACCCTGCCGACGTTGTTCCACTCGACGCCTGGCACCTGAGCGCCCAGGATGAGCTCCTCGACATCAGCCTCCTGCTCCCGTGAGAAACCCGAGCCGTCGGAATTCCAGAGCTTGATGCCGTTGTACTCGGGCGGATTGTGCGAGGCGGTGATGCTCACGGACGCGTCGCACCCGAGCTTGGAACCTGCGTACACGATTGTCGGGGTGGGGGCCAATCCGACGTCCATCACGTTGCATCCGCCTGCCAGAATGCCCGCGACCATAGCGCGCTTGATGGCCTCCGCAGAGGTACGGTGGTCCGTCCCCACGGCGACGCTGCCGCAGTGGTCCAGCGATGCCGCCAGCGCCATCCCGGTCTTGAGTACCAGTGGTGGCGTTATCTCGAGGTTGACGATTCCCCGCATGCCCGAAGTGCCGAAGAGCGCTCCCATCGCGTGGAGTGGGTCGGGCAACCCTTTTATGTTTAACACCCGGGCGCGGCCACGGGTTCAGCATTATAAAGCATGTGGTGCTCTCCAGTTGCAGGAGGTAGACATTGCTGTGATTGGCAACTTGCTCAATGGATGCAGTGCACTGTTGCTCGCGGCAGCCACAGCCGTCCTCGCTTCGCGGCTAGTCGAGCTCCGTGACCGGCTGGCGGACAGCGTCACGGTCTTCTGGCTCCTGTCCACACTGCTCTACGGTCTCATCGGGCTGCGTCAGCTGGCCGGCAGCATCGGCCTCCCGCGGATCGACAGGATCCTCTTCCTACTTGCCCTCGTGGTCCAGGGCGTGCTCTCGGTGCCGGTGGCATCCTACCTCGTGGGCCTCATGTCGGAAAACCGCTCGGGTGGGATCGCTGAACGCCTCCCGACCCTCCTGCTCCTGGTGGGTGTGGCTGCCAGCGTCCTCGTATGGCAAGGGGGTCTGGGCGTCTACAGCCTTGGTGTCTGGGGGACCTCCTGGTTCGTCAACGACCGCACTGCCCTGGGGATACTGACCTTGTGGGGCCTCATACCGGGAGCGGTCCTTGCGCTGGCCATACCTCTCCTCTCCTTCAAGGCACGGAGCAAGATGATGATGTACCGCCTGGCGGCGTGCGCGATCTCCTTCCTCCTAGCGCTGATAGCGGCCTACGCTGAGGCGACATGGGGCGTGACATGGTTCATCCTCGTGACCAGGCCCTTGCTGCTCGCGGCGGTGGCCGTGGCCTGGGTCGGTCACTTCCCGCCCGCGGACGTGCGGCGCAGTCTGCACTGATACAGGCCATCCTCTAGCACGCTTCCAGGTATTTCTCGAGGTCCCAGTCGGTGACAGCTACCCTGGACTCTTCCGCTTCCCTCTCCTTCGTCTCAGCGAACTTCTGAAAGAGCTCCTATCCGAGAAGCTCGCGCATCAATCCGCACGTCTTTACCGTCTACGACGTTACCGGGCATTTCGATGTCGTGATCATCGCCAAGTTGAAGAACAGGAAATCCATGGACGCGTTCCTCAAGAATATACAGACGTACGAGTTCATCGAAAGGACGGAAACGAACCTGATACTGAACGAGATCAAGGAGAAGAGCATCAAGGTCGAATGACGATCAGTTCTCACTGTCGCCTGTGGTCCCTGAGCTCGAACAGCGCGTCCAGGGTTCTGGGAAGAGCGTCCGTCGACGTTGCGCTCTCGTTGAGGTGTGCGACCAGTCTCGCCGGGCCTCCGCCATCCCCCGGCCGCACGGCTATGCTCTCCAGATGGTCGATGGCCGTGATATGCTCGCCGGAATCGAGGTCTTCGAGCTCGGTCAGTAGCTCCAGCCAGAGCTCGTAGTAGGCGCGAGTGTGCTTTCTGCCAGGATAGTAATACAGGAAGTAGCTCCTTCCGTCGGGGGTCGTGCAACGGAGGATCCCGCTCCACATTGAGCCGTGGACCTCGGCCGTACCCAGGCGAGTGGCAAGGGCGTCGAGCGCCCAGACGAACCGCTCGCCCGTGAGCGCCAGAGCGAGGCTGGTGAGGCCAATCACAATGAGAGCTATGTGAGCTATCAGTGCTGCACGAGTATCTGTCGGGAAGAGGTCCTTGACAGTGTCACCCCAGGGGAGTCGTTCATGGAAGTACACGCTCACGACGATGAGCCCCACGATGATCCCAACTGCCAGGAACTGCTGGTACCGCTCGATGTGCACGGGGATCTCCGGCATGCATCCTCTGTGCGGTACAACCAATAAATAGCTACGGCACCGGCCGGACTACTTCCGCTTCTCGTCACGTATCTTGTGGAGCGCGTCAAGCGAGTTTAGGATGTCCTTCGTCTCCGACACGAACCACTGGTCGGACAACTTGGCAACGAGCTTGTCCTGTCCCTCCTCGTCACCGTACTCGACCTCGATACTCTTCAAGTGGTAGATGGCCTCCACGTGCGGCGTGGAGTCGAACCGCGGCAGCTTGCCGGGCAGGTCGATCGATAGTTTGTAGTAAGCGGGCATGTGCTTGGCCCCGCCGAAGTAGTAGAGATAGAACGACCTGCCGTCGTAGGTCGTGCAATGGAGGCTCGTGTGACGCATGAAGCCGATCACCTCCACTGACACCAGACGGTCGCCCAGGGCCTCGACCACCTCCCAGTACCGCTGGAAGGTCTTGAAATAGGAGTACCCGAGTATCCCCGGTATTAACGCCATGACCATGAAGAACCCTGGTTCGTCAGCGTCCTCCACAAGATCGATCCAGTCGTCCATGTACGGTGTGAACATCCAGGGGAACATCGGTGCCAGAAAGAGCACGACCGCCAGGAGCGACGCAAGAAGGAACGCCCGGTAGTTCTCCACGTACCAAGGAGCTTCGACCATGTTCACCGTGAACACGGCTACCAATAAATAAATGAGCCGGACCCGGCCGTCACCGCCGCCGGTCCCTCAGCGCGTAGAGGGCGTCCAGCGTCTTGAGGATGTCTGGCGTCTCGGAAGTGAACCACTCGTCGGACAGACGGGCCGTGAGCTTCCAGCTGCCCTCGGTGTCCCCAGGGAGCGCAAGGATCGAATCGAGATGGTCGATGGCAGCTATGTACTGCTCGGCACCCGTGATATCGGGCATCGTCATGGTGTCGATCCACAGCTCGTAGTAGGCACGAGAGTGCTTTGCACCGCCGAAGTAGTAGAGGTAGAAGGCCCTGCCGTCATGCGTCGTGCAGTGGAGGCTGGTGTTACGCATGAACTTCACCACCTCCACAACGGCCAGCTGCGGGCCGAGGGCGTCGACGACCTCCTTGAACCGCTGGAAGGTCTTGAACCAGCTGTAGGAGAGGATGATGACGATTAAACCGCCGAACAGCTTTACATCGTCTGCGGACATTTCCCGTGACTTCTTCTCGAAACCCGGGTGCGGATCGTTCTCGTCCTCCTTCAAGAGCTCGATGAGCTCATCGGTCGTGGCGGTCTCCATTAGTTCCAGGCGGTCGGCGTTGCGCTCCTCCCAGGTAGATCCGGCGGGCTCACGTTCCGTGGCGTTCATGATGTCGACGGCCCCGTACCCGATCGTGAGGAGCACGATGAGGATGAACACCTGATAGTTGTCCACGTACCAAGGCACATCGGTCATGACATCCTTATGGACAGCAACCAATATAATGGCTTCGACAGTGAAGAGGCGGCCTTGGGCGAAAACGTTAAATGCGAACGGGGCCACACCGTGCACAGGAGGGCACATGACCATGAGCGGGACCGATGAGCAGATCACGAGCTCGCAGCTGCTGCTCAATATACCGCCACTGCTCCCGGCCGTCAACCAGAACCTCGACTCCATCCGTCAGGGACTGGAGGAACAGGGGTATGTCGTTGACGTGTACTGGGACGTCGCTGCGGACACGCCGACGGAGATGCGGGCCCGGCTCAGTTTCACGAGGCGCGAAACCCCTCCGGTACCCCATGCCATCTTCAGCGCAAGTAACGAGGGGACCGTGATCCACATCGTTCCTCGCCTGGGAGAGAACGTGCAGAACGAGGTGCTCGACAAGAAGCTCGCTGGTGGCCGCTCCTTCCGGATGACCTTGGACCTCCCGCTCCGCGACGAGCTGCTCCGTCCGCGACGGAAAGTAGCCCGCACGGTCCTCCGCTGTCGGCAGCAGGGTTCGGCCGCCTACGCACGGCCCGAACCGGGGATGTTCATCGCGTGCATCCCGGCCGGCGAGCCCCTCGAACAGGCCACCGAGCGCCTGGAGCGAGAGGTCGGGATCCGTGACCTGTGGCTGCCATCATCACTGACCATCGGGATGGACAAGGACCTGGGTATCGAGCGCCCCTACACGCGTTGGCTATGGCCCAAGGCCCGCCGCCTCGTGAAAGGGGGCAAGGTGGTCGCCATGGTGTTCGTGAACATCAGCGAGCTCGCACGTCTAGTGGGCAAGGAGGCCGAACGGCGCAAGTGCACCATCGACCCCTATGACGAGCGCACGACCATCATGGACGGCCTTACGGTGCAGACGCCCAACGCCGCCTCCCGGTTCTACATCCAGAACATCGTCCGCTCCGTTATGTTCGAAGGACATAGCCTCAGCACCGCTATCGCGCTCAAGTGTCAGATCTTCGACCGGCTCTGAACCATCAGCCTGACGGCACCCTTATTAAGCGGGAGGACCTTTAAAGGAGCGTGGCCGCAAGAAGGGTGCTGGAACCACCGGACCCGGATCACATCCTTGCCGCGGCACTTCTCGCAGCCCTGATCTTCGGCCTCTGGGCAGCACCAGGAGCGGCATCCAGGAACACCGGTGCGCCCGCCGCGTCCCTGGCCCGGGAGGCACTGGAGGACGGCGTGTTCCCGAGCATGGGCCCGACAGGAGAACTGGGCGTCCCAACAGGACCGCTCGGGACGCTCCTTCATGTCGCCGTTGGTCTCGTAGCGGGCACTGGCACCGGACCGCTCGTGCACGTCATGCTGCTCGTGCACCTCGCCACTGCGTTCCTGGTGTCACGCATCGGGCGCGCAGTAGGGGGTGCCGAGACGGGGCTCCTTGCAGGATTGTTCTACCTCACTCTCCCGTTCACTGTTACTCGGTACGCTCTCGGGCCGTGGCAGGGGGGCTACCTCCCGCTCGTCGTCTCGCTGGTGGCGCTGTCGATGGTCCGTTCGTTCAAAACCGGCAAGGCGCGACCTCTGGTGGCTCTCTGGTTCGCCCTGGGGTGCGCCGTCCAGCTCGAGCCGCTCGCGTACCTCCTCATCCCGGCGGTGGCCGTGGCTAGGACCCTCTTAGGCCGGTCCGTTCCGGCGGGACACATGGTGCCGGCCGTGCTCTTCCTCGCAACGATGCTCCTGCCCTACGGGGTATGGGCATACAGTGCGGACGATCTGGGTGAGCTGGCCTCTGGAGCGGAGCGGACGGTCGTCCCCGTTCTCCTCCCTTTCCTCGTGATGATCATCCTTGCGTTCATACTCAAGAGCGAGGGGGCGGTGACCGCGGCCCACTCGGTCGTGTGGGTGATCCTCACCAGCTGCATCGTGCTCCCGCTCATCTTTGGACGGATCCAGATGGTCACGGATCCCGGTCTCGGGCTTGTACGGGTCGTGGATGAGAGCGGGCACCTCGCACGGTCGCTTGCGTGGCCGGGCGTCACGGACGGAAATCCGACCTATCTCGCCGCATTCCTGATCGTGGTGGGGGGATTGGTGTTCCTCGCGCGGGGATGGAAGGCGCTCATCACCGTGGAGCAGGGCGTAATACTGCTCCTGTTCCTGGTCCCCATGGTCGCCTACGTGCTGGCCCACCCGTTCGTGGAGGGAATGACGGGAGCGTACGGTCCCGGCTGGTTCGTCCCCCTACTCCCCCAAGCATCGGTGCTCATGGCAGCAGGGCTCGTCGAGATGGCCGTCAGCGGCTTCCCGCGCGCGGGCCACCGGCTCGCAGTATGGTCAGGACTGGCGCTGTCGATCTACATGGCGTACGTCACGTTCGGGATAGCAGCCCCGCTCGCCTAATCGATGAACGCCTCGTCAGCGTCGCGGTTCCGTGCGATGAGCAGCGGGTGCTCGGTGAACCACCCGTCATCGCCGTTGGCGAACTCATCGTTCTCGAGCGCGTACTGGTAGGCCTCCTTGATGGATATCTTGCCGTCGCCGTTGAGGTCCGCGTCGATCGCGTTGCCGTCGTAGTCACGTCCCCGGAGCGCGCCGAAGAACGTCGCCGGAAATCCGTCCATCGGGTGGGAGATGTAGGACGACTCGTTGGCGCGGCACGCCGAGACGGCCACACGGTTGCCCCTGCCGAAGCGGTCAGCAAAACCGCCGGAGTGGCACTGGTCGAACACCAGGATCTCGCTCTTGGCCTTGATGGGCTTGATCATCTGGGCGAACTCGGACTCGGTGATCTCGTCGTAGTTATCGAAGCTGCCGAAGCCCTCGAACCCGTAGATGTCGGTACCGTAGAACATGGACAGGAGCTCCTCTTCCGTGAGGTCCCCGTACTGATCCTCCAGCTGCTCGGGATCGGGTGGAGTGTCCTCGTCCTCGTCGGCCTTGGTGTACTCCGGCTCGAATCCGACGGTGAGTGGGTACGCATTGCTCCCTTCCTCAGAGCTCTTTTCGGCGTCCTTCACCGGATCGGTGACAACGATGGTGCTCTCGGCCTTGTGTCCCGAGCCGACGCGTCCCCCGTGGTCCGTGACGTACACGAACAGCTCGTCACGCTCGGTGACCTTCTCGCCGAGCTCGGCGAACACCTTGGTCATGGTCTCGCGGTCTGCTGCACCGTCCACGATACCCTCCTCCCGCGGAGAGAAGCCGTATGTGGATGCTGGTACGTACCGCGCCGGCCCCTCCTTGGACTCCCCCTGGGCCCGGACCGTGTCGAACGACTCCGGATCATCGCCCTTGTCGTAGAGAACGGTGATGTTCTCTTCCTTGTACCCCTTCTCCAGCAGCATGTCGTGGACGAAGGATATGTTGTTGTAGAAGGAAGAACTGTCCGCCATCCCACAGATGAGGACGGCATACTTTTCCCCGGCCCCTTCCTCGCTCTCTATAGTGCTCTCGCTAAGTTCGTACAACTCTCGTACCCCCTATGTCCCCTTTCCTCCAGGGTGTTCCAAGCCCAGGAGAATCCTGCCATGTCTTAGCACGACAGGTTGTATAAAAACGTTTCGAATTCGAGTAAATGTAAGGATGCCCGTCCTAGGCCCTGGCAGGGCGCATGGGTTCAAGGGTGTAGTAGGTCCTGAGGCATTCCACGCATAGGGAGGTCCGCTTGAAGGAGTAGCAGAACTGGGGTGTGAAGTGTTGTCCGCATTGTGCGCACACGATCTTCATGACGGTCGGATAGGTGCTATCACGAATTAATAACCTTTTCTACAGGATTGGCGACATGGACGTCGTGAACCTCTGTCGTGAGCTGGTCCGTATCCCCAGCTACGTGCAACGGGACGGCGATCGCCTCCTGCGCTCCGAGCGGGCCGTCGGCGAGTTCCTCTCCTTCGTGCTGCGTGAGCGCGGGCTCTCCCCGCGGTCGCAGGACGTGGAGGACGGCAGAAGGAACATCATCGTGGGCGCCGAGGACCCCCGCGTCCTCTTCGTCTCGCATCTGGACACGGTGGCCCCCTCGAGCTCGTGGTCCGGGGATCCCTTTTCCGGTGAGGTGCGCGATGAGAGGGTGCACGGCGTGGGTGCCGTGGACATGAAGGGCCCTATCGCGGCCCTGGTCACAGCCCTGAGCAAGGAGGATCCCGGAACCTGGGCGGCCCTTTTCGACGTGGGTGAGGAGTACGACTTCAGGGGGATCAAGCGCTTCCTGTCCGAGCACACCTTCGCTCCCGAGATGGTCGTGGTCACGGAACCGACGGACCTCACCATCAAGCACGCCCATCGCGGACTTATCGAGCTGTCCTTCCGCGTCCGGGGCAGGACCGCGCACGCCTCCGAACCGTCCCGGGGCCAGAACGCCATCACAGGACTGGTGGGAGCCATCGGTGACATAGGTCTCGAGCGGTTCGCACACCCTGACCTCGGTCCGTCCACCGGCAACCTGGCCTACCTGAACGGTGGTCTCGACACGGGCGCAGGACTGGGAAGGGAAGGGAACCAGGTACCCGACCTCGCAGACGCCGTGCTCGATGTCCGACCTGCGGTCCCGTCCCTGGACGCCGCCAAGCTCGAAGAGCTGCTCCGCGGTGCGATCGAGGCACGTGGGCTCACCCTCGAGGACGTTACCATCCGCCACGACAGGGGGCCGCTCCTGACAGGCAGGGACGAGGCAGGTCCCGTTGCCGAGGCGGTCTCCTCGCAGCTCGGCTCGGCAGAGTTCAGACCGATGAGCGGGTACGGTGAGGGGCAGATGATCACAGAGGCCTGGGGCTGTCCCGTGGTCTATCTCGGGCCCGGCCCTTCGGCCATGACGCATGTGCCCGACGAGTACGTGTCGATAGAGTCGATGCGTGCCGCCGTCAAGGTCTACAGGGCCATATTGGCCGCCTATCGGTAGCCGTCATTCCAGTCCGAGGAAGGAGAGCACGATACGTGCGGCATCGAGCCCTGCACGGTCCTGACCCTCGGCCGTGGTGCCAGCGACATGCGGTGTGAGCACGAGGTTCGGTGCCTCGGGGAAAGGCTCTTTCACTGGTTCCTTTGCGAACACGTCCAGTGCGGCCCCTGCAATGGTGCTTGAGCGGAGCGCTGCTAGCAGCGCGTCCTCGTCGATGGTGCCTCCGCGCGAGGTGTTCACGATGTAAGCGGTCGGTCGCATGGCCTCTAGCTCCTCGACCCCGATCCATCCGCGGGTGCTCTCGACCAGGGGCATGTGCATGCTGATGAAGTCCGATGACCTCAAGAGCTCTTCCTTGGACACGAGGGGAACGCCCATCTCGTCGGCAAATGGCCTCACCACGTCCTCGAACTTGTCGTGGGCGATGACGGTCATGCCCAGTGCCTGGCACATCCTGCCAAGCTCCTGTCCGATGCGGCCGAAGCCCGCCAGACCCAGGGTCTTGCCCGCAAGCTCCACGCCTTTGAGCTTCTTCTTCTCCCACAGGCCCGCCTTCGTGGACGCGTCCCCGCGGGCGACGTGGCGTGCCAGTGCGAACATCAGTGCAAGAGCGTGCTCAGCGACCGAGCGTGTGGTGGCCGTGGGCGTATTGTGCACTTCGACCCCTGCCGCCTTAGCCGCGTCCAGGTCAACGTTGTCCAGTCCGACACCAGCACGGACGATGATCCTCAGTCGACCTGGCTCGGCGAGACGGTCGGCCCTTACCTGGGTTCTGCTCCGGATAATCGCTGCATCGAAGGTCGGGAGCATGGCCTGGACCTCTTCGGACGTGTTGTCGTTCGCCTCCACCGTCTCCAGCCTTTCCCGGAGCAGCTCGATCGCCTTCGGCGCAAGACCGTCAGCCACCAGGACCCGCAGTCCATCATCATCATTTCCCACGTTCGGCACCGCCAGCGGCCACCGGGCTATGTTATTTAAGCTTTCGGCACCCTGTTTATTTCGTGCTGCAGGTGGAGGGCTCCATGGGGGAGGGGGGCGGTCAGATAGTCCGCACCTGCGTTGCGCTCTCCATGGTGACCGGGACACCGGTGACCATCACGAACATTCGACCCGATCGTCCGAAACCGGGCCTCCGGCCGCAGCACGTGGCAGGCATCCGGGCCGTGGCCGACCTGTGCAACGGTGCAGTGGCCGGGCTCAAGGAGGGCTCGAGGAGCATCGTTTTCGAGCCGCGGAATTCACGGCGTGGTGTGCTCTCCGTGGACGTGGGGACGGCCGGCAGCATCTCGCTGGTGCTCCAGTCCCTCATGCTTGCAGCCCTGGCGAGCCCGCGTGACCTCCAGGTGAGCGTCACAGGCGGCACCGATGTGAAGTGGAGCCCCCCGATAGACTATGTCAAGAACGTCACGCTCCCGTTCCTTGGCGCAATGGGCTACCATGGGACCGTCTCGGTGAACACCAGGGGCTACTATCCACGTGGGGGCGGGTGGGCCGAGTTCCACTTCCGTCCCAGTACTCTCTCACCCATGAAGTGCGTGGAGTCACTGCCACCGCGGACCGTCGGTGGGATCTCCTACTGCACCGGTCTGCCGCGAAAGATCGCCCAACGCCAGGCGAACGCGTGTTCGGCCGCCCTCGAGGAGCACGGCTTGGGTCCGGTGACGATCCAAGAGGAGGCGACGACCGGGCACAAGGGCTGCACCGGCTCGGGCATCTGCGTATGGAGCGACACAGGTTACATTGCGGGTTCCGAGCTCGGAGCACCCGGCAAACCGGCCGAGCGCGTGGGGCAGGAGGCGGCCGATGACCTCCTGAAGAACCTCTCGAAGGACCTTCCCATCGACCCTCATCTTTCCGACCAAATCGTTCCGTTCATCGCACTGGCCCCGGGATCGCGCGTGCGTGTGCACGATACGTCCCACGTGCGTACCAACATGGCCGTCGTACGCATGTTCCTTGGCGACGTGCTCGAAGTAAAGGACATGGGCGAGCACGTGCTCGAGCTCCGTTCACGGGGGTCTGGCATGTGAGACGGACGCTCGCGCTGCTCATTGTCCTGTCGCTCGCTCTTGCCGTGGCCCCCGACTACGGCGAGCTGCGTGTGGAGGTGTTCATCGAGGGCGCCGAGAAGGAAGTGTGCCGGGGCGACACCGCCAGCATCACGAGCACCGTTCGCAACCTCCTGCGCGGTAACCTCCCGTTCGTCACGAACGTCACGGGGCCCGCTGCACGGTTCGTAGTCACGCCCGCGTACACCTGGAACCTCGGCCACGACATGGAGTCCCAGTTCGTGTTCAACTTCGAGATCGATGTTGACGCGGGGCCTGGCACCTACCCCTATCTCGTCATCAGCGTCCCGCGGGACGGCGCCATCTCAGGAGAGGCGCAGGGCAAGATCATCGTCAAGGAGTGCGTGATCCCGACGGCGGGGGATACGGGAAGCGAAACCGACAGCGGTACGTCCGATGGTCCCGGGTCAACGACCGACACCGGGGGACCGGCACGTCCGCCCGAGGAAGGACCGCTCATCGACGTCTCGACCGCGATCATCGCAGCGCTCTGCCTGCTGGTCATTACTGCCGCGGGGCTCTTCCTCTACACCCAGCGCGAGACAGAGCCGACAGAGGACATTCCCCAGCGGTACGATTACTCCTATCAGTACTTCCAGGGAGGGAACCCTTCCTTCTACGCGTCCCGACGGGCAGGCGATACAACCGGCTATTCCGGCTACTACAATCCGCCGGGGCCCGGCTACTGATCTACTCTGAGGAATGATCCTACCTCGGCCGTAGTGATGGATCTGAGAAAGGTAGCGTGTGACCCAATGCGAGAACCTCTCCAAGGAATACTGGCACCTTTTAGAATTTTACCCCTGAGCTGAACGGCCTCGTTCTTGAAAACGCATAACGGAAACGTATATATTGTTG
>JASMDC010000045.1 GCA_030753015.1 Candidatus Undinarchaeales archaeon | reverse complement strand
CGACACGTTCACGTTCAAGGGGCGCATCTCCAACAATCCCGCACCCTTCGACCGGAAACCGACCACTCTCGCGGTGTTCGACGGCACTATCGCTTGCGACAATGGGGACCGCGAGGTCTGCTCCCGCAATAGTGCATCTCTTGCTGGAAAATGGGTCCAGGAATCGCTGACATCTTGTGAGCTTGCGGAGAACCAAGCATCGAAGGACTGTGAGCTGATGGCGGACGTCTCGGGCATCAACGAGGTCACGGTCCTCTATGGGTATTCTGACGGCTGGCCGGTGTTCGGTGCTATCTATGGTACGCTCACCAATGTGGAGGCGTGCGGGGAGGAGGCTTCTATAGAACCTCCGGATGTCATACCCGTACCGACTCCCGTACCCACACCGAGACCCACACCCGTTCCCGGGCAGAAGAAGGTGATCCACAAAGGAAGGAACACGGATTTCTGTGGGTACAAGATCACGCTCAATGATGTCGCGAGCGGTTCGAACACGGCCTTCTTCGAGATCGTGGATCCGTCCGGGCAAACGCATATGTTCTCGCCGAACTACGACGACGTCCATTCAATCGAAGAGAATGAGGTCAAGAAGGTAATCAGCGAGCTGACACTTCTCATTAAACCCGATACGTGGAACTCTCTCAGCACGGCCGAGCTATGGCTGGTTTACGATGGTGAGTGCGGCAATCGCCCACCGGTTCCTGGTGAGAAGGTCCTTATCAATCTGGGGGAAACTATCGAGCATAGTGGATACAACATCACTCTCACGAAAGTTAGATCGGATAAGAGAGTCGCCTACTACTTCATCGTTACACCGTCCGGGTGGGAATATGATTTTTCCCCGATTTATGAGTATATCTATTCGAATCCGGATGAACTGATCACAAGAGAAATTGGCGATCTTACCCTTATAGTGGATTATGACACACAGCACTACGGGGATGCAGCAGAGCTCTGGTTGATCTTTGAGGATGATAGTATCGAGACCACACCCGAGCCCACAGCAGTACCCACACCTGAACCGACAGCAGTACCCACTGCCCGTCCGGAGAGCACGCCCGAACCAACACCCGTGCCGTCCGAGGCGCCTTCCAAACGCTCCAATGGCTCCCCCTGTACCGCCAGCGACCAGTGCCATAGCGGTAACTGTGACAATGGGGCATGCTGTGTTGAAGGGATGGAGTGCTGCTTCTCGACCACCGACTGCCCGCCAGGTAACGTTTGCAGCGACCGGCACTATTGCGTCGAGGATGCGGTGATCGATGACGAGGATCTAGAAATAATCGACGACGCTCTCGAGGTGCCCGATATTTCCGATGATGACCTTGAGATCCCCGATATCCCGGAAGATGACCTGGAGATACCGGACCTTTTACCTGAGCCCACGCGTCCCCCTTCCACACCGCAGGTCTCCGACATCGGAAAACCGACCCCTCAACCGCCCGGGAAGAAGGTCACTATCGTCGAGTACATGGACCCGTTGCGTATCGGGGAGACACTAAAGGAGATCAGAATCACACGCATCATGTACAGGAACGTCATCACGTACGAGTTCAAGCCGCTCCCGGATGCCGCTGATCCGCTCTCGCTCAAGGCAACCGAGGCGTACCTATGTGCCAAGGATCAAGGTCAGGGCGACGAATTGCTGCAGGGGCTCGCTGGAAAAATCGAAATTGACCATGTCGCCGCAATTGCAGATTTAGCACTTCTGGTAGTGCCAGATGCGGACACCTTCATCCGTTGTTTTGAGAGCGGATCGAAGGAGTTCGAGGTCGCACGACTCGTCATCGATGCTGAAAAGGCCGGGATCAGCAAGACACCCAAGTTCATGGTCACGATCGATGATCAGATAGCAGCTATCACGCACGGGATCACGTCAACTAGAAGTGTCATTGAGCTCCTCAGGAACGAGATAGGTCCTCCGCGTCCAGATTCCGAAATGCTCAAAGCACTGGATAGAATCAATGGTATAGGATTCCAGCGTCTTGCCACACCTACGCCCCCACCGCTAGAGGAGGTCGTCCAGCGACCCAACGGCCAGCGTTGCTACTCAAATGAAGAGTGCTTCTCCAGCAATTGCGGCACCGTGTGCTGCCTCCAGGGAAAGACCTGCTGCAGGTCGAACGCTGACTGCCATGAGGACAAGATCTGTAACCGCGAGCGTTACTACTGTGTCGATGCAGGGCCTACAACGGCAACTGGACGGATGCGGAAAGAAACAACGAGCATTGACAAGGAGCTCATGCGCAGGGAGGAGTGCGGTGATGGACTGTGTGACCACCGGTTCGAGGACCTGTACAACTGCCCTGACGACTGCCGGCCACCCCGTAACGAGAAAGAATACATCGAGACCTGTGACCTGCTCGTCCGCACGGACAACACGGGGCTGCTCAATATGACGGGCCCGATCAACTCACCCAAGGGCTTCAGCTTCGACGTGACAGCGGACCTCCAGAGCGATTTCGCTATCGAGTCCGATGGCTGGGCACCCCTGGAGGAGCGGATCGGGAGGGCCGACCTGTTCTACAGCTCGGACGGAAAGAGGATGAGCTACGAGTTCAACGCCTCTCTCAATCTAATCCCTGACGATCCATACGCCCGACGGATGTTCTTCCCTTTCCCTTCGTTCTGGTTCGACGTGAACGCTACGACCACCCGGTCGAGCGTGGACATCACAGGCGCCACCGCGTTCGCGAACCCGGGTGAGATGCCAGATATCACCCTTGCATTAGAAGTAAAGGAGGGAACCCTGACCGTGGAGCTCGCCTCCCCTGAGATCCCCGGCGCACCTGCCGAGATGATGCTCGAGGACATGAACAAGCAGTTCCTGCGACAGGGGGTGGCCACCCAGGTCGAGCGGTACATCGCCAAGGATGGGTACATTGAAGTGGACCTTATCAACTGGCCGGACATCTTCGTGTCCGAGGCCAAGGCCGAAGTGCGCGAAGAGCTGGCAACGGCCCTTCAGGCGCTGGAGTTCAAGCTCGACTTCTACACCGTACAGGAGGTAGGTACCGTTCGTGCTTCTCTCACATTAGAGGCGCAGAACCTGGACAAGGTGATCGAACCCATCATGAAGCTTGCGGACGCACCATCCGGCATCCCGATACTCCGTGAGGGGAGCACCTCCTTCTTCATCATAGTGAACGATACGGTAGAGGTCCGTGGCATCGGCTCCTTCGAGCATGTGGACTATGACGTGTCGTCCGTGGGAGCATCCCTCCGTCGGTCCTGCCTGAAATCGTGCGAAGAGAGCAAGGTGCAGCGACGACGCTATCGGGATTCAGGAGTCTCATCCATGTTAGCTGAGCTCGCTACCGGTACCGAATGCACAGCACGCTGCGTACTGATCTCGGATATCGTGACCAGCGCTCTCAGAATCGATATGACCTATCTCAGTTTCTCCACGGGACCGCGGTCATCGGGCCAGGAGTTCAAGTTCGGCGCTAAGGGTGCGAACATAGATCCCCTCATCGGCAATCTCACTCTTGCCGTTAACATGGAAGCTCCCTATCATATACCACGTCCGCTGTCCGGAACGCTCTCCATCTATGCACAAAGGTTATCGGCAACAGTTGAGCTGGCGGACCTCATGGAGGAGTCGAACAAGGTATTCCTGCTCAGCGGTCCGATCCTCGGGCGCACAACGACGATAAAGTTCGAGGACTCGGCGATTGCCACCTTCGATACGGTGGAACCAGATCCGGAGCCTGATGAGCGCTCGGGGAACAAACTCACTTGGATCGACAAGGAGAAGCTACCCTATTCCGTTGAGTCTACCGTGAAGGTCGACACGAAGCGGCTGGAGCTCGCCCACGAGGTAGCTATCAACCAGCTCGCCGCCATCGAGAAGCTCTCGCTCTCAGGTGAGAGCGCGGTCGTGTTCGAGCGTTCAAAGGGCCTGCTGGAGGAGGCTGAACGAATGATGGCAGAGGGTAACGTTGAACGGGCGATGCAGCTCGTCGAACAGTCCGCCTCTCTCATCAGAACGCTCCCTGACGTCGAGACCGGGAACATGCTCAGGTTGTACGCTACAGCCGGTTCCGTCGTCATGGGTGTCGTGCTCCTTGCCGTCGTGCTGGCGAGCCGGTGGGTCACCGAGTTGCAGCCCGATCCGTACGAGGGATACTACGAGCAGGGCGGGAGCGAGGGATACACTGGAGAAGGCTATGCCCAGAGCGGTGGCTGGGAGGGTGCATCCTCCCAGGCAGGCTGGGGCGACCAGGGACAGGGCCAGTCCTGGGGCGAACAAGAGCAGAGCCAGGGATGGGGCGAGCAGGAGCCCGCATGGAACCAGCAAGCGATGGACTACTCTGACGTGAGCGACGACAACCAGTGGGATTTCTAGCGCTGTTCGCGGTACGTCAGCAGCATCCAGGCGGCCCCCCACCACAACGCTGCCAGGACCACGAGCGTGCTCATAGGCCCCTGTGCGCCCGCAGGCTCCTTCCAGAGGATGACCTCTCGCAGGGCGGCGACGGAGTGGGTGGCGGGGAGCAGAGGCTCGATCGAGCGTACAGCGTCGGGCATGATGACGTTCGGGAACACCATGGAGCCAAGGAGGATCTGGACTACTATGATGAGCACTGCGACCTCCAGCGCGTGGAGGGCGTTGCCTGCCATGGTGGACACGAGTATGCCCAGAGCGCAGGAGGCCAGAGCGAGCACTGCGAGCACTGCGAAAAGCGATAGCAGGGAGAGCTTGCTACCCAGGTACCAGCCGAGCACTGCAAGTATGATAGTGATCTGGACGAGCGACATGAGAAGGGCCACGGCCATGCGCGACGCCAGGTACTCCCCCGGTGTGAGGGGGCTTGCCAGGAGCCGTGTGAGGCTACCGTCCTCGCGGTCCCGCACGACGAGGATGGACGCGAGGGTCGTTGCAGTGAACACAACCGCGATGGTTAGGAGGCCGGGCAGGTAGTAGTGCAGGAACACGGGATCGAGGTGGACCAGGCGCTCCTGTGTCCCCAGCAGTGCACCGATTATGAAGTACACCCGCTCGGGCGTGATGAAGGCGGACACCTGCCCGTACACCCAGCTGAGGAACGGATCGTTCTCACGCATGTGGAGGAGGGCCGGTGGCGGATCGTTGGCGAACGTGTCCAGGAGGTGGGCGTACAGCACCTTCCGGCACTCGAGCATGGTGAGCCATCCCAGGAAGGGAAGGGAGTTGTCTACAGTTACCGTCGCATCGACCCTACCCTCTGCGGACAGGCGACCGGTGTGGTTCGCCTCCACAGCGACCGTGGCGGCCACGGTACCATCACGCAGCATCGCGTCGCACGTTGCGCGGTCGGTCTCGGTCATGTCGAAACGGGCCGAGCGGTCGAACTCGGTCACGAGCTTGGCTCCGTACGATCCAACATCCTCGTTAGTGATGCACAGGGGCACGTTCGCAAGACCGTGGGAGAACACGATCCCGCCCAGCATCATGGTGGCGATGGGCAGCACCAGTGCCAGGAAGAGCAGGGGCCGGTCCCTGGTCAGGGCCAGAAGTCCGTACCTAGTCGCCCAGTACGTGCGCGCGGACATCCTTCATCACCCCCTCGAAGGCGATCTTCCCATCCTCGAGCACGATGCCGCGGTCGGCGGTCCCCTCCTCGGGTGTGTGCGTAGCGTACAGTACCGCAGCACCGCCCTCGCACTCCTCGCGGATGATCCCCCAGACGCGCTTCCGGACCGATGGGTAGAGGCTTGCCGTCGGTTCGTCCAGGAGCAGTACCCGTGGGCCATGTACGAGGGACACGCCCAGGGAGAGCAGCTGGAGATAACCGAACGAGAGCGTGTCCGCCCGCTGAGAGCGCACTCCCTTGAGCCCGAGACGCTCGATGGTCGATCCCACGGCCTCGCTCGTACCGTTCAGTCGGGCGAAGAGTTCGAGGTTCTCCTCGACCGTGAGCATGGTGTGGACGCTGGGTGCCTGCGGCATGAAGCCGACCTGGCCCGCCAGCTGAGCATCGCTTCCGTTCACGGGCCGTCCCATGACAGAAAGGCTTCCCGCGGTGGGCGCGACGAGCCCGGCCAGCGACTCCAGAAGAGTGCTCTTACCGGCACCGTTGGGTCCGACGATGCACAACGTCTCCCCCTCCTTGACGCTGATGGAGACACCGTCCAGGGCGCGACGGTCACCGTAGGACTTCACGATGTCCTTGACGACCACGGCGTCCATGGGTGCTCAGAGTGGAGTAAGTAATAAAAAGGCCAATGGGCGGGCGCCGGACCTACAGGCCTGTGACTACGAAGGAGGGCATGGGCATCTCCTCCTCTGGTGCTGCCGAGTCAACGAACTCGGACGAGAGCGCTGTCCAGGTACCCTTGGGGACGAGGAACTCGCCCCGAGCCTGATAGAAGAGCTTCGTGTCGCTCACGCCGGGGATTGTGCGGACCACCTCAGTGACGTACTTGTAGGCCTCGTCAACGGAAGGTGCCACGAAGTTGAGGAGGATGTCGTCATCGTAGGATTGGAACGTGTACGCAAGGAACGTCTTGGTGACCAGGCCCTCGTCGGGGAGCTCGCAGATGGCCGTATACACGTCCTTGTACAGCCGCGGGTCCGCATCGATGGCCAGGGTGAACAGCTTCATGTCAGAACCGAGAGTGGTGAAAGGTGTGAACACACGGGGCTGGAGCAACATGAATATCTTGAGATCGGTGACGCCGGCGATCGGGCACAGACAGTCCAAGATGAAGACGGCGAGCGCCTCGGGCGAGTCGCTGCGGAGCGTGACGTTGATGTCCGATGATGTCTGACAGGTGGACATCGTGATGAAGTCGATCCCATCCTGTTCGGGACCGCAGGTTGCCTTGATATCCTTCCACGTCTGCTCCTCCAGGCCTGCGAGGACATCGCAACGCACCACATAAAGCGTCATTGTATAAGACCGGTGATGAAGAGTTAAATACTATTCGCCGACGTCGCCGGATCCTCAGAGGAACGATTTATATAGATACACGGGCCACATCCAGCCCGATGGTGGTTATCGGGGCCCGGTCAGGACGGGTATTTGCTCTCGTGCTCGTCCTGCTCCTGTTCACCGGATGCTTCCGGAGCGGAACGCCTGCCGAGACCCCGACGACCACCCCGCTGGCCGTGACCCCGCCCCCACGGGACAGGCCTGCGGACCCGGGTCGGATGGAGGCGCCGTCACCCGCCACCGCTGCAACGGTACCGACACCCGAACCACCGCCCGAGCCCGTCATCGGGATCGGCGAGCGCACCGTTCGTGGTCGCCTTGGACCTGAGCGGGAGTTCCTGGACGTCCCGGTCCTGCTCGTGCCGGGCGATGTCCTGGATGCGACCCTGTCCTCCGAGACGAACCTCGACCTCATCCTCCTGGACAGACAGGGAGACATTGTACGGGCCTCTCGGAACGGTGCGGTCCAGATGGACACCATAAAGTTCGCCGTCGGTGGACCCGCGAACCTGACGCTACATGTTGTGGCCGCATTGAGCCCGCTCGCCGATGACGCTCCCTTCACCCTCAGTGTCGCCATAACCCGCCAGGACGATGCAGGGACCGGGGACGATGTCCCTGAAGATTCGCCTCAGGAGACCGGACCTGGTACCCTTACCGGTTTCGTGGGGGATGATGATGCAGCCGATGCCTACTCCTTCGCGCTCGGCCCGGGGGACGCCCTCTCGGCCAGGATGGAGAGCGATGGGGACTACGACCTTGACCTCCTGCTCGTTGATGAGAACGGGACCGAGCTCCGGAAATCCAGACTGGGACCGGGACGTCCCGAGGAGATCGTGTACGCTGTCGGGTACAAGGGGCCCTATGTCATCATGGTGGTCCCCGCCATTACCGGTGTCCAGGGCACCTACACGCTCACTACCGCGGTCACGCCACCCGATGACGCCAAGAGCGGTCGGGATGCAGGGGCCACGCTCGCCACGGCGCTCGATGGATCGCAAGGGACAGTGAGCGGTTTCGTGGGCGACGGTGATGCCCAGGACCACTATGCCTTCTCTCTCCTTCGTGGTCAAGTTCTCATCGCTGAGCTGGACGCCGGACTCGACCTGGATCTGGACGTATCGGTGCGCAGCGATATCGGCGCGGAGATCACATCATCGCGCCAGGGTGTCGGCCGGACCGAGAGCCTTCGATGGCGGGCGTGGGACGATGTTAACGTGACCGTCGCCGTGGACTGCAACAAGGACCCTGCGGCCTATCGGGGGACCTACAAGCTCACGGTCGTGGTGAGCTAGGATGGTCACGGTCCGCTCCTTCGAGGCCGGTGACCTGGACCGATGCGTCAAGATCGTACGCACGACCATGGACGCACAGGACGGGCGTGCCTGTCGCCGGGAGCTCTCCGGGATCCTTGAGGGAACGAAGGGAGGGAGATGCTGGGTGGCGGAGGAGGACGGCACGGTCATCGGACTGGTAGGGATCATGCGCGACGACGAGGTCGACGATATCGTCTGGCTCGGCTACTTCGCAGTAGACCCTGCCCACCATCGTCGGGGGCTGGGGAAGCAGCTCTTCGAATTAGCGGTGGAAGCGGCAAGGGACGGGAACAATAGGCGCCTGTACGTGGACACGAGCTCGACTGCGCCCTTCACAGCGGCACGTGCCTTCTACAAGGCCATGGGGCTGTCCCATGACGCGACCCTCCCCGACTTCTACGGCAAAGGTGAGGACCAGCTGTTCTTTTGCCTGCCCCTGCGAGACTGAGGCCAGTGGGTTTTTATAGGATCGGTTCCTTAAGTGATGCATCGTGTTCCGCGGACTGGGCCAGTGTCCACATTGCGGCCACATGGTCGCTATCTACGGCGAGATCCGTCCGTACGATCCAGACCAGCTCACCGCAGGAACTTCGGTGCAAGCGGCCGGGCCTCCCGGGGAACCACCAACGGCACCGGCCGGAGAGAATGCAAAGCAGAATGCATCGAGAGGCATATTTGCCCGTGTTCGATCCTTTTTCAGCTCGGGGTTGATGGTGTCGGCCCGTAAGATCCTGAACATCGCTCTCTTCCTCTTGATCGTGGCCGTCCTGGGCTATTTCAGCCTCGGGTACGGGTAGCGACCCTCGGGACCGGTAGCCGTGAGGGGGAAACAATAAATACAGGCTCAGCTGCTAGAAATGGCTGGTACGAGCGATAGGAGAGAGATTGACCATGGATGAGAACTCACGTATCGTAGAACGGGTCGTTGGTGAAGCCGTCGGTGAGAAGTGTCACAAACACCAGCACAAGAAGCAGAGGTTCAAGCTGAACATACCCACGGACGCGGCCATCTGCCTCGACGACAACCTCAAGGGGCGCATCAGTTCACTGTGCTCCGAGAAGGAGGAGCTCTCAGAGGATGCCCAAGAGACGATGGAGGACTCCGTATCCCTTTGGGTGGAGGGGCTCGGCCGCTCTATGGATGACCAGTGACCGCTCCGACCGGGGCAACCTTTTTTAATACTCTCGCGTTCATCCATCGCACCATGGACGACAAGATCCGATTGGGTAGGCACAAGCTTCCTCTGCTCGAGCTCTCGCGCGGAGGTGTCGACCTCGAGGATGCAGCAAAGGGAGTTTCCCCCAGTCCTTCCTCGCAGGACCTTGCCTTCCAGGCGGTGCACCGTGCCACCGAGCGTCTCAAGGAGAACGGCTTCATGGGTCGCGATGAGAAGCGGTTGCGCGAGCGGGACCGGCAGATGGCCGAGGCCTTCGATCGGAAGGAGCGGTTCGTCCTGGGCGAGGTGTCCCCCGTCCCCGCTGATGCCCTCGTACATGCGCTGGACGACCTCCGTGCAGGCCGGACAGAGCCCATGAAGCACGTCGTCCACCATGCTCTTGCCCTGTCAGGCCGGGCTGACCGACGTCTTCTTGCAGACGCCGTTCACCTCGATATTGAGCATCTCTCCCCCCTCGTGGACGAGCTCGTACGCGAGGGCAGGGTCGAGGACCACGACGGGGAGCTTTCGCTCCCGGACCGAACCCCGGGTCCACGATAGGTATATTAACACCCATCATCTCAGGTGGAGCGGGAGGATGATCCTATGAGCGACATCGTGCTTGTCCAGCCGCATATCGCCATGCTCGACGAGCTGCTCGACCGCTCCACGCTCCCCATCTCCCTCCTCGCGGCCGCCTCGGTGGTGGCCCAGGACCACCAGGTCGTCCTCTTCGACCAGCGCACCACCCGTGACTGGGAGGGCGAGCTGCGTGCCGCTGTGCGCTCGGGGCCCACTTGCGTGGGCATCACGGCCATGACAGGCGTCCAGATCACGGGTGCGCTCGCCGCGTCAGCGGTGGTGAAGGAAGAGGACCCCGAGATCCCTGTCGTGTGGGGTGGTCCCCATCCCACTCTCGATCCTGAAGGCACCGTCAGCCATCCGTTGGTGGACGTGGCCGTCGTGGGCGATGGCGAGTACACCTTGGAGGACCTCGTGAACGCTCTGGAGACGGGTAGGCCCCTGTCCTCGGTGAAGGGCATCGTGTACGCGGAGGGTGACGCGGTGCACGTGAACCCGCGCCGTCCCCACACGGACCTCGACGATATCCCCGATCCGCCCTTCCACCTGGTGGACATCGAGAAGTACATCATCCGACGCAGGAACCGACGCTGTATAAGCCTCTGCACCTCGCGTGGTTGTCCCTACCAGTGCACCTACTGCTTCTCGCCCGTGGAGTGCAACGGAAGATGGCGCGGCATGTCAGCGCCGCGGGCCCTGGACCTGGTGACCTCCGCGGTGGAGCGGTTCAACCTGGGATTCGTGTGGTTCGCCGAGCAGAACGCCTTCGTCGATCGACGGCGCATGCTCGATATCTGTCAGGGTTTCGTGGACCGCGGACTGGACATCCTCTGGGAGGCAGAGGCCCATGTCACCGGTATGTCCCGGTTCACCGATGACGAGCTGGCCTTGGTGGCGCGGGCCGGGATGGCCGACGTCGTCATCGGCGTGGAGACCGGCTCCCAACGGATCGCTGACTCGATCAGGAAGGGCCTCAGGATCGATACCGTGGTCCCCTTTAACCGGCGGATCGCCCGTTACTCGTTCCATCCACGGTACTGCTTCATGACCGCGTTCCCGGGCGAGACCGAGGAAGAGCTTGCTGACACCGTCCGGCTCATGCACACCCTCTTGGACGAGAACCCGCGCGCCTCGACCACCGCCCTCAATCCTGTGATCCCCTACCCGAACTCGACCTATCTGGCCGAGGCTAAGCGACACGGTCTGGTCCCTCCCGACTCGCTGGAGGGATGGGCGCGGTACGACGCTTATGCGGTGCTGCAGGATGGTCTCGACCACTCATTCCCATGGGTGACGCCGGAGCGCGCAGCGCTGCTCAGACGCCTTTACATGCTCTCCTCGTTCACCGATGACAAGCTGGACTTCATCGGGGACCCGGTCATCCGCATCCTCTATCGGCTCTATCGGCCGATAGCACGCAAGAGGTTCTTCAACTTGAACACGGACCTCATGGGCGCCGAGGAGATGGCCTACCGTCTGGGATACGATGCCAAGTGCTCCTGAGGGCGATCCCCTCACGACAGGATATCGGCGTAGAGAAAGATCGGTGGCCGGACCATGCCGTCAGTGAGCATGAAGATCAACCTTTCCTCTGCGCGGGCGATGGACAGGGTGCGGCCGTCGAGCACATCGCTCCCGACGTAGAACCCACTCTCGTCGCGAGCATAGCTGCCCGTCTCGACTTGGACATTGAGCCATGGATCCTCGGATAGGTCGTCCCCTCTGCCCTCGATATGGAGCCCACCCTCATCCTCGTAGATGAACATCTTGGGCGCCTCGGGGAGGTAACCGCCTGCGGAGACCACATAGCCGTTCCAGGTCTCGATGTAGGTGCCCTGATTGAACACTTCCTCGATGCGACCAAGACTGGCCTCGAGATCGTCGATGATGCCGTAGGAGGACAGCGGTCCACCTACCTCTGAGTATAAGGATTCTAACATCTCTTTCACCTGGGGGGGTAGGATTGAAAGGTGCGTCAATCGTTTATAAAAGCCGCATTGACACTCGGTGTCACGGACCACGGCGCGCGGCCTGTGAGCGCCACTCGCTCTTGTAACGCTCATCCTACCGAGGAGGCTCTCTACAACGGAGCTCGCCGAAGTATGATGCGCTGCAGCGCCAAGAGGTCGGACTAGCGACGCCGGCGTCTGTTTCGCGTGGGTTTATCTGTGGTCTTCTCCGCAGTCCTATCCGCAGTCCTATCCGCAGTCCTATCCGCAGTCCTATCCGCAGTCCTATCCGAGGTCTTCGGTACGAGGATGGGATTGCCTCTGGCATCGTCCTTGAGCTCGATGTATCCGCGGTTCGCAGCCTCCTTCACGAAGGCCTTGAACTGCTTGAACCCGTACTCCCGCTCGTTGAACGAGGGATCCTTGCGCAGAAGGTGGTTCTTGATACCGAAGAGGCGGATATCCTCCCCATCGGTCGTGCTCAGGACATCCACTAGGATCTTGAACCCGGCGTCCGCGTCCTGCTTGACCGTCCCCAGCATCGAATCGTATGAGATGAACTCGTCCGAGTTCGAGATGAGGAGGGCGGAGGTGCGATCCTTGACACCCACGGTTATGACGTACTTGCCGTTCTCGCGCAGGCGGGAGACCATCGGAGCGAAGTCCGAGTCGCCCGAGAGGATGACGAAGATGTCGATGAGCGGGTTCTGGTACACGATCTCCAACGCGTCCACTGCGATGCGTATGTCGGCATTGTTCTTGTTGGATCCGGGATGGGTGGGGAGATGGACCATTTCCACGGCGCTGGACGTCAGGGTATCCTGGTACCAGCGTCCCCACCGCTTCCAGTCGGCGTAGGCGCGCTTGATGATGAGACGACCCCGGTCGCGGATCGTGTCGATGACCTTGGTGACATCGAACCGCTCTTTCTTGAACGTGGTTTCGACCCCGATGGCCATGTTGTCATAATCGACGAGGAGAGCGATGTTTGAGACCTTTTGATCTGCCATATATATCGTCCAATACGGTTCCCTTTATAAGGGCACCCCTTGGTGCCCGGCGCGACTGAGAAAGGGTTAAATCGTTGGCCGTCCTCATCTAATCCATGGACCGGGCGAAGAACCTCGGCAAAGCCTTCCGTTTCCTCACGACGCTCGATGACCGTGTCAAGAACCTCGATGCTCTCGACTACGGTCTTGTGAAGTGGAGCGCGTTCATCACGGGAGCTCTGTGGGGTGCACATCTCAGCGGGGTGGTGAAGCGTCGTCGTTTCAAGCTCTTCGGCATCGCCCTCGCCATGGGAATCAGGCCGACGGTGAAGATGCTGCTCCTGCCGCCACCGCCCAGGGAATAGGGCCGCGACACCCTCAATACGCCAACAACCGTGCCGTCCAGGTCACGGCCTGTGGGCCTATGAGGTTCAGAATGAACACGATGAGAAGAAAGCTGGAGAGCATCTTTGCTGCTGTCGTCTTGATCCCACCGCCGTAATCCTCGGCGATGTCGACCAGGATCCGCCCTCCATCGAGCGGGAACACGGGCAGGAGGTTGATGAGCCCGATCGAGAGGTGGAGGATGAAGATGTACGTGAACAGCCCCACGCTCTTCTCGATGACATAGCGTGCGACCTCTCCGAGTTTCCCGGACCATTCAGGCCGGACCTCACGCTTGCCTCTCGGATCGACGATTACGCCGAGATAGCCGTGCTCGGGGTTATCCGGGTGGGCCGTGGTCAAGACGCTGAAGGGGCCAACGTCGGTGGCGAGATTGACGGTCTCGTTCGCTTTCACCTCTTCGAGCGCCGTGGTGAACGTGTTGAAGTTGGAGACGTCCACTCCGTTGACCGACGTGATGACCGTGCCATTCGGTATCCCGGCGAGCGCGGCAGGCAGCCCCTCGGTCGTGTCGATGACCTCGATGCCCACGGACAGGGTCATTGCCTGGAACGCGGGGACGAGGACGAAGTTGATGAACAGTGCGGCGGTCACGGCGGTGACCACGTTGGCGAAGGAGCCGGCGGCATAGATATGCATCCGGGCTCGCAGGCTCTTGCGCATGATCATCGTCTCGTCCAGCTCCACACCTGCACCAGGGATGATTATGAGGAGGAAGAGCCAGAGGCTCTTGGGCTTGACACCATGGGCAGCCGCGAAGATGCCATGTGAGAACTCGTGGATGACCATCACTGAGACGATAGCGATGAGACCCTCGAACAGGGGGATGTAGAAGGGCGCGCCTGGAATGCGTATGCCAGGTACAACGATGCCCACCGTGGCGTTGGGAGTGACGGTCGGGGCGTTGAATATGGTCCATACCCCGTGGATGAGAGCACCCGATGCCAAGACCATGATCAGGAGGGAGATGCCAACGGATATGTTGCCCACAATCTTGAGGAGGTCGGCATGCGCCGTCCCGAACGCGTTGATACCGGCGACGCCCTCCTCGGTCCGCTTGAGGAACAGGAGGCCGTTGCGCTCGATCTTGTCCCGCCACACGACGAGCATGAGGAACAGCAGGGAGCCATAGAACGCAAAGGCCATCTGCGTCTGCGGATCCACGGGCGGAGGACGAGCCGGATGCTTTAAAGGTATTTCCCTTGCGCGAGCGATGTCCTAGAGCTCGACGAATGTGACCTCGATCCGCCGGACGCCCCCGCTCTCGTACACATCGACGTCGAGGCAGTCCGAGAAGGAGTGCGGGTGGCCGAGGGAACCGGGATTGAGGAAGCAGGTGAGGTCGTACTGATCCTTATCGTACTCGATGACCACCTTCTTCGGATGGGCCGAATCGTAGCCGTCCATCTGGTACACGCGGAGGGCATCGGGATCGGGAGTCAGTTCCTTGTAGCGGGCCCGGGCCACGAAGTCGATGGCCTTGTCTGAACTGTAGCCCGCCTGGTGGGAGTGACCCGAGATGACCAGACCTATGTCCGGATTGGCGTCGTACACCTCGCGCATCGCCTCGGAGCCGAGCTCCTGGCCTTCGTGGCCCTTGCTGAGATAGCCGCGGACGGGTTGATGGGTGACGAGCACGCAGTCTGTGTGGTCGTCCACGCCAGCGAGAAGCCCCTCCATCCCTTTGACGATGTGATCGGGAGCATAATAATGCCCCATCTTGAAGTTCTCGAAGATGGGGTCCGAGTGCTCCATCCCGCCCCAACCGACGACAGTGAACCCGTCCCCGATGACATCCGTAACCTGGTGGATCTCACGCAGTCCGTCGGCCGTCCGCGTCAGCGCTTCTTGGTACACGGAGGGATGGTCGTGGTTGCCCGGGATGGCATATGCACCAAGGCCGGCGAGGATGTCGAGCTGTCCAACGGCCTCTTCCACACGCTCTTCGTGGTCAGAGAGGTCGTCAGCGACGTACGCACGAAGGTAATCGCCGGCAGAGATGACAGAGCGCCCCTCGGACCGTGCGTGATCGGCGAGCAGGGCTAGCTGCGATGTGCTCCCGTGCAGGTCCGAGCATACGGTCAGATGTAACCGGTGCTCCTCGTCGAGAACCTGCAGTGTTCCCACGAGAAATGCAGCAGGTAAAGTTGGTTATAATGGTTTCGGTCCGGTCGCGCTCTATCGTGCCACGGCTGAGGGAGCCGGTCCTGCGGGATCCGTTCGTATCCCGCGAGATGGTGCGCTAGCTCTTGTATTCCTTGTAGATCTGGAAACCGGCCACGCCGACTCCCGCGGCAGTGCCGATGCCCTCGAAGGCGTACTCGACGTTCTCCGGGGCGGTGTCGAGGGCCTTGCCCAGGTAGTCGTCGGCGTTGGTCATGCTGCAGAGGAAACCGCCGCCGATGCCACCCAGCATGCCGCCGATGCCCACCTTGATGCAGGAGCTCAGGATGCTCAGGTCCTCAGCCTGCTGGTAGCCGTCGGCCGATAGCGAGGAGCCAGCCATCGAGGTGTCAAGGTCCATGTCGTACATCATTTTCACCTTTTCTAGACTCTCCGCGCCCGAGGTCCGCCTTTTAAACATTCCCTTTTGCACACCTAATCCACGCCCTCCTGTCAGCGTTCACTCCCGAACGACGTCCAGGGCTCTACGATTTTCGTCACCTGGCGACAGTAACACTTAAAAGTCACTTGTCCCGCATGTATTGACTGGATGGGTACTTCTGCGGACTTCAATTACGGGGAGCGCCGTGCCGTAAACGAGATGGAGTCCATCCTCCGCTCCCAGTGGGCCAACGGTATGCTGCCCCATATCCGCTTCACACCTGGTGAGACCGGTTATGGGCCGGACGCAGAGGAATGGGGTGTTACCCGGCAGATCTCGGGCAATCCCGACGTGGACACCTCGGGCATCACGCAACCACCCATTGTCGCCGCTGGCATCTGGGAGGTCTACCAGAACGCCGAGCACAAGGACGCGATTCTGGACAAGATCGAGGAGTGGTTCCCCAAGGTCCAGAAGTACCACGATTTCCTCCTGCGCGAGCGCGATCCCGACGGCGAGCATCTTATCTTCATAGCCCATCCATGGGCGTCGGGTACCGACAACGCGCCCGATTTCGACGACACCTTCCCGCGCATCCTGAAGGCCTTGGAGAGCGGGGATGTTGACATCGACAAGTTCACACGCCGTGACCAGGACAACGTGGACCCTGACGAGCGACCGTCCAAGGAAGCCTACGACTGCTATTTCTATCTCGTGGGCAAGATGGACCAGCTGGGCTTCGACCAGGAGCGCATCTACAAGGAGTCACCCTTCGCGGTCCAGGACGTGCTGGTGAACACGGTGTTCGCCGAGTCCGTCCGCTCCATGGGGCTCATCGCCGGCGAGCTCGCCCTGAAGTACGACAACCTGGCGGACATGGATCCCATCCACCGCAAGGAGCACGAGGCACAAGCCGCTTACTATCGGGAGCAGGCGGGTGCTAGCGACTCAGAGGCGGACCGCATCGGGGAGGCCATCCGGACGAAGTTGTGGGACGAGGACGCGGGCCTGTTCTTCAGCTACGACATGAAGGCGGGAAAGCACCTGGACCACCCGACCATCCGCTCGCTCATGCCGCTCTATGGCGGCGTAGCAAGCCCTGAGCAGGCAGGACGCCTCCTTGCGCACCTGACTGACCCGGACGAGTTCTGGCCGGTGGACGGCACACCCATCCCCTCCACACCCATGAACGCACCGCGGTTCGATAACGCGCGCTACTGGAAGGGTCCTAGCTGGCCGGTCACCAACTGGATGCTCGCCAAGGGCCTGGACCACTACAGTCCCGTCCTGGCAGACGAGGTCCGTGAGCGGACCGTGGGGATGATCGCGGAGGGGTACGCGGACCGGGACGCTGTAAAGAAGCAGGCCGCTGGTGTCATGGAGTACAACAGCTTCGGAGAGGAGTTCACTACGCCAGCGCATGATCAGTACTGCCATGGCTGGCTGTGGGACTCGGTCTTCGCCGCGATCGGGTGGTCAAAGGTGGACGAGAAGGTCCCGGTCTACGACGGTACCTCGGACACTGGACCCTCCTTTGCCGAGTACTATGCGCCCCAGAGCGAGGGGAAGCACGAGGCCGGCGATCCCCTGGGGGCCCGGTACATGACCTGGACCGGGGCCCTGTACCTTGACCTCGTAGAAGACATCGAGGCCTAGGGGCCGCGGCCCGTCCGTCGGGCACCCCAAAACCCAGATATTTAAACCACCTTCCGGGCGCGAGGCCCTTGGGTGAGACAATGGACGATATCTACCTCACGCATGACCTTCGCGATTTCATGGACTGCAACGACCTCGACCGCATCGATTCGGTGGAGGACCTCCATGCCCACAACTACGCCTTCGTGCTGAAACGGGAGGACGACACCCACTACAGCGTCATCGACATGCGCGACGTCGACCTCTACGACGAGCTGGCCGTGTCCACGGGCAACATCTACCGGGTAGAGCTCGACCAGGAGACCGAGGACCACACATTCTCCCACGACCGGGTGCGTATTACAAAGACGGTGGAGCTCGAACGCACCGAGATATCCCCCGGTCGGTCCAGCGTGAAGACCTCAAGCTACTCCTATTCCATCAACGACAAGCACCACATCGAGGTGATGAACGGCAACACCCTCAAGGCCCACGAGTTCTGGGGTGTGGAGCGGGGGACTCCACTGGTGCGGGCCTACACGCGGTACAAGCCGTTCATGCAGCGGTCCGAGGAGCTGAGCGAGATCGCCCACAAGCGTCGCATGCGTGTGTGGCGCGAGGACTGAGCGCAGGGTCGTAGCGATCGTTCTGGCTCGGGGAAACGTTTATAACGAACCACGACCTTCGCCGTCGCATGCCCGGGACCGTGCTACGCGAGACGCGAGGCTTCTGTCCCACGTGCATGAAGGACCTTCCCGTCCAGATAATCGAGGAGGATGACAAGGTCTACCAGGTAAAAGAGTGCCCCGACCATGGCGAGGCCAAGGGGTTGCTCTCCCGCGATTCCACCTACTACAAGGAGCTCTCCGACTACTATTTTCCCATCCTCTTCCCCCCCGGACGCGAGGGCCCCGAGCGCATCCTCAACTACTACAACTACTACATGACCCTGCGCTGCAACCTCAACTGCCCCATCTGCCTCACGGACGCCAACGCACCCAAGCGGGAGCCCACCCTGGAAGAGATCGAGAGGACCATCAAGGACTTCAAGAACTTCAAGATCGGGCTGTGGGGAGGCGAAGCGACCATGCGCGACGACCTGATGAACATCATCAGGCTAATCCGCCGCACCGGCAACATCCCGGCCCTCTACACGAACGGTATCAAGCTCAAGGACCCTCACTACCTCGACGGGCTCCTGAAAGCCGGGCTCGAGGTAGTCCACATGCAGTTCGACGGGTACGATGACAAGGGCGCTCTAGTGCTCAGGGGTGCACCGATGGCCGACAACAGGCGGAAGGCCATGGACGTCCTCCAGGAGGCAGGCGTGGCAACCGTGCTCGAGACCACCCACGTCCGCGACCTGAACCTCGACCAGGTGGGTGATATCTTCGAGGAAGCGGTCAAGCGGCCGAACGTGCGCGCAGTACTCTTCAAATCCTATTCATACCTGGGCAAGGCAGGTGTCGACGTGGACCTCAAGGTCACGCCCGAGGACCTCATGGACGTGCTCATCGAGCGCTTCGACGGACGGTTCTCCCGACAGGACGTACTGAACTTCCAGCGCGCGCTCATCGCCTTCTACGACATCCTGCGCATGCACCGGTGCCTGTTCAACCACTACTATCTGGTGCTGCGTGACACCAACGCCAAGGACGGGTTCCGCATGGTGGGCGAGCTCATCGACCTTGCGGCCATCCAGCCTGCGCTCGAGGTGTACAAGGACCGCCGTGTCAAGGGCAGCTCGCTGGCCACACCGTTCCTGGTGCTGTCCATGCTCCCCCACCTGCTCCGGCCACGGGCATGGCCGTTGCTCCGTGACGCGATCTCGACCACGCTCCACCGCATCGTGTACGGCGAACGGTTCACTGGCGCAACGATGTCCACACGCTCCCTGATCCTGGCCTTCGGCTCGGTGTGCGATCCGTACACCTATGACGCCCAAGCCTCCAAGTTCTGCATCGGCGGGGAGATCACCGTGGACGACGGTACCTTCCCCACACTGTGGGCCAGCAACTTCCACCGCGAGCGTGACCTGCGGGCCGATAATAGCACGGAAGTGGGCACACCCCAAGTCTAGACTTATAAGAGACCTCCAGGGCCGGGCGGGTCATCAGGAGATTATTATCATGTACGGACTAGAGGAGGATATACAGGAGGCCGTCGCCGGTCTCGACCAGAGTCAGCAGATGACCGTGGGCCTTGCACTTGCAAATGTCATGATGGAGACCCAGGAGGCCATCCAGGGTTACGTGGAGGGCCCCGAGTTCGAGGACAAGTACGGCAACATCCATGAGCCGGACATCGACACACGCATCGACGTCCTCATCGACACGGTGGCCTACGGGCTCACAGCCTTCCAGAGCGCCTACGACGGTCGCGACGAACTGGCCTTGCTCGGAGACAAGCGGGAGGCGATCCGCGACCAGTTCTCCACCACCATCGAGCTCACCTACAAGCTCGCTGCCGCCTCGGACCTATTTGGCGACTACATCCAGGAGAAGCTGGGCGACCTGCCCGACGACACTCCCAAGGACGAGGTCATCGCCAGGGCCAAGGAGACCATGGGCAACTTCGTGGACAGGCTCGGCGGGATGGACGAGATCAAGCAGCCGATGGAGCAGCTTCTGGAGCTCTACCTGCGGATGATCGACGAGTAGACCGCTCGTCATGGTGCAGGAGGCCGCTGTCGGTCCCCAGTCCTAGCGCATCCTCGCCCTGAGCACGCCCAGGACCACTCCGAGTAGGAGCACCCCGATGAGCAAGCCCACAGACGGGTCCGCCCCTTTTCCGCCAGGTCCCGGTGAGGCCGTGCCCGTCACCAACGAAGGAACAGGACGCGGAGTGGCCCGCTGGAGCACATGCAATCCCTGGAAGTGCTCCACGGTCACGTAGGTCGAGGGATCGTGGAAGGCATCCGCCCGATTGTCCTTCTGTAGATGGGCCCTGATCCGGTCCCCCACACCGTATATCGCGTCGGAGAGCGTGCCCGGCGGGAGTTCGTCGCCTATCGGTATGAAGAACCGCACTCGCAGGTCATCAGGCACCTCCCCCTTCTCCACCTCGTCGACGCCCAGCACGGCGATGTAGTGCTCGCGCCCCGTATCCTCCCCGAGCTTCGTGACCGAGACGACATCGCCCACCACGATGAGCTCGGTCTGAGACGTGATGACCTCATCGGGCAGGGCCGCCATGGCACCGAGGGCGGGAGCCGCCAGCAGGATGACGATGATGAGTGCGGTGAGAGGAGCACGTGACATGGCAGAGCCTCCTTACCGCACCGGCGGCGATGTATTAAATCTCTGACCTCACGGCCCGCCGAGCAGCCACCGCTTCAGCTTCAGCTCGAGCGGCGCGTCCAGGAACATGTTCCGCACACGTGCCCGGGCGACGGGCGAGTAGATTCGCGCTAGCGCCTGCAGCTGGGGCGAGTCCAGGTCATGGCGGTACTTCCGGTCAAGGAAGAGCGAGTAGAAGTACAGTGATTCAAGCCGTCTGCGCTGCTCCTCGTCGAGCCACGGGACGTTGAGCCTGCTCCACTCGAAGTCGGCCCATCCATCGAGGTCGCCGGGTGGCTCGAACCCGGCCTCCACAGCCTCGTCGTAGAGGACGGTGCCGGGGTAGGGGGTGAAGCAGTACAGCGGTGCCACCTCGGCCTGGGGATTCTCGTCAAGGAGGCGGAACACAAGATCGATGGTGGCCTGGACCTCCTCGCCGGTCTCTCCGGGGAACCCGAGGATGAAGTTGTAGGTGGGGATGATCTCCGTGTCGGCTAAAAGCTTGTTGGCCTTCAGCACCTTGTCGACGGTGATGGTCTTGCCGATGGCTTTTAGCACGCGGTCCGAGCCGGACTCCACCCCGATGTACATGCGACGGCATCCGGCGTTCTGCATCAGGCCAAGGGTGCCCTCGCGCATGGCCAGCACAGAGGTGGCATGCGTGCCCGGGACCTCCCAGGTGAGCTCCGAGCCCGACTCCACCAGCCCCCGTGCGATTGCGCGAGCTCGTGACATGTCGACGAAAAAGTTATCGTCCGCTAGCCACAGGTTCTCGACACCAAAACGTTCGCGCATCGAAGCGAACACATCCTGAACCCGGTCAGCGCTCTGGCCCCGCCACTTGGAGCTGTTGTAGCAGGGATTCACGCAGAACCTGCACGAGTGGGGGCATCCGCGTGACGTCTGGACCACCAGTGTGCGCCTGCCGTCGTACATCTGAACGTACTCCTCGATATCGACCAGGTTGTACGGGAGGTCGGGCTGTTCGTCCAGGTCCACGAAGGGTGCAGGTTTGGTGTGCACGGTGCGCTTGCCCTTCCTGAACGCGATACCGTCGATCCTGCTCAGGTCACGCCCTTCTGCAAGGGCGTCGACGAGCCGGGGGAACGTCTCATCCCCGTCCCCGATAACGACAACATCGGCAAGCCCGCTGGCGAGCGTCTGGTCGGGCAGTAGGCTTGCGTGCACGCCACCCCACACGATGGGCACGTCACCCTGCTCACGCACCAAGCTGGCCGCCTTCACGGCCGACCTGAGCTGGCTCCCGGTGATGGACGTGATGCCCACGCACACGGGCTCGGTGGAAAGGATGGTCTCCAGACGCCCACGCCAGTTGTCGTCCACCCGCATATCGATGATGCGTACCGACCGGGTTCCCACGATCCGGCGTGCAGCGGCCAGGAGGGCGAGCGGTAGCATGGGACGCTGGACGGTCTCTGAATACCCGCCGGCCTTTGGCTGGACTAGGATGACGTCAGCCATCTCGCTCGACCCCCCGTGCGAGGAACGGTCCCAGGGCGAGATTGTCGAGCCCCGCGCGCACGAACCCGCGCACGGCGTCCTCCGGTGTCGCCACGATGGGCTCCTCGTGCATGTTGAACGATGTGTTGAGGATCGTTGGGACGCCCGTGGCCTTGAAATAGGTGCTGATCACGCGGTGGTAGGATGGCGATACGTCAGAATGGACGAGCTGGGGACGGGCCGTCCCGTCCACGTGGACCACGCCAGGGCAGGTCTCTCTCATCCACTCGGTGCAGTTGAATGTGATGGTCATGAACCGGGCGGCGTCCTCGGCACCCTTCATGCCTTCATAGCACTTGTGCGCCTCCTCCACCAGGGTCGAGGGGGCGAACGGCATGAACTCGCTGCGCTTGAGCTTTTCATTTAGCCAGTCGTTCACTGAGATGTCGCTCGCCGAGTAGAGGATGCTGCGGTTCCCAAGAGCGCGGGGCCCGTACTCCATCCGTCCCGTGTACCGGGCGACGACCCGTTCGTCGGCCAGCAGGAGCCCCACCATCCGATCGATGTCCCGCTCCCGCTTGTATTCGAGCTTGGCCTCCTTGAGCGCTTGCTCCATCTCCTCCTCCCCGTACCTGGGCCCGAGGTACGCCGACGTCATGGTCGTGGGGGCCGTGTCCTTGCAGGCGAACGATGCCGCGGCACCGAAACCCAGCCCTCCGTCGCCCATGTGCGGGTGGACGTACACTGATTCGACACAGTCGAGCTCGTGGAGCCGCTGGTTGAGCTTGACGTTGGCGAAGAGCCCGCCCGCAAGGGCGAGGTGCGGCAGGTTACGTCGTCGTGCCCAGTCGGAGACGAAGGCGCACACGCACTCCTCGAGCACCGTCTGCACGGCGGCCGCCACGTCTGCCCGGTCCGTCCTCTGGAACAGCTCGAACAGGCCGGGGCGGGAACGCTTGAGGTTGTTGATCACGTTGAACTGGCCGTCGCTGTAGGTGAGCACCTCGCGCATCTCGCTCAGGACCGTGGCGGGATTGCCCTTTGCCGCCAGTCCGACGACCTTGCCCTCGTGCCGTCCGGGCCGGAACTTCAAGAGCTCGGTGAACTCGGAGTAGTAGCCTCCGACACCGTGGCCGGCATCGGCGGTGTGGATGCGCTCGAGATGACCCCCGGACCCGACGGACACGCTGGCCGAGAGACCGTCGCCCATGTGGTCCATGGTGATGACCAGGACCTCGTCCAGACCGGCGGTGTGGTAGGCGGCCGCGGCATGGGCCGCGTGGTGGTCGACCATGTCCAAGGGGGCTTGGATGTCGAGCCCCGCGAGCCTGCGGCGCACCACGGCCGCGGCACCGGTACTCTCGATGGAGCGTATGCCCGGCAGCTTCGTTGAGAGCACTTGGTAGCTGCGGTAGAGGTCCATGGTTAGTCCAAAGGCGGACAGGTCCTTCCGCTGTGCCTTATAGGTACGTTGAGATAGACGGAGGGGGAGCGACGGGGTCATGTGCGATGCAAGGATCGCATGACGGACGTCCCCGGGAGCGAGATCTGCCGTTCGGAGGCACTCGAGGATGGAGTTGCGCGGGAACCCCGTCTGGAACTTCTCGCGTGTGAGGCGCTCCTCGTTACACGCTGCAGCGACCTTGCCGTCGATGAACACAGCGGCACCGGAATCGTGGCCGTCACATAGCCCGAGCACCGCCATCGGTTCTGAGCGCTGCATGGTTTTTTAAATAGCTTTTGGCCAGCGGGAGCCCGTTCATAAAGCTATCGCCCTACCGTGTCCTTTACCACTTCTTCTGCACACATCCAGGATCCAGCGCACCGTCGCCTCGTTCTCGGCTGTACGTATCGAGGCCAAGGCGGCCAACAGCACTCCACGAGAGAGATCGTGATGCTCGAGGACGGACAGGAGCACACGGACGAGGGTCCTCGGGGACGGAGCGCGGGCCGGTATTCGACGGTCCCAGGACAACCGGCCACGGTTCGCCAGTTGCTGTCGACGCCGGACGGGATCGGTGCTGCAGTACACGGACCTACCACGACGTCCGGCCGTTACGATAGCTGCCTCCTTCACGCAGGTGGTGATATGGGCGTGGACTATGATATGGAGCGTTCGTCTGAGCTCGGTGAGGGTGAGACCACCAGAGCTGGCCGCGACGAGCTCGGGGATGGTCGCCGCGACGGTCCCCCACCGGGAGAAACGGACACCCTGGCAATTCCAGAGCCCATCCTCGTCGAAGTCCATGGTCTCGGGCAATCCGAGCATGGTGCTGTTGGTATTATAGCAGGAAAGGTGACCGCTACTCTCGAGCTTGCGGAATATGGTGCGCTTGGAGCAGTTGAAATGAGCGGCGAGGTCCGCAGTACTGGTCGGGCCGTGGTTTCTGAGAAAACGGACCACGCCCTCGCGAGGAACCCGCTCCTGCCACATTGTATATAGTAGTATTTTATCGGTTATATGCTCTCTTTACTACCGGGAGTAGTAATTATTATAATACACCTTAATCACTGTTTCGATTGCCCCCGCCGTGTCCAGGGAAGTATTCTATGTGTCGCACTATGGCGTGCCATAAGCGGCGCTGGGAGCAGCAGGGACGCCGGACAACCTCACGGTCGTCCCATCGTGTCCGGGAAATAATCCTATGTGTCGCACCATAGCGTTCCATCTAAGCGACGCAGGGGGCAACAGGGATGCTGGAAAACATCACGGTCGCCCCATCGTATCCGAGAAATGATCCTATATGTCGCACTATAGCGTGCCACAAGAGGCGTTAAAGAATCTAGGAGTGTAACTCAGAAGGGGAAGCCGCGCTCTTCCATGCCTTCGCGGAGCCGGTCGACGTAGTCGCCGGCCTTCTCGATGCGGTAGCCGGTGGGACCGCCAGAGGTCCCGGAGCCCGCTTCCACCGCCATCTCGTCGAGCATGTTGTCCAGGGACTCGGCGGGTGGTGTGGGTGCTGAGTAATCGTCCTTCTGCCTGTTTGCCTTGCGCTCCCGGTACCCTTTGACCTCGGACTTGACCCCGTTGTAGAGCTCCTTGGCGTCAGTGATGCTCACGGGGGTTCCGATGGCGTAGTGGGCGAGCCCGGTCTGCGCCGCCTCGCTGAAGAGAGCGTCCACGGTCTCGTGGGCCAGCTCACGGCTCCCCTCGAGGCCGAACTCCTCTGCTATTTCGTGCTTGCCTTGGCCCTTCTTGAACGTCTTTGTCAGGTATCGCATCCCCATCTTGGCGGGGACCTTGGCACCGGCGGCCGCGATGAACGAGGTAGTGCCGTGGGCGATGGCGTTAGCGTAGTTCTGGAACACGGGCATGTGCGTTGCGAGATACTCCTCGCACCCGGAAGCCTGGAGGCCGTACCGTGCACCCAAGAAGGCACTGATGCCGACTCCGACCGTACCGATGGAATTGTAGAGATCGTCGTGCTTCTGGTAATGATCGACGATCTTATCCTTGACAGCACCGTACGCCACAGGGATCCTCTCAAATACCACGTTTCGCACCTAATGATAACTATTGTTATCATCCTTTATATAGTTTACCACGGGGTAGTAGTAACACTTACCTGCCCGGCCATCCCAAAGCCACGGCCGCCTCGGCCGCAGTGAGCGCGCGGCGGGGACTTGCGAGAAAGGTGGGGATATGTGCGAGCAACTTGCCGGGACGGAAGTAGAAACGGCGGACTGCATCGCGACGGGCCGCTTCCACCTCCTCTGGAGAGATGTCGTCCATGACGACGACGGGCTCCTTGAAGAAGCAGAAGTCCGACCAGTCGCTGGAGAGAAGGTTGTCGGCGCACTGGGAGAAGCTGGCCGTTCCGGGGAACGGGACGAACACACCGAAGTAGGCGTAGTCCGGATCCAGCTCGAGCGCAAGCTCGGTCGTTCGCCTGGCGGACTCGGGGGTCTCTCCGGGAAGGCCGTAGATGAAAAAGCCCTTGGAACGGATGCCCGACTCCCGGAGGTTGCGGAACGCATGACGGAGCTGGTCAACTTTCACTCCTTTTCCGATCGTGTCGAGCACACGCTGGTCTCCCGATTCCACGCCCACCTGGACCTCGACGCACCCTGCATCGTGCATGACAGAGAGGGTATCGCTGTCGAGTCGGTCGGCCCGGGCAAGGCATGCCCAGCGCAGACCGAGACCGGAGTCGCGGATGCGACGGCACAGGGCTCGTGTCCGGGCGGTGTCGAGGGTGAACGTGTCATCGAAGAAGAACACGAAACCCACTCCCTCACGAGAAAGGTGGCGGAGCTCGTCCATCACCGAGTCGGTGGAGCGGTACCTGACCCTGCGGCCGAATGTAAGGGACGTGGCACAGAACGTGCATCCGTGGGGACAGCCTCGGGATGTCATCACCGAGGCATAGGTCTCGTCCTCGCCTGGATAGTCGAAAGAGTAGGCATCGCAAGGGAATAGGTGGCGGGCAGGGAACGGGAGCCTGTCCAATGGATCTACCAGGGCACGGGGGCCGGTCGACACCGCACGGCCACCGCGGAGCACGGAGAGCCCGGGGATGCTTGCGGGTCGGAGTTCGCCCTCTGCCCAGCGGGAAACATCGATCACCGTGTCCTCGGCCTCACCGATCACACAGGCGTGGACGTGGGGGAGGAGGTCTTCGGGCCGTGCTGTGGGATGGGGCCCGCCGCACACACGGAGAGCGTCAGGGAGCCGTTGGCGCACCTCGTCGAAGAGTGCTTGCACCCAGGGGACCAGTGGTGTGGGACAGGTGGCCCCGACCACGTCAGGCCCTAGGGCCTCGAGGAGAGCGAGCACATTGTCCATGGAAAGATTGAGGCCCATGGCGTCGACGATGTAGACCTCGTGCCCTTGAGTCTGTAGCACGGCGGCGATGTACGCGAGCCCGAGGGGCATCTCACTGTGGTCTGTCCGCGACACAGGGCCGAACACCTCCCCATAGGGAGGGTGCACTAGCGCCCACCGCACCATGAACGAAACAAGGCGCTGCAGGTTTAACTCTTTTTTTGTTTCGGCGGGACATCCCCTTCCGAGTTGGTAGGGACGGGCCCGGAAGGTACTTTCCGGACGAGTACCGGCACACCAGCCCCCTATTGTATTAAACACTGCAATACCACTTCATCCAATAAAGACATGGTGGGGGACAGGGAAAGAGCAATGCGTAGCTACAAATATCGTCTGTATTCGAACAAGACTCAAGAAACGGTCCTGATCTCCACACTCGAGACCTGTCGTCGACTCTATAACAACGCTCTTGTGGAACGCAGGGATGCCTGGAAGGACGAGCAACGAAGCGTCACCTACAGAGAGCAGCAGGATGCTCTCCCGGGGAACAAGGACGAGTACCAGCAACAG
>JASMDC010000044.1 GCA_030753015.1 Candidatus Undinarchaeales archaeon | reverse complement strand
TGGTGTCGAGCTTGACGACGAGCGTTTGCTCCATGATCGTATGTTATGCTTTTCTGGTCTTTTATCGCTTTGGGGGGCGGCGTGCCGGTACTCAGTTCATGGAGGGTTCACAGCGAACGTATCACGACGTACTACTCTCCAATTCCTCCCCCCAATGAATTGGGGAGCTTCCTTGGAAGGAGGATGGTGAGTTCTGAGCGGACCTTGAAGGGGCTCCTGTAATTATTACTAGACACATCTATAAAATAAAACTGTGTCGGGCGACTCCGGCAGATTTATATATCCAATCCCCTTGACGCCGTAACAGGTGCTTATATGCAGGAAATTCGCTTCCACGGTCGCGGAGGCCAGGGCGCGGTCACGGCCGCTCAGATTCTCGCTGTCGCCGGATTCTCGGACGGGGGCTTCACCCAGTCCTTCCCGATGTTCGGTGTAGAAAGGCGTGGCGCACCCGTCCAGGCTTTCGTGCGAATCGACAAGGATGAGTTCATCCGCACACGAACCCAGGTCTATGATCCTGACATTGTCGTCGTCCTTGATCCCACTCTCTTGGAGGTCATCGACGCCACTGCCGGGCTCAAGAAGGGTGGTATGATCATCATCAACACCGAGCGCGATCCCAGTGACTTCGGGCTCGATGATTTCAAGGTGCGCACGGTGAACGCGACAAAGGCCGCCTTCGACGTCCTTGGTCGGGACATCGTCAACACCGCCATGCTCGGTGCCTTCGCCGCATTCACCGGAGAGGTCAGCAAGGGCGCTCTCGTCGAGGCCATCCCCGAGTTCTTCGGAGGTAAGATCGGCGAGAAGAACAAGCAGCTCGTCGAGCGCGTGTTCGACGAGGCAAAGGAGAGGATGTGATATGGTCGAGCTGACACTTGCTGCAACTATCACGGAGCCCGGTTCCACCATCAAGTACAAGACCGGTGCCTGGCGGGCCATCCGCCCCATCATCGATATCGAGAAGTGCACCGGATGCGGTAACTGCTGGGTGTACTGCCCCGAGGGATCGGTCGACATCAAGGACAAAAAGGCGACCATTGACCTCGACTACTGCAAGGGGTGCGGCATCTGCGCCAACGAGTGTCCGGTGACCTGCATCAAGATGATCATGGAGGAGAAGTAGATGGTAAGATCGGTAATGGAGGCTTCCCACGCTGCATCAGAAGCTGTGAAGCTAATCAAGCCTGATGTGGTGGCTGCTTACCCCATCACTCCCCAGACCCACATCGTGGAACGCATTTCCGAGATGGTGGCTGACGGGGATCTGAAGACCGAGTACATCCGCGTGGAATCTGAGTTCGGTGCCATCTCGGCGCTGGTCGGAGCGGCCGCTGCCGGCTCGCGCACCTACTCATCCACCGCCTCCCAGGGGCTCGCCCTCATGAACGAGATGCTCTTCGTGGCATCAGGCATGCGCCTCCCCTGCGTGATGAACGTGGCCAACCGGGCACTGTCGGCGCCCATCAGCATCTGGAACGACCACCAGGATTCTATGAGCGCCCGTGACATCGGATGGCTCCAGTTCCACTGCGAGACAGCCCAGGAGTGCCTGGACCTGACCCTGCTCGCGTACAAGGTGGCCGAGGACCACAAGGTCCTCACTCCTGCGCTCGTGTGCTTGGACGGATTCACCCTGTCGCACGTGTTCGAGCCAGTGGACGTCCCCGACCAGAAGACCGTGGACGCGTACCTCCCACCCTACAAGCCGCTCCACGCCTACGTGGACCCGGCCAGGCCAGTGACCCAGGGACCGATCGCATTCCCCACCCACTATATGGAGTTGCGGAACGAGCAGAACGAGGCCATGATGAACTCCTTCCCGGTCATCACCCAGGCCTTCAAGGACTTTGCCGACAAATTCGGCAGGGCCTACGACTTCCTCGAGCTCTACCGCATGGACGACGCCGAGTTCGCCTTCCTGGGCATCGGCTCCGAATGCGGAACCCTCAAGGTAATCGTGGACAAGCTCCGTGAAAAGGGTGAGAAGGTCGGTTTGATCAAGATGATCGTTTACCGGCCCTTCCCCAAGGAGCAGTTGCTCGAGGCAACGAAGGACCTCAAGGGCCTGGCCGTGCTGGACAAGGCCATCTCCGTCGGGTTCGAGGGCGTGCTCTTCACCGAGGTTCGCTCGGCCCATTACGATTCAGACCACAAGCCCGATCTGCGGAACTTCATCGTCGGCCTTGGTGGCCGCGACATCCGCTACGAGCATGTCGAGAGCATATACGAGATGCTCAAGAGCGGCAAGGGCAAGAAGATCGAGTGGATGTACTAGGAGGTGTGATAGATGATATTCGGAATGCCTGAAGAGGAATACTTCGCCCCTGGTCACCGGGCGTGCGCCGGTTGCGGCGCCGCTACTGCCATGAGGCTCATCACCAAGGCCGCAGGACCTAACACCGTACTCGTTGAGTCGACCGGTTGTATGGAGGTCGTCTCGACCCCATATCCTCAGACCGCCTGGAGGCTCCCGTGGATCCACGGCGCCTTCGAGAACAGCGCGGCCATCGCGTCGGGCGTTGAGGCCGCGCTCAAGGCCCAGGGTCGCAAGAAGGACATCAACGTCGTCGCCTTCGCTGGTGACGGCTCGACCTTCGACATCGGGATCGGTCCGATCTCCGGTATGTTCGAGCGCAATCACGACGTCCTGTACGTGTGCTACGATAACGAGGCATATATGAACACGGGCATCCAGCGCTCCAGCGCTACGCCTTTCGGTGCCTCCACCTCAACCCACCCCGCGGGCAAGGAGTCCAAGGGGAAGACCGAGTGGAAGAAGGACCTGACCCACATCATCGCGGCCCACGGAACGCCGTACGTGGCCACTGCGTCCATCAGCCACCCCAGGGACCTCTTCAAGAAGATCCAGAAGGGCATAGAGATCAAGGGCGCGACCTTCGTGCACATCCTTGCCCCCTGCCCAACGGGCTGGAGGAGCGACGGTGCCAAGACCGTAGAGATCGCCAAGCTGGCGGTGAACTCCGGCGTGTTCCCTCTCTTCGAGATCGAGGACGGAAAGCACGTCATCCAGCGACCGAAGAAGGTCACTGCGGACATCCGCGAGTACCTGAAGCTGCAGGGCCGGTTCAAGCACCTCGATGAGAAGGACATCACCTTCATCGAGGAGCAGGTGAAGAAGCGGTACGATCGGCTCGTGAAGCTGGCAGAGTCCGGGCTCTAAGTGTGGACGGACGGTGAATGAAATGGGTGGATGTCCTCTCGGCGACAAGAAGGTCCAGCTCGCTGCACCAGAGGTGCGGGTGGACAGCTGGTGCCTTTCTCAGGACGGCCAGGGTGGCATCCACCTCTGTTTCTTCCAGGATGCCCCGGGAAAGCGGGTGTGTGTGATCCGGGCACTGCTGGAACGCGAGGACACAGAGAAGCTCTCCAAGGCACTGGACGGCCTTCTGAAGAAGGCTCCCAGGAAGGGTAAGAGCAAGAAGGTCAGTGACGACGAAGAGTTTAGATACATAGCCTAGGTCCGCACTGCGTCAAGCCTCCCGCTCACGCTGAGGGAGGCACTGACCGCCCCCAACTGGAACTTCGTAGCAGTCTCTCCATGTTCCTGGGATTGTAGTACGTTGTCAAGCGCTATGGATGACAGGAAGTCCTCCTCACGTGGGGGCCCGCCAAGCGTGCACAATCGCTCCAGAGAGCAGGAGATGTCTGCTCCCGAAGAGGGCGAGTGAATGTCCCTGGAGGAGCGCCAGCTTTCCAGCTTACGGTCTGGCGCCCTCGATGGGCCGTACCCCGGATTCCCTTATCCCTTTTCGTCCAAACGATGGAGTCTGACGTCTATACCGTCCTCGCCATCCAGGTCGATCTCGGCGATGTACCCTTCGGCCACGGCTCCCGGGTTCACCACGAGGGTGTTCCCGATATGGTCGATGGCACGGCTCTCGTGGATGTGCCCGCAGATGAGCAGTTCGGGCTGCTTCTCCTCGGCGAACGACTTCACGAAGTTGGAGCCAACGTGCTCCTCCGTAAAGATCATGTCCGTCTTAGTTCCCGCGGGTGGCATATGCGATACAAAAATGGTCGTATCGCAGTCCTTCACTTCCTCCATGGCGTCGTCCAGGGTAGCGTACTGCGTGAGCAGCATGCCCCCCAGCACCATGGACGTGGGCATCCCCATACCCACAAGTCCCACGTCGCCGTGGCGGTGGCTCTGCTTGTCGAGGTTGATACCTGCCTCGTCAAGGAAACCTGTGACATCCTCCGTATCCCCGTTACCTGGGATGGCCAGGACCTTGGCGTTCGTGGCCGAGAGACGATTTATGACTGTCTCAGCGTCCTCACGTGGACCGAACCGCGTCAGATCACCCGCCACGAGTATCATGTCGGGCTTCTCACGCTTGGCTCGCTCGCACACCAGGTCAAGCCTGTCAAGCTCCCCGTGTATGTCTGCTAAGGCGAAAATTTTCACGCCCTGTACCCCTTTCAGCCGAAGTAAGCGATACAAGGCCTTTTTAAACATTCCTTAAAATCATTAATTCATCACTATTAGGTTACGTCACCTGATGCAGCATCTTACGATGTTTTCGCACGTGAAGCCAACAAATTTAAGCCTGTCACCATCGTGTCGTATATGCCACCTCAGCGTGTTCGTAAGTTCATCGTCGTTCTTGGTGGGGTGATGAGCGGTCTTGGTAAGGGAGGGGTCACCTCATCGCTGGCCCGGACCTTTGCAGCACGTCAGTACAGTGTCACTGCACTGAAGATCGATCCGTACATCAACATAGATGCGGGGCTCTTTTCGCCCTACGAGCACGGCGAGGTGTTCGTGCTCGACGACGGGAGCGAGGTCGACCAGGACCTGGGCAACTACGAGCGTTTCCTGGACATAACCCTCACCCGCGACCACAACATTACCACCGGGAAGGTCTATCGAGAGGTCATCGCCAAGGAGCGTCGTGGTGACTACTTGGGCAAGACCGTCCAGATAATCCCTCATATCACGGACATGATCAAAGAGCGCATCTCCAAGACCGCGGAACGTGACGATGCCGACATCACCCTGATCGAGGTGGGCGGCACAGTGGGCGACATCGAGAGCATGCCGTTCCTAGAGGCCGTGCGCCAGCTCCAGCGCGAGAAAGGACGGGAGAACGTGGCATTCGTGCTCCTGGCTCTGGCACCGGAGCTGTCGGTCGTAGGCGAGCAGAAGACGAAGCCTGTCCAGCACAGCGTCCACACGCTCATGGGGGCAGGTATCCAGCCCGATGCCATCATCTGTCGCTCGCGCAGGCCCCTGGACTCATCGGTCAAGAAGAAGGTGGCCCTCTTTTGCAACGTCCCCGAGGATGCGGTGATCTCGGACCCGGACGTGGGCACCATCTACGAGCTCCCGTTCGTGTTCGAGGAGGAGGGGCTCCCCAACTCCCTGTGCAACCGGCTCGGGGCGTTCTCACCCAATCCCCTGTACGGTCCCTGGAAGAAGTACGTGAAGACGATCAAGGCACCGGGGAAGCTCACGGTGAAGGTCGCTGTGACAGGGAAGTACACAAGCTTGCGCGATTCCTATCTCTCCATCCACGAGTCGATGATCCATGCCGCCGCTCACCTGGGCGTCGACCTGGACCTCGCATGGATGGAGACCACCGATATGGCGGACAGTGTGGCTCTGGAAGGTACGGACGGGATCATCGTCCCGGGCGGTTTCGGATCCCGGGGGACCGAGGGAAAGATCGCGGCCATCGGCCACGCCCGGGAGAACGGTATCCCCTTTCTCGGCCTGTGCTTCGGATTCCAGCTGGCGGTTGCCGAGTACGCACGCGCGGTGTGTGGTCTGGAGCGTGCCAATTCTACGGAGAACGATGCAGAGACACCGCACCCGGTCATCGACCTGCTCCCGGACCAGCGCGAGATCCAAGATATGGGAGGAACCATGCGGCTGGGGACCTACCCGGCGACGTTGGCGCCCGGCACCCAGGTGCGGGCCCTCTACGGCGGTGCCGAGATCGTTGACGAGCGCCACAGGCACCGGTACGAGGTGAACCATGCGTACGTGGAGCAGCTAGAGAAAGCAGGCCTGGTGTTCTCCGGACGTTCGCCGGACGGCAATCTCATGGAGTTTTTAGAACTGCCCGGCCATCCCTTCTTCGTGGCGACCCAGGCGCACCCCGAATTCAAGTCCAGGCTCGAGCGTCCCGCGCCCCTCTTCCTCGGTTTCCTGAAGGCTGCGGCCGAACGAGCCCGCACACGCTTAAAAGGAAAGAAGGCCACGGAATAAAGGGTACATGGAGCTCCACACACTCGTCCGGCTCTACGCCCAGGCGCTGGAGCGCGAGATCCGCTCGTCGCCGGTGAGCAGGCTCAACTTCACGCTGGCGGTACTGTGGATCCTCCTGTTCATCGTCACTTACTGGGTGTCCGCCGAGGCCGTGATGAGGGGGCTCATCATCATGGTCCCTGGTGCCCGAATCCTTCGCCCCATCATCGCCGCCGATATCGTGGTCAAGCAGGTCATCCTCGTGGTCATCCCCCTCCTGCTGGGGACAGTGAAGTCAGCGGTGGCCTATGCAGGGGAGAAGAAGCTGTTCGTCCCTCACAACACCGCGGGAGCGCTCCGGTGCGTGGTGCTCACCGCACAGGACGCGGGAGTGATCTTCGTGCTCGTCCGCCTCCCCCTCTACCTCCTGCGAGGGATGGGGGCGGTGCTCATCTGGTTCATCGCCAAGCTTTTCCTGGTGCTGGCGGCCATCATGCACTCCATGCGCGAGTTCGAGGGGAAGGAGGTCGCCTTCGGGTATGAGGAGATCCCCGGCGATGTGGACGACCTACCAGCTGCCACGAGCGAGACCGCGGCCATCATGCGCCGGTACAGGGAAGAAGTGTTGGTATGCGAGACCACAGAGACGTGGATGGAGGGCGAGGGCGTGCTGCGCAAGCTCTTCCTCCTGCTTATCTGGGTCCTGTTCGGCGAGTTCGGCCATATAGAAGGACGGGACATCTCGATCCTGGCCCGCCATGACGGATACTTCGTGGGCGGGAAGGCCGAGCGCGTTCGGACCTTCTACGTCGAAGCGCGCAAGACGCTGCTCTTCTCCCTCGTCGCTTCACATCACGATTCAGCTGTCATCATCGAGAGGGAGATGAACACGGCCTACCACCGTGCGCTCCAGGGCGAGGCCGTGGATGTGACGGTGTTCGTCAAGGAGATACTCGGTACCTGCAAGGAGCCTCAACTGGAAGAGAACGATGTAGAGGTGCTCCTCATGAAGCTCGACGCCCTAATCGCCCGCTGAAACATAGAATCAACTCTATGCGTCGCCTTCCCTTCCTATGGATCTCGCAGGAGTTTACTTGATCCTTAAAAGAATTCGTCCTCTTCTTCGGCGGGTGCGGCCTCCTTGGCCTTTTCCTGCCGCTCCTTTTCCATATCCCAGACCATGTCCTCGAGCTGGAACGTGGTAATGTTCGCCTCGTCGTCTTCGCTACTCAACCCTGAATCGACTGGTTCATCGTCCATGGTCCCACTCCCCTATCGGGTAGCTTTTTTTACCATAATTTCAAGGTACTCGCGCCTTAAATCTCTTTTGGTTCGCCGTCTATCCCCCAGAGGGCAAGGAAGTCCTCGATTGCCTCGATACGCTGGGAAAGGATGCGTGCGAGCACCATCATATCGGCCGCCGAGTGCGTGAGCTCACCCAGAGCCTTCCCCATCTCGTAAGTATCCCCCTCACGGAAGGCGCCACCGCCCCACTCCACACCGTTGGTGAACCGCAGACGCTTCAGTTGCATTGTACGGGCGTCGAGCACCACCTCCTCGAGATCTTCCCAGTTCAGACCGTAGCCTGAGCCGTAGTGCTTGTGGAAGACGGCGGGATGCTCCATGGACACCTTATCCCTATCACCCTATTTAAAGGCTCGGCCTGCCGGTCCTAATGCACCGGCTTGAACAGGTGACCTCGAGTGAAGGTATTGGGCCGAGGTGGAGGGACCTGATCGCCGTCCAGCACCTGACGGTATGCTGTGAGGATATCGATACCGTCCTTTCGGCACATCCCGCGCAGGTCGAGCCGGAGGACGTCGACGCCAGCGTCACGGAAGGCGTCGATGCGGTCATGGGCGACCAGGGGATTGGCGTTGAAGATATGCGTGCGGCAGAAGGGGTCCGTGTGCGCAGGGAACCTGTGGCCGGTGCGGTCCTCCAGCTCGAAGGTCAGATGGCAATGCCCCTGGTCATGTATACAGTCCCCCACGATCCCGTCCAGCACACAGTTGGCCGTGGCCATCACCTGCTGGTTTCCGCCTGCAACGATCTCGAGCTCAGTGACCGCTGGGGGCCTGCGGGAAGAGATGAAGCCTGCCTGGTGCAAGGTGAGTTCCTGGGAGAGACAGATCTTGGGAGTGAAGCGGGCCACGCTCGCGAGGGAGTGGGCGTTGAAGACGTTGAGCCAGTGGTCACCGAGCACCTTCTCGGGCTCGTCCGCAAGGAGCTTGGAGAGCAGAGCAAGTGTGCCCAGGTCACCCGCCATGAAACCGCCCACGACCTTGCGATATACGTCGACGGCGCCCTCTACCAGAAGGCGATGGGCATCGCCCATGTAGGGTGGGAACCACAGCACGACACGGTCCGAGAGCCAGGCATCAAGCGTATCGTCGGCCCGCGGTGGTACCTGGAGTATGACCTGGTCGGCACCCGCTGCCAGATGGTCGTCAGGTGACGCTCCCCATGGGAGATGGGCACGGAGAAGAGGTGGTCCATCCTTGGCTGCGCCGTGTTTCTTTGCAGGGAGCTTGATACGCGGTAACGGTCGCCCCTCCCGCTCCAGGGACGGCTCACGAGGGAGGTTCGTCCTTGCACGCTTCCGAGCGTCCTCAAGGGCCTGGTCGATGCCCTGGGTTGATGACACGAACACCTCCTTCCCCACAAGACCGGACGGACGGCCCCTGAGGGGAATGCGCTGCGCGTCCCCCGCCCGCGCCTTCCGACCTACGATGTGGTGCACCAGGAGGCGACCCCTGGGCTCGTGCACAGCGAGCGTATCGCCTGCCTGTGCTTCGCGTGCGAATCGGACCGTGGCCGTCCCCGCCCGCTCGTCCACTGACACGACATGACCCACCGGGAGCCCGCAGCTGATACCGCGGTCTGGAGCCAGCACTTTGCGGTTCCCGTCGCCGAGGAGACGGCCCTTGGTGAATCCTCGGGTGAACACGACCTCAAGCTCCCGTAGCTCGTCCTCCGTCGGACGGGCCAACCCTGTTTCACTATACTGGTCGATGAGACGACGGTACACACGTGTCGCCGTGTGGACATAAGCCCCGCTCCTGCTCCGTCCCTCGATCTTCAGGGCACGGGGCCCGGCGGCGAGGATATCCCCCAGTTGTCCAGTGGTCCTCAGTTCGCGCATGGACAGTGGCATGGGCCCCCGTGACCGTTCCGCTCCTACGATCCGGTAGTCGAACCGGCACGGCTGGGCGCACAGCCCGCGGTTGCCCGAGCGCTTCCCGATGAACCCGGACATCTGGCACAGCCCCGAATAGCAGAAGCACAGAGCACCATGGGCGAACAGTTCGATTCCCATGGGCGCTGCATCACGAACGATTGTCCGTACCTCGTCCAATGACAGCTCCCGGGCAAGGATGGCGCGGGCGAAACCGCGACCGGCCAGCTCAAGAGCAGTGGTCGTTGACTGGACGTTGCACTGGGTGGAGGCATGCAGCTCACAGTCGTCCGAGACGGTCTCCTTCGCCAAGGACGCAAGCCCCAGGTCCTGGAGGATGAGGGCGTCGGCCCCGGCAGTGTACAGCTCCCCGCAGAGCTCCACGGCCTTTACGAGCTCAGTGTCCCGGATTAAGGTGTTAACTGGGATGTGGACACGCACGTTCGCGTCGTGGCAGAGGGCGATGGCCTGGCGAAGGCCGGGCATGTCCAGCCGCGATGCGCGTTGGCGAGCGTTGAACCGTCGGGCACCCACGTAGACCGCGTCCGCTCCGGCGTCCACAGCAAGACCGACCGTATCCAGGTCGGAGGCCGGTGCCAGGAGCTCGACGCTCGCCACGGTCAGCGGAGGGCCCGCTAGCCTTTTATGGTTGGCGGTCGAGTATTGGTACGTGGACCTGCAGAACGGCACCGTGCGCCCCATGACCCACTCCGACATACCCAGGATATTGGCCATCCAGTTCCAATGCTACGCGTCGTGCTACCTGGAGAGCGCCGAGGCCTTCCTCCACAAGATTGTCATGCATCAGGATGGATGCCACGTGCTAGATGTGGGCGGTGTCGTCGCAGGCTACATCGTGTTCCATCCGGCGCGGTCCGGTTGGGTGGCGCCCATCAACTTTCTGCAGGACATGCCCGTGCCCGATCCCGAGTGCGTGTACGTCCACGACCTGGCGGTGGACCCGTCGTTCCGGGGAAATGGTGTCGGGCGCGTCCTGTTCGGTGAAGTGTTGGCCGCAGCCCGTGCACAAGGACTGGACCTATTGGCGCTGGCCGCCGTCCAGGACGCCGTCGCCGTCCAGGTCCGCCGAGGCCACCGAGTTCGGTTGATCGAGCTTGTCCGCGATGACGTGCTTTGTGAAGGTCAGCGTGCGTTCGGGGCAGTAACCGCCCTCGGAGCAGCTCTCGACGGCCGTGGTACTGGAAAGGATGAGGGCCAGCACGAGAGCCAGGAGAGGTAAGGACCTGCCCATGCGCATAACTTGCCCTACCACTGTCGTAGTATTGGGCCCTCGGATTTAAAACACTTATACACGCCGGCGGCTGCGCTTCCAGCGAAAGGGGCCGATGGCGCTCCATGGTCGGGACTCTTGAGATCATGGTGGGAGTATGTAGTTAGAAATACAGATTATTAAGGGATTAACGAATCTGTAATGAAAGCTACAACCACACCTTTCTCATCGAGTACGATGCCCCCAGTTCTTCGAGCACCCGGGTGAATCCCCGTGCTTCCTCCACAGGGAGGGCGATGACGCCGCGCCCGAGCTTGTGGACCGCATCTTTATCCACGAGACCGGAACGTTCGCTGACGTACGTCCGTCCCCCTTTCCTGGTCTCCACACGGTAGCCATGGACGGCCCGGTGGATGGCCACCTTCCCGCGTGCTGTCATACCCTTCAGTGAGTACGAGATGATAGTGTACGGCATGAGAGCCAAGGTGTCCGGGGAGATCACAACCTTACCGAAGAGCACTATCCCCTCCCGTAACGCGTTTTGAAGAAAGTCCGGATCATAATCGCTGAGATCGGTGATCACAGGACGCACTGGACGGTGCGTATCAACGCTCGAAGCGATATCCATAAGGGGCTCAACAAGGGCCTCCTGAGCACCCACCTTCACGATAACGAGTAGATCTATATCTGAACGCTTGTCCTCTTCACCCCTAGCGAGGGAACCGAAGAGCATGATGGCCTCAAGGCCAGACAGAGTCCGGGCCCGCTCGACGAACTCGTCGATGGCCTTCCTGTCATCCTTCCTCAACCGCCCACCTCCTGATGCGGGATACGAGGGCGGAAGCTCCCTTGGCAACATCACCGTTCCCTTTTCTGCCGTACCACTGGCCGTGACGGATGATGTCGAGCCTATCGAACGCCACAGCGATCTCGTTGAAGTCGTTCCTTCTCAAGAGCCTGCTCATGCCCTCATGAGTGTCGATGTGACGCCCGAGGCGCCGTTCGAGACCATGCGATAAGAAATGCTGCGCAGCACCGTAGAATCCCTCGCATGCGAGTTCGCTGTCATCACCACTCGAGGAGATGAGCTTCCCTGCTGACGCTTCTAGCCTCCGGGCCTTCCGCAGATGATCCTCGCTTTTCATGACAATCGCTTTGTAATTATATATACAGATGGGCGTAATTTATATCTTTCTGTTTATAAAATTACAAACCCGGAACCGCACCCACGCTTAGGCCAAGGGTGACCGTCTATGTCGGCGGCTGCGCTTCGAGCGACAGGGGCCGGTGGCGCTCCATGGTCGGGACAGGCGTGTTCTGCACAGGCTTGGGCGGGGGCATGTCCTTCTGTTCCGGCACCTTCTCGGGCATGCGGTACACCTCGACCACGATGTCCTCACCGGCAGGGTCCATGATGAACGCCCCCTCCTGGGTGAAGAGGGTCTCGTCCATCGTGTTGTACTCCTTGATGGACTGCTCGAGCTCGCGCTCGGCACGCTCCATGCGCATGAGGTTCGTGCGCTGCAGCTCTGCAGCGAAGTGGATGTCGTCGCCCTCACCAAGTCGCTCCATGGCGTGGTCGAAGTCCTCCCTCGCGTGCCGCACCTCGTAGATCCGCTCGAGGATCTGGTAGCGCAGGCGCTTGAGCTCGGCGAACATGGTCCGCCGCTCGGTCTCAGTGACCGTCCCGTGGCCGGGGACGTGCACGGCCGCCTGCTTGAGTGTCACCTCCTTTTCAAGGAGGGTGACAAGGTTGAGGAAGTCCTTGAGAGAGATGGCATGCCCCAGGCTCTCAGCGATCCGCTGGGCGATGGAGAACGCGCTGGCGATGGTTCGGTACTGGTCCGAGAGGGACGAGAACACCGCGCCATAGAGCTTGGGCTCGTTGCGCACCCGCAGGTCCTCGGGGGAGAGATAGTATGTCCCCTGGGGCTCGCCCTTCTCCCGCAGCTGCACCACTCCCTGCTCGTGCAGGAAGGCGATGTCGGACCACCGGTCGGCCAGGCGCACCACGTAGCGCTTGGACGGATCGAATCCGAACAGCTCCATGATCTCCGCCCGCGTGAGGTCGGAGCCCAGGTCCCGCTCCTCCAGCCAGGCAACGTCGTCACTCGACTGAGTAGGAATTGAGGTTCACCCCCACGAGCATGGACTGACCCTGCCGGGCAGAGACGCCGATGAGTTGGTCGGCCGTGCGCATGAGCGACTCGTTGTGGTGAGATATGACGATGAGCTGTGATTTCGAGGCGGTCTCCCGCAGCAGCTCGGTGAATCGGTCGAGGTTGACCTTGTCCAGAGCGGCGTCCACCTCGTCAAGCACTAGGAAAGGAGCGCCGTCGAACTTCTGCAGCGCCAGGAGGAGGGAGAGTGCCGTGAGCACCTTCTCGCCGCCGGACATGCTCTCCAGGCGGATGAGGCGCTTGCCTTTGGGATGAGCATGGAGCACGAGGCCGCCCTCTAATGGCTCCTCCTCGTTCTCCAGGGAGAGGTCGCCGGACCAGCCCTCGATGGAGCCGATAACGGCAGAGTAGTGGTCCTTGACCTTGACGTAGGCCTCCATGAACACCTCCTTCTTCTTCGCCTCCAGCTCAGCCATGGTGGTGAGGATGACCTCCTTCTCCTTCTCTAGGAGGGTCTTGCGCTCGATGCTCCCGTTGTACTCCTTCTCGCGCTCCTCGTACCGCTCTAGCATGTACTCGGAGACACCGCCCAGGCGCTCGATGCGTCGCTCCACGGACTTGAACCTGGCGTCCAGACGAGTGACCGTCTGGTCCTCGTCGTCGGAGAGGAACAATGAGAACTGCCCCAGCTCTCGCCTCAGCTCCCCGAGTTCGCCCTCCATCTCCCCGAGCTTCTCGCTGTCGTTCTCCAGGGTGATGGACAGGCCGTCCGACTCACGATCGAGCGTTGCGATGCGCTTCTCGGACGAACGGATGTCGCCCCGGACAGCCTCTTGCTCGGCGATGAAGGTCTGGAGCTTCTCGTCCATCTCGGTAAGTTCAGCTGCGACCTTCGCAAGCTCACCTTCCTTGCCAGCAAGGTCCTTGTCAACTGCAGCGAGCTCGCTCTTGAGCGTGACGGTGGCCTTCTGCTCCTCGCGCAGGGTCGTCTTGTACATCTGGATGTTGGCCTCGAACTCGTGCCGCTTCTGCCGCTCCTTGACGGCGCGCTCCTGGCCCACTTGTCGCAGTTGATCCCGGAGCTCGGTCAGACGCGCCTCTTCCTTGTCGAGCGCCTCGTTCTCCACCTCCGTATTACGGGCACTGACCTTCTTCTGAATATTGGCGAGCTTCTCGCGGTGGACCTCAACGCCCTTTGTCACGGAGCTGAGCTCCTTGTCGAGCTCGCTCTCGCGCTTCTCGAGGGTGGCGGCGTCCACTCCCTCCATGTCGCTCAGGTCTGCCCTGATGGTCTCGAGGCTGATCTTCACCTCGGCGCGCCGTTGGCGCATCTGGATGAGCTCCTCCTCCAGCACGTCCCGGTGCTGCTCCATCTTGGCGACGTTCCCGCTCATGCGCCCGATGTCGCTGCGGAGCGCACCGATGTCCTCGGTGATACGTTCCGTCTTGTTGTGGCCCCCCATCACCGCACCGGAGGACTCTGCCACGTCGCCGTCAAGGGACACCATCCGTGCCCGGCCGAAGCCGAGGCGGCGGGCCTCCTCGATGGTCTCGACGAGCACCGTGTTCCCTAGCACGTAGCGGAGCATGGGCTCTAGGTGTGGCTCGCAGCGGACATGGTCGCGCAGGAGCCCCATCGCTTCACGCCCGACACCCTCCGCCTCTCTGGAATGGGGGGGCGACCGGAGCTTGTCCATTGGGAGGAACCGTGCCTTGCCGATGCGCTTCTTCTTGAGGAACTGGACACATTCCACGGCGACCGTGTCGCGTTCCACGACAACGGCGTTGATCCGCGCCCCGGCAGCGGCCATGATGGCAGCAGCGTGCTCAGGGGAGAACTCGATGAGGTCGTAGACCCTGCCCACGACACCGGAGATACCGACCCGGAGCACCGCTTCTACGGGTGGGCTGACACGTGCCTGCCGCTCGAGCTTGTCTCGCACGCGGGAGTACTGCTGCTCCTTCTTCTCAAGAGCGTGCTTCGTGTCGCTCAGTGCCCTGGTGAGGCGTGCTGCCTCCTCGCCCTTCGTGGAGATACCGGTCGTGAGCTCGACCTCCTCCTTCTCGAGACCTGTCTTGTTCTTGCGCAGGTCGTCGAGGCGCACACGCTTGCCGGTGCTGCCCTCGAGGGTCGCCCGGATCTTGGCAAGCTCTTCTCTGAGCGTCGTCTCGCGCGCGGAAAGCTCCCGCTCCTCGCGCTCGAGCACTTCACGCTCCTGTTCAAGCGAGGCCCACTCCGAGTCATGGTCCTTGCGGTGCTTGCGGATGCGGCCTCCCACCTGCTCGATCTCGTCGGCAAGCGACTTCTCCCGCAGCCCCAGCTCGATGAGCGCCTTCTTCGCCTGCCCGAGACCCTTGGTGTTCTCGGCCAGCTCGTGGACGAGGTCCTTGAGGCGCTGCTGCTTGGCCGACAGCTCCTCCTCCTTGCCCTTGCGCCGTTCTTTAAGGAGTGTGATCTCGCCGTCGATGGTGGCGCGCCTCTCGGTCAGCCGGACCTGGTCGCCGTAGCCCTCATCATGGAGCCGCTTCTCGACCTGGGAGAGCTTGGCCTGCTTCGTGGACAGTGTACCCTCCTCCTCCTGGCGCAGGGAGAGGATCTTGGACCGCTTCTCCTCGAGCTCGGCGATGTGCTTCTGCTGGCGGGTGATGCGTTCTTCGTCGAGCTTCACACGCGAGCGACACAGCGTCGCCTCCACCAGCCCTTTCTCCTCCTTGAGCTGGCGGAGCTTCACGGCCTTGTCCCGCTCCTCGCGCATCTCGTCGAGGATGCGACGCATCTCTGTGAGCCTGATCTGGATCTCCTCCATCCGGCGCTCGACGCTATCCAGTTCGCGCAACGCCTTCACCTTTCGCTCCTCGTAGGAGGCGATGCCAGCGATGTCGTCGATGAACCCGCGCCGTTCCCGGGCGCTCATATCGATGACCCGGGTCACGTCGTTCTGGAGCACGATGTTGTAGGAATCGGGATTGATCCGGGCGTGCGAGAGAGCCTCCAGGATCTCCTGCCGGGTGACGCGCTTGTCGTTGAGCCGGTAGACACCCTGGCCGTTGGATTTCACGAGCCGGCTGACCTTCACGGCATCGCTGTCGATCCGGAATCCGGCGTCCTGGTTGTCGAAGGTGACCGTCACCTCCGCGTTGTCGGATGCCCTGCCGTCCTTGCCCCCGTTGAAGATGAGCTCGGCGGAGTTCTTCACCCGCATCACCTTTGAGCGGGCGGTCCCGAGAACGAAGCAGAGGGCGTCGACGATGTTCGACTTCCCCGAACCGTTGCGCCCCACGACCACACTGAAGTCCACCGGGAACTGCACGGACGTCTTCCGCGCGAAGGATTTGAAGCCCTTCATAGTGATGTTCGTGATACGTGGCATGGAGGGGGCCTAAAAGGGTAGTGGTGCCGCCATCCTTTATAAAACTTGGACGCCCTGTCAGCCGTATGGGCACGCTCAAGATGAAGGAGGCCACCCGGCCGCAGACCGAGGAGGGCATCCAGTATCATATCCAGTGCAAACCGGGCGACGTCGCGCGGTACGTACTCTTTCCCGGGGACCCCGGGCGGGTACCGGTCATCGCCGAGCTCTTCGACGAGGCGCGTGAAGTGGCCTACCACCGCGAGTACCGCACCTTCACCGGCAAGTTCAAGGGCATCCCCGTCTCTACCGTATCGTCGGGTCTGGGCCCCAGCCCCCTGGGCGTGGCCATCGAGGAACTGGCAGCTGTCGGTGTGGACACGTTCATCCGCGTGGGCTCCACGGCGACCATCCAGGAGGACATCGACATCGGTGACATGATCATCACTTCGGCTGCGGTCCGTCTCGAGGGGACGAGCAAGGACTACGTGCGGCCAGAGTACCCCGCCGTCGGGTCGTACGAGGTGACACTGGCCCTCATCCAGGCCGCAGAATGCCTGAACATCCCCTACCATGTGGGGATCACGGCGTCCACGAACACCTTCTACTGCGGCCAGGGAAGGCCCGGGTACAACGGGTTCTGGCAGAGCTGGATGGACAACCTGGTCGTTGATCTCCAGAAGGCCCGCGTGCTCAACTTCGAGATGGAGGCCGCCGCGCTCTACACCCTCACAAGCCTCTTCGGGCTGCGTGCAGGCTGCGTGTGCACCGTGTTCGCCAACCGTCCTCGCGACGAACTGAAGGTCACGGGCGAAAAGGAGTGCGCGAAGGTGGCCGTGGAGGCCGTGCGCATCCTCAAGGAGATGGACGACGAGAAGGAGAAGAGCGGGAAGAGGTACTGGTACCCGGGGCTTCGGACGTGAATGAACAGGGTCAGATCAATCGGAAACGGTACACAATCGTCCCCGACGGTTCCATCACCCTGACCGAGGGGGAAGGAGAGGACCAAGAGAGCTGGGGCTGGACCGCTATCGAGTGGGACCGGAAGACGGTGTTCGTCGAGGAGTACAAAGGCGAGCTGACCGTCTGGACCCCGGTCGAACGATTGCCTGCCCACGTCGCATGGCGCGAGGAGGCAGTGCGTGACCTCTCCGGCCGTCTGGAGGGCCTCTGGGATCCACGGAAGATGAGGACCGGCGGGGAGGAGGATGGCACCGCCGCTTGCTCGGAGGGGGAGGGGGACGGCGAGGACGTTCTCCGCATCGTGTTCCCCGACCGCAAGCCCCTCTACTTCACAGGAGTGCAGCTGTTCGAGCACGGGGAGAACTACGCCACCGCCCATGCCCGCGCCGAGGACCTGGACCACTACACTATCGAGGTGCTGGCCCGGAAGGCGGTGCTCGTGGGGACATGGGGCGCGCTCATGATACTGGGGATCGCCCTTGTCGCCCTCTGGCTCGAGCTCCAGGCAGGAGCGGGAGCGCTTCCCGGATGGACACAAGTGCTGGTGGCCTTGTGGTACATGATGTGCTTCGTGTCCATGGGTTACGTGCTCATCGCAGGCACCCCCACCGACTACGACATCCCCGCCGAGATCCTCGCCTGCTCGTTCGTGCTCTATATAGGTTTCAAGGGCGTGGAGAACATATTCTCTGCGCTCAGTAAGGAGTTCCTATTGCCCATCGAGCACTTCGGGTTCTCGCTCATCGCAGCATCGATTGTGCTCTCGTTCCTCATGTTCCGCATTATCCGCAAGCGCTTCTACATGCTCACCGACGGCGGTTCCGCAGGAGCGCTGCTCGTCCTGATACTCGCCTTCATCTGGAACGTCGCCATCGAGGAGGACCTCGAGTGGTGGCACGAGGCGCTGAACACCATATCCATGCTCGCGCCCTTCATCATCGTCGTCGGCGCTTATTACAAGTGGAAGGACTACCGCAAGGCGCCCGACACGGAAAAACAGTTCTTCCGGCTCCGCGACGAGATCGCGACGCTCATGGACCGGACGGTCAGCAGCGGCGACCGGGAGGCGCTGCGGGAGGCGGGCGAGGAGCTCAACGACCTGGCCGACGGCCTGCGCATCGCAAAGGACCCCAACCTGGCCGCGTTCCGTAATTACATGGACAACCTCCGCCTGCTCGAGAACGTCGTGAAGGGCGCGGCCGAGCAGTACGACCGGCTCGAGCGGGACTTCGACGATCCCGCCGACCTCGCTCGCGAGATCCAGATCATGACCCACGACCTGCGCTACGCCATGGAGCAGGGCATGTGCATCCGGGTGTCCCCGATCCTGCGGGGCCTTGTGGAGCACGCGGACACTGAAGCGGACTGACGAGGAGAAAGCACCATGCGTGAACACGGACGGATCGGGAAGGACGCGTTCGACCTCCTTTCGGGAAAGGTCAGTGTAACCAACAATCCCAAGGACGATATGTCCGGCTGGATCTGGAACATCATAAGCTACCGGGGGAGGACGGCGTACGTGGAGGAGCGTTACGGCGATATCACGCTCTGGTTCCCCTCCGACAAGCTCCCGGACAAGCTCCTCTGGTCAGAGGAGGAGGTACGGTACTTCCGGGGCTGGAGGGAGGAGCCCGCCACGTGCCACGAGGGGAGTGGGGAGGGTCAGCACGTGCTGCGCATCGCCTTCCAGGGAAAGAAATCCCTTTACTACCGAGGTGTGCAGCTGTTCGAGGACGGACCCAATTATGTCACGGCCGATCAGCGGGCCGAGGAGGTGGTCACCTACCCGATCGAGGTGACGCCCCGGGAAACACCGCTGCTCGATACCCGCGGAGCTGCCGTTGTGCTCAGCCTGCTCGTCCTTGCCGTCGCAATCGAGGTGCGCACGGGCACGGGAGCGCCAGGGGGCTGGCTGGGCTGGCTCGTGAGCGCGTACTACGTAGTCGCGTTCCTGGCCATGGGATGGGTCCTCCAGGCCTCGGTCCCCTCCGTGTACGACCCTCCCGCCGAGATGCTCACACTCTCGTTCATCCTCTTCATAGTCTATCGGGGCATATGGAACATCCTCGCTCTGATCGGGCTCCTCATCCCCGTCACCGTGCACGACAACGGCCTCACGATCATCGCGGTCTGTATTCTGGCATCATGGCTCCTGTACAAATACGCCCGGAAGCAGTTCTACGTGCTCGCTGATGGTGGCGCGCTCGGTGCCGTGGTGGTCGTCCTACTGACTGCAGTGCTCATCCCCCTCACCGCCGAGTCGACCTCGAAATGGGGGGCAGTCCAGGACCGCGTGTCCATGATAGCTCCCATGCTCATAGCACTGGGGGCCTACTACGCACAGCTGGACTACATAATGGCCCCCACCAACCTGATGCAGTTCGCCCACCTCCGGGACACGATCATCGTAAACATGGCCAAGGCGATAAAGGAAGACGACCGTGCAGCACTGGAGCAGGCCGGTGCGGACCTGGACGACCTCACCGACGGGCTGCGCATCGCCATGGATCCTGAGCTCATGGCCTATCACGGGTACATGGACAACCTCTGCCTTCTGGAGGACATCGTTCAGCGCACAGCCGAGCACTACTACAAGCTGGAGCCAAAGTTCGAGGATCCTCGCCAGCTGAAGCGCGAGCTGATCGTCATGGCCAAGGACCTGAAGACCGTCCTCGAGAGCGGGCAGAGCGTCAGGGTGTCGCCCAAGTTGAGGGCGATGCTGGCACATATCGAGAAAGAGGACTAACGAACGTCGAACTGGACGAGTGTGTGGGGGAGGGGCCGTGAAGAATAAAGGGTATATCGGGAAGCATAGGTTCGCCCTCGTTCGTGGAGCCACGATCACCATCTCCGAGGGATTGATGGATCTCGAGGAGAAAGGTCGATGGAGTGATATTAGATCTAACCTCCGTCTGAGTCAGCAGTTCTACATGAGCACTTCTACGTGTTCGCCGATGGGGGGACCGTCGGCGCGGCGGCCGCGCTAATCCTACTGACCGGCCCGGTCATCTTGTTCGCACAATTCGATGAGATGAGCGAGGTAGGGATCGACTGGGGAGAGCTCTTCGATGGTGTATGTATGGTCGCACCTTTCTTCATGGGCTTCGGGATATTCCAAGCCCACCTCTACTACCGGGGCATCCCGGAGACCAAGGAAGAGTTCCTGGCCATCTTGAACACGGTCCTCTCCGCGTTCGTGACGACAATCAAGGACGGGGACAGGTCGGTCCTTCCCGCGGCCGCGGATGGCATCGATGCGCTCGCTGAGGGGCTTCGTCTTGCCGACACTCCCGCCCTCGTACCCTATCGCAACTACGTGGAGGAGCTACGTCGACTGCATGTGGTCGTGAGGGGGGCCGCCAAGCACCACCATCGCCTCGAGGAGGACCTCGGTGGTCGGGCGGTACTGGACAACGAACTCTCAGTAATGGCCCGCGACCTCAAGTGTGCAATGAAGCGTGGTCACTCGATCCGTACGTCCCCTCTCATCACGGGGCTCGTCGACTATTATGAGAGCCACGACAAGGGACTCCTCTGAAAAGCCAGCATATCAAGAATCCTGGAGTGAGAATGAGTACTGGCCCCCTCCCCCGAGAAGAGGAGGGGGCGTGCTCGTATTTCTACTTGAGCAGCTCGCCGGTACCGCCCATGCCCTTCAGGCCCTTGAGGAGCTCTGAGAACTCCAGGGGCATGATGACGAACTTGGAGTTCGTTGCCAGGGCCGTGCGCAGGGTATCGAGGTACTGGATAGAGAGGATGTCCTTGTCCACCTGCGCCTGCTTGATAGCGGCGAACACCGTTGCCAGTGCCTGTGCCTTACCCTGTGCCTCGTAGATGAACTTGTCGCGCTCAGCGAGCGCCACCTGCTTGATGGCCTCGGCCTCACCTTCTGCCCGGCGGATCTGCGCTTCCTTCTGACCCTCTGCCTCGAGGATGCGGGACTGCTTCTGGCCGTCGGCCTCGAGGATGGCAGCGCGCTTCTCTCGCTCGGCCTTCATCTGCTTGTGCATGGCCTCGGTGACGTCGGCGGGCGGGTCGATCTTCTGGATCTCCACGCGGTTGACCTTGACGCCCCACTTGTCAGTGGCCTCGTCCAGGATTGCGCGAAGGCTCGTGTTGATACGCTCGCGACTGGTCAGCGTCTGGTCCAGTTCGAGGTCGCCGATGATGTTCCTCAGGTTGGTCTGTGCCAGCTTGGTACAGGCGAGGTTGAACTGCCCGACGTTGTACACCACTGCCTTGGGTTCGGTGACCTGGTAGTACACTACCGCATCGACCGTGACCACCACGTTGTCCTTGGTGATAACGTCCTGAGGTGGAACGTCGACGACCGTCTCACGCATGTCCACCTTCTTGATCGTGTCTACGAAGGGGATGATTGTCGTCAGACCGGACCCGGCCGTATACTGGTACCGGCCCATCCGCTCGATGAGCGCCTTCTCGTAGGGTTTCACGATCTTCAAGGCCTTCGTGCCTATGATGGCAACGATAATCACTAAGAGCACTATTGCGGTCAATAGATCAACCATATCTCATTCCTCCTTTTCATATACCTTCACGATGAGGGTGTTGGACTTCAGCTCGATGACTTCGACCTTGGTCCCCTTCTCCAGGGGCATGTCGGCATCGGCCCGCCACTCCTCTCCTGTTACCTTTACCTTTCCCTTGTCACCCTCGGGCTCGATATCCTCGGTGACGGTGCCCACCTTCCCCACGAAGGCCTCTACACCAAAGCGCTCGCCAGTGTCAACAGTGACGACGTTGAACATGGGTCGCACGAAAGCGAGGAGCACGATAGAGGTCAGTAGGAATACAAGTGTCTGTACGCCAAGGGCAGTGCCGCTGATCAAGCCGATACCCACGGCTGCCGCCACGATGAACGACGACACCCCGAACAGGATGAAGAAGATCCCCGGTGTGAAGATCTCCAGTACCAGGAACACTGCTCCAAGGATCACCCATGTAAGGGTGGCGTCCAAGGGGGGTTGGGGCGTGCATGCGCCCTTGTCCCACGTGCAGGCGTCACTGGCGAGAGTGCACCCGCTCTCGGTCAGGTCGTTGCACGTAGCGCAGGTATTGTTCACCCACACGCACCGCGCATCACGGCAAGCGTCCTGGCCGGTGAGCACAGAACAGTCCACAGCAATGGCGGGGGCGAACAGAATACACAAAAGAAGTACAAAATGCATCCTTCCCATGGTCGGATGGATGAATGGAACAAGCTTTAAATAAGCAACCCTACTCTCCTCCGCCAGCCCCGTGGTGTAGCGGCCAATCATGGCGGCCTTTGGAGCCGCTGACCCTGGTTCGAACCGTCCCGCCAGATTTGACGGGGCGCGGGATTCCGGGCGGGGCTACCAATCTTTGGGGCCGTTGGGTAGTTTGGTCCATCCTTCGGGCTTTGGGAGCCCGCGACCCCGGTTCAAATCCGGGCGGCCCCATCCACTCTTATTCTCAGTCACTCTCTCGATGGTCCGCGGCGACCGTGGAGCACTTGTCCCGCCAGAACACACTGATGACGTGCTCGCACACCTCGGCCGCCATCACGGGATCGTTGGCAGCAAGAGCGCGCGCCACCCCGAACCTGCAGCTGTCCGTTTCTTCCGAGAGCTCGAGGCCATCGCAGACGTCCAGGGCCACGGGCAGGGCCTCGGGAGCTAGGTCGGCAGCTACGGCCGCGGCCATGCACATGTCGTGCTCCGGTCCGTCACCGCACAGATCGCACATCGCACGCGCTGCAGTGACATCGTGACCGATGGTCTCGGCGAACGATTCGAGGAGGCAGGAGTCCCGGGCAGCGGTCTCCTGGAGCGAGAGGCAGGGGGCGGCGGGTTCGGGCAAGCGGCGGCGCGCTCTCTCGGTGGCAATGGCCGTTAGGCACGCGGGGGAGGGAGGGTCCAATGCAGCACAAGCGTCCGCCAGAAGTGCGAGGCCGTCGGGAGCGATGTTCGGTACGATGATCCCGAAGCACGCCTCCCGGTCCCTTCGGTCCGGGAGGCCGCCGCAGGTGGTCGCGCCATCATCGCCCGCCACCACTCCGGATGCCGCCGTGCACACCTGCCGTGTCACCTCCGATTCGGCCCTTTTGCAGACGTCCTGCCATGCGTTCGGCTCGACCCGGACCATGATGGAGAGCAGGCAGCCGTCACGCTCGACTGGCGTGGATGCACCAGCGCACGCGTCCGCGCATAACGCGGGATCGGTGCAGGGGGACGATGAGACAGCAGCAGCGATACAGTTGTCATGGACGAAGGTCCCCGTGGCGAAGCGGTCGCACAGGGCCGTGGCGGCCTCGAGGTCGGTGCGGCCGATGACCCGTACGACGGCCACTGCGCAGTCCGCGCCATCCTCCAGCCCGGCGCACAGGTCAGCGACCGGGTCGTGGTCCTCGACGGCTACCCGGGTGGCGACGTCAGCGGTGCACTTCGACTCCCACTCCGGTGACAAGCGGCACACGGGGATGCTCACGTTCGTGTGGATTGCCAGCCGCGTGCGAGCGAGAGCGTCTATGAGACATCTGGTGTGCGAGACTGTGAAATTGACGTCGTCGCACAGTGCTTGTACCGCGTCGGTCGAGCCTGCGAGCAGCGCGGCCCCTTGAATGCAGTGGAAGTGAAAGATTGCATCGAGGACCGGGGCACAGACCTGCCGGGCCAGTTCAGGGTGGTCCGGTACAGCGGCACGAGCCGCGGCTCGTGCGCAACGGGCGACGAAGAAGGGATCCTCGAACACGGTGCACGCTGCGCCCGCTCGCTGGTCGCCCGCCATCGCCAGTTCCCTTGCCACGGTCATCACACAACCCCTGCCGATATGCGTGTCCAGGGACGGGCATCGGGACGGGTCCCCGGTCGCCCTGGCCTCTGCCAGCGCAGTACATCCCTCTCGGGACTCGTCGAGCGCGCACAGCCGCTGGAGAACGGGAGCGCTCCAGGGCGGGGTGGCGGGGAGCACCTGATCGACGCACTCCTTGCGGAAGGGTTCGATGGTTAGCGCCTCGCACAGGCTAACGGCCCACGTGCCACCCGTGTGGGCACGTGACCTGGCCATGGCGAGGAGGCATATGGAGCGGTCCACGCCAGAGCTGAGCCCCTCGCATTTCCATGCTCGGGGGGAGGGGAGTGACGTCGGTGAGGGAACGATTGTGGCGGTGGCCGTGGGATCGGCTCCGGAGGGCTGAGGTGTAGAGGAACAGCCCGCGAGGAGGATGGCGAGCAACAGGAAAGTGGCGGGCTGTCCGTTCACGATCCGTCGCATTCTGCGAGCACCTCGGAGAAACGCGCGAACGCGCGCTGGAGATAGATGGGTATGTCCTTCTCCCCATAGAGGTCCATGGCCACTCGGTCGACCACGGCGGGGTGGGTGCCCATGACGACTGTTTTTGCGGGCGTCCCGAGCATATCGACGATATTCAGCTGGGGCGTCAACGTCGATACGAGGTCAGAGATACCGTCCTCGAGCACGGGATGGACGAGGTGGACGATGTCCTGGAACCTGACCAGTCCCATGAGGTTCTTGAGGGCGAGGCTATAATTCACCTTGTAGTGAGGGTGCTTCTTGAAGAACGCCACGTTCACAAGCACGTCCGCATCGAGCATCTGGTTGGGCATGGGGGCTTCCTTGACGGCCACACCATGTGGGATATCCACCATGGAGAACGTACCGCGCTCCACCTCTACGAACTCGGCGTCGGTCTGGCGTAGATGGCGCAGAAGGCCGATACTGTCCGCCGTGTAGCGCGTAGGCGCCGGTGCGTTGTCCCCCACGAACACGCGCTCGGCCCCCGCCTCCTCGATGAGCTGGACCAGGGCCGGGACCACCCGAGGATCGAACTGGTTGTCGTGGCGGACGAGGTTGGGCTTGATGAAGACCGTCGAGCCGTTGGGGACGATAGAACGGATACCACCTATCCCGTCGAGCCCCTTCCTGAGCCCAGCGATAAGCTCTTCCTGCGAGGTCCACTCCCGAACCCCTTCGGCCGTTACCTTGCAGGACGGCATGTCCCGTGTCGCGCGTCGCACGACGTCCAGTGGCAGTTCGCCCGGCCGGCTCATGTGCCAAACCCCCAGGGCACCCAGTCCACCCAGGAGGAACGCTCGCACCATGGCGCGACGGGAGAGTTTTCGTGCACTGAGCGACTCGAGGGCCTCCGCAGCCTTCTCGGGGCGATCGTTCTCGTCGTCCCGGGTCATGGCATCACCGGGCTCATCTTGATGGACTTGGGATCCGTCGGGCACACCTCATGGCAGAAGAAGCACCCTGTGCACTCGGTGGCCGAGATCTGGGGCACCTTGTCGTAGGGAGGTTCATTGTCCGGTGCGATCACGGTCTTCACGGCATCGAAGGGACAGAACTCCTGGCATACAAAGCACTGTTTCTCCTGCAGATGGACGATGCAGGTCGACTCGATGACTTCCGCCATTGCCAGGCGCACCTTGTCCGGATCGAAGGGGCTGAGGGCGTCCGTGGGGCAGGCGTCCACGCATTGCGTGCACCCGTCCCAGAAGAGGCACTTGGTGACGAGCCGGGGCGTGCCATACTCCTCGGGCCAGCCCTCCATGCCCACCTTCTCGATAGCCTTTGTGGGGCAGACGTCCACGCATCTCGTGCACCGCACGCACGCTGCCTTGAACTGCTTATCGGGGAGCGCGCCGGGTGGGCGGATGATGCGCTCTGGTAGTGCGAGCCCGAGGGAACGGCGTACGCGGGCCGCTCGAGCTAACCCTACCGATAAAATGAAAGCGGCGAGAGCGGCGCGTGGGAGCGCAGCGAGGACCGCCCGCCTGGAGGGCCGTTCCATCAATTATAGAGTGGTCTTGGAAGAAATATAAGTGTTGTCATGGGAGGCATCCATCAAGGACGTGGAAGGAACATCCCGCACTCTGGCGGCGGTGGCGCTGCTCGTGGTCATTGGCGCCATGTACGTCGCGGCCCTGGACGTGAAGCTCTCGTACGTTCAGCGATTGCCAGAACCGCTAGAGGCCGCCGCAGGCATGCTCGGCCGGCTGATCGACCTGGACCCGAACGATCAGGATCCACCGTCACCCGAGCGACGCATGGACCTTGGGAATGACCATCACTCGCGCGAGATCGGAGCGTCCACCGTGATCGCTGCTGCGGGTTCGCTCACGGCAACGCACGGTATTTACCTCGTCGCCGCCCTCGCTTCCGGCGTTGTGTTCCTGGCGCTCCTCGTGGCTGCCGAGGGAGCGGGTGCTGGGACGCCGTCCGCTCTTGTGCTCGGTGCGCTCGGGAGCCTGAACGCCGTGGTCCTGTACTCGGCGGTGCAACCGCCGCAGGAGTTCATGGACCCGATAGGCGTGCTCCTCTTCGCCGACCAGGTGCTCAACGTCGTGACACTTGCCGGGGCGACGGTGCTCCTCGCCGTGCTCCACCGCAGGCGAGCTTCGGGGGAACCCCTTGCGGCAGGCCTCGCCCTGGGGGCCGTAGCAGGGATGTCCAACCCATTGGTGCTGCTGCTCCCCGCCTGCGTCTGGCGGTACGGCCGAGGCCCTCATCGGTGGCGTCGGCTGGCGCTGTTCTCCATCGGTGGGCTCATGACCGCCCTCCCGTGGATGCTGGTATACCAGCAGGCATGCGGGAGCGTGTTCATCCACCCCATCCAGGGTTGCATCCTGTTCTGCGAGCCTGCCGCCTACAAGGAGCTGGAGCTGTGCGATCCGATGCGGTTCACCTTTGGCAGGGACAAGTACATGTTCACCCACCGATTCCTGGGACGCGACTTCATGTTCATGGGATTGCTGAACTGGCCTTTCCACGACCGTATCGTCCGGACACCGGGATTCCCATCACCCGTGGCGCTGTTCATCCCCTTGCTCATCCTCCGTTCCCTGGGTACCGTACTGTCCGCCCTTGCCCTGATCGGGCTCGCTGACCTGTGTCGCCGGGACCGTGAACAGGCCGTCCTGCTCGTTCTCTGGATCCTCCCGACATTCCTCCTCCTGGCCGCCAACGAGAACTGGAGTGTTAACAAGAACCGGTATGTGCAACCGCTGATGCCCGCGGTTCTTCTGCTCGCTGCCCATGGGATCAACTGTGCCCGGCGCGGCGAACGGTACTTCGCGTTCCTCGTTGTCGTGATGGTGGCCAGCGCGCTCATGCTGTTCGCAAATCTCGCGTTGTTGTGGAGACCACCGATGGATTCACGGTACCTGGAAATATCTAACGAACCGTGGTTGAAGTTCTTAGTGGAAGAGCGTGAGCGAGGGATGAGCGCGATGGTCCCTCTCCTCTCCAGTCCGCCCTTGCTCCCGGCCGATATAGAAGAAGTGGCTTCACACGCGATCGGAACGCCTGGCAAATTAATGGGGCTCGTGATCTCCGAATCAGGGTCTGAGCACATACTCGGTGACGTACGTCCTGGAGAGCTCCCCCTCTCCCAGGCGATCCGCGGGACCGAGAGGGACGCGGTCATCATAGTCCCCCGTGCCATCCAAGTGGTGATGGCGCGGGATGGGCGTACTGCCATCTCCTACCGGAAACATATACTCGCCTCGGACCTCCGGTACGAGATAGATCTCTCCCCTGCCACCTCTCTCGTATGCTCGGCCCGACCGGTATACCTCGTGGACACAGGCGAAGTTGGACCGCTCGGGCCTTTGCTCAGCGGCGAGAGGGTCGCCATGGGCCCAGGCTGGGCACTGCTCCGGCTCTCTCAAAGCGGGCCGTGTCCGGGCCGCCCATAGTGATATAAGCATTCCCGGCAAAGGCGGCGGTGATGGTCGTCCCGGTGATTCTCAGGGACGTGTGCGACGGGTGCGGTGACTGCATCAAGCGCTGCGAACAAGAAGCACTGTCCGTACGTGACTGGCGCATCGCGGTGGACCTCGAGCGCTGCAGCAAGTGCTGGAACTGCATCGAGGCCTGCCCCGAGGGCGCTATCGCCATTGACGAAGGTAAATTGACAGTGGACGAGGAACGGTGCACGAAGGCGTGCCGGGCCTGCTTCCTTTCCTGTCCCGAGGACGCGCTCACCGTGGACGGGGTGGTCAAGGTGGATACTGGAGCGTGCGAGACGTGCAGGGAATGCACTGCAACATGTCCTCTTGATGCACTGGTCGTCCCACTGAAGACGCGACGGTTCACCTGGCGACGAGCGTCGCAGGGAGCCTTCCTCCTCCTGTTCCTCTGGCTCGCAGCAGGACCTGCTGGCATGTGGGCGTACACAGGCGCACCCGCTCCGGCTTGGCTCCCTGGTGCGTGGAATGCTCTTGACTGTCCCTTCGGCTCGATGCAGTTGTTCTATCTCACGGGCGCATGGACGGCCCTTGTTGCGCTCACTGTCGGCTTCTCGCTGTTGGTCTCGCGAGCGTTCTGTGGATGGGTATGTCCCCTGGGTACGCTGGTCGACGTGGTGGACGCTGCGGTCGACCAGCCCAAGGGCGGAGTGCCCCGTCCCCTGACCGTCAGGTACGAGGTCCTGGCCGTCGCTCTGTGGGCTATTGTCGTGTTCGGCTACATGGCGATCTGTTCGTTCTGTCCCATCTCTTACTTCTACCTCACTCCGGATCCTCGGCTGGCGCTGGCTGCCGCGGTCGTCGTGGTGCTCCTGGCGCTGGCATTACGGCGAGGGTTCTGCACGACCATCTGCCCCATGGGCGCGCTCACCGCCCTCATGAGCCGCTTCGGCCTCTACCGGCTGTTCATCCGCTGCGATAGGGTCGACCGGTGCACTATCTGCCGTGCAGTGTGCGATTGGGGTGCCGTATCCCGTGTGGGGGACGACCTCGAGGTGAGTAATGAATGCGTGCTCTGCATGGAGTGCGAGCTGTACTGTCCCCATACGGAAGCTACCGTCCACGTCGAGGGCCCGTGGGGCCGGCTTTGGCCCACATGGTCGACGCGCCAGGGGCTACGACCGGACGAGGGATCCTCTCCGTCATCCGATTAGAACGTGTCCTCTCCTCGCCCCGTCGACGGACTGCTGCCCATGACGCTGCGGTGCTCGTTCCATTTGTGGACGTGGTGGGAGAGGTCCTCGTGGTCCGTGTACACGTCCTCCACCGCGATGGTCGTGCTCGGCCTCCCGCGTGCTCGTAACTTCCTTGCGAGGCCGTGGTCCTGGAGCGCCTCCAATCGCGTGCGCACAGCGTCCCTGAGGAACTCGGTGCGGTTGGCATAGAATCCGGAGGCGAGCACCTCGTCGATCATGGACACGAGCCCCGGCGAGAGCTTGAACTGGATTAGGACGTCAGCTGTCATGTGAATATAATTGGAATGTAATGTTTAAATAATGATATAAACATTACAAAAACATACCAAATCCTACCAGAAGACGGCAATAATCCCCCGGATCTATTGAATGAGCCTTCTCGGGCTCAGCCCATCTTGATGTGGTGAGGGTGGCGGACGTCGTGGTCCCCCTCCTCCGCAGTATCCCGCTCGTCGGCCAAACGTGCCTCACGCTCCTCGAGCGTCTCATCACCGGATCCCACATGGACGACCTTGATGCGTTTGAGCTCATGCTGGATGTCAGCAAGCTGTCGTACGCTGTCCGAGAGGATGGGGACGAGGCGACCGATGACCCGGCGCATGGTCTCGGTCTGCTCGGTGAGAAGCCTGACCTCGCGCTCGAGGGCGTACACACGCTCCTCAAGGTCATCGTCCATGGAACGACAGATGGCACACTCTTTTAACTCTTTTTTGTTTTGGCGGGAAGTTCCCTTCTAAGAGGGAGGGGATGGAGCCGAAAGACTTCTCGGACAGGTTCATAGAATATTTCGAACGTGTTCGAGCGAGAAACCCCATGTGTTTTCACCCAAGTGATGGATCGCATACCGCCGAAGGTGGGCGAACATGCATACAATAAACAGGCGACCCCAAACTTAGTACTAAAATAGTATTAAATTCTGATTAATATTTCAGTAA
>JASMDC010000043.1 GCA_030753015.1 Candidatus Undinarchaeales archaeon | reverse complement strand
AGAACAAGGACGATGCGCAGCAGGCCATCGAATGTTACAATAGGACGGTCGGTATCAACGAGAAGTACGCCATCGGCTGGAGCAACCTTGCCTTCATATACAAGGATAAAGGCTGGTACGACTATGCCATCGAATCCTTCAAGAAGGTGTACAGAATCGACGCCGAGAGCGACCTCGGAGAACAGGCCCTCACGGCCCTCAGGGGACTTGGTGTGAGCGCGGCCCAGCTCGATAATGAGTGACCTCTTTCCCGTACGCGGGCGGAACGCTGAGGTTTGATTTAAATAATCCGAGGGTGTTGCCCTCGGTGGACGGTTACCATGGTAGAGATGAAGCGGATCGCTACTGGCGTGAAGGGGCTTGATACCCTCCTTGATGGGGGGATCCCTGAAGGAAACATCGTTCTGGTGTCCGGCAGCACGGGGGCCGGGAAGACATTCCTTGGACTCCAGTACCTCTACCACGGTGCCCTCAATGGCGAGCCCGGGCTCTATATCACCCTGGACGAGCGCAGTGAGAACCTGATGAAGGTCATCAACAGTATGAACCTCGATACCTCTGTGTTCGACGAGCGCTTCCAGATCGTCGACGGCGCGGCCCTGCGAAAGGTGATTGGGACGTCCGAGGAACGGGCGCGTGGCGGTATCCTCGACCTCGAGCACCTCACAAAGCTCATTGGTACCTACATCGAAGGATTCGGTATCAAGCGGGTCGTGCTCGACTCGCTCACAGCGGTCGCGTTCCGGTACGAGGACACCGCGGAGTTCCGGTTCGACCTCTTCAGGTTCTGTGACTACCTTAAGGAACAGGAGGTCACTACCCTGCTCACCGTCGAGGTGGAGGAAGGATCCAGCGCCGTGGACCGGTTCGGTGTGGAGAGCTTCATCTCCGATGGCGTGATCGTGCTGAAGTTCGAGGAACGGGACTATGACCTGAATCCTACGATCCTCGTGCGCAAGATGCGCTATACGGACCACCCGACCGTCAGGTTCAATTACACCATTTCGGAGAAGGGTCTCCAGGTCCACGAGAAGTACATCTAGTGCTTATGCGAGCCTGTCGACGGAGACAAAGTCAGCGCAACGCATATGCCCACGATGGCACCTACTGATCCTCCCGGACAGAGAGCGCCACCGGTCTTCCCGAAGCTACCATACACGGTGTCCTCGATGACAAGTTCCGGGAACATATCCAACAATCCGCTGATAGTATCGGCCTGTGAATACCGAACGATGTGACGCTAGCGGTCATCGGAGGGTGTGAGGGCCATGGGTGGGATGGAGAGTGACCATCCAATATTAGGTTATACGGTGGGTCTCCGGTAGAAAAAGGATACAATGAGGCCCACGCCGAGTCACCAACCGTCGTCGGGGTTGGGGAGGGGGAAGGCGTTTTCAGTGCGGGCCTCTGGGGAGGCGTGGAGGGACCGGGCACCATCGACATCGTTGTGGTGCCAGTAATCGTGGTCGAGTGCGCGCATCGCACGCACGTGGTCAGAGCGGTCGTTGCCTTTTTTTGTCTACGTGAGGGACTCGGTTCCCTACGCACGCCGTTTAAGTATTCACCCGTTCCGGATATATAAATACAGTGAACGGGACATGGAACAACATGGAACATCTGGGGAACCGGGCCAGATTTGGACGCTTAGCGGTGCCTTATTCATATAAAACTTCATGCAGAAGATGACGTGTAGGTAGTCATACGTGGTGCTCGAGAACCTCTTCGGGGATGCTGGTCGGGCCAGGACGGCCGAGGGACAGGGCGAGTTCGTTGAAGCCGCAAACCTGTACGAGAAGGCCAACAACTGGGAGGACGCCGGTCGCTGCTGGGACGCCGCCCAACACCCGAACCGGGCACGAGATGCCTGGGAGCGAGCCGCCTATGAGCATTGGAAGGCCGGTAACTGGGAGAAGGCAGCACATGCATGGGAATCGGCGCGCAGCTGGGAAAAGGCTGCACGGGCCTGGGAGAAGGCCGGGAAGATTGACCGGCTCCTTGGTGTTTTCGTACATCTCGAGGACTGGTTGGAGGCAGGTCGGCTCGCTCGCAAGCTAGGACGGCTGGAGGAAGCGGGACGACACCTTGAAATGGCTCGCGCCTGGGTCGAGGCCGGTGAGGTGTACGCAGCAACGGGTGACCATCTCAAGGCCGCGGACTGCTTTGAGCAGGGGAACATGTGGGACCTTGCTGGTGAGGAGTACGCCCTGGCAGGAGAGTGGGAGGGTGCCTTCGTCGCCTTCAAGAAATCGGGCGATGTCATGAACGCGGCGGTCGCTTCCGAGCGGCTCGAACGATGGATGCATGCCGCTGCTCTCTTCAATGCCGCCAAGGTCCCTGGACGCGCAGCCCTCAACTACATGCGAGCGAAGCAATGGCAGAAGGCAGTGCGCCTCTGCGAGGAGGTCGAGGACCTCCGTGGGGCTGGCATCTGCTACGAGAAGCTGGGTGAGTTCGAGAAGTCCGCAGACCTACTGGAGAAGGCGGGCCTCTGGGCACATGCTGCTAAGAACCGCATCCGCCTGAAGGACTGGAAGTTGGCCGCCACCGACCTCGTCAAGGCCGAGCATTGGGCACGGGCAGCACCTTGCTTCGAGAAGTGCAAGTTGTACCCCGAGGCGGCCGAGGCGTGGGAGAAGGCAAAGGAATGGAAGAAGGCCGGTCGGATCTTCGCCAAGGTCGGTGACGACCTGTCCGCTGCCCGTAATTTCGAGCGTGCCGATGAATGGGGCCGCGCAGGAGTTCATTACGGGAAGGCCGGTGCGTGGACCAAGGCAGGTGCCGCCCTGGAGAAGGCCGCCGACTGGAAGAACGCGGCCCGATGCTACGAGAACGCTGAGATGTGGGAAAACGCAGCCCATGCGTTCGAGGAGGCAGGGGCGTGGAAGGAAGCGGCCGAAGACCATCTCAAGGCCAAGGCGTCGGAGAAGGCGGGACGGTCCTTCTTCAAGGCCGGGAAGTACGAGCGAGCGGTCCCCCTCCTCAAGAAGGCGGGAGAGCGCGATCTCCTTGCCGAGGCCTACGAGAAGCTCGAGCGATGGGTCGATGCCGGTAAGCTCTGGCAGGAGCTGGAGCAGATGGAGCGAGCAGGTACGGCCTTCGAGAAGGGCGAAGCGTACGAGCTGGCCGGTGAGTGCTTCGAGAACGCGGAGCTCATGGAGCCGGCCGCCCTTGCGTACAACGAAGCCGAGGAGTGGGACCGTGCTGGACGCTGCTTCCGGGCCACAGGTCTGGACCTCGAAGCGGGCAGGGCCTTCTTCAAGGCGAAGGAATGGCGGGATGCGGGTCAATCGTTCAGAAAGGTCGAGGAATGGGATAAAGCGGGCGACTCGTTCGCCAACGCGAAGTCCTGGCACGAAGCGGCCGAGAGCTACGAGCGGGCCCAGATGCTGAAGGAGGCTGGCGAGTGCTACGAGCGTGCAGACGATTACAAGGATGCTGCTGAGTGCATGGAGCAGGCCGGGGAGATCGGTGACGCCGCGGCGCTCTACCGCAAAGCACGCGTGTGGAACCGGGCCGGTGAGTGCTTCATGACGGTAGAGAGCCACACCGACGCTGCTGAGATGTTCGACCGTGCACGGTTGCCGGCCAAGGCCGCGATCGCCTGGGAGAAGGCAGGGGCGCTCGACAAGGCCGCCGACCGCTACCAAGTGAGCGGCGACCATGCTAACGAGGGCCGTTGCCTCGAGACCATCGCTGAGCACGCTCGAGCGGCCGAAGCGTTCCTCCAGGCCAATGACCTACCAGCGGCCGCACGGAACCTTGAGGCGGCGGGCCACCTCTCACGTGCTGGAGAACTGTTACGAGAGCTCGGGAAGCTCGAGGCCGCTGCCCGATGTTACTCGGGGGCAGGTGAGTGGATTCTGGCCGGTGAGTGCCACGAGGACGCGAAAAAGCCTGCAAAGGCCGGCAAGTGCTACGAGAAGGCCTGCGAATGGGACCGGGCCGGTACATGTTACGAGACTGCCCGCAAGTGGGCCAAGGCCGGTTCATGCTTCTACCAGGCCCGCCTCTGGGAGCGCGCAGGAACCTGCTACGCCAAAGCAGAGGACTGGGATGCCGCCTGTCGCTCCTGGATTCATGCGGGACTACTGCGACCCGTGGAGGACTGTATCGTCCGTCCCGAGCGCAGGAGAACCCTGTCCTGGGAGGTCGTTCGCGAGGTCCTTCCCCTGGTCACGGCAGTCACGGCGTCACGCGGGCTCAATGTGGCAGGTACTCGCGTACGGAGGCTTGCCGACCTCGGTGGCGTGATCGAGGATCGATCCGAGGATGCCGCAGAGATCCTCCATCTAAAGAAGGTGGGCGCGTGGCTCGAGCGCGAGCATCCTTATCTCGATGTTGATCGTCTGCTCAAGATGGTGGAATGGGAGCGTGCGGGCACGATGCGCGGTCCACTTGTGGGCCGTGCCCTCCGAGGGGATATCGCACGAGAGAAGGACGCCGACTGTCTCAAGATGTGCCTCTTCCGCTCCGAGCGTGGCCGGTTGCCCAACGAGGTCGAGCTGTTCGCCGTGCTCCGTGTCCCGAGGGACCGCTTGGAGGGCCTCCTTTCGGGTGGATTCCATGCATTCGTCTCGCCTGTAGAGCTGGACACGATGGCACTTTCCAAGGACGAATTCAAGCACCTTGACGTGCTCTCGACCCGGTTGGTCGCAGAGCTCGATCCTGAGGACGACGCTGGTACCGTAGCGCTAGCTCTCGACATAACCATGGAGGTGGCACGCAAGCTCCTCGGGTTCGATCGTGACCTTCTCGACCGCCCTACAGACGCAGGGCGCGGTACCGCGCCTGTGGACAAGGCCGCAGGCAAGCTCGTCATCACGATCGGCGGACGTATCCGGGGACTCCCCCGGCGGGTCCTGGCGCGACGCGCGGGATTGGGACTGGGCACGTTATGGCGGGCGCTCTCCCACCTGGATTCTCTCAAGGACGTGACAGTGGAGCCCGCGACTCTCCCGAAAAGACGCGTGAACATGATCGAAAAGCTCCTTCACGACGTGGCCGAGACGCGCGGTGGACTGAAGGACGTCGAGCTGGAGGAGGTCGTGGCACTCACCGGCGAGCGACCGTCCCTGGTCGCCGAGGCACTTGGATACCTGGACGCGCTGGACCGTGACACCGAGACCGTACGACCCTCTGACATCTCGAACAAGGAAGCCACTCGCCTTGGTGAGATTACCGATATGGCCCTGGTCGTATGGGACGGAGCAGGGCCCGCACCCCCATTCCTTGATATCGCTGGGAAGGTGGATGCTACCCTGACAGACCTCCGCAGCGCTCTGAACCTGCTCGATGCCCTATCCGACCTATCAGTGCTCGAGGAGGATGGCAAGCGTGTGGATAACGACGAACTGGAGGCTCTGGCCATGGACGTGCTCGAGTACCTAGTGGGCCATCCCGGGTCCCAGCCGACAGTGGCGGTGGCCGCAAAGGCGCTTGGATCGTCACCCGCCCAGGCACGCAGCGTGCTCCTGTACTGCCGACGCGAGGCGGGTGTCCGAGCGCTGCTCGACGAGGCTGTCCGGGTCGACGCGGAGGCGTGAGCGGGAGATCCCAAGAAGAAAAAAGGTGATGGGCCCGACGGGATTTGAACCCGCGATCTACGGCTTAGAAGGCCGTCGCCTTATCCAACTAGGCCACGAGCCCATCGTACCATTTGTATAACTGTGAGCGTGACATCATAGGGGGCGGTCGCCCCGGTCAGCGTCTGGAGGCGCGTCTGATCTTGCGCATCATGTCAGGAGTGAGGGTCTCTATTTCCTCGTCCTCACCGGCCTGCTCCTTCGATGCCTGACGGTGGATAGTGCGCGTCTCCTCGGTGTCAGGGAGGGTCTTGAACACGGAGATACGAAGGACCTTGAGCTCGTTGGAGCTCTCGGCGAGCTCTTCCTCGAGGGCGCCTAGTCGCCGCTCGAAGTCGGTGGTCTTCTTGTTGATATCAGAGACCGCCTTGTGGATGTCGAGGATGACGCTTCGAACGTCTGATGCTAATTCCGCCTCTGTCACCTTCGGCGTTTCCTTCTTCTTCACTACCTTCTTCTCTTCCTTCTTTTCCTCGGCCTTCTTCTCAGGGGCCTTCTTCTCCACCGGGTCGTCAGTACTGGGCACTCTTCAAAGCCTCCAGGTCCTTTCTTATATGCTTAAGCACTTCGTCGGGATTCTGATAGTACGAGGCGATGAGCTGGCCAACGGCCTTGTAGTTAACAACACCCTTGTACTCGGCCCATCGCAGAACGTTTGTGCGTCGGATGACCTCCGCCTGGAGACTTGATCCCTTGATACCACGCAGACGGGCGATCTCTCCGATGATGCGGCTCGACTGGTTGGGCTCCAGCTCGTCGCTGGTGGGGTCCCACTCGAAGATGATGCGCGGTTCAGCACGCTTGGACTCCACATCCACGTCCTCGACCTCGACGATCTCGCTCACCCGACGGACGAACTTGCCAGCCATACGGGTGCGAACGATGAAGATGATGACGTCCAGGTGCTGGATGAGAGCGGGAGAGAGGTTGATGGGCGGTGTCACGAGTCGGTCGACGATCTTCTGGAGGTCGTCGGCGTGGATGGTCCCCATGGCAGCGTGACCTGTGGCCATCCCCTGGAACATGATAGCTGCCTCTGCCCCTCGTACCTCGCCTACCAGGATGTAGTCGGGCCTCTGTCGCAGGGCTGCCTTCAGCAGGTCGGCCATGTCGACCGTACCATGCCCTTTCGCACCCATGTCCGAACGGGCCACCTGGGGCAACCAGTTGGGGTGGGGCAGCCGCAGCTCGGCCGTGTCCTCGATGCTGACGATCTTCTGCTCGGGCTTGATGAAAAGAGCGATAGAACCCAACATCGTGGTCTTCCCCGTAGCTGTCGGACCGGCCACTAGGAGGGATTTCCCCGCCTCCACAACGATCCACAGATAGGCCAAAGCCTCGTGGTTGACAGTGCCGTACTGGAGGAGGTGGATGGGCGTCAGCGGCTCATCGGTGAATTTACGGATGGTGAAGTTGGAACCCTTACGGGCGATGTCCGAGCCGTAGGTGGCCTGCAGACGGCTGCCGTCGGGCAGCGTGCCGTCCAGGAGCGGCTCGGCCACAGAGATGGTCTTGCCCGTCTTCTGGGCCATCTTCATCACGAAGTTGTCCATCTCCTCCTTGGTCTTGAACGCGACGTTGGACCTCATCTCCCCGTAGATCGAGTTGCGGTGGAAGATGTAGATAGGGATAGCGATACCGTCGCACGAGATGTCCTCTATATTGGGGTCGCGGATCATGGGCTCGATCTTGCCCATCCCCACGAAGTCGCGGAAGATATAGTACTTGATCTTGTCCATCTGCTGTTTGGAGAGCTTGATGTCGAAGTACTCCAGCAGTTTGTCGATCTGGGCCGTGAGGTAGCGCAGGTGGGCCTTGGCCTTCGACAGCACGCCGAAGTCCATGTCAAGGCGCTCCTCGAGACGAGCCTTGATCTTCTCGATGGCATCCGTCTCGTTGGGCGTGAGCGGTGGCTCGATAACGTTGTACACCAGCTCCTGTGCTTTGGGATCGTACTTGATCCAGGCCCATGCCTTGACCTCTTTCGGGTGCTTGGGATGCCGCGGGATGAGGGGATAGGTCTCGTTGATCTTGGACTTGTCGATCCTGTCGGACTTCTTGCCCGTAACTGAGGAGTCCTCAGGGAGGTTCTCGGTATCGCGGAGCGAGGGGAGGGCAACGCCCTTGACACCGTGGTGCTTCTTCTTCTCCAGAGCGGGATCCTTGACGTGGTAGAACGCGATCGGCTTGGAGGAATCCATTCCGCCACCTCCTCCTCCTCCGCCACCGCCAGATCCCATCTTCTCTACGAGCTTCTCGATGGCACCGACGAGCCGTGTCATGTCCTCCGAGGAGGCGCCACCACCCGCCATGACCGGTACCTGCTTGATGAGCACCTTCTCGGTCTTCTCGATCTTCTCGACCTTTCCACCACCACCCGCGTCCTTGAGCTCTTCCCCGCACTCGTCACAGAACCTGCAGTCGTCCTCGTAAGCTCGACCGCACAACGGGCATTCTTTGGCCATCTTACTTGCTCACCCTCTTCCCGCAGTACTTGCAGTATTTAGCGCTCGCCGGGAGCGCCCGGGAGCAGTGTGGGCAGTCGATGCGCCCCGGCTTTCCACTGGGCGCCGCCGGTGCCTGGACGTTAGCGGTGACCTGGATGCTCCCCATCTTCTCCGCCACCTTCTCGAACGCGGTGACGAGCGACGATGTGAGCCGTTCCATCTGGGCGGATTCCGGCATACCCTTGCTGATGAGCACCTTGGTACGTGATACGCTCTTGGTGAACTCGTGGACTCCGAGCTCGGTCCGCTTGAGCCGTTCCTCGGAGTTTTTAAACTGCAAGCGGGTGTATTCGAGCTTATCGCGGAGAGCGTTGAGCATCTCCCGTTCGCTCCCTGGGTCCAGTACGAGCTCTAGCTCGCTCATCACTATGGACTATACCCTTCCCGGTATTTAAAATTGTGCTAAAACCGGGGCACGCCACCAGCTTAATAAATATTGACCCCTTCGACCGTTCCCGTGGACGAGGACGAGGCCATTGCCACGTTGACTCGCCTTCTGGGTGACGCTATCGGGGACGACTGCTTCGCTTTTACCGTCGGTGACCGTACATGGGCCCTCTCGACCGACATGCTCTTCCAGGACACCGATCTCCCACCGCGCTCCTCGCCCGAAGACTGGGGATGGAAGGCGATGGCGGCGACGATCAGCGACCTCGTGTCCGCCGGGACGGTCCCACGTTTCCTCCTCCTCGCCATCGGAGTGCCTGAAGACTCCTCGGACCTTGTCGGTCCCATTGCTGTCGGTGCCAAAGCATGCTGCGAAGCGCACGACTGTCGTTATGTTGGGGGCGACCTTTCGGTAACGGACCGGGTGACGCTTGCTAGCTTCGGACTTGGCGAGGGGGACCGGGTGCCTGGTCGGAGCAGTGCCGTTCCCGGCCATCTCCTTTGCGTCACGGGCGAGATGGGTACCGCACGTCTAGGTCTTCTATGCCTTCAGGCAGGTATCGATGACGCTGAGGATGTCGTTAAGGCCTTTCTCAGGCCTCGGATCCAGGCCGGTTCCGCGGGCCCGGTCGGAGAGCTGGCATCGGCCTCAATGGACATAAGCGATGGGCTCGCTCGCTCGGTACGACAGCTTGCGGAACGAAGCGATGTTGGTGTGGATGTCGTACTGTCCGATGTGCCGTGCTATTCTCGCGCCAAAGAGCTGTGCGAACGGCTGAGCGTGTCCTTTGAGGATATCGTGATCGGTGGCGGAGAGGAGTTCGAGACGCTCCTGACCCTGTCACCGGACCAGCTCGAGGAGGCACGAACATCTATACCCACGCTGACAGTTATCGGGCGTGTGACCGAACGAGCAAAAGGACTTACGCTGGTGTGCGGAGAACGACGCGAACGCCTACCGTCGGTCGGTTGGAGAACATATGGGGTGAGTACATGAGCTTTGAATACTTACAGGGAGAAGTCATCGGGAAAGGTCAGTGCGTGGCGTGCGGCGCCTGTGTAGGGATCTGCCCCAAGAAGGATATGATTGAGATGGGGCCAGACGCCCCTCGCCTCGTTGACGAGTGCATCGAGTGCGGGCTTTGCTACAAAGCCTGCCCAAGGGTCACCCCATGGACATGGTCCGGTGATGCTCCCTTGGGCCCAATGTTGGCGGCTTATGCTGCCCGGACGACGGACCTCGAGCTCCGTGGACAGGCACAGGACGGCGGCGTGGCAAGTGCCCTGGCATCCCTTGCTCTCGAGCGCGGGGCGGGTGTGCTGGCCATCGACCGGGACGGTTGGCGCGCGGTCCCTCGCAGGTTCACTGACAGGCTACCTCCCGGTGGTTCTGTGTTCTGCCATGTGCCCCTGCTCCACCTCCTCTTTGGAACGAAGGAACCGACATGGGTCATCGGGCTCCCGTGCCATACCCGGGGCGCTCGTACGCTCGCGGAGCTTCCTGCCACGCGTCGTCGTATAGGCCTTATTATCGGCCTCTTATGCTCAAAGACGTTCGACCATGACGCAATGTGGGCGCTCTTGGAGGAACAAGGTGCCGAACAGGAGACTGCCGAACGTATGGCAATCACGCGCGGGCGCATGGTGGTGGAAGGGAAGAGCACCGTGGATGTGCATGTCAAAGAGCTCGCGCCCGTTGCTCGCGGATGCTTTAAGATCTGCGATGATTTCGCTGCACGGGACGCGGACATTGCGCTCGGGGGGGTCGACTCACCTGATGGTTGGACGACCGTGATAGTGCGGACCGAGGCAGGAAAAGAGGCGTTCGACGCCCTTGTGTCATCCGGTGCCGTCGATGTCGTGCCGATCACCGACCTGCCCATAGCGACGAAGCTGACCACGCTAAAAGCGAAGAAAGCATGTAACGATCCCTGAGAGACGGTCCTCGGACTATTTCAGGTACGCCTGCTAGCAGAGGGGATCCTGCTCCAGCTCAGGCGCCGGGAAGACGGAACTCCTGTATCTTGGGAGTCTCCGCCTCAGCTTTGTCCTCGGGCTCATCGTCTCCGATGGATACACGTCCGAACACGATGTCGAGGTCAATGACGAACTTCGGAGTCTCGTAGATATCCTCCCTGAAGTAGTGCAGGATGGAGTCAACGTCCTCGATGGCGAATCGTCCATTGACGATCCCGAGGCTCCGGTCAGCCTTCATTCCCACGGAGGGGAGCTTACCGCCCTCGACGCCCTTGACGCAGCGGCCACATACCAGGAGGAGGTTGGTGGATCCGTCCTCATTGAAGACGAGCACCTCCTTACTGGGAAATCTCTTACATACTGAACACTTACGTTCCAAAGAAACCGAGGGTGCCCATGATATCTCCCTTTATATACGTTTCCCTTGTCGGGGCCGGAGAACGATGTCGGCGGGGGCTAAAGTGAGCGCCGCGGCAACGCACGCACGCTTGGCCGACCATCCGTGAGCGGCCGTTCCGACGATAATGACGTCACTTTCCCGTGCTGGCAGGAGTTCAAGGAGACGTTCTGCTACGGACGTCGGGACCGTACCGGGGAACGGGAGCCCAAGACCTGATTCCGACATCACGAGCGTGGTGGCCCCCATCCCTCCAGCGATCAGGGCTGCATCTCGCTGCTCGATCCCTTTATCGACACGGACCGCGGCGCCACGCACAAGGATGGCCGCATCACGCGGGCCGACGGTTAGCTCACCGGCGTCGAGCCCAACAGGACCGACGATCCCGAGGGTGTCAACCATCTTCTTCCCTTCTGGAGTGAGCATGTGGCCCTTTCGCGAGCTCGTGACAAAGCCACGCTCCTTGAGCATTGTCAGGAGGGAGCGGACCCGGGCATCGGTCTCGCCCAAGCGGCGTCCCAGCAGTCCCCGCGAACAGCTACCTCCCGCGAGGGAGAGGAGGAGGTGGAGGAGGCGAGCCTGATTACTCACCACCATCGGTTTCCTCCCCGAGCAGCTCGGCCACGGTGTCCATGAGCGCGCCCCGTGATGTAATGATACGAGCCTTCTTGCGCACCCGGTCGTACGAGTGTCCGGCCTTGCCGCCAGTGAAGTCGCGTTCGTCGATGGCCTCTGTTTCGACCAGCACCACGGGCACGCCTGACCTGACGGCCTGTTCCACCGCCTCGAGGTTCCGGAGGTTTCCATGACCGAAGGCCACCGCCTCGACGACCACCACGTCCGCTGCCTTCATTGAGCGCAGGTTGCGGGCCAGTGTCTCGTCGCCTATCGAGGAGAACGGCTCCCCCTCCACCGTCGCGACCTCGAGCGTACGGGCGACCTCCCAATCGGCATCGCCACGGTTCACGACACCGCACGTGACCGTTAGGCCCGCGTCCACAAGGTCGCGTAGGGTCGCCTCAGCGCACCCACCACCGCACACTACGTGTACCCTTCCGGTCAGCTGCGGACGCTGGCGATGGACGATGGGCGTCACCACCGGGCGGCCCGTGACAGGATCCGGTCGCACCTGGACGCGGACGCCGAAACTATCGTGCAGGACCTCTCGGGTGAGCACTTCATCAGGCGGTCCCTCAGCGACGATGCGACCTGCGTCCACGAGAGCGAGGCGCGTGCAGTACTGCGAAGCGATGTTGATGTCGTGGAGCACCGTTACCACGGTGATCCCGCTATCGCGGTTGAGGCAGGATAGCAGCTCGAACAACGCCATTCGCTGGCGGAGGTCCAGGTGGACCGTGGGCTCGTCGAGCACCAGCACCTCAGGTTCCTGGGCGAGCCCCTGGGCGAGGAAGGCGCGTTGGCGCTCCCCGGCGCTGAGATTGGAGATGGGACGCGAGGCGAGATGGAGCGTGTCCGTCGAGACCATAGCGCGACGGGCGGTGGCCCCATCATACTCATCGTTCCCGCCGAGAAGTGAAGTGTAGGGCGTGCGTCCCATGAGCACCAGTTCCTCCACGGTGAAGGCGAATGGGACACTGGGATTCTCCGGCACGACGGCCATGTGACGGGCTCTGTCCCTGGCATCGTAGCCGGACACGGGGCGACCGAGGAGCTGCACCTTCCCTGCCGTGGGTTCGAGCACGCCTGTGAGTATGCGAAGGAGCGTCGACTTACCTGCGCCGTTGGGGCCGATGATACCCACGAAGGCACCCTGTTCAACGGTAAGATTGACGCCCTTGAGCACCCGTTCGTGGCCATAGGACATCACGAGATCCTTCGCCTGGAACGCCGGTAGTGCCATCGTTAAATCCTCCTTGACCGGACGAGGAGATAGAGGAAGAAGGGACCGCCAACGAACCCGGTGATGGTCCCGACCGGGATCTGCTCGGGAGAGATAACGGTGCGGGCGACGAGGTCCGCGAGGACCAGGAAGATACCGCCCAAGACGGCCGAGTGGGGTAACAGGATCCGGTTGTCCGGGCCAGCGATGAGGCGCACCATGTGGGGTACGACCAATCCAACAAACCCGATGAGCCCGGTGACAGATACGACGACCCCTGCCAGCAGTGACGCGCAGACGAAGCACACGGTCTTGGTACGCGGCACGTCACATCCGAGATGACGGGCGTGGTCCTCCCCCAGAAGGAGGAGATTGAGGTCGCGGGCCATTGCCATGAGGACGAGCCCGCCGAGCGCCGTCGCCAGTACAACGATGGGGAGGAGCCCCACTGTGGTTCCCGTGGGCTCGAGGCTCCCCATGAGCCAGAACACGACCTTGTGCATGTCACGGCCCATGATGATGAGCAGGAGGGTGGTGCACGACGAGAGGAACGACGATACCACGACGCCTGCAAGGAGCATGGTCCGCACCGACACCTCACCGCCCTCAAGGGCCAGCTGGTACACGACGTACACGGTGATCAGACCGCCGATGAATCCCGCAGGAGGGACGAGGGCGCTCGTACCGAATGCGAGCGCCAGGGAGGCCGCAAGAGATGCACCCGAGGACACACCGATGATGAATGGATCGGCCAGGGGATTGCGCAGCAGTGTCTGGAACGCAACACCGGCCAGAGAGAGCGCAGCCCCGGTAACAAGTGCCAGCACGACACGGGGAAGGCGCATGTCCCACACGATGGCGTCGGTCGTCCCGTCAACCTGTGGCCCCAGATTAGCGTGAGCGCGGAGCACCGAAGCTACGTCACCGACACCGACATCGGCGGGGCCGGATGAGAGCGCGATGATCACGACGATTGGCATGGCCACGGCGAGGAGAGCACCGAGCGCGCGTCCGTGGCGAGGGACCGCGGCGTCACCCGTTGCCATGAAGCCGGTCAGCCACCTCCTCGACTGCATCCACTATGCGAGGGCCTGGACGCGATACAGCGTCTGGATCGATGAGGTACACGCGTTCGTCCTTTACAGCAGGGATGGCGTTCCAGCCGGGCCGTGCGCGCAGGTGCTCGATCGTGCGGTTCGTATGTGTGAGGAGCACGACCTGGGGCTTGGCCACGATGACGGCCTCAGCGTCCACGTTAGGCCATGGCATTGTGAGGTCCAGGGCAGGACGCCCGCCGGCGGAGATAACGACGTCGTGCGTGAACGTGCCCGGTCCGGCGCTCATCAGCGGCTCGTCCCACACCTCGACGAACACCGTAGGTCGGGCCGTCTCATCGAGGGTGGTAGTGCGCTCCCGGACAGCTGCGATGCGGCCACGGAGGTCGGCAACGATACGCTCGCCCTCCTCGCCCGCTCCCGTTAGCCGGGCTATGGTAGCCATCTCATCCATGACACCGTCGAGCGAAGTGGCGTTCATGAGGTGGACGTTGATACCGTGGGGGGTCAACCGTTCGGCCACGGCGGACTGGTCGACGATCCCGAGCACAAGGGTCGGCTTGAGCGAGACGATTCGCTCCACGGAGGGATTGAGAACGTCGCCCACTTTCTCGACCTCGAGGGCCGCGGGAGGATAGTTACAGTACGTGGTGACCCCTACCATTTTATCCCCCATCCCAAGGGCGAACACGATCTCCGTGGTCCCGGGAGAAATGGAGATTATGCGCACGTCCCCCTGCTCACCGGAGGGCGTGGCAGGCCCGTCCCCGGAAGTGCACCCCGCGAACAGGGCCACGGTCAGCAGGAGCGCGACGATGAGTGTCGCCTTGAGCGATATGATGCGCTCTCCGGGGTAATGATGATTGATGAACGCATTTCCTTTTGTCATATGTAATAACTCCTTGAATTTCCTGAGTTCTCAACCAGAACGCTTCGATATTAAAAGATTGTGTTGGCGATTACATCCAATGCCCTCGCCACGCTGCGCGGCCTTTCCATGCTTTTCGACCTGTCGCGGCGGCCGGCTCGTACGCGATTCTGAGATCCGTAGGGCACGATGGTCATGCGATGGATGTAGTGAATTCGTAGCTGGCGGCGACCTGCCCGATCCGCCCTCGCGTTTCAACGCTACAGCGCGACCGGTCGAACCATCCTCACGAACGGACCGGTCCGCTATCGAGGACGCGGTGGAGCGGACGTCCGGATTGCGGTTCATGGGCTGGGTAGGACCTGACGAACGTGCCTCCATCACCGACACGGAATACAAGGCTGAAGGCGAGAACGTGTTCAACGCCGGGGCCCTCGATGCCCTACTGTATGACGTGTGCGCGGTGCTCGCCCACGACGAGACGCTGCCACCGCCGACGCTGCCCACCGGCGTGGTGCTGTCGGGGACCGACATCATAGGTGAGGAGGACCTCGGGACCGTCGAGCTAGCACAGCTACGGCCCGGGTATGGGATCTACCCCGAGATCGATGTATCGCACCTGAACATCCCCTGGGTGGTGCTCGTTCCCACGACATTCCCAACGCTCCCGGGTGCGACGGTGGGCTCCCCTTCGGTCGCCGCACATGGACTGCTCGTCGAGCTCTACCCGATGCTGCGGCAGGGCGAGTCGTCACTGCTGGTGGGTTTCGGACCGGAGCGTCCCCGCTGAACCGCCTTCTTGTCGCGTTTGATGTTCCCGAGGGAGAACGATGTGGTGATACCATCGGTGGTCGTGATCTCGCCGCCCGGGCAGTTCGACACGTGCTCGTAGTCGAAGGTGTACCGGTCACAGGCCTTCTCGAACCCGAGCACGAGCATGTCACGTGTGTGGCGATGCTGGGAGTAATAGAACCGCTGTCCGTAGCCAAGACGATCGGCCATGGTCGCAAGTATATCCCACATGACCTTCCGGGCGCCGGCCGATGTGAACCGGGGCAACAACCGGGCGATGAAGCCGGGTATGTTCGTCTTCAGATCCTCCGGATCGTACTCGAGCCCATCGATGTCCACAAGCTCGCTGATCGTGTCGTACTCGCCACCCTCCCGGCGGTAGAGCAGGTAGTAGTGGTTGTAGAAGCAAGTGCTGATGCCCAGGATGTGGAAGAGCGCGAACAGCATGCGCTGGAAGAAGAACACGTCGCGCAAGTTGATCCGTCCGTTGGTCTGGAGGTCCAGGAGATCTACGAGGTCCTCGAGGGTGAAGCAGCTGTCCGGTCCCAGGCCCGCCTTGCCCAGAACCGAGTAGGAGCGGAAGGCGATGGCCTTGATGAAGTCGTTGTGCACGGCGTAGTCGAGGATGCGGTTGAGCTGGTCGGAGTTCACGTCCCGAGCGATGGTGGTCTCAAGGACCGTCGCGATGTCCAGCTCCTTGAGGTTCTCGAGCCCCTTGACCTTGGTGTCCACTAGTCGCTGTCGGCGGAACCTGAGATAGGCCGCCTCCTCGAATCCGTCGAACTGGAGATGGACCTCCTCGAGCCCCGCCTCCTTCAACGACCGGAGGTAATCGATGTCGACGAGTTTCAGACCGTTGGTGAAGAGGAGCGGGATGTTACCGCTCTTGCGGACGATACTGATGATCTCGGGGAGGTCGTCGCGTACCGTGGGCTCGCCCCCGAAGAGGTTGATCTGGACGCCATGCATCCCCTCCAGCGATTTCTCGATGAACGCCAGGTCGGGCTCCGAGTAATCCCGGTTCGCGTCGGTGAAGCAGATGGGGCAGTTCATATTGCACCGCATGTTGAGGAACAGGGTGTACATCGCCTGGTCCTTCGCGTCCGGCGGCTCGTTCCTGGCGACAAGGGAATCATAGTAGGACCGCAGCCCGGTGAAATACCATGCGTACCGTGAGATCGGAACGGAGAACAAGCCATGTTCGGGGCAGGTCTTCTCCATGAATATCATACCATCCTGCTCCACCATCTTGGAGGGTATGCGCATGAAACAGCGCGGGCAAACGCTCTCGCCCTCGCGCACCACGGGCCGTTCTTCCTTCTCCACCATGCTCACGCACCTCCCGGACGCGCTACTGCCAGGAGCGTCGCAGGATCGGTCACGGGCTCACCCGATATGGGGTGGAACTCCTCGAACCCGAATAAGCCGACATACCCGGCCCAAGGACCCTCGCACACGGCGTCGTACCTGCAGCTGCGGCAGCTCGGCTCCTTGTGCTTGTTCCGCTCGCGCCGGGCCTGGTTCTGGTCGAGACCGGTGATCCCCGGCTCGCGCATCTCCCATTCAGGGGCCATGGCCAGTTCGATTATATGGGACTCGTACCCCTGCATGTGGCAAAGAGGGATCGCCTCCACGTTCAGGATAATGTCGGCCTCCTCTGCGATGTCGAGGGCGGCGTGGACGAGGGGTGACGCGGTACTCATCCGGGGCACGATGTCCCGCCAGTTGGCAAGGGCATTGCCCGCGGGATGAACGAAGATGAGCTCGCCGAAATACCGGTGGAACCGCTCCTGCTGCTTGACGAGGAAGCGGGCAGTATCAGGAAGGTCTGCCACGGCCGGCTTGGTGATGCAGGTGATCGTGCATACCGTGAGGGGATGCTCGGCGACGTTGTCGAATGCCTTCATGAGGTGACGCCAGCCCCCAGGGCTCCGCGTCAGGTGCTCGTAGAGCTTCGGGTGGTGAGACGGCAGCGACATGGAGACCGTGGTGAGGCCTGCACGCACGAGGTCGCGCAAGTAGTCGGGGTACGAGAGCATGCGGCCGTTAGAGATGAGGATGATGTCTTGGAAACCGAGGCCACCGGCATGGGTCACGAGCTCGACGAGGTCCTTACGGATCGTCGGCTCACCTCCGGTGAACACCAGGGTCGTGACACCCCCCTCTCGAGCGGCGTCGATGGAGGCCTTAACATCCGCAGTGACCATGTCATGTGTCCGCCGCTTCTCGTCCCCCACGACGCAGAACTGGCAATTGTTGTTGCAGGCGAAACCCATGCGCAGGTCCATCCGCCTACGCGGTCGAGTAACCGTCCGTTCCTCGCTCACTCCGTTACGCCTCTTCCACACGCGTCCCGACTTTCTTCTTCTCGGTATCGGCCTTGGGTGTCGACTTCTTTTTCTTCTTCTTGGGCTTGGCCTTCTTGTCCTTCTCCTCAGCCGGTTCGTCCTTGTCCTTTTTCTTCTTCTTCTTCTTCTTCTTCTTCTTCGGGCTGGGTTTGCGTTCCTCGGTCATGATGTCCTGGGCGATGAACGCGAGCAGGCCGATGATTACGAGGAGATAGACGATGTACAGATAGTCGGTCTCCGTTACGGGGACGTTCTTGACTATGTCGAACCCGTGCTGGAGGAGGATGTCGGACGGCTCCTTACCCATGGTACGGTTGGCCTCGGCTATCGAGGTGACGGTGACGCCGATCCGCATGGCGGCGGGAGAGCCGATAGCAGTGAGCGGAACGCGTGCCTCGAACACGTTGTCGTGGTAGGTTACCTCCGAGTCCAAAGCATCGACACGGGTGAGTGTGGGCTTCTCCTTGAACAGGCTCTTCGAACCGCTCGGGTAGAAGTTCGTGGAATAATCTGGCTTGGTATCCATGTCGATGTCGAAGAGGAACTCGTATAGGTCGCCCGGATTAATCCTGGTCGTGTAGTGGTCCACGCGCAGGTAGACGTAGGTAGTGTCGTTGACCATATAGAGGCTCTTGAGGTCGGTGCTCTCGGGGCTATCGTTCCGTGGATCGACCGCGAGCGGTGGGATGCCGGTCCAGTCATGGCCACCCCATCGCGAGACGGCCCCGGGTGGATAGGAACGCTCGTAGAACGGCATCTCGTCGAGGAGGAACGGGCCTAGGTCGGTGGAGCCCCATTGGCCGACGCCGATGAGCATAGCGCGCGGATTGCCGATGGCAGCGAGCGGGATGCGGACCTGGTACCCCTTATCTACGGTCGCCAGCGCGAGGGTTCCCGGTGGTAACTGGATGAACTCGGGTTCGTGCTTGAACAGATAGAGCGGTCCCATGGTATGGAGGTTCGTGGAGAAGTCGATCACGTCGTCGAAGTCGGTGTCCAGAAGGAACTCGATGACGACATCTTCCGGGGCAGTGATCCCGTCTATGTCGAGCCGGAGGTAGAGGTGCTCGGTGTCATTCGTCACGTAGAGCGCTCGGATGTCGGACGTGCCCAAGGCGTCGCCCTCCGGATCGAGGTCGCCAAGCTGCTCAACACCGGTCCAGTCATGACCGCTCCACTGCTCGATTGATCCGGATGGAAAGAGGTACCACGCGGGAGAAAGCTCGTCGACAACCTCTGTGTCATTGCTGATGAGCGTCCGTGACCAGAGCGAGAGAGCGATGTTCATCCGCGCGGGCTCGTCCAGGAGCACTAGTGGGATGGCTATGTCTATGTTCCGTCCCTGGTGGGAGAGCGTGGCGTTACCGGTCGGGAGACGCTGTAACTGCTCTCCGTACCGGAAAAGGACGAGCCTATCGTTGAGGTAGAAGTTCGTGGAGAAGTCCGGCTGCCAGTCGAGATCGGTATCGAAACGGAACTCCAGCATGTCGTCGTTCTTCATGTTGGCATCGCCCATCTCTGCCCGGATGTGGAGATATGTATCGTCCATCTGGACATAGACGGCCTGGATGTCCGCAAGATCCTCAAGCTGGTCGCCGGCCGAATCGGTGACCAGGGGTTGGACTCCGGTCCAGTCCACCGCGGCCGTCGAGAGCCAGAGTAGCATGAACGTTACGATTATTGCGCGCTTCATAGAGTTCTCACCGTTGGAATGGCGAGACGTCCCTTGTATATAAAAAACTACTCATGGTGGGGGGGCGCCAACGTCTGTCCGACGGGACGCGTGACCATCAAGTTTTTATACCAAGGGGAAGGAATGGACCTTCGTGGTGCTGCGCAATGCGCTCGGCACGGCCATGGCCATGCTCCGCCTCCATCTGCTCGCTCGCACCACGCCTCTCTCTGTTATACTCTCGATCACCAACAGATGCAACTTCAACTGCTCATACTGCCATGTGGGGGCGCGGCCCGCGAAGGAGATGACCACCGAGCAGATTCTGCAACTCGTGGACGAAATGGCCGCAGCGGGTACCCAGCGGATCGGTATCCAGGGAGGGGAACCGCTCCTGCGGAAGGATATCGGCGAGGTCATCGACCACTGCAAGCGGCGGGGACTGTTCGTCACCATGGGCACGAACGGATCGCTGCTCCCCAAGAAGATCGAGGAGGTCCGGAACCTCGATGCACTTGTGCTCTCGTTCGACGGTCCCAATGCACATGACCGGTATCGTCAGGAGGGATCGTACGACCAAGTGATCGAGGCCATCAAGCTCGCTCGCCGATCGGGCATCCGTGTCTGGACCACCACGGTGCTTACCAACTACTCCATCGGCGACATAGACCTCATCCTGGAAACCGCAGAGCAGCATGACTTCTCCACGTATTTCACACCACTCTGTCAGGTGAAGGAGACCACTGGCGATACCAGTGCCCTCTTCGCCTCGAAAGACGACTATGTCGCCACCATTGACCGGTTGATGGACGAGAAGCGCAAGGGGCGCCCCGTCGTCAACTCCTTGTCCTACTTGCGGTTCATGCGGGACTGGCCCGACTTCACCCACACCATGTACCTGAAGGACGCTCCCGTGGAGGCCCGGCGTGTACCGTGCTATGCGGGACGGTTCTTCTGCCATATCAACTGCAACGGCGATGTTTATCCCTGTATCCAGCTGCGGGACGAGGGCAATCCGAAGAACGCTCTAGAGGTCGGATTCCGGGAGGCGTTCGATGCACTGCTCCCGCTCCCGTGTAGCGCCTGCTCGACCTTCTCGTTCATGGAACTGAACCTCATGTTCTCGCTCCATCTGGAGGCGATACTCAACACCCTGCGCCTAGCGGCACATCGATGAACGTTCTCACTCGTCGTCATCGCGGTGCTTGTACTCGTCCACGACATCGATAAGCTTGGAGCGCTCACGCTTGTACGCTGCTTGCTCGGCCGCCTGTCGTGATACGAACCACTCGCCACCGTTCTGGGTGACCTTCAGCGCCTTGCGGCGAATCCAGGGCACTCCGGTGGGGATGGGTGGGTCAGGGAACGTGGAGAGCACGAGGAGCGGACGGCAGTGCAGATGACGCGCTTGCGACGGACGCGTGACCACGACAACGTCCCCGTCCTTGCACGCTGTCGGACGCTCCACGGGGACGAGCCCCTCAAGGGCCATCCTCGCCCGGACCTCCAGACGACGATTTGCGCGTTTCAGCTCGTTGTTCTCCTTTCGCTGGTGTTCGAGACGCGAGGCGAGGTTCTTGATGCGACCGTCGAGGGTGCGCACGGCCTTACTGGCGAACGCCTCCCGCTCGCCACCCTTACGGACACGGTCCAGCTTCCCCAGGAGTCCCATCACCCTGTGCTCCAGTGATTCCACGCGTACCTCGAGATGGTCCTTGTACTCCCGGAGGAGCACGACCTCCCGACGCAGGGCACGCGAGCGGTGGACGTGCGGCTCCGCGGGAGCACCGGCCTCGACCTTGGCCTCCTCATGCACCTCCACGCTCACCTCGCGGATCGCAGCGTCGATGCTGGGCGAGTCACCGCGGAGCACACGGACACGCACCTCTTCGCGCAGGACGTCGTCGAGCTCGGCATCCCGCGCCTTCCTGTCGACCCTGTCTAGGTTCTGTCGCACATCGTCGTAGGCCTTGATAGCGCACGCCAAGGCGTCGCGCCGGTGGGAGTCGGTGACACCGGGGATATCGCGCACGAGCCGTGTCTTCTCTTCAACAGCGAGCACATGGTGTGGTCGGTAGATCGTAGCACCGAAGGTATGGGCGATGCGTTCGACCGCAGAGGGGGTGGGATTCACATCGGTGGCGACCACAGCGGGGCGGCCATGGGAGATAAGAGTGTACACGATGTCGGCACGAGGATACTCCCGGCGGCTCTCCACATGGACAACGTTCCCGTCCAGGTCGAGCATGGCAACACCAGTTGTCGTCCCGGGATCGATACCGACTATGAGACCCTTTATGTAGTCACCCCCGACGCCGCTGTGCACTGAAGGCATAAGAATTTTTCCACCGCGACGCCCCGGACCGGACCTCCCGCAATTGTATCCCAGGTGCCGGAACAGTAACGTTTATATACCGGTTCATCCGCCGAAGATGACCGTGAGCCTGTGTGCCATGGTTGCACCGGCTCAAGAAAGGGGTATGATGACATTGGATCTAGAGGTCACAGAACCTGAAGCGCTGCAAGGGCCGCAGAAGTACGCTGTTATCGTCAACGGGTACGCGGATTCATCTTCGTTCTACAACAACATCTCCTTCGTGCATGACATGCTGCTTGAGAAGGGCTACAAGGAGGAGAACATCATCATCCTCCACGACCACGGGGAGGATCCCGACGTGTATGTCGAGGACCGGCCCGACGGGGATCCGAAGGATAGTGGTTCGGTGCGCGGGGAACGAGTCACTTCCATTCCCGGCTACACCTTCGAGGCCCGATCTGACAAGATCGTGGACGGACCTGCCTACAAGAGCGATGTCTTTGACGCCCTGGACACCATGGCGGAGAAGGCGCGCCCCGAGGACGAGTTCTTCTTCTACTCGACCGATCATGGGGGCACCAAGGGTGGAGAGTCCACCATCTGCCTGCGCAAGGAAGGCGCCGCCGGCTGGTGGGGCATCGACGAGATCACCGTCAGCGAGTTCCAGAAGCACGTCGATAAAATCAAGTCAGAGAAGCAGGTATTGGTGTTCGACCAGTGCCACTCGGGCGGATTCGCCGACGCTCTCGGGAACGGTTACCGGATCGCCATATCCGCGTGCAGTGCCGACGAGTCCTCCTATATAGCTCACCCCATGGACGGATTCCCCGATGCCCTGTTCAGCGCCATGCGCGGCAGGGACTGGGAGGGCAATCCCGTGGAGGCTGACTTCAACGGTGACGGCAAGGTATCCATTGCAGAGGCGTTCCAGTACGCTCTGGAGAACGATCCGTACGCCCCTGGCAACGGCGGCCGCTACGAAGAGCACCCGCAGATCAACACCGAGATCGAAGCGGACAGCGTGTTCCTCGGAGACGACGAGAAGGCCTGAAAGCGCCTCATCCCTCGTGCCAGGGCTCCTTGACGGTCTGGCCGCTCGCGTCCATGAAGGTGCTCTCGGTAGTCTCCTGTGAGCCACGGATCCGCTGGCCGATCATGGCCGCGCTCCCGCATACCATCGCCACACCGACGATCATGAATGGTGTGAGGATGAGGTAGACCCACCACGGGACTTGGGAGAAGGACGCGCCCTTCACTCGCCCGATGTGCGGTGCATCGGGGAGGTACTCCACCGTTACGGGACCGCCCACCTTGAGCGAGTTCAGAACACTATAGTCAGTCGCGTAGGAATCGCCCTCATAGTAATTCCCGTCGACCGTGTAGTTGAATCCTATGACCTCCACGGTCTCCTCGTTGACCTCGGTGTTCGTGTCCTCAATCCCGAGCACGATGCCCTGGACCGTCTCAGCCCTTCCGTTCAGGTCACGGTCCACAAGCACGTCCCGCGGATCGCCCATGAGGACGAAGAACAGCGAGCTCATGAGAATGAACGCAATACCGATGAAGGCCAGTACGCCTGCTGCGGCCGTCCCCTCATTGTCCGCCATCGACCATCCCTGCGGACCCAAGCTTTATCCGTGTTGTGACACCGGTCCCATCGTAACGTATAAGACGTGGGACGCAGCCTATACCTCGCGTCCAGACTCCCTGGCCCTTATCATAGGTGTGCCGCACTTAGGGCATGGTGTCTGGTAGCAGGGACGTCCCCCTGTTTCGGGGACGGTCGCACCACATGAGGGGCACCCGCAGACCAACACAGAGATCGACGCTGATAGCGTGTTCCAAGGCGATGGGGAGAATACCTGAGAGCGCCTCAACCCTCGTGCCAGGGCGCCTTGACAGATTGGCCACTCGCGTCGACGAAGGTACCTTCGGTAGTCTTCTGTGAACCACGGATCGATTGGCCGATACTGGACGCGCTCCAGTACAGCATCAACAGACCTAGCAGAATGAACGGTATGAGGACGAGGAAGGTCCACCACGGGACCTGTGAGGCGGAAGCTCCCTTCACACGCCCGATGTGCGGTGCGTCGGGAAGGTACTCAACAGTCACGGGCCCGCCCACCTTTAGCGCGTTCAGAACGCTATACTCGGACGTATAGGATTGCCCTTCATAGTCTTTCCCGTCGACCGTGTACTTGAACCCTATGACCTCCACGGTCTCCTCGTTGATCTCGTGGTACGTGTCCTCGATCCCGAGCACGATGCCCGGGACTGTCTGTGCCCGTCCACTAAGGTCGCGGTCCACCAGCACGTCCCGCGGATCGCCCATTATGTCGATGAATCCCACGCAAGTGAGCAGGAGGAACACTCCTATGCCGGCCGAGATCAACACAGCCTCTGCATCCTCACCGTCGGCCATCGATCATCACTGCATCCCTTAGTTATATCCGTGTTGTGGCCCCGGTCCCATCGTAACGTATATATAGCGGGGACCTGGCCGGACCGAGCCCGTGGAGGCGTACGACACCGATATCGTCATCGGAGGCGGCGGTCCCGCAGGACTGACTCTCGGCGCTGAGCTCGCTGAGCGTGGGTACGATGTCACAGTGCTCGAGCAGGATTCCGTCGGGGAGACCACAAAGGCATGGAACAGTTCCTACAACGAGCTCGTGAACGCGCTCGGCAACCCGGACCGATCCTACGAGGAGAACGTCGACTGGCTCAACGAGAGCGGCCTGGTGAAGCGACACTATAACAAGGGCGGTCTCATTCGCTCCCGCGATGCTGAGCACGAAATCATACTGAATGATGCGCTCACCGTCTGCGTGAACGAACATGCGTTCCTGGACTACTTCGCTGTTAAGCTGGCCGACAACGGAGCGACGGTCCGTAACGGGTACACCTTCACAGATGTCAGTTCCGATCCGGACGCCGTGCACATCAAGGCACGGGACGCCAAGGGCCAGGAACAAGAGATCAGTGCCCGACTGTTCATTGATGCCACCGGCGGTTCGTCACCTGTCGCGCGGAAGCACAATCCCAGACCCAACTTCTCCTACCCGGTCTACGGCGGTGTCGTCTCGGGTATCGAATTCGATGCTGACCAGGGCATCGTCATCGACTCTACCTGTGACGACGGCGGTGACGGCTACCTCTGGGAACTGTTCCCCGTGGACGAGGACCGTGCAGTGCTCTGGTACTTCAAGACCGCCCGTGACGAACCCTACGATCTGGAGGGTATGCGCACGGAGTTCGGGGAGCGGCGCCACGAGTTCCTCATCGAGAAGGAACCTGGGAGCTTCAGGCTCGAGGAAGAGAAGTTCAGTAACATCCCCATGTACACGGACCTCACCCTCGGCGGGAATGCGGAATTTACGGTCGCACCACTGGACCGAGTGTTCCTGTTCGGGGACGCCGCTGGTACGACGCCACTCACGGGCTGCGGGTTCAACACGATCATCCATAACTACAGGAACGTAGCGCAGGAGCTCGATGAAAGACTTCGAGAGGGGCGGACCTCGGCATACGAGCTGAACACTATCAGGCCGGTGGAGGGGCACCTCAACAACGGGTCCCAGCCCTTCTTCAACATGCTCCTCAGTAACCAACTCCAGTCGAACCTCAGCCGGCTGGTCGACGCGGTCGCGGCCTCCGGGACAGAGGATCATGTGGACCGCATCATCACTACCGAGGCGACCATGGACGACTATCGTTCTCTCTTCTGGGGTGTCGCCAGCAAGGATCCCTCCCTTCTCATCAAGGGTGTCCCCATCACGGAAGCGTACCCACTGGTGCGCAATGCAGCCAGGTTCCACGCAGAGCGGCGCCGGTTGGAGGCCGAGGACCAGGATGCAGCCTAGACCTCGCGACCCGACTCCCGGGCCCTTATCATGAGTGTACCGCACTTAGGGCATGGTGTCTGGTAGCAGGGACGTCCTCTCGTTTCGGGGACGGTCGCACGGCATGAGGGACAAGTGCAATGGCCACCGGGGCCGATCTCGGGCCCTCCCATCCGTCCTCGTCCGTCATCAGATCCAGGCATCTCGCTCACCATATCAATGTGTGGGACTAAGGCTGTCTGGCTAATAAGTGCATCGTTGGATGGTGGGCAGGATGCTCATGTCCTCGCGGGGAGGGTCAACGTATAGGTCTGCCCTCCGGCGATGACAACGTCGATCTGGACGTCCTTTGTCGGATCAACGGCAGGCTCGGCAAGGCTCATCTCCGTGTCGAGGATGCAGTTCTCATTCAGAGGCTTGCAGGCAGGGACCACTCCGTTGACGAGCTCTACTGTTATGACCTGCCCCTCGACACGGTACTTCCCACGGATGAAAGCATCGCACGTGGTGAGCTTGCGGTTGAGCACGTGGAGGAACACGGACGACGATGAGGTGTCCATCCACCGGGCGTTCACCCCCTCATTCCCTCGGTCGCAGAGGAAGTTCGCCTCGAGCAGGTCAACGGACCACTCGTACCGCTTCGTACCGCCATCGCTGCTCATGCATCCTGCAAGTAGGAGGGCGATGACCATCAGGAGCGCGCTCGTCCTGCTCACGGTGAAAGGATGCCAATCATCACATAAATAGGCAATGTCTACACGGGATCCCGGCTCACGTTGAGGGTCTTCCACTGGACGTAGCTCTCCAATCCCCAGCGACCGTGCTCTCGCCCAACACCACTGATCCCCATCCCGCCGAACGGTGCCGCCTCGTCGATCCCGGCATGTGCGTTCACCCAGACGGTACCGGCCCTGATCCGGGCAGCGAACGTCTTGGCGTGCTCGATGTCAGAGTCCCATACCGAGGTACCAAGACCGTGCTCTGTACAGTTCACGTGTGCTAGCACCTCGTCCTCGTCAGAAAAGGTCTGGACCGGGAGCACGGGACCGAACTGCTCTTGAGCAACGAGCGCCCCGTTCTCCTCCAGCCCGGTCACCAGGGTGGGGGCATAGAACAGACCCCGCTCATGGCCCGACACATCAGGGACGATCCCTCCGCACACGACCTCTCCACCCTCGTCCTGTGCCTGCTCCACGAGCGACCTCACGCGCTCCAGCTGTGGCCGGTTGTTGAGCGGGCCCATCTGCGTGGCCGGATCTAGGCCGGGACCCACTACCATGACACGTGCTTCTGCGACCATGCGCTCGAGCACTGCGTCCGCCACGTCCTCGTGGAGATAGAGCCGCTTGACCGCTACGCACACCTGGCCAGCGTTGCGCATGGCCGCCCGCAGCAGCCGGGACGCGACACGCTCCGGTCGTACCGAGCCGAAAACAACGGCTGGATCGTTCCCACCGAGCTCAAGGGAGATGTGCTTGAGTCCACGTCCCGCGACCTCGGCCACGGAACGCCCGGTGGCCACGCTCCCCGTGAGAGAGACCTTATCCACAGCCGGGTGAGCGACCAGGGCCCTGCCCACCTCGTCACCTCCCGACACCACGTTCACGGTCCCGGGTGGGAGGAGCTTGTCGGCCATGGCGGCCACCATCCAGTCGGCAAGCGGTGTCGTCATCGCGGGCTTGATGACCGCGGTGTTCCCGGCGAGCAGGCAGGGGGCGAGCTTCCACGACATGATGGAAACGGGGTAGTTCCAAGGAAGCACCAGGGCGCATACACCCACATGCTCCATATGCGCAGTGACCGTGCCGCGCTCGTCGTCCCGCACGGGCTCCGGTGCAATTGTCAGTCCTGCGTAGTACCGGTAGGTGCGGGCGGCGTTGAGCACCTCGCGCCGGGCCTCCGCCAGCGGCTTGCCCTGCTCCAGAGTGAGGATGCGGGCGAGCTCCTCGCACCGTGATCCGAGGGCATCTGCGAGGATTGTGAGCGCCTTCTGCCGGGAGCGCACAGGGGTTCCGCTCCACCGGTCAAGGGCATCGGCAGCCGCATCGACGGCAGCGTTCACCAGCCCTTCGTCAGCGGCATGGACCGTGCGGACTACATCGCATGTGGCCGGATCCTCGACGGGCAGAGGGATGTCCGAGACGAGGGACTCGCCCCCGACCAGGATGCCCGTGGTCCCGTCGGCCGGTGTCGGCATGGGCTGCCGGGACCCGGTCAAGGTATAAAAAGGCACGGGGCAGGCGATGGAAACATTTAAACACCATACTTGCCTTCACGTTCTCTGGAAGTACCTATCTTCCTCCGGGGATATCCTCATGTACCGTAGAACCGCCCTATTGCTCGTAACAGCATTGTTGTTCAGCCTGCTAGCGCCCGTGATCGCTGAGGAGGCTATACCCCTCCCGATAAAGGCAATACCCGAATATCAGGATGATATCGATTACGGGATGCCGCCGGACGACATCGCAATCGAGCCTGTTGAGGAGGACTACGCTGCGGAGTTCAGCCTCACGGTACGGGCCGACAACACTGGCACGCTCGTGGCCAAGGGACCCATCAAGGACGGCGACGGCTCACGGTTCGAAGGCAAGGCCGACCTGGGAAGCGCCTTCTCAGTGAAGGTCGACGGTTGGGCGCCCGGCGAGGGAGAAGTCGGGATCGTGGACCTCGACTATTCGTCCGATGGCAAGAAGATGCGATACGGGCTGAACGTCTCGGCCGGAGGTGTCCCGGTACCCCTGAACGGTTACCTCGACGCGCGCACGACACGCACGAGCATTGCTGTCAAGGGACGACTGCGCGCCGATCAGGCGCCCGGTGAGATCCCTGATATCGCGGTCACTCTTAAGGCAGAAAAGGGGACGGTTTCGGTGAGCCTGGACACTCCCGATCTTCCCACCGACCAGGTGCAGTTCATGCTGGGTGCCATGAACCAGGAGTTCGCACAGGAGGGTGTCGCCACCCGAGTCGATGATTTTAATGTCGTCGGTACGCATGTTGACGTCACGGTCTCCGAGTGGCAGGACCTCCTCGTCGCAGAGGCCCGGCGAGAGATGTCGTCGGCCCAGGCCGACAAGCTCGCGAGGGCGCTTGCCAACCTCGCCCTCGACCTATCTCTCACGGTCAAGCCCGCGGGTGTCGGGATCGACGTGTCCATCGATCTGGACGCGCGGAACCTGGGCGACCTGGGCGACCTCTTCCTGGAGCTGGCGGAATCGCCGGTCTCCGTCCCCATCCTGCGGGAGGGTGAGAACAGCATCTCGTTCTCTACAAAGGGCCAGATCCTCGATTTACGTGTCCATGGTGAGATGGAACACGTAGAATACGACGTCGGCGCGATCGCGGCCGCCCTCAGGGATTCGTGCATGGACGAGTGCAGGAACGAGGGATCGATCGGTCAGGGATTCGACATGGAACGGCGCATCGTGGAGCGCAGCCCCTCCATCATCGACAAGCTCATCACCGGTACGGGATGCTCGGTCAAGTGCGACATCGTCTCAAACATAGTCACCAGCGCCCTGAACCTGGATCTCTCGAAGCTCGCCATCTCTCTAAAGCCCCAGACCGGGGGCGTTGCGTTCTCCATCGAGTCCAACGGTCACGGGATGGACCAACTGGTGGCCAACGTCACCAAGGCGGCCCGCCTCGATGAGGGCAAGCATGTCCCCATACTTCGCGGAGGCAGTATCTCGGTCACGACCGACCGGGCCGAGGTCGACATCACGCTCGCCGAGACCCTGGAGCAGCGGGGCGACATGTTCACATTTGACGGCGAACTGCCCGGCCACACGACCGTGCTCGCCTTCGAGGACACGGACATCGCGATCTTTGTTAGTGTGGACGCAAAGCCGGAGCCAGATGAGCGGAATGGGAACGTGCTCACCTGGCGGAACAAGGCTGGCCAGTCCTTCTCGGTAACGGCCGAAGTGAAGGTCGATAACTCACGGCTCAAGGCGTCGCTAGAGAAGGCCGAGAGCCACCTAATCGCAGTCGAGAAGCTCCAGCTCTCGGACAAGGAAGAGGAACTGGCCGAGCAGACCAGGAGCATCATCGAGGAGGCCGGTCGTCTCATCGCGGAGGGTGAACCTGCCAAGGCGCTCGCTCTTCTGGAGGAGTCGTCCACGCTACTTGAGCACCTTCCCGAGGTCGAACTGGACGATGGGCCCCCGGCCGGTGCCGTGCTCGTAGTCGGTCTCATCATCATTGCGCTTCTGCTCACGGTCGTTAGAAGGCGCGGTGGCGGTGGTGGCGAGGAGGTCGTGACCGTCCGGTCTACCGCACCTGTACGAACGGCCCCTCCCCCGACGGCCGCACCGAGAGCGCCTCCGACCCAAGCGCCTCCGCCCCCGCAGCAACCTGCCTTCGAGAACAAGGCCACGGAGTACGCCAAGGTCGAGCCTCAGGACGAGTGGGACACGCTCTAGTATCGCATGTGAGGCCGGGGGAAGCGATACCGCGCTTTCCGCAGAGCGAAGGCTATATATTCTAGCCGCTCCTATTAATTCTAGTAATTGGAGGGGAAGGGGCTAGTGAGATCCTTATTGTCAACTCTGGGAACGTGTCTGCTAGTCTTCCTTATCCTGTTCATCCCGCTGAGTATCGCTGACAGCGGTGCCACACGGACGACGGGATCCATCGTGAAGACGATGGACGGTGTCACGGAGGTGTACCATGCCG
>JASMDC010000042.1:25341-31258 GCA_030753015.1 Candidatus Undinarchaeales archaeon | reverse complement strand
CCGTATCTGTGAATAGAAGGTGCGATCAAGGTCAAGAAGGCGCTTGCTGTTCTTCTCCTGACGCTCCTTGTTCACTATCGTGTCGTACGTTATCTTTTCCTCGTTCTCGGCCATCTTTCTTCTTCCCCTTGGCCCGCTTCAGGGAGATGCGGGAATAACTGATGGGGTTTTTTATACCCTTGCATATGGCGTCGGACCGGCATAGTCCCGACTCCTGATAGAATGTCGTGTTTCGACAGTTCGGAGGGAGGACGTCACGCTCCCGGTTCATGCCATAGCGGATGTGGCGCTTGATGTAGCCCTCGCCCAGGGGCGGTGTGTTCCTGGCGTCCCACTCGAGGAGCTGGGCCTCGACCTGTGGCCATCCCCACCCGGACTTACGGAGAAAACCCTCGAGGATGAACTCCATGCGCTTGCGTCCGTCCTCAAGCCCTTCCAATGCTCGACCCACGCACGGCGGGAAATGGTCTACGGGGATGGCGTCCTTCGGGATCCTGGAGAGCGCCTCCTGGGAAAGGGCGTGCAGCTTCTCCTCCTCTTTGCCATGTCGTTCTGCAGACCAGTTGTATGCCCGGACGAAGAGCTCAAGAGCGTCGTTCGCCGTGGAGCGCTCGCTGAGAAAGGTCTCGTTCACCCGCATGTTATGAGGCAGTGCCGATGCCTTGTCGAACAGGTTGATGACGCCGCGTTCATACGGGAGGGGGACCGACACGAGCCATGACGACTCGTGCAGGCTATAGGGCATACGGATCATATGCCTGTTGGTCATGAGGAGGGCATCGACATCGACTATCTTGAAAGGATCGATGTGGTTGTCCTTCGTCCATGCAACGTCCGAGTCAGCGTAGATGTTGACGCTCCCCTCTACCTCCATCACGCTTAGTTTGGCGAAGCGTCGGTCGCTCGTCTCAAGGCTCGCTTTCCGTCGATCGTCACTGAGCCTGAACTTGATCCAGCTGGAAGCGGACTGGAGCGTTATCATGGAGCCCGTCGTGTTCTTGTGTATGGGTGCCTGTTCGAGGTGGAGATGGTTGTACGGGGCGGTGGATAGGAACCGTCGGAGATGCTCTTCCCCGGCACCGGGGATATCGTCCCATTTGAAGAGGTACGCCCCGGAGAGAACGCGGTACTCCTCGACGGTGAGCCGGTCCTCGAACTGCTCAACGAGGTCGTTCTGGAATATATGCGCGCCGCTCTTGTCCATCTTCCGAGGTGATACCTTCTCGTACATGAGGTACTCGCAGATCCTCCGGACGGCATCGGGGAAATGCGCTTGAATGAGCTTGCCATCGTAGGACTCGATACCGGAGAAGCTCTCGAAGGGTATGGCGATATGCCATCCTTTGTTCCCCGAGAACTTCACGCTCACGTTGCGCAGCTTGAGCTGCTTGAGCACTTCGATGAACTTCTCAGCGACGATCTTCCCCAGGATGAAGTCCTTTGGATCGAAGTCGAGCAGCAGGTCCCATCCGGTCCTGAGGGCGTCCAGCTCCTTCTTCGCCATCCCGGGCCTGAGCATCTTCGGATTGCGCCAGCGCTCAACCGAGAAATGGAACGAGGTCATGCCGCTCCGGGCCATGGCCTTCACGTCCGCGGGGTACATGAGCACGTCGGGACGCTTGCCGAAGCCGCCAGAACGGTAGCGCCCACCGACCTCGCGGTCCTGAGCGGAGTTCACCATCTCCTGTGCGATGTCATCGCGCGAGTAGTACTCCACGACCTCCATCGGAGAGAGCTCGTCGGCCATCATGCACCCCCCCGCGAATCACCGAGCGTGACGCCCGAGGCGATGAGATGGGCCAGGCGCAGGGGCTCGGGCACTACGCTCCGCGTGGACGTCACCTGCACTACCTTCATGGCGTCTTCGAGCGAGATGCCGCAGACCTGTAGGAACACGGACTTGCCCTTCCCGCCCGACGCAGCATGCACTGGGCCGGCGTGCGCCATGGCCGCGACGCGCTGTTCCTGGTGAGGAAGCTTCTCAAGTGCCACGAGAATGCCCTCCCGGTCCGGACGATGCCGCATGACAACGATGACGGGTAGGTTTGTTTCATGGTTGAGCCGAGCGATGTCAACGGTGTTGAACCCGCCGAAGGTGATACCGTTGAGGAAGATGACCCTGATCTGTCCCTTGTGCCGAGAGGCGTTCACCATAGTGGCGATACGGGTCCCTGCATCGTCACCGTCGACCTCCACGTCCGTGCGCATGACGCCATCGAGCCAGCCCCCACCCCGGCACACGGCGCCCACTATCATGGACGTTCCCGGCTTGTACTTCTCGAAAGGACCGTCGTCGATGCCGACGGCACGGACCTGGGACTTGATGGTCCAGAAATGAGCCAGCCCCTCATCGGGGCGTCGTTCTGCTAGTCCCTCCATGCTCCCTCCCCGGTATGGCCGGGGCGAGCCCGGCCTACTGCCGCAACCCCTTCTCGAACGCGGAGCGGAAATCCCCTGCGAGAGTGAGCAGGTCCTTTGCTGCACCGGCAAAGGCGTCCTTGGGGGACTTCTTCTTCGTCTCCACGATCAACTCGGGCGTGCCCACCAGCGGGTGATCGATGCGATAGGCTGCACCCTCCACGTCCTTGTTCTTGTTGAGGGTGGAGCGAACGATGTTGAGGAACGTATGGCCCTCATCGGGTATCCCCAGAACCCAGGTTTTCTTTTCCTTATGAAGCAGCTCCACTTGCATGAATGTCAACCTCGTATCGTTAGACGGAAGAGCAGAACCGCAACCATATATAACCTTTTCCTATGGAAGGCGTGGACAGGGGGAATGGTCATGACCACGCGGGACAGCGTTTCCACGCGATGGTCCGGGGCAGCTTGGGCCTCCATCCAGGTCACTGCGTCGGTCGCGTCCTTGTGAAGGGTGTAGACCACACCGCCCGTTTGCTTGGCCGCCTGCACGAACTCGGCATCGGCATGACGTCGCCATACTCCGAAGGGAGGGTTCTGGACTACGGTGTCCGCTTTCACGGCCACGGTCCGGGCATCACCGCGCACGAGCTCGACACGTTCCCGGTCGAGACCGAGCGAATCGAGGTTCCGCTCCAGGTCATCGGCTGCGTCCTTGTCCACCTCGACCGCGACCACCCTCTCAGCCCCCAGTAGGAGGGCACCGATGGTGAGCATTCCGGTCCCTGCGCCCAGGTCCGCGACGGTCCGTTTCTCGATATGGCCCGCGAGGTAGGCCTCCCAGAGGAGGGACGCCGCCACGTCAGGAGGGGTCACGTACTGCTCCAGCTCGAGTTGTGGACGGGTGAAGTGGGCAACGCCCTGGAGCCGCATGGCCAGTACCTTCCGCGAGCCGATAGCCATCATGAGTCCTCAGGAGGAAAACCTTGAAAAAGGTAGGTAAGAGGGGCCACCCCCCCCCATGTCACCTCAGTAGTACTTACGGAGGATAAGGGAGGAGGTGGTGTTCTCCACACCAGGGAGCTTGCGGATGTCCTCGATACGGTTGTCCAGGTCCGCAGTCGACGCTGCCTTAACCAGAGTGAGTATGTCCGTCTCACCCATTATCTCGAAGGTGAAGTCGACGTTCTCCATCTGTGAGATGGCATCCGCGAGGTTCCGTGTCGCGGCGGAGGTGCTCGTTTTCACGTTCACCACCGCCTCGACGCCGTCCTTGAAATCGGTGATTACAGTGAACCGCCTGATGACCCCCATGGTCTCCAGCTTCCTCACGCGCGACCTGATGGTACCCTCGGATACCCCGAGCTCCTCGGCCATCTTGACGAACGGCATTCTTGCGTTGCGTCGCAGCCGCTCTAGGAGCTCTCTGTCGAGACGGTCCATCCAACGATCACCTAGGCCTTTGGCCGAAGGGACTCGATCTTGCGGATCTCCACCTTCTTGAGCGGGTAGATGGCATGCAGCCCGGTCCTCAGCTCCTTTGTCAGGGCATCGTCAGCGATGCTCTTCACGAACTCGTCGGTCGTTCGTTCCTTGGCCGCGGTCTGGATGAGCCTCGCGGTCTCCCTCCGGAGTGCGTCCTTGATGGACGTGCGCACGCGGCGCGTGGTTATGAGGAGAGCCTTCACCCGCAGCTTGTCGGTATCCTTCGTGTCCACGATGAAGATGGGGTCGATGCGCGAGACGCGCCGTCGCACCATGCTTCGGACATAGGAGCGAACGAGCTCCATAGAGTGGAACCGCGTCTTGGCCGTGGTCCCGGTCACGGACTCCACCTCGAAGTCGACTTTTACCTTGCTGCCCTTGCGGATGTTGCCAGTGAGCTCCTTGAGGGTGGTCTGCAGCCGGCGCCCGAGGATTGCGTTCGGGTCGGAGGAGGGGGTTTCCCCGATCTCCCGCTCGTCGAACATGGGGGGGGCCATGACCTTGTACCACTTCTTTGTCTTCCATGTATCCTTTCGTACTCGTCGTGCCATGCCTCACACCTCCTACTCTACCAGCAGCGCGGCCTTGTCGGCCGTGTACTTCCACTCAGCGGGGAGGAGCCCCTGCTTCTTGTAGTACTTGACCAGCCGCCTGATCTTGGCCTCGTTCAGCTGGAGTCCTCGCTTGGAATGCAGGTCCTTCCTGTTGGGCCCAAGGTGCTTGCGGATGCGGATGGCCCTCTTGATGAGGTTCGAAAGGTCCTCGGGAAGGGCCAGGGGCATCTTGTGCTCCTTGAGCACCTGAACGATCTTTTTACCGGTGATGATCCTCACGGAAGGGATACCATAGGAATCCCTGAGCGTTAGACCGATCTTCGAGGGTTCCATCCCCTCACGCCGGAGCTTGATAACGAGCAACTCGACCTCTTTGGCCGAGTGCCGAACCCAGTTGGGAGCTGTGGTCCTCAGGGGCCTGGTGGACCCTGAACTGCCACGCTTCCTTGCATACATACGTGCCAAATTCATACACCTCGACAGGCACGACCACGCCCGTACTGCGGACTTGATCGTCCTCTGATGCCTGCGGACGCCGCCTCAATTTTTAAGGTTTGCGCTGGCGGAGGGCTCCATGGACATCGCCCAGCGTGCCTCCAAAGGGATCGACAAGGAACTGCGTTCATCCCCCAAAGCCGCCGGGCTCATGGACCTCCTACGAAAGGACAAAGAGACCGAAGCGCTCCTGGAGCAGGCGAACACCATGATGATCCTGAGATACGGGTTCACCGACCATGGACGCACCCACTCCCTCATCGTCACCCATAACGCCTTACGCATGATGCGGATACTCGACAAAGCCGGTGTCAATTCGGAGACGTCCAAGCTCCTCTCGCTGGGACCGGACGACCTCCGTTGTATCGTGGCCGCTGGCGCCTACCTTCATGATGTGGGCAACGCCGTCCACCGTGACAACCACTTCATCCACTCCGTGATGCTCGCCAAAGGCGTGCTCGACCGGCTCCTTCCCCAGATCTATTCCGATGTGACGGTCCGCACCCGGATCATGACCGAGATCCTCAACTGCATCTATGTCCATGATGTGTACGAGCACCCGAAGCTCGAGTCGGTCACATTGGAATCGGGCATCGTGTCCGTGGCCGATGGGACCGACCTTGCTGCAGGCCGTTCGCGCATCCCTTACAAGCTCGGCAAGGTGGACATCCATTCGGTATCGGCCATGGCCGTACGTAGGCTCCGGATCGTGGAGGGAAAGGAGAAGCCGCTCCGCTTCGAAGTGGAGATGACGGAGTCCGCGGGAATCTTCCAGGTGCAGCGCATCCTCGGTGAGAAGATCCGCTCCAGCGCGCTTCGTGAGCATGTGGAGGTCATCGCTACGACCGAACCCTCGAACCGGCCACTGCGGACACGGCTGGAGTTCTAGCTCTCCTCGGGCACAATATAGAGCCTAACAGGTATCCGCTGGACGGTCACCATCTTCTCAGGCTCCCAGTCCTCGAACCTATGGTCCACGAGGATGACGCGGGTCCCGGGCTGCGTCTCTTCTAGGACCTTGTCCT
>JASMDC010000042.1:0-25331 GCA_030753015.1 Candidatus Undinarchaeales archaeon | reverse complement strand
TGAGCGGGTATGTGGTGGTCTGGGAGAGGAACGCCACGACAACGGTCGCACCTGACAGGTCATATTCATTGAGGTCCTGCTTGACGAGCGTGATCCTATCCTTGACATCCGTTGCATCTACCTTTTTCATTGCCCTCCAGAAAAGGAAAGGATTTCGCTCTATACCAATGCATACAGCTCCTCGTTGAGCCAATTCTATACATACGCGGCCATCTCCGGCCCCGAGGTCAACGGCCACGTCCCCATCCGTTATTTGAGCAAAATCGGCTATTGTGTCCACTATACGACGCGTACTTGGGAAGTACAAGGCACGCCGCTCGTTGATAATATACACAACCAAGGCCCCTAAGACGATGAGGGCAAGGATGTTGAGCAATTCCATCCCGACCAAATGGGAAAGGCTGAGTTTAAAAAGGCGTCGATTATCTGCGGGCGTCTCTCCATTAATTAACAGCGTGAGAACAATGAACGGGGTCATCGTAATACTTCGTGAAATTATGGTATGCGGCCTGAAACTTTCGCACAAAAGAAAACATATATAAGGGCTAAATTTCGACGGGTATCTCCAATGGAGTTCATCAACGACTGTCCTGAATGCGGTTCCAACAATCTTCAAAACGACGCCATCCGTGCCGAGCTCATCTGTTCATCCTGTGGTCTCGTCATTAGCGAATCGATGGTGGACACCAATAAGGAATGGAGATCGTTCAGCGATGACTCCAGTAACGATAAGGAGCGCGTAGGAGCTCCACTCTCGCTCACCAAGCATGATGGCGGACTCGCTACCAAGATCGGTACGTCCGCAGACCTCAACAAACTGCCCAACGGACAGATGCGAAACCAGTACCAGCGTTTGAGCAAATGGCAGAACAGGTTCTCCACGCCATCAAAGGACGTGACGCTCAAGGAGGGGCTCACGGAGCTCACTCGCGCGACATCCTTCCTCAACCTGCCCCGCATCGTCGAGGAGCAGGCCGCCTTCCTCTACCGGAACTTCCTCAAGAAGCGTGGCATCCGCGGCCGCTCGTCAGAATGCGTGCTCGCGGGCGTTCTCTACGCCGTATGCAAGCAGAACAAGTGCCCTGTGACCCTCAAGGACCTCTCACAGGTGTTCCGCATCCCCAAGCGTGACATCGGGAAGGCCCATCGGCTCGTATCGCGAGGCCTCGGCATCAAGATCACACCAGCCTCTCCGGAGGATTTCATCCCCAAGTATGCCTCGGCATTGGAACTACCGCGTGATGTCGAGATGGAGGCAGTCCGCATCACCCGCGCTGCCGAGCAAACGAACATCACAAACGGTAAGGATCCCAAGGGCATCGCTCTCGCAGCCCTCTACCTCGCAGCGAGGATCAAGGGGATGGGCTTCACCCAGAAGCAGGCCGCTTCCGTGGCAGGTATCACGGAGATCACGCTGCGCAACCGGTACCATGAGCTCAAGGAGCACCTTAACCTCGAGCCGCCGGGCGAGCGACGCGCTCGGAGGAACCGGTCCAGGGCGCGGAAGCCTTCGCTCAAGCCCCAGGACCTGCCCGCGACCGACGTGATGGAGAACGGCTTCATCCTAGAATCGCTCTAGTGGGGATCGTTACCTTCGGAAAGGATTCACTCCCGGTATGTAGAGCACTCGCTTCCGCCGTCCAGGTAGACTGCTCGTAGTTATATCTTGCCCCGTATCTTCCTGAGAGCCTTCTTGATGACCATCGAGGCACGTATGAGATCGTATCGGGCCCCCGGATCCTCGGGAGGACAGGTCACCCATTCGCTCCCGGTCCACTTCACGAATAGACCGAGCAGCTCGGCAACGAGCACCTCCTCCCGGTGCTGGATGCCGTTCCACACGGTGTTGCCCTCGGGGAAGTGCCCACACTGGTTCAAAGGATCTCCGCACACGGAGCAGATGGGGATCATGCATGCACGGTTGTGCGCTTCACCCATCCTCACTCCACAACCGGGACATCTCACCTGGATCTGCTCGGGGGGAACCATCGGTACCTCTATCACCAGCTAGATTGAAAAAGGTCACGTCTCGACGCCCGACCTCGCAAGGTGACGGACGCAGGCCAGCACCTTCGTGCGGTACGGCTATCCTGCCAGCGCACCACGATTGCAGACAGGGATGGCGGGGTGGTGGCCATCGGGTGGGTGTTGTGGGACGACCGTCACCGCGCCATGCTATCTACCTGGGGTGTGATGAGTGCTAGGGTGCGCTCGCATCTCTAGCCGATCTGGTAGCCCTCTGCGGGTGCATCGATCGGGACGTGGTTGTCCTTTCCGCTTATCGACCCGGACCCGGGCATGACGAACTGCTCGTAGGGTTTGAGGCTGGCACCAGGGGTGCTGCTCGCGTACGAGCCGCCGCCCTGCTTGGCATAGGCCTCCATGTCTTTGAGGATGCTGCCCAGGGCCTTCTCATCGGGAGCAAAGAACCCGGCCGCGAACGGGTGGCCGCCGCCCTCACCTCCGTAGGTCTCGGCGATGCGGCACATGTCCGAACAGGAGAGGGGCGAATCCACAGGTCTGCGGACCGAGCCCTTGTAGCCACCGTTAGGGAGCTTGGAGTAGACGACGCTGACCATGGGCTTTTCGAAGTCGTCATCCACGTAGATGCCTGCAAGGATACCGGTGATAGTGGCCCTGTGGCCAGAGGCATCGGCAACGCGGATATCGTCACGGTCCTCGTACTTGACCTGGCCGAGAGCCCTGCCGATCGCGCGCTTGTAGCCCTTGTACACCGTGTTCTCTGCCCGGTCCTTCGACTGGGCGTGCTCGAGGAGAGCGTTGATCGCGGTGGCGTGCTCGTTCATCTTCGAGCAGGCAGAGGTGATGGTGGAGTATTCGTTGGCGTTGTGCCACTTGGTACCCTCGGGCTGGTTGTTGAACGTGTAGAGCGTGCCAGTTATCTCGTCCTCGAACTTGGCCTTATCTATCTTGTAACCGCTGGTCGTGAGCTCCCTGTAGACGTTGTCGAACATCTGCTTCTGCTCCTTGTCGGAGAGCTGTGAGAGCGTCTTGTCGGTCACGTCCATGCCCCAGTCGTCCTTCATGATCTTTCCGAACGCTGTGAGCAGCCTGCGACGACTAATGTCCGAGTCGAGCCCGTGGTTCTGCACCAGAGCACGTGTGAGAGGACCGGATCTGTTGTAGTAGGTGAGAAGCTGCTTGGGAAGCTCTATGGTGTCCCGTCCGTAAACGATGAAGCCCTTCTCGGCAGTGACCTTGTGCGATCCCGTCGATGAACCGGCGTCAGCGACTATCTCTTTGTAGATATCGCCCTCGAGCCCGTCGCGTCTGAAGTCCTGCATATCCCCCTTAGCGCCGAGGACGGCCAGGCCGGCCAGGTCCTTGTTCCGCGGATCTACGCTCTTGGCGACCAGATAAGAGAGAGAAGCGCCACAGGCGTCCTTGCCCTCGTCGAGACCGTACCGGTTCGGGTTGATCTCCAGGATGTTCTGGTACTCGGGCTTCTGCCGCTCCTTTTCGGTGATGTCCTGAGTATGGTGGTCACCTAGGATCACGCTGACCTTGTTGTCGATCTTCGAGAGCGAGCGGAGCAGGCCGGAACCCCAGTCGAACGCGAGCACCATGTCGTACTCGCCTGTATTGGCCATTTCGACGACCTTTTCCACTGAGTCGGGATTGTAGGAGGCGGGCATGTAGTCGATCTTGCCCTGTGTTCCCTTCACGTCGAAGGTACCGTCCCTGTTGTCCCAGAGATAGGGCTTGTCAAATCCATAGGCGCGGGAGATGCCCTTTAGAGCGATTGCACCTCCGGTCTCACCATCGGTATCGCCGCTGTGGCTGACAACGAGGATCTTTCCTCCCTTGTCGATGACCCCCTTTACGCGTTTGGCCGCTTCCTTCACATCGGCCTTCAGATCATCAACATCAAGCGAATTAGTCATCTTAAACCCACACCCGATGATACTATTATCATTTGTTGTTTATATAGTTTTCCTTTATTGTAACCCCTATAGAGTGGCAAACGCCCCCCGCATCATGTTCCAACGACATCCATGCCTCCGGCTAGGGGCTTGGGTGACAGGTCCTCACGTTCGTACACGGCTCACGGAGGGATTGGGGTAGAGTTCACGGGTGGGGCTGCCGGGATGATACCGCCCGAGAAGACATAGAATCCCAGGGCCGCAAGTATCATAACGAGAAAGAGGATGCCCATGAAGGCAAGGAACTCGATGACCTTGGTCTCGTGGCGAAGGAACTCCTCGGTCTCGACGAGGCGCTTCTCGGTGCGAATGATCTCGTCTTCCTTCTCCTCGATGGTCTTGATATCGTCGGAAATCTTCTTCTCTGCTTCCTCGATCTTGCGCTCCTCGACCTCGATCCGCTTCTCTTCTTTGGCAAGCTTCTCGATGTTCTTCTCAAGGTTCTTCTCGACGGCCTCGATCTTGCGTTCCTCGGCCTCGATCTTGCGCTCTTCCTTGGCCAGCTTCCGGATACCTTCTTCGATCTTCTCCTCGGCTGCCTCGATCTTGATCTCTTCGGCCTCGATGCGTTTCTCCCCGGCTGCGACCTTGGAGAGGTCCCGCTCGAGCTTGCGCTCGGTTTGAGTGAGACGACTCTCCGTGTCAGAAATCCGGCGTGTCGCCTCTTCGATACGACTCTCCCCTGCTTCGATGGTCTTGATGTCCAGGGCGAGCTTCCGCTCCGTCTCAGCGATACGGAGCTCCTCCTTCTCCACCTTCAGGAGCTCTGAAAGGATCCGCTTCTTCTCATCAACAAGGCCTTTCTTACTATCCGACTCGCCCTTGGCCATCGAATCCCCAGACTAGGTCAAACAATATAAAGTGAACCTAGGGGGTGGGGATGGCGATCTATAGCCAACCTACGGAATAGAAGTGGTTGTCTCGCTCGATCTCCTTGTACAGCTCGCACATCCACATGTCACGTTCACGTTCAGCCAGTTGCTCGAACACGTTCCCCATCTTGTGGGGTTCGGCCATGTAAGATTCGAATTTTTCGTTCTCCATATCCGTGGCCCCCATTGCCATGGTATTCTCTCTCATGATTTATGAAGGTTAACTCCGACCGTCGGAAGTGGAAGGAATTTTATATACTAAGAAAGAGAGTGAATGTCAGAATGGGAGGAGAACGATCACTTAGCAGTAGGCATGTCGCAAGACACATCATCCTCTGCTTGATCATCCTCACCATCGTCGCCCAGGCACAGGCCCCTGTGCTAGAAGGCGATTCAGTCTACTTTCTAGGTGAAACGAACAGGGAGAAGATAATCGGCCCATGCCCGTCCACGGCCGAGGGCCGGCTTTGCGGCCCGGAGAGCAAGACAGGTGCAGTCGGTATAATCGGACCCACTAGTGTGCACGACCGGCTCACGTACGTGTTCGATGTCCTCGATGAGAAGTTCATCGACACAGTGACAATCTACACCGTGAGGGAGGGTTCACGGATCAAACTGTCGCAGCACGCATCCTTCTCCGTGAAGGTATGCACAGATCCGGACTATGAGGATCAATGCTGCCACATCGACAGCGTCATGCTCGACTGCGAAGGTCGTCTCGAGTTGGACTGCAAGAAGCTCTTCGCCTCGGAGTTCCGCAAAGAAGAGCTCAAGAACAAGAACAACTGCAAGGTCACCAAGGGGGAGAACTTCGTCGTTCTGGAACCCTTGACGACCGGCAGAGGTCCTTCTCACATGGCGTTCATCCAGGACATCGAGCTAAGGATCACGAACGAGACCCTGGAAGACATAGCCCAGGGCTCGACGACCCCAGTCCCAGCGGAGACCGTGTGGGAGCTGATGATGCAGAATCAGATCATTCTGGTCATCGTGGTTCTGCTCGTCCTGCTCACGGCCGCCGCGGTTTATTATTCCATGGATGCTCTTGTGTCCATTAGAGAGTGTGCCGTATGCGGGAATACTACCGAGGCCCCCGAGCAGTGCTTTGCGTGCGGGCGATGGATGTGCCCTGACTGCACACTCGAGCAAGAGGGTTCCAAGTACTGTTCGGAATGTGGTGAACAGACGTTCGGGACGGAAAAACTCGACTACGAATACTGAACTGGCTCAAACATATAAAACACGGGCGCCACAGCCACGACCAGTGCTCGAAAGGGATTGCGTGTTCACCACTCTCCGGCATCTGTTGCACCAGAACGGCCGACTTACCTACACCGAGGCAGTCAACGCAGTGTTCGGCCATCGCCTCAGCTCCAGTTCGCCCGGTTATCTTGAGCTGCGTCCTTTCTATGACCAGTTCGTGAGGGAGATGAGCCTATGCCGTGGCAGGCGCTCGAAAGGACGGCTCGTCTTCGTACCTTTGTCAGCGAAAAAAAGGGGACGCAGTCCACGATATGCCCGTCGTGTCAAACGGGACGAGGCTGCGTACACCAAGCTCGACAAGGTCCTCGCACGCGACGGAAAGCTCACTTACAAAGCCGCGATCAAGGCGGTCTACGGCAGGAATCTTCCTTCCACGCACCGCAGATACCTCTCATTCGCCAGCGTCTATCGCCGGTTCGTACGCTCCCGGGAACTTGTGAAGATCCGCGAGTCATCCCGGCGTGCCTATTATGTCCCCAAGGGGACGGTCTTACCGAAGGAACGGCCCCGGAAGGCGGTGATCCCGCGGCGTGAGCTCCCGGCCCCACCGGTCCCCTATCCTATTATCAGAGAGCTCTTCACCCATGGGATGCGGACCGGCGTCATCCTAGCCGAGGACATAGACCCCGACGTCCGGCCCCAAGTGCTCACGTATATCCGGGACAATGTCCTACTTCTCCTTCGTCGCGTCCATGCACCGTTCCATGGTGTGGACACGACGCTCAAACCGGACCGCCTCCTTCTCGTGCCCCGTGACGAGCTCTCGATCCTGACTGAGTCCTCGCGGGCGAGCGGGACCTCGGGTCGTGCCACGACCACGCTATCGGCCAACCTAGGAAACAAGCGTGTCGGACGGCTCATTGCCGCGATCCAGGACGACTGCGGATTCATCGAATCGGCCATCATGGAGATGGACGGACCGCTCGCCCAAGAAGCGTCAGCTCGCCTGGTGGAACGATGTGAACACCATTTTACCAAGAAGGGTATCGCCAAGGTGTTCGCCCACGTTCCCGCACGCGGTATGCTCACGACCGTTCTTCGTGAGCATCGGTATCGCATCCGCACAACGCTCCATAACTACATAGGTAACCGGACATGGCATGTGTTCTACAAGCGCTTGTCCCCTGAATCGGTAGCCAAGAAAGACACGTGAATCGGGGCTCGCTCCCCGTCGTCGTTCCGTGAACGTCCCATCAGACTTCCGAACGGGACTCTATCCACTGTACCGCTCCTCTTTCCAGGGATCCCCGCGGATGTGGTAGCCGAGCGATTCCCAGTAGCCGGGCTTGTTCTCCGCTATGAACTCGATACCCGTGACCCACTTGGCGCTCTTCCAGAAGTACAGCCGTGGCACGACGAGGCGGACGGGGTAGCCGTGCTCGGGGGTCAGCTCCTTATCGTTGTGCTTGATGGCGAACAGCACGTCCTCTTCGAAGAAGTCCTCCAGTGGCAAGTTCGCACTGAACCCGCCTGCCGCATGGACCATGACGAAACGGGCTTCTGGCCGTATGTCGATGAGGTCCTTGATCGCCCGCGTGGAGATACCTTCCCACACGTTGTCCAATCGTGACCATGTCGTGACACAATGGATGTCCGAGAGCACCTTGACATGCTCGAGGGAAACGAACTCCTTGAAGGGGAGCTCTCGTTCTTCCTCTACGAGCCCAGTGATCGAGAAGGTCCAGTGGCCCGGATCGATGCGGTGGATAGGACCGGCACCTGTGATCGGGAACCCTGTCGTCAGGCGCTGGCCGGGCGGTACGCGGTTGTCCCGCCGAGTGTCGGGGCTGATGACGAGCTCCCCCACGGCAGGTATCGCCTCGGGCGAGGCGTTCGGATCCAGGTCGGTTGCGTTTCCCTTTGAGACCACCACACGATCACCACTGTTCTTTGATAGAGCTGAAGCCACCTCGGGCTCCCGCTCGGCGCTCTGGAGAACGCGCAGCAGCTGCCCGTCACTGAGGAGCCGAAGCCCGACCAGTCCGATACCTAGAGCGGCCAGTCGGTTGAGCAACGTCCTCCTGTCGATGACCTCCACTTCATCTCCGGTCGTATCGGTGGTTTCTTCGGCCATCATTCGGTGGATTGAGAGGTAATCCATAAAAGAATAAGTCCAATATTCACTCTCACCATGAGCTATCATGAGGTGTCGAATGAGATCGCCTGGCGCGGCATCTCTGGCGGGAACATCTTCAAGGGCTTTATGATCGGTGGTCTGCCCTTCTTCCTCCTCATGGCGTACAAGATCTGGAACGCCAGCGTTAGCGACCAGCACTCGTACTATGCCGAACGGTTCTAGTCGCGATCCACTTCACGTTCTGTTACTACCCCGGGGTAACATTTATAACCCGCCACTGCCCTGAACGCCACCGGATGGAATACCTTACGGTGTCCTCGGAGCGGATCCCCAACCGCGAGTACATCTCGGACGGGATCGCTGCTGGCGTGGGCCTCGCCGCCGGTTACGCCACTGCTAACTTTTTTCACGAGATGCCCAAGGTCGGGGCTTCAGCCATGGACGCGGTGTACCATTACAGTGCCAAGGTTAGCGCCCAAATAGGGACCACCTATGTCATCGAGCACATAGGCGAGAACGAGATGGACACGATCGACGGGTCCAACTCCGACACCATCGGCTGCTATATCGGTAACGTGGACCTCAAATCACTCAAGCCCCAGGAGCGGAAGGGCGCGGGGAGCAGGCTGGCACGGCTCCTTGGTACCGATGTGCTCGTTGGCGGGTATATCCCCATCCCATTCACGAAGCACAACATCGACCTCTACAATCGCGAGGGCAAGTTCCATCACAAGGACCTTGGAGAGAACGACGCTGCGGACGTGTACAGAAGCGCCATCGACCGCATGAAGAGCTCGGACTACTGGGACGACCAGGACCTCGAGCTCCTGGACAACGTTGACCTGGAGTTCAGCAGCGACAGCCTTGGCTGGAAGGAGTTCGGGTCCCTCGGGGTCAGTACTGACGGTTCCGCATATAAGATCAGCATCTCACCAAAGCTATCGAAGGAGATGGCCACCATCATGACGGTCCGGTTCCTTGACGAGGCGTACGCAATGCGGGCTGTTGACGGACGGAAGGTGGGCCCCACATCCACTCTCAGGGCGCTGAGCACGACCGACGACATACGTGCCGCCGGGAAGTACATCGGCACCCTCCCCACTGAATCCAACGATATCGCCCTCAAAGCTCTCAAGTACGAGCACACGAGCGGCAACAACTTCCTCGAGGATTACACTGAGGGGCGTGTGGACGTCGACGACCTTCATCACGTGCACATTCAGGACATGGTGGGTAACTGCGGTCGCCGCATCTGGCAGAAGATCAAGGGCGACTATGAACCGGATCTTTACACGGAGGCCGTGAACGAGCGGTTCAAGTACGACGTGGAGAAAGCAGTCCTTATCGCAGGTGTCGCCACCCTCCTACCCATCCACTAGGTCAGCGTTCGAAGACCGCCTCTTTTCGGGGTACTCCTTCCATATCTGCAAGAGCGTCCGCGAGGTCCTGCAGGTACTCTTGTGCCATGAGACTGCCTGCGGGGAAACGACGGGAGGGGTCCGTGAGCGCGGTTATCGTGTCGTCGTTGGGGAGCAACTTGATGGGGATACCCGTCATCTCGCTCGCGAGCATGACGGCCTCGCGGAACACCCCGATAGCATAAGCGACGATATGTTCGTAATGGTCCCGATTGCGCTCGAGGTAGGCTGCGAGCCGCATCGCCTCATGGGGGACGAAGGCGCGCTTGACGGATGGATCGGACTTCCCCAGCATGAACCGGTAGTTCATGAACGGGTACTCACCGTCCAGCTCCCTGGGCACCACACCGCAGGTCCCGAACACGACGAGATGGACCTTCTCGCGGGGGAGCACGGAGAAGATTATCTGGTCGTAGATCCGATGTGAGGGGCTCTCGTGATACGGCCTGCGCATGGAGCATGTGAGGAGGATGCAATACTCGCGCCGGGGTGGTTCGTACTCCTCGACGATATGCCGCCAGGCCCGCTCCATATCGGGATGCGTTAGCACGGCCGGTCCCTCGAGCGGTTGGGATGAGCGTTCGTCGGGAGGGATGATCACAGGCCACCCTCTATAAGAAAGGTTCATCAACCTTTCCCCAGCGGGCACATCGACCACCGACCGAAGCCCTTTTATTGATTGGGCAGGTCGTGGTCGGTGTCCCCTTGACGCCGGACCGCCATCCGGGAGGGGGACTTGTGGAACGGGGTGAAAATCGATGGACGCGAACGAGTTCCTAGAGTTCATGAGCAAAGTGAAGATGTACGACCTTACCCAGCCGCTGAGCGTGCACACGCCACCGTGGCCCAGCTACATGCCGCTACAGGTCCAGTACTTCAAGCGCATCGCCGGTGCCCATATGGGGCAGGGCGCCAACGGCCAGATCATCAAGACATCCAACCACGTGGGCACCCACATGGACGGGGAGATCCACTTCCACGGCAGCGGCCGGACCATCGGCCAGGTCCCTCTGGAGGAGTGGGTGGGTCCCGGCGTCGTCGTCGACATCTCCGGGGAAGTGGGGGACTACGACCTCTACTCACCCGAGATGCTCACCGAGCGAGCCGATATCCGCAAGGGCGACATCCTGGTCATCAATACCGGTTACCACCGGTACGCCTGGTACGAGCCCGAGAGCGACGAGGTCCGCTACTTCGTCAAGCATCCCGGTCCGAACCCGGAGTTCCACAAGTGGGCACTCAAGATGAAGCTCAAGTGGATCGGCGTTGACTGCGGGTCCGCCGACCACCCCATGAACACGATCATCCGCGACTGGCATCCCAAGCTCTTTGCGGAGGCCGAGGCCAAGCTCAAGAAGAACTACGGGAAGGAATGGGACGTAATGTTCCCCCTGGAGGAGTACTATCAGGTAATGCACCTCAAGCTCTTCCCCCTGAAGCTCGTCCACGCGGAGAACTTGGGCGGCGACATCGAGAAGCTGTCCAACAAGCGATGCTGGATCGGTTGCATGCCGCTCAAGGGTATGGAGCTCGAGAGCTCGCTCTGCCGCATGGTCGCCTTCGGAGCCCCTGAGGAATAGGTGTAGTGACGATGATCACAGCCGGGTTCGAGTATCATAGACCTACTTCTCTCGACGAGGCGCTCATGCTCATGGAGCGCTATGGTGAGGGCGCACGGCCATTGGCAGGTGGTACGGACCTGGTAGTCCGTCTCAAGGACGGTAGGGACGAACCCGGAGCGGTCGTCGACCTCAAGGGTATCAAGGAACTGGAACGGCTCGAGGCATCTGATGATGCGCTCCTGATCGGGGCGCTCGTCACATTCACTGACATCATAGAGTCCGAGCTCGTGCGCGAGAAGCTACCGCTGCTCTGGGAGGCGGCCACGAACGTGGCATCCATGGGGGTGCGCAACCGTGCGACCCTCGTCGGGAACATCTGCTCGGCCGTGCCCTCGCTCGACAGCGGGCCGGCCCTCCTCGTCCACGAGGCCGATGTGCTCGTGCGCGGACCCGACGGGCATCGACGGATCCCTATCACGGAATGGTTCACGGGGCCCAAGCGGACCGCCCTGGGAGCGGGAGAGCTCGTCACCGGTGTCGCCGTACCTTTGCCAAGGGACGCTCATGCAGGATGCTACGTTCGCGCCGGGCGTTATGCGGGCGAGGACCTGGCACAGGTGGGAGCCGCCGCCCTCGCTCTCGAGGGTGACCGGTACCGCGTGGCGTTCTGCGCCGTAGGGCCGGTGGCCACCAGGGCACGCGATATCGAGGCGGTCCTCAACGGCCGTCCGCTGGACACCGACATCATCGAAGAGGCCGTGACGCTGGTGCCCGACGAGATCGCCCCCATCACCGACATCAGAGCGTCGAAGGAGTACCGCGCGCACATGGCGGGTGTGCTGCTGACACGAGCGCTGCGGACGGCGGCGAGCCGGCTGGCAGGCGATGGGCCCGGGTACGGGGAGCGGGTGGTCTGAATGGTGCAGGAACTGACGATCACGGTGAACGGCGAGGAGCGTATGGTCCCCGTCGAGCCCAACGAGACATTGCTCGAGGTGCTGCGTGACCGGCTGGGCATCACCAGCCCCAAGTGCGGGTGCGACCGCGGGGACTGCGGCGCCTGTACCGTACTCCTGGACGGCAGGAGCGTCCGCAGCTGTCTGGTGCTCGCCGTGGAGGCGGCAGGCCACGAGGTCACCACCCTCGAAGGTCTCAACCGGGACGGTCTCACGCCCCTCCAGCAGGCATTCCTGGACCGCAACGCGTTCCAGTGCGGTTTCTGCGCACCGGGCATCATCCTCACGGTCACCGACCTCCTGGAAAGGAACCCTAACCCCTCGAGGGAGGACGTGCAGGAGGCCCTGACGGGCAACCTCTGCCGGTGCACCGGGTACGCGCCGATCATAGACGCTGTGCTCGAGACGATCGGAGGTGAGCGTTGATGGCGAGCGAGCGGTTCGTAGGTAAGCCCGTGACCCGCGTGGACGGCCTCGAGAAGGTCACCGGCGCCACCAAGTACATCGACGACCTACAGTTCGGCCCTGACCTCCTCCACGGGGTGCTTGTGGAGAGCCCGCACGCCCATGCGCGCATCCTCTCCATCGATACGTCCGAGGCCCAGAAGGTGCCCGGTGTCGTAAGAGTCGTCACCGGAAAGGACCTCCCTTACAAGTACGGCCTCTATATGAAGGACCGTTTCATTTTCCCCACGGACAAGGTACGGTTCGTCGGCGAGCAGGTCGCCGCTGTCATCGCTCGTGATGCGAGGACCGCGAAGCGGGCTGCAACCCTCGTGAAGGTCGAGTACGAGCCCATGACACCGGTGTTCGATCCGGACGATGCGCTTGCCGAGGGCTGCGTGCTAGTCCATCCCGACCTGGGCGACTACCCCCACGTGCCGTGGTTCTTCCCTCAGGGGGACACGAACATCGCCCACTGGCGCAAGACGCGCAAGGGCGACGTGGAGAAGGGTTTCGCGGAAGCGGACCTGGTGTTCGAGGACACCTACCGCGTGCCTAGGTACGTGCACTGCGCGATCGAGTACCACGGGGCGACTGCGCTCTTCGACCATGCCGGACGCCTCACCGTGTGGGCCTCGTCACAGTCACCCTTCACACAGCGCCACGGGTTCGCCGAGGCCCTCGCGCCCCTGGGGATCAGCCACAAGGACGTGCGTGTCATCGCACCGTTCGTGGGCGGCGGGTTCGGCGGCAAGGCCGGCGTGACCATGGAGATCTTCGCGGCCGCCCTGGCGGTCATGGTGCGCGGTCACCCGGTGAAGATCAACTGGAGCAGGGAGCAGGAGTTCTACAACACCTACCAGCGCCAGTCCGTGGTGGCACGGCTGAAGGTGGGCGTCAAGAAGGACGGCACAATCACCGCGCTCAAGCATGTCCTTCGGTGGGATGCAGGCGCGTACGTAGAGTACGGCGCCAATATCGTCAACGCCGTGGGCCTCTCGGCCACTGGCCCGTACCGCATAGACAACGTGTGGATCGACTCGGTGTGCTGCTACACCAACCTCCCGCCCTCGGGTGCCTATCGGGGCTTCGGATACTCGGAGTTCACCTTCGGGCTCGAGTCGCACATGACCCGCATCGCCCGGAAGCTCGGGATCGATCCGGTGGCGTTCCGGCGCAAGAACGCCATTAAGGAAGGCGACACGCTCGCCTACGGTGCCCCCATGAACCCGTCCGGCCTGCACCAGTGCATCGGCCGCGTGGCAGAGGCCATCGACTGGGGCGTAGCGGAGGCCAGCGATGATCCGGCGAAGGCCATCGGCAAGGGCGTGGCCTGCTTCTGGAAGGCACCGGCCATGCCGCCTAATGCATCGTCGGGAGCGTACCTCAAGTTCAACGAGGACGCGAGCATAAACGTCATCGTCTCGGGGATGGAGATCGGCCAGGGGTTCATGACGGCCATGGCCCAGATCGCTGCAGAAGTACTGTCCGTACCGCCCTCGAAGATCAGGGTGGAGACACCGGACACCGACCGCAATCCGTACGAATGGCAGACCGTGGCGTCGCATGTCACCTGGTCGTGCGGAAACGCCGTCAAGCTGGCGGCCGAGGACGCGCGCACGCAGATCTTCGAGCTCGTTGCACGGGCCCACGACTACCAGGCAAAGACACTCTACCTCGAGGACGAGGCGGTCCGCTCCACGACAGATCCCGACTTCGACCTCCCATTGAAGGACTTTGTCATCGAAGGTATCATGAACAAGGACGGCACGTTCATGGGCGGGCCCATCATGGGACGTGGCATGTTCATGCCCGAGTTCTCCTCAGCGCTCTCCGACCCGGAGACCAGCCAGGGCGGCAAGCCCAACGTCCACTACACCGTTGGCGCAGCAGGCATCGTGCTCGAGGTCGACCGCGAAACGGGTCGCATGAAGGTGAGGAAGGTCGCCGAGGCCATCGATGTGGGACGTGCGATCAATCCCGATCTGGTCAAGGGCCAGATCGTGGGCGGCATCGTACAGGGGCTCGCCACGGTGCTGTACGAGGACATGCGGTTCGACGAGAAAGGGCGCATTCTCAACCCGAACTTCACCGACTACAAGATCCCCACCGCCATGGACATCCCCGACGAGACCGTCCCCATCATAGTGGAGGTCGCTCAGCCCGACGGGCCGTTCGGTGCGCGTGGCGTCGGCGAGCACCCCATGATCCCGGTCGCACCGCTCGTGGCCAATGCCGTGGAGGACGCGCTGGGAGTGCGCATCACCGCCATGCCCGTCACCGCCGAGAAGGTGGCACTGGCGACAAAGGACGCCGAGGCGAACGATTAAAGAAGCTTGCTCCTCTCAATAATCCCATGGACCTCTTCGACGCGATCACCAGCCGGGTCAGTGTCCGCAGTTACAGCGATGATCCCGTGGACAGGGACGACATCACAAAGATCCTGGAGGCTGGCGTGCGTGCCCCCAATTCCGAGAACCAGCAGGCCTGGCGCTTTGTCGTGGTCCAGGACAGAGATATCATCGAACGCATCGGTCGTTACTCTCAGTGGGGTGCGAAGGCGTTATTCTCGCCCCAGCGTCACGCACTCGAAGAGCGCTTCGCCGGTATGCCTGAGGAGAAGCGCAAAGCGCTCATCGAGGACATGACCACAGGGATGTTCTTCACCTTCATCGGCAGGGCTCCGGTCGTCATCGTGGTCCTCGCGGACACCAGTAAGAGCCACTCGGTCCACTCGGCCAGCGCTGCCATCGAGAACATTTCCCTTGCTGCCCACGGCCTGGGTCTCGGTACCTGCTGGACGATGGTGGCCACGGGCGACGCTGCCGTCGAGCAACGGATCAGGCAGGAGTTGGGCCGACCCGAGGACAACTGGGAGGTGGCCGGCATCATCACGTTGGGCCACCCGGCCCGCATGCCCCGGCCACGTCCGCGGCGTCCGCTCTCCGACGTGGTGGATTGGATTTAGCCCCTCGACGGTAGTTATTTAATGGGTCACCCCCGCTAGGGAACGCATCATGGTCCGTATCGCCATCCTCGCCGAAGATCTCTACGACGAGCTCGAGCTTCACTATCCGAAGTTCCGTCTCCGAGAGGAGGGCTACGACGTCGACATCATCGGCCCGAAGAAGGGCACGTCCTACGAGGGCAAGCACGGATACCCCGTCGTAAGTGGGTTCAGTGCGGCCGAAGTTAAGGCGGACGACTATGACGCTCTTATCATCCCCGGCGGGTACTCGCCCGACCAGCTGCGCAGGGATCCTGAGACCGTCGCCTTCGTCCGGGACATGTGCACCAAGGGCAAGCTCATCGGCGCGATCTGCCACGGCGGGCTCGTGCTCAAGGAGGCCTTCGATCTCTCGGGCAAGACCATGACCTGCTTCCTTTCCATCACCGACGAGCTGGAACAGGCCGGTGTCAAGATCGTCGACAAGGACGTCGTAGTTGACGGTAACCTCGTCACTTCCAGGTTCGCCGAGGACCTTCCCTCCTTCATGAAGGCGTTCCTCGATAAGCTCAGGGAGATAACAGAGAGCGAGTAGGCCGGTACGTCCGGCACAGGATCTATCCTACCAGTCCTATTCATATATTTACGCGCGAATGACGATGTATCCTAGTTATTGCTCGTTTCACTACGTATAGCGTAACAATATTACTACTTAACAACGATACGCGTAACATTTATAAGATTGCGAGGATGCCAACCGCCCCTCTGATGATAATGGACATGGCACTTGACACTATCGAGTACGCTCATGCCGAGGCGACCTCCGACTATTCCACAGCTGACGACCTGGACGGCGCCGACTGGGCGATGATAGGCGTAGGGGCGTTGGCGACGGCCGGTATCGGTGCTGCCATCTACTGTGCGGCCACCGCCGAGCCCGGCGAGTATCAAGCGCCTGTCACGAACGACACCGGTGCGGGGTACCAGGACAGCGGTTCGGACGGTATCGGCCTGGGTATGAGCTACGGCGGTGACCTTGGCCTCGAGATCGCTCCCGGTGTAGTCTACACCTTCGACGGTGAACTGGGCCTGGGCTTCGGCTTCTAGGAAAAGGGGAAAGGATTCCGGGACGGGGTACTTCTTTCCCAGTAGAGACGGCAACGCTCTCAGTAAGAGTTATAAACCGGCGGTCGTGCCCAGAGCCTCAGTGACGATCATGGACATCGAGCTCGACACCATCGAGTACGCACAGGCTGACGCTGCAGCGGGCTACTCAACCACCAACGACCTTGAGGGCATGGAATGGGCCATGATCGGTATCGGTGGCCTTGCAGTCGCCGGGGTAGGAGCAGCCATCTACTACGGGGCCACCGCCGAGCCCGGTGAGTACCAGGCTCCCGCCACCAACAACACAGCGCCCGTTGAGGGCGACGACGGGTGGGACGGTCCCGGTATCGGCATGACCTATGGCGGGGGGATCGGTATCGAGGTAGCTCCCGGTCTCGTCATCGACTCGGACGGCGAGCTGGGACTGGGCTTCGGGTTCTAGTTCGGTTCGACCGTGCTCACTTGTTAGCGTTCACCACGAAGTGGGTCTGCGTCGGGTAGGCGAACTGGATACCTTCCTTCTCCAGCGCTTCCTTGATCCTTATGAGAACGTCCTGATGGAGGTTGATGTAGAGCGTGAAGTCCGTTGTTTCGACGAGGTAGACAACGCCGAAGTTCAGGGCATAGTCCCCGAACTCCTTCAGGTGGACACGGCTGATCTCGGCCTGCTCCATCTCCTCGATGATCTTTGTCACGATCTCTGGGACGCGCTTGACCTTCGCCGTAGGCGTCTCATACTGGATCCCGAAATCGAACACCACTCGTCGCTTCTCCCGCACCTTGTAATTGTTGATGCGCTTGCCGGTGATGTCGCGGTTGGGGATGATCAGCTCGGTCCCGGGGAGTGTCTGGATGCGGGTGGACTTGATACCGATGTGCTTGACGGTGCCGCCGTCGCTGCCCACCTCGATAAAATCGCCCACCTCGAAGGGCTCGTCCAGGTAGATGGAAAAGGACGAGAAGATGTCCTCGATGACCCGCTGGAGGCCGAAGGCCAGCGCCATGCCGCCGATACCCAGGGTGGCCACCAGGGCCGTGACATCGTAGCCGAGGTTGGAGAGGATGAGCACTGCGGCAAGGCCCCAGAGCACGACCTTCTGGAACTTGCCCGTGAGGTCGACCAGGGACGAGTCGATCCTCTCGCCTTGCTCCTTCTTCCTCTCAGCGATCCGCTGGATGGTCGTGTCGATCGCGCTCTGGAGGCCGACAACGATGTAGATCGAGACGACGACCATGGTGATGGCATAGACAAGGTTCGTCACCCAGGCCGGAAGGACGAGGAACTGAATGGCCACGCACAGGCCGATGACCGCGTAGGAGACGGAACCCAGAGAATCAAGGAGCCAGAAGAGGACGCCGTCGAAGGTCTCCTCCTTGGCGGCGATGAGCGACTCGAGCTTCTTCCAGATCGTCCCCTTGAGTATCCTGAGGATGATGATCGTGGCAAGGAAGGCGATGAGCGCCGTGACCAGGTTGTACGACGGATTGATCTCCAGTGCCCTAGTGATCGTCGTGTCGACGTACGAGTTGATGTCCATCGTTGTGCCCTCTACGTCCTCGTTTTTTTATGTGTGACGTTCGCCGTCTCGCCCGGCCTCAAGGATTTAAAGCATCCATGGTGCAGAACGGCCGATGGGATTCTTCGACTTCATCTGGGACCTCATCTACGGGCCCGACTACGGCGGCTACGACTCGGTGGTCGCGTGGATCAAGGATAACCACGGTGACCGGTTCCGCGACGGCATGACCAAGGCCGAGATCAGGTCCGCGCTCATCGGTGTCCGCCCCAGGGACGCGCCCGCCAGCTTCGTCAACGCGCTGGAGACCTACATCACGGCCGAGAAGTATGGTAATCTGGTCCGGGTCCGATAAGAAGGCTGAGTCGTACTACCGGGGACTGACGCCCGCGTTCCCCATCCCGAACGTACGGTTCCGTCACTTCCGGTTCCGCGTCGACGGCCGCTTCAAAAAGGTCAAGGAGCACGTGCGTAACGCTGACCAGCTCAAGGGGCAGCTGGTCAAGCATACGCCCCAGGACGCCTACTACACGACCTCCTGCTTTCTCACCCCCGAGAAGCTGGGGCCCAAGGCGCTCAGGACCGCCATGTTCCTCTACAACGACCTTGTGTTCGACCTGGACGTGGGCGGGGAGCTCGGGACGCTAGAGAACGTGCGAAAAGAGACGCTCTCGCTCCTCGGGTTCCTCGATGGCATGGGTGTGGATGTGCGATATATCGCCTTCAGCGGGAGCAAGGGATTCCATGTCGTGTGCGACAACCAGCGCATCGCAGAGGCCGATCCCGAGTCGCGGGAGGATGCGTACAAGGAGGCGAACAGGGCCATGGTGGAGGAGGTCACGGGCGCGGGTATCGTCGTGGACGGGAAGACGACAATCGACACGCGCCGCATCTTCCGCATCCCCGGAACGATCAACGCCAAGACCGGGTACGTGTGCACGGTGCTCTCTCGGGACGAGGTCGCCCGTCCTGTGGACGAAATACTTAAACGCGTGCAGCGTGTTTACTATCCTGCTCCTAGGATCCCCTTCTGGGGAGATGAACGACCATTTTCAATGGTCCGCACCATCTTCGGGCGGCTGCACCGATGGGGAGCCAGGTCACCGCCCACCCGTCTCCGGACCCTAGTGAGCAGTCGGGTGCCGGGAACCGACCTGAGCGTGGTCGTCCTCAAGCACTTCAGGAGGCGGCAGGAGAAGCACGAGAAACGGCTGAAAGAGCTCCAGACCACCTACAAGCTGCCGAGCTTCTACGTGCTCTCACACGAGGACGTGGTCTACTCCATCTCTATCAAGCCCCTCCAGCGAGAGCGTATGCTCAAGGTGCTCAAGGCCGCCGACTCGCTCAACCTCGGCCAGTTCGCCCGATACGGTCTGGTCTACATGCCCGTGGGACGGACGCGGGACACGAACATGAAGGTGCTCTCCAAGGCGCCGGAGCTGGCGTACGTGGTGCCGTCGGGTGTCGAGTGCAAGCTGGGCCGGGCGCACGGCAGGTTCCTCGCCGAGCTCGGGATGGACGTGGACCGGGAGCGGTGCGTGGTGGGGAAGGAGGAGCTGTTCCTCCGACGATGCGTGTACTCGAGCGGTCCCGATTGACACGCGGAGGAGTCGGCTGCCACTCTTCTATCTCCCAAGTACAGACTCTCTGTCACTCTCTAGATAGAGGTTTTCTTATGAACCGATCCAAAATATATATTTCGGACCTGGACCGCTCACAGCGCACGCAGGAGGAAAAGCCCCGCAAGCACGGCGACAGCGGCCCAGAACATCCTGTTCTGAAGAATCGGCGGGAGCCCTTCGAGCATATCCTCCGCACCATCGTCCGCCCTCGGCCCCTCTTCCGCGCGACGGCGACGTCGGACCTCGTTGCATTTCCAGCAGGTACAGGCCGGCGGATGGTCACCTTCGTCGTACCCGCCTTTCATGTAGTCCCGGTCGGCAAGGCCCATGACGTCCTTTGAACGACGGACGTCGCTTAAATATCTCTCCCTCGGGGACATCCCATAGGGCCATTGCTTGGTAGGATCGTCTTTACCGTTGATATCGTATTGGAAATACGTGTGCAAGGTTCATATGGCCGGGGGTCGTAGCTCATTGCTAGATGCAGAGTATGCCCCCCCCTGTCGAAGGTATGAAAAGGCCTTCGCATGCCCGCCCCGATATCTCGGATATGTCCTTGAGCCGACTCCTCCGCATGGAACACGTGAGATGGGCGCTCATACGCGCCTTCTATCGCGTCATACTGCGACGCGGGAGCATGAGCTGCGGAACAATCTATTCCAGAGCATGAACCCCGCAGGCATGCACGGTCGGAACCGCTGACGGCCCTCCCGCCGATCAGCCGTCCGTGATCTCGGCCGCCTGACGTCGGACATCGTCGAGCCCGCTGACGAGCTCGTCCTTTAAATCGCCGAGAGATTCGTTCAGGTCGTCGAAGCTTGCTTCGATCCCGTCCTGCTCCTTAGCCATCTCGAGGATGCCCTCGATCACCTCGTCGGCTGGTGTCTGGCTCGTCTCGACGAGCACTTCCTTCGTTGTGTCCCTGGCCTCACTGAGCATCCGCGTGATGCTGCTGGAACGGTCCCAGTCGAACCGATTGACCTTGGTCGCGTGATAGCCCACCCTGATGATTGTGATCCCGGGGACCGAGAACACCAGGCCTGAGACGAGCGTGGTCTCCAGGGCGAAGCGTCCCGACACCCGATAGAAACGTTCCAGGTTCGCCTCCGTGGGTTCCCTCTTGTAGGCACGGGCCGAGTCTATGAGCTCGTTGTGGGTATGGATGAGCGGACCGTACTCCTGGATGGTCACGGCCGCCTTCTCCCAGCCCTCAAGCGTGGGCTCCATGCGCGGCATGCCGAGGTCGAACTCTCGGTTCATCTCGTCCACGAGGACGTTGGTCTCGTTGCAGAACTGCTGGTAGTGCCCGAAGCTCTCGACGCTGGACAGGTCCAGTGGCTCATGCTCTGCCACCCGGAGCGGCAACGTCTCGTTCGCGAACCGGTTCACTCCGTCACGTGCGTCCTCACCCGCCGCCGTGGCGTTGGCCGCGAGGTCGTCCGCCGGACCGCCGGTGCAGCCGCAAAGGAGGACAAGCAACAGGAGCGTGACAGTATATCGCATGGGTGGTGAAAGGGAGCAGCGTCCGGAGTATAAAAATAACACGGTTTTCCCGTCCCATCACACATGGAAAGAGGGAATGAGATCCGTTCTCAGGGATCTCAGTTCGTGAGTGATAATCCGTCAGTGCCGGACCGGCACCATCAGACGGGTTCTTCGTCGGACCCTTTCCGCTGCTGCCTGAGCTCTTCCTTGATACGCTCGATGAACAGCGGGAGGTCCTTCTCGGCCATGCTCGCTCCGCTGGCGGCACTGTGGCCACCGCCGCGTGCCCCGTCAATGCCCTTTGACGCTTCGGCCACGGCGCGGGCCAGGTCGTACTGGGGGAAGTGCTCCGCGTCAAGACGCAGGCTACCACCGACCCACCCCTTCTCCTCGTTGACCTGGTATACGAACCATGCGAACTCGGGGTGCCGGTCGCGCAGGTTGGTGGAAAGGTGGCTGGCGAACCGCAGTGGGTCCTCCGATGAGTACTGGAACACAGCGAGTCCAAGCTCGTCATCGAACGAGGTGGCGGTGGTGTCCTCGCCCCGCTCGTGATGCGCGAGGTCATCCTCGAACACCGCGTACTGGGACGCCAGTTCGCCCTCCACGCGGTTCACGTTCTTGAAGAACTCGGGGAACCTGCCCGTGTCCTCGACAAGGTCGTTGAACGAGCCCGTGCCGCGGGCCATGGCCTTTGCTGCCTTGTACACGTCTTGGGCACCGCGCCATCCGGCGACGATCCAGTTGGCGAACGTGTTACGGCCGGCGATGCCGAATGTCGAGCCGAGCAGCTCGTTCTGCGGCGGCAGCGCTTCCTTCAAGGCTGTGAACGTGACAGTGTCCCCGGGCGTGGCGTTCTGGTAGTCGTCCAGCGCCTTTCTCAGGCCCTTTCGGTCGAAGTCGAGCGACTCGGGATGCTCGAGCAACGTTTCGGCCACCAGGTCGGCCGACTGGGGTGCGCAGTAGTCGAGGATCGCTCCTGCCGTCGCCACCTCCTTGAGTCGCGACATATGCTTGGCGAGCAGGGCCTGCGGATGGCGGGCTACATATCGCTCGGCTACACGGTACTCCCAGGCCGAGCCGTTGGGGACGTCCACGACACCCTCGAGATTGGGATTGATGAGAGTAAACCGGTCACGGATGCCCCGCCTGTCCAGCTCCTCGTATAGGCGGTCGAGGTTCTCGCGACCCGCGGTGCGTATGTCATGGTGATCGTACACCACGAACTCCTTCACCTTCTCCACCATGTCGGCCACGACCTCGACAGGCGACTCGTATATCTCCCAGAAATCGGTGCAGTAGACCTTGTTGTACTTGCCCTGGGCCACCTGCTCGACGTCCTTTGTGTTGAGCTGGCCACGGGTGAACCGCACGTCGTAGTTGGCGAGCCGTGCGTCCAGCACTTCTGACACGCACACCGCAGCGGTCATCCCGTCAGGATCACCATCGCCGTACACCAGGACCTTATCATACTTGCGGACGCCCTCGAAAAAAGTGACCGCTTTATCGTAGAGTTCATCCGGCGGGACGAGGTGCTCGGCGTCCATGTGACAGGATGCGCTCCAGGCCGGTTCTTATACTTTTACTAGGGGTATACAACAAATGTATTGTACATTAATGTACAATTATCAACAATAAATAGCAATCTTTAAATAGCTGGAGACGTCTTATCTATTCGATCGCATGAAAAGGAGGGATCACCTTTGGCGTCGGCGGAAAGAAGCGCAAAGGTAGTCCCACGCCCAAGCACCACCTTCTGACGGCAAGTGTCCGGAACCTCCGTCTCGACCGATTCGATGTCGTCGGTGCCTATGCCGCCATCAAGCAGGAGTACAAGGACGAGAGCTTCCTCCTGGAATCGGTGGAGGGCACCAAGAAGACCGCGCGATACTCCTTCATCGGGTTCGATCCGGTGTTCTCATTCAGGTCCAAGGGGCACGAGGTGCGGTTCAACGGTACCCGGGAAAAGTGCGAGAATCCGTACGAGTACCTGCGACGCGAGTTCTACGACTTCAGTGCCGAGCCCGTCGACTTCCTCCCTTTCTCGGGCGGAATGGTGGGTTACTTCTCCTACGACATCGTCCGCTTCTTCGAGCGGCTCCCCGAGCTGAGGAAGGACGAACTGAACCTTCCCGACGCCCACTTCATCATCCCGTCACAGGTGGTCTGCTTCGACCACATCCACCGGAAGGCATATCTCATCTCGCACAGGATGGAACGGGATGTCGAGGGTCTTATCAACGGCTATCGTGATGAGGAACATGAAGAGCTCACCATCGGCAAACCGCGTACCAACATGAAGAGCCCTGCGTTCGAGGACGCGGTCGAGCAGGCAAAGGAGTACATCCGGGCGGGCGACATCTTCCAGACGGTCATCTCGCGGCGGACGGAAGCGACGTTCAAGGGCAACGAGTTCGACATGTACCGGATCCTCAGGCAGGTGAACCCCTCGCCCTACCTCTTCTACATCGACTTCGACGAATCGAAGGTCTTCGGTTCCTCCCCCGAGATGCTCGTGCGGCTCGAGAACAGCGTCCTCACCACCCGCCCCCTGGCCGGTACGCGTCCCCGGTCCAAGGATCCCGAGGAGGATGAGAAGCTGAAGGTGAGCATGCTCCTCGACGAGAAAGAGCGGGCCGAGCACATCATGCTCGTGGACCTGCATCGCAACGACATGGGCCGCGTCTCCGAGTACGGTTCGGTCAAGGTGGACGAGCTCATGGGCTGCGAGAAGTACTCGCATGTCCAACACATCGTCTCTAACGTCACGAGCAAGCTGCGCAAGGACCGGGACTGCTTCGACGCGCTGCGCTCATGCTTCCCTGCGGGCACTGTATCGGGAGCGCCCAAGATCAGGGCCATGGAGATCATCGAGGAGCTCGAGATGACCCGGAGAGGTCCATATGCGGGCGCGGTGGGGTACTTCGACTTCAACGGGAACATGGACTTCGCCATCACGATCAGATCGATCTTCACCAAAGGCAACAAAGCGTACCTGCAAGCGGGCGCCGGCATCGTCGCCGACTCGGTCCCGGAGAACGAGTTCATAGAGACGGAGAACAAGATGGGCGCCATGATGTCGGTACTGGGGGGTGGCCACAGTGGTTAGGATCCTCATCATCGACAACTACGACTCGTTCGTTTACAACATCGCCCAGTATCTCGGCGAGATGGGAGCAGAGATCATCGTCGAGCGGAACGACATCTCCCTGGAGGAGGCCATGGCGGCGAAGCCCGACAGGATCGTGCTCAGCCCGGGGCCCGGACATCCCAAGGACTCGGGCGTTACCCTCGATATACTGCGGACGATGAGCAGGACGATACCGACACTCGGCGTGTGCCTGGGCCATCAGGCCATGGGACTGGTGTTCGGGGGCACTATCGAGAGGGCGGCCAACCTCCTGCACGGGAAGACGAGCCCCATCCATCACACCGGCACGGGCATCTTCGCCGATGTCCCGACCCCCATCACCGCGACCCGGTACCACTCGCTCGTGATCGCCCGGGAGGGCTTCCCCGACCAGTTGGAGATCACCGGCAGGACGGAGGCCGACGAGATCATGGCGGTCCAGCACCGCGAGTATCCGATCTACGGCGTTCAGTTCCACCCCGAATCGATACTTACAGAACATGGTAAGGACATCCTCAGAAACTTCCTGGAGGGAGCATGAATGATAAAAGAAGCAATCAAGAAGGTCATCGAAGGCAAGGACCTGTCGGAGAAAGAGGCGCTCGACGTCATGAACGAGATCATGGGAGGAAGCGCGACACCTGCGCAGATCGCTGCGTTCCTGACGGCGCTCAGACTGAAGGGCGAGACCGTTGACGAGATCTTCGCGTGCGCGACCGTGATGCGTCAGAAGGCCGAGAGCATCTCGGTACAGGGCACTGCCGTGGACACGTGCGGGACTGGCGGCGATGGCTCCGGGACGTTCAACATCAGCACCACAGTCGCGTTCGTCGTGGCTGGTGCGGGCGTGTCGGTGGCCAAACACGGGAACAGAAGCGTGTCTAGCAGGTCGGGGTCCGCCGACCTCCTCGAAAGCCTGGGCGTGAACATTACCTTGACACCAAAGGACGTGGAGACGTGCGTGAACGACATCGGGATCGGCTTCCT
>JASMDC010000041.1 GCA_030753015.1 Candidatus Undinarchaeales archaeon | reverse complement strand
AGCCGAGAAAAGGTTAGTTATGCAACAAAGCACATGGAAAGGGGAAATGGACTCAGATTCGCAGTATCGCTAGCGGTCGTCGTCATGCTCATCGCGATGGCGGCCGACAACAAGGTGTTCTGTTGCTTGAACAAGGACACGGATAAGTACGAGATCGTCAACTCGGTGGGGGACGTTGTCAACGAGCAGTGCGACCCCGTCGACAGCACGAAGGACGATATCTACGATCAAATGACCGAGGACGTGTGCAGGCAGCACTGCGGCGAGAAAGACAAGGAGTGCTGCGGCTCTCTGTGTTATGACGGCCTCAATTGCGGCATGGACGGGAAGTGCGAGGAAGTTGTCGCACAACAGCCAGAGGAAACTCCACCGACGTCCACGCCCGAACCCACGCCCGAGCCCACACCCGAACCCTACTCAAAACCACCCGCAGAGACCATGACTACCCTCAATATCACCGGTCAGGAGCTCTGGGGCACGTCCCTGGAGATCGAGTACACCGATGGGAACATGTTCTGCGGCAACCGGCGGTACAGGTATCACGAGGGAAAGTGGCAGGTGAAAGGGGACGGATATGATAACTGGTCCATCATCACCGACGACCTGGATATCAGTAAGCGTGCCACCTGCGGGGTGGACAACAAGCTCCCCCAGGATCTCATCAACAATACCTTCGAAAATGGTATGGATGTCCTCTGGAAGTCTATGAAGGGGGACCAGGGCTTCTTCTCAAAAGACTCTCTCAAGGTCCACAACGGCACCGAGGTCACCCAGTACAAGGGTGACGGGGATAAGACAGCGTTCACGGACCTCACCTCTGGCCAGCTTGCTGAGAATCCCTGTCTCTTCGCCGATGTCAAGCTGCAGGTAACCGGTGAGCCTGCTGCAGGGAGCGACCGCCGATATCACGTGGAGTTCTGCGTCGTGCAGAAGAACGGGACCGATAAACAGACGGACTCGTCACCCGGGTACGACCGGGCCGCCTGCATCGATTACATCGAGAAGCACGGACTACGGGACGGGCAGGGCAAGAAGATCGCCATCGGGTCGGAGAGTGACGCGGGACGCCTCACCTTCACCTATGAGGAACCCGGGCAGATGTTCTACACCTCGCGCCTCGGACGTGATATCTACGGCGAGGGAGGACATGTAAACGTTATCGAGTCCCTCGATCCGTCAGTGAAGGGATTCATCCCCGATGTGCGGATTAGCTACTCCGCACCGGACACCCCCCCCGAGGGTGCTGATCAGACGGCGACCACCGTCCCCGTCTCCGAGGAGTGGAAGTTCGCCAATGCGGGTGAAAGTGATCCCAGCGCTGCAGAGAATGCAGCGGGCAATGCTGCTGAGAACGCCGCGGCCAAGGCCCAGGACGTTGTACTGCAGCCCCTCGACTTCGGCGCCCTCAAGTGCCCGGAGCGTACCTCCTACGACAACAAGGCCGATTTCGGCGACGAGTACATCAAGCTCGTGGAGGACCTCTCCGGCTTCTACACCCGTCTCATCGGTTACGTTAAAGTGCTCCGCTCCGCGGTCGCGTCCCAACAGGCCGCTTGTCATGCGGACATCAACGACTTCATCGAGGCGTACGCCAACGGATGCGGGATGAAGGAGCTCACGGACAAGAACAACGCCACTATCGAGTCTGCTATCGTTGACGATTCCTTCGATCCCAGCGTATGCGGAAAGGCGGTTGCCGACCGATGCCTCGCCAATAGAGGGTGGGCGTGCAACATAGATCCTGGTGTTAACGGGACCCGGAACGTCACCGAGATCATGTCGTGCCCCATGTGCACGATCGAACCGTGCTGCTACGGACAAAACTGCACCACCTGCGGGAACGCCGCGAACGGTAAGCTCACGCTCCCGCCCTGCATGGCAGGGGGCATCCCCGGGCAGGGGGTTCTTTGCGAGGAGACCTATGTCTGTTGTAAGAAGTCCTACATCGAAGACCTTGAGGAGAAGGCATTCGTGCGTGCCTGGCAGTGCAAGAGCACCACATCTGGTTGCATGGACGTGTTCTCACAGCCCGAGCGCCTGGAGATGGAAGAGAAATGTCGGAACGATTTCCTCCTCACCAGTGCCGAGTGCGCGTGCTTGATCGGCTACGAGACCAATGATGAGGGTGTCATCACTGAGTACGATTACGACACCATGAACTGCAACGTGAAGAAGTTCGATATGGTATGGGTCGAGCTGGACCGTGAGGGGCGGGAGCTCCCGGGGAAGAGCTCTACCATCAAGGAGTGGACCGAGGATATGAACACCACCCTCGCGACCGAGCCGTTCGGCATCGCCGAGTGCAAGAAGAACCAGTACCAGGACCTCGGGTCCGGCGCACAGGGCATCATCCGTTCGGTCAAGGGCTACAATGCGGTCGCCAAACCGCTCGAGCTCGAGGGCTGCCAGCGTGAGGCTGCCGACCTAAAGGACGTCTGTACCCTCGATGGCTCCGGCCTCTTCATCGGCGATGACAAGGGGCACGGCCCCACGGAGGTGCTCGAGAAGCTCGACTCGCTCATCGCCATCATGGAGACGTACGTGGAGAACATGCAGCGCTCGGCCACTCTGTCGAAGGAGCTGATGGGGCAGAACTCCGATAGCCTAGAGGACGTGAACTCGAGCGCGCTCGATCCCGGGACGTTGGCCGAGTTCGAGAAGACCATCACCGACGGGATGGAGAAGGTCAATGCCACTCAGAACGATCTCAAGAACCTCGTCAACTTCGTTAAAGGTAACCTTACCAACGATGTCACCACCACCGACTTCTTCGAGAACGTCACCTCGTTCATCGTCCGGTCGTCAAAGGACTGGGAGTACGAGCAAAAATGCTCACCGCACCTGCGTCCCCGTTTCGACAAGGAGACGTGCGAGCCGCTCAACGACACTGAGACCGGGCTCGACCAGCTCGTGGAAAATGTCACTGGTTTCACCATCGACGGGTCCGTTGACTGCAACGTTACCGAGAGGCGTCCTGTACCCATCTGCGCGGAGAAGAAGAAGCGGGGCGGGTGCAACGCGACCGAGGCGCTCATCACCGTGACCGATACCAACCCGGATGCGTGGACGGACACGCGTCTGCTGGACCTCATGAAGGAAATCGATCCGGAAAAGCTCTTCATCAACGACGCCGACTGCTTTAACTACGACACCGAGGAGGGTGGCGGGATGGCCGTCGACGACGGCGATAGCAGTGAGGTACCGCTCGCCATCGATGGTGGTGGCTCATGGTACGGCACTATCACACCAGGAGAGGATATCCCCGAGAGCGAGAAGGACCCGTTCGTGCAGTGCTGCCAGCGCATCTTCGGTATAGAGGACTCCTCCTGGGCCGGCGGAGGCATCGTGGACACTACACGGAGCTGGCTGGGCGTGCCCTACGTGTTCGGCGGCACCAGCCGCTCGGGCGTTGACTGCTCGGGGCTCACCCTGAACGTGCTCAGAGAGAACGGCATCAACGTGCCCCGGACCGCCTCGCAGCAGTACTTCGCCTGCGAGAGCAACGGCGGGACGTACGTCGACTGGGGCGATCTGCAGGCGGGTGACATCGTGTTCTTCGAGAACACCTATAAGCCCGGTGTCTCGCATGTTGGCGTCTACACGGGCAACGACCGGATGATCCACGCGCCCAAGCCGGGCGATGTGGTCAAGATCGTCCAGCTCTCCAACTCCTACTTCCGCGAGCACTGGACCGGCGGGTGCCGGTACGTGGAGGGCGGCGCCAGCTACGAGGCGCTCGATATCGACTGGTGCGGGGACGACACCGAGGAGCTATGCTGCCAGGGCCCCGGCCTCGAGCTCGAGAAGAAGATCACCGAGGAGGAGTGTGGTCTCACGTGCGAGGAGCTGTGCGAGGGCAAGTACGAGCGCCACTCGTTCAAGTACCTCGTCTGTCGGCACAAGTGCGGTGCCCGTGACGAGCAGTGCGCTAGCAAGCCGGAGGAGACCGGTTGCGAGGTGGACGGGATGAAGGGCCTGTGCTGCGATGAGCAGTGCATGGTCCATGCTCTGATGTGCGCTGGCCGGGTGGAGGTCTGTGTGGGCTTGATGAGCCTGGACGCCTGCTCCTTCGACGGCGAGTCCGGCGTGTGCTGCGGAGGCCGGTGCCTCACCGGCGAGAGTGACTGCAGCTCCTGCAAGGACATGACAGTCTACGCTCAGAATCCCGATACTGGTGCCTGCGATAAGTTCACCAACACCTGCGATGTGCCCGATGGCTGGGTCGACTGCGAGAACTTCGGGTGCGACACCGAAGCGGACGAGACGTACGAGTGCTCCAAAGAAGGCGAACTGGGCGTATGCTGCGGTTTCACCTGCGCACTCAACGCTGAGGACTGCGTGCCCGACGACACCTGTCAGGGCATGGGCAACGGCGTCCCGTGCTATGCCAGGGACGTGCCCGGCGTGTGCTGCGGCGAGAAGTGCGCGGTGGGCGGCACACGGTGCGGCGAGTGCGTGCAGGCGATCACCCATGCCAAGGACCCGGTAACGGATGCGTGCAAGGAGTTCTCTACCCCCTGCGACGTCCCGTACGGGTTCACCGCCTGCGAAGGGTACGGTTGTGCTGGTCTCATCAACGGTGCCGCGTGCACCAAGGACGAGGACCGCGGCATCTGCTGCGGCAATGGGTGCGTCGTCGGCGGTACGCAATGTGTCCTCGATACCGTTCCCTGCGAGGGGAAGGCCGAGGGTGGAGCGTGCGAGTCCGATGACCAGGACGGAGTGTGCTGCGGTGGCCACTGCGTGCTGGGTGGCACCATCTGCGGTGGCTGCCCCCAGGTGGTCACGTTCGCCCTCAATCCGGTGACCCAGGAGTGCAAGCAGTACTCGACACCATGCGACGTGCCAAAGGGATGGCCACCGTGCATCGTGGAGAGCTGCCTCTCCGAGTGCCAGAACGAGTACCCTGAGAACCCGTCCCTGGCGCGCAACTGCAGGGAGCTGTGCGAGACGATGGACATATCCTGCGAGGAGCGCTGCATCATGGACTTCGCAGGACGCGACGAGCGACTTGCGTGCATCGAGCGCTGTCCGGGTGTGATCACCGAACTGATGCCCGAGAGCCTCCGGTGGTGCGAGGAGGACTGCATCGACTTCAACAATGGCGAGCCCGCGCCCACCCTGCTGTGCTTCAGGCTGTGCCGGGCCATCCACCCGCGCGTCCACGTGACCTTCGCCCTGCTCCGCGGCGGCCAGGAGGCCGAGTCGTTCTTCACCGGCGAGAGCCCGCGCATGCGGGTGGAGGTGGAGAACCGCGGCAGCGCCGGGTTCGCGGGCGACATGGACGTCTCACTGCGGGTGCTCGACGCCTGCGAGTGCGAGCCCTGTCCGGACGACTACATGTGCAGCTGCGACTGCGAGGAGGATGAACGCCAGGTGTTCTCGCTCGACAACATCATGCTCGCCCCCGGCGAGAAGGCGCGGTACCTCACCGACCCGGTCACCCTGCAGAGCGAGCTTGCTGGCACAACCGTCCAGCCAGTCGCCATCGTCAGCGATACCTACGACCAGGTCATAGGCAAGCCCCTGGGCAGTTTCTATGGTATCAGTGAGGCCGAGAAGCTTGCGGTGAACGACGCGTCGTTCCTGGTCAACGACCGTGAGCGCGCTACCGCCGCCTACCCCGGTGAGGACGCGGTTGGGTTCGTTGTGTTCTCCACCGACCAGGTGCCCGTGACGCTCGACCTGTTCATGGTCGGGTGGGACGGGGAACCCATCGAGGGCACCGATTGGGCCCACACCATTACCTGGCCGACGAGGATGGAGACGTTCACCACGGGCGAGCTCGAGGTCGATACCGCCCACGTGGACTTCGTCATCCGGCTCGGGTACAAGGTGACGGATGCATCCGGCGCGGTCCTGGCCGAGGGCACGCTAGACGAACAGGGCAGACCACCCGGTCTGTGCGAGGGACGCGACCTCACCACGTGGTGCGAGGGGCTGCACGAGCGCGTGAAGCTCTCCTACCCTGACGCCTACCTGGAAGTGAAGCGACCCATGCTCGACGTGGCCGACGCGGCATTCGTCGACAACGATGGATTCGCCGTGAACCGGCTATCCGGGAGCGACTCGGTCCGGGCGAAGATCGAGCTGACCAACCTGGCCGCGCAGGGGTTCGAGGGGACCGTGGTCGTGAAGGTCGTTGGAACCGACGGCATGGCGGTCCCCGAGTCGGTCGTGGCGCTGGGCGTCGACCGTGGCCTGGAGGGCGCAGGCTCGTCCATCGAGGTAGAGTCAGGTTTCGTGTGGCCCAAGCCGGGCGCGTCCTTCCGCATCTGGGTCCAGGCCACGGACATTGACGGGAGGACCTGGCTCGACCAGATCGTACCCGCCGCGCTCTTCCCGTTCGCCGAGCTGACCGTGACCCAGGACACGACCGAGGGACTGGTGCGGAACACGATCTTCACAACGATAATCCACGAGGGATGCCAGGCCAGCATCAGGTGCGACGAATGCCTTACCACCTGCGAGCTGCGTGTGGACCGGACGAGGTGCACGGTCACCCGCGACCAGTGCGACTGCGAGTGCATCATGGGAGCAATATAGGACAGAGAACATATGAGAGGTCAATGAGACATGGTACGAAGGTCCCTTTGCATCGGGAGGATGGCCGCAGCTATTGCATTAGCGGTCGCGCTCCTGGTGCTGACGCCCGTCCTGGGCGAGGGACCCGAGGAGTTCGTGGATCCCTGCGCCGACGTCAAGTACGAGACCGCGCCCATGGACCTGCCCGCAGCAGGCGATGCCCAGACCCATCACATGGCGTTCTGCTTCCCCGGAGGACAGGAGAGCGTGAGCCCCTGCAAGGCCTATATACAGGAGCGCTTCGGTGCCGAGGACGCGGACGAGGCCGGCAACCAGCTGCTCTATACCGGCGAGGAGGAGCTCGACCTGACCTCCCTCGGCACGGAAGAGGAAGTGACGGACGCAGAGGAAGGGACCGGGACGGGCACGGGTGCAGGTACCGAGGAAGGGACCGGCGATGTGAGCACCGACGGCGGCCAGGACGATACGTCCGGGGCAGGAGAACAACGCAAGCTGCCCGAGTGCCCCGAGGTCGAGAACTACAACAACGTCGTGGACTACCTCACCGAGGTCGAGACGCTGTTCGATGACCTCATCGAGTTCTACGAGCCCTTCGTCGACGAACTGAAGGCGCTGCGCGACTCGTTCTACGCACAGCAGGCGAAGTGCCACGGGAGGATCAACAGGTTCGCATCACGGTACGGTGTACCGTGCGAGATGGAACCCTTCGCACCGAGCGATGACGCCGGGGACGAGGGTGATGAGGAGGTCCCCGAGGAGGAGCCCGTGACGACGACCGCGGAGGAAGAGGAGCCCTACACGCCGAGCGAGGGTATCGAGGGCGACCTCATGCCCGAGGAAAAGGAGCCGGCGCCCGTGTACGAGCCCGATGTCACGGAGGCCCACCCGCTAGAGGCCCTTGTCATCGGCGACGGCTTCGGTCCGGAACTGTGCTACCAGGCGGTCGCCGAGACCTGCCTGGCGGACGAGGCCTGGAAGTGCAAGAAGGGCTCAGGCCACCTCCCTGCGGCCGTCAGGACGTGCAGCATGTGCGTGGCCGAGGACTGCGAGACCGGCACCGGGTGCGGCACCTGCGGAGAGAAGGACGACGATGAGGAGGAGAGCGATGGGCCGGAGCCGACGATCACAGAGATCACCACCGACGCGGGCTGGGGCGCCGATACCACCTACCCGGTCCCCGAGGACGGAGGTCTGACAGAGACCTCGGACCCGTTCGGTGTCAAGGGGTGCGAGCCCAAGGACCTCGACGACGGCAGGAAGACCTACCTCGCCACCGAGAAGGGCAAACATGCCAACGTGGACCGCATCGCGCTCCAGCAGTGCCAGCAGGACGCCGTGGACGTCAAGGACGTGTGCACCCTCGACGGCTCGGGGACCTTCCTGGGCGACGACGGGGCGCACGGACCTACCGAGGTCATAGCAAGGCTCGACGTGGTCATCAGTGACATGCAGGACTTCGTCCACACGCTCAAGGAGCTGACCGACGAGGTCCACAAGATGGCGGAAGAAACGCGCAAGAAGCTGGACGACAAGGACGCCATAATCTGGCCCACCGAGGGGCACGAGACGTCGCCCTTCGGGCAACGGGACGCTCTGTGCGCGGACACCAGACTGTGCAAGCCCCACGTCCACAAGGGGTACGACATTGCCGAGTCCGGTACGGTCCCCGTCGTCGCTGCAGCCGCCGGCAAGGTCGCGTCGATCCTCCTCGCCTCCTCGGGAGGCTGCTATGGGAACGCGGTGTTCATCGACCACAGCAACAGCCTCCAGACGCGGTACGCCCACCTCAGGCACATCGACGTGACCATGAGCCAGGTCGTCGAGCAGGGCGAGCGCATCGGACTGATGGGGACGACGGGTTGCTCCACGGGCCAGCACCTGCACTTCGAGATCAGGGTGAACGGCGTGGCCACCGATCCCAAGCCCGTGCTGGAAGGCTCGAGCAATATATTCCTCCTTTTCCACGAGGCCGAGCTCTTCACCGCCATGTCCAAGAACGCCGACAAGGTAGAGCCCACCCAGGAGGGGCTCAAGGCCCTTGTCCTCTTCCTCAAGGAGTACGTCGGCGACATCGGTGCGGCGGGGGGGATGAGCGCGACGGCGCAGGCCTTCCTAGTCCAGTCCTCGGAGGGTTGGTCCAACGCGGAGGACTGCGACGCGAGCTTCCCGGCCCTGTTCGAGGGCGAGGAGTGCACGGAGCTGGGCGAGGAGGATGGAGAGGAGGACGGGACCGGGGACGAGGACGCTGAGGAGCCCGAGGAGGAGCAGAAGCCCGACGATGACACGTCCGACCAAGGCCCGCCCTCGCACCTCGACGACTGCCCGCCCCAGGGCAAGCGCGGCGGCTGCTACGCCACCGTGACATCAACGTCCATCAGCGACGGCAACACGGACGCCTGGTCCGGTGACGGCCTCGCCAACCTCCTGGCGCTCGCTGCGTGGGATCCGGAAGGACTGTTCCTCACCGACGGCATGTGCTTCGGCTACGACACGACCAGCGGTGGCGGTAACTCCTACCCCGGATCGTCCTCACCAGGCTCGAGCTCCGGCTCGACACCGGGCGCGACGCCCGACGGGGCGGCTGGAGAGATACCCCCGGGAGAGGATGTCCCGGGCCCGGACGCTCCCATCCCCGGAGAGGACGGCACGGACGGCGGGTCCGACTCGCTCACCACATGCTGCCAGCGGATCTACGATGTCGAGGGGACCACATGGAGCGGCGGTGCCATCGCGTACGCTGCGGGTACCTGGCTCGGAGTACCCTACGTGAACGGTGGAACATCGCGTGACGGTGTCGACGGGGCAGGTCTCGTGCTCGCCGTCATGCGCGAGGTCGCCGTCGAGCTCCCCCGCACGCCGGCAGCGCAGCACGAAGCATGCGAGGCCAACGGCGGCGGTCGCGTCGGATGGCGCAAGCTTCGCCCGGGCGACGTGGTGTTCCTCAGGGGTGAGGATGGTGAAGGAGTCGTCCACGCGGGCATATTCACTGGTGATGACTCGCTCGTCCATGCCTCACAGCCCGACGGGATCGTGACCGTATCCCGGTTATCCGACCCGGCCTACAAGGACCGGTGGGGTGGTGCATGTCGCCTTGGCCCGGGGGCGCGGGCGTCGACGGGTATATCCGTGAGCTGGTGCACCGAGACCGTCGACGAGCTCTGCTGCCGGGGACCGGGCCTCGAGCCCGAGCTGCCCATCACCGAGGAAGGGTGCGGTCTCTCCTGCGAGGAGCTGTGCGACGGCAAGTATGCACGCCACTCCACAAGACGCCTCGTCTGCCGGCATGCCTGCGGGCTGCAGGACGAGCAGTGCGCCGGGAAGGGTGATGAGAGCGCGTGCGAGGTAGACGGTGTACAGGGCCTCTGCTGCGATGACCAGTGCATGGTCCACGCGCTCATGTGCGCGGGTCGTGTCGATGCCTGTGTGGGCCGTGACGAGCTGGCATCCTGCTCCTTTGACAATAAGAATGGTGTGTGCTGCGGCGGCCGCTGCCTCACGGGCGGCGAGGAGTGCACCGCCTGCCCGCGCTCGCCGGTGTGGGTCCGGGATCCCAACGCGGGCGGGTGCACGCGGTTCGAGTCCACGTGCGACGTCCCCGCAGGCTGGACCGACTGCGACGGCTTCGGCTGCACGGGTCAGGAGGACGGCACCGCCTGCACCGTCGCGGGCGCCCAGGGCCAGTGCTGCGGAGGCTCGTGTGCAGTAGGTGCCACGGGGTGCGTCCCGGACACCGCGTGCGGTGACGATGGGAAGGGCTTGCCCTGCCTCGTCGGACAGGGTGTCGGCACCTGCTGTGGCGGTAATTGTGCCGTGGGCGCCAGTTCGTGCATGACGTGCGAGCAGGTCGACACCTATGCAAAGGATCCCTTATCGGGCAAGTGCGTGCGCTTCCCCTCGCCGTGCGATGCACCGTACGGATGGTCGGCCTGCCCCGGTCACGGCTGCGTCAGCGCCGATGACGGCGCCGAATGCAGCATCGACGGTGCGTCCGGGCTATGCTGCGGAGGGGGGTGCGTTGCCGGCGCCAACGGTTGCGAGGACGTACCATCGCTCTGTGCGGACACGGTCGAGGGCGGCGTGTGCGAGGTGGACGGACCGACAGGCGTCTGCTGCGGCGGCTCCTGCGCGACCGGCGGGAAGTCGTGCGGTGCATGCCCTGAGGTCGTCACCTTCGCCCTGAACCCGGGCTCGGGCGCGTGCGTGCGTTTCGCCTCGTCGTGCGACCGGCCCCGCGGCTGGCCGCCGTGCCTTGCCGCCAGCTGCCTCACAGAGTGCCAGAACGCTTATCCCGAGCGCCCGGCCCTCGCCCAGGCATGCCGACAGCGCTGCGAGGGTGCCGACATCGCCTGCGAGCTGCGATGCATCGACCAGTTCCCGCTGTCCGGGGCACGCTCGATGTGCTTTGAGGGCTGTCCGGGCGTCGCCTCGCCCTCCATGCCGGAAGGACTGCGGCACTGCGAGTTGGGCTGCCTGACCAGCTCGGACGACCTGCCCGAGATCACCCTCTGCCTCCAGATGTGCCGCGCCGTCCACCCCCGGATCCACGCGTCCCTCGCCCTCGTGCGCGACGGGCAGGAGGCCGAGTCGTTCCACACCGGTGAACGCCCCCGGCTGCATCTCACCGTCGAGAACCGGGGCGGCACGGGCTTCACCGGGAAGGTCGACGTGGTCCTTGAGATCAACCGCGACTGCGCGTGCTCCGTGTGCCCCGTCGGCGACGACTGCCCGTGCGATTGCTCGGTAGAAGAGCTCGTCATCCTCACCACCACACAGCTCGTGGTCGGCCCGGGACAGAAGCAGGGCGTCCTCACGGACCCCGTTGAGCTCGGCGCCTCCCTGGCGGGCACGACCGTCCGCCCGGTCGCCACCGTCCGAGACGCTGCGGGCAAGATCGTCGGCGAACCGCACGGCCCCTTCTACGGGATAGGTGCGCCGGGCAAGCTCACGGTGGCCGACGCGTGGTTCACGGTGGGCGGGCGCGAGCGTGCCACCACCGGGCATCCGGGAGAGGAGGCGTTCGGTGCGGTGTCGTTCACCACGCAGCTGGTCCCCGTCTCCCTCACAATATACCTCGTCGGTTGGGACGGTACGCCGGTAATCGGTACCGAGCGCACACACGAGATCGCATGGCCCGTCAAGGAGAGCACCTTCACCTCGGCCCCGCTCGACATCACCGGCACCCAGGCCGACCTCCTGTTCCGGATCGGCTACCGCGTCGAGGGCGGCGGTACCACTCTCGCCGAGGGTATCCTCCTCGAACAGGGACGGGCCGCGGACCTGTGCACGGGACCTGCTCTCCTGACCTGGTGCGAGGGCCTCCACGAGCGTGTGCGCCTCTCGTACCCGCGTGCGTTCCTCGAGGTACGTCGGCCTGCCCTTGTGGTGACCGATGCGGCCTTCGTGGACGACGGCGGATCTGTGGTCGGCGGGCGGTCCGCTGCCCGCACGGTGCGGGTGCGCGTGGAGCTGGCCAACCAGGCGTCCTCGGGGTTCACGGGCACGGTCACGATCGCCATAATCGGCGACGACGGTCTCGCCATCACCGAATCGGAGCGCGAGGTCGCCGTCGACCGCGGGCTCGATGACAGGGGCTCCACGATGACGGCGGAGTCGGCCCCCGTCGACGCGACCCCCGGGATGACGCTGCGGGTCCGGGTAACGGCACATGCCCGCGACGGCGCAGTATGGCTCGACGAGGTCGTCCCGACGGTCCTCTTCCCCATGGCCGGGCTCAACATCCCCCAGAGCGCTACCGGTGGCATCGCCCGCAACGACGTGTTCACATCCATGGACCACGAGGGCTGCCGGGCACGGGTCGCGTGCGTGCAATGTCTCTCGACCTGCGAGCTGCGTATCGAGCGGGGGCGCTGCACCGTCACTCCTTATAATTGTGACTGCGATTGCATCCTGGAGGCGATTGCATGAGGTCGAGGATGCTCGCGGTCCTGTGCGTGCTCGCGCTGGCCCTTGCGCTGGCCCGGCCCACGGTGAACGTGTTCGTCAACGGTGCCCAGATCCACTCATCCTCCAACGACGGGAGCGTCGCTGCCGCCAGCGCTGAGGCGCCCGTCACGGTGAAGTGCACCGGGACCGACTCCCAGGAGAACCACATCGACATGTACATCGATGACTACTCCTCGGGCCAGTTCATCTGGGGCGACGCGTGGAACAGCGTCGTGGACGTCACCTACGACGTGGAGGGCACCTACTCACTGCGGTGCCAGGGCCGGGTCGACTGCGGCGCCTACGACATGGGCCCCGGCTGTCGTACCTATATCTCCGTCACCGTGCCCGTTGGAGCGGTGACCCCGACACCCGGTCCGGGCGGTCCCGGTGGTCCGGGAGGCCCCGGCGGTCCCTCCGGTCCCTCAGGCCCTCTCCCCGAGGGATGCATCGAGCCCGACCACGAGCGCTACTGTGACGCGTACGACCGATTGTTCTCCCCCGACAACGTCCGCCAGTACGACGCGTCGATCAGGTCCAACGACGGTCTTGTGCCGCTGGTCGTGAACGGCGACGCTTACCCGTGCTACGAGGGCTGCAGCGACGGGAAGTGCACAGGCGGCGATGGCACGGTCGTGTACGGCTCCGGGGTAGGGAGCCATGACCGGGCCAAGGCCCTCGTGCTGGGCGCCGAGCTCGGTATGGCGGTGGTCGAGCACACAGGCGCGGTCCCCGGCGGCAACCTCGTGCTCCTGGGCTCGAGCACGTCCAACTCGGTGCTCGACGGCGTGGAGGACGGGATGCGGGTGCGGTACGACCAGGCCGCCAACAAGGTGTACGTGGGCAGCGAGGAGCTGGACTTCACCGCGGGCGAGCTGGCCCTGCGGTACGACGCGCCCTTCATCGTGGCCTTCGAGGAGCAGGGCGGACGGTACATCGTGGCGCTTGCGGGCAACGACCAGGCCGGTACCGCCAACGCCGCCGGAGAGTTCCAGAAGAACCTTTGCGAGCCTGCGTTCCGGTCCACCGTGTACGGCCTGCTGAAGGGCAGCGGTCGGCCCGAACCCGTGAAGGTGGACGACGGTGGTCAGGCCATCGGCGACCGGTTCTGCCGCGAGCGGGCGGAGGGCGAGGCGGGCGAGGTCCACGACTACTCGCCGACGGTCGACTGGACCCACACCGATACGGACCCGACACCGTTGAGCGTGCTCGACACGGGGCTGATCGCCTGTCCCGAGGGCTGGTTCGACAACACGGTCGACTTCCGCACCGATGTGCTCACCACGCTCGACAACCTCCGCGACCTGTACGAGGTGCTCGCAGCCCACCTGGAAGCGCTCGAGGACGCCCTCGATCAGCAGAAGGACCACTGTGCTGTGGCCCTGGGCACCCTGGGTACGTTCCAGAACCCCGCGTTGGAGGACGTGGACCTGAGCGATGCCTGCGATGTCGCACCGTGGGACGAGGAGACCGTGGCGACGTCCATGGTCCCCGAGGAGTGCCACCTCCCCAGCCCCGCCCAACGGCGGACCTACTACTCCACCTCCTACCAGCGCGTCGTCGACGTCAAGGACGTGTGCACCCTCGACGGCTCGGGCACGCTCCTGGGCGACGAGGCCACCCACGGTCCCGCGCTCGTAGCAGAGAAGGTGACGGTCCTGCGTAGCTTCGTGGACCACTTCCTGGCCACCTACCCCGACCTACGTACCACGATCAGCGCCCTGGTCGACACCGAGCTCACCGAGATCTCGCTCAGCGGCGAGGAGCCCCCGTACGACGCCGTCCCCCTGGTGGAGCGCCTGTCCGACATCCTTATCGAGATGTCCCGCGATCCTGACACCGACACCGACGCTGAGGAGTTCAAGGCCATGCTCGCCGACCTCATCCGGATGCTGCGGACATCGGCCACGGTCGAGGACGTGTCCACCCTAGGCCACGTATACCCCGGGCTCATGCTCGCGGACCGGTGCGGCCCGGGAGAGGGCGACATCACCGACGGCAACACCGACGAGTGGTCCGCGCGCCAACAGCAAGCCGTCCAGGCGCTGGCCGCCATCGAGGCGGAGGACATGTTCATCTCGGCCGAGGAGTGCTTCGAGTACGCGTCGCGCTCGGAGGCGGGCTGCTCCCGCATCTGTCGCGAGGAGTGCGGCGCCGAGGTGGGCCACTGCCAGCGCCACCTGGGCATGTGCGTGTGCCACAATCCGGACGGCACACGGACGACGACCACCTACTCCTGCACCGGGCCCATCGTCGAGGAGGACGCCAAGCGCATCATCGCCTGCTGCCTCGACGACCTCGGCGGCATCGCTGCGGTCCCCCCTACACTAGGCGAGGGGGGCTCATGCTCGGGACCGGACGTGCCGGGGCTGACCTTCGACATCTGCGGAGACGAGTCGGGTTACCTGTGCTGCCTGCCAGGCGGGCTCGAGGCGGAGGAACGGGCCGATGACAGCTGCACTCTGGAATGCGGTCCCATGTGCGCTCTGGTCCATCCCGGCGATGAGGACGCACGCATCGCGTGCGTGGGTACCTGCTCATCGGCAGTGGGGTGCGCGGACCGGGACGGCGATAGCTGCGTGTTGGGCGCCAGCGAAGGGAAGTGCTGCGGCGGCTCGTGCGTGGCCGGCGCCTCGGGCTGCGACACCGGCTCCGACGTGGGCTGTGCCGGGAGCGGTGACGGCGAGGCCTGCACCAGCGCAGTGGGCGTATGCTGCGGAGGCTCGTGCGCCCTGGACGCCACGGACTGCGGAAGCCTGGGCACGTGCAACGAGATGTGCCAGGCGCTCGTGGCGATCGACCAGGTGTCCGCGTGCACTAGTGCGTGCGTGGAGATGGACGTGTCCTGCGAGCTGGAGTGCGGCGTGTTCCCCGACCCGGGACCGTGCCTGCGCAAGTGCGGTAACGGCGCCGACGAGGACGGTGACGACCGTGTCGACGAGGACCCCGTCGACGGCCGGGACAACGACGGCGACGGAAGGATGGACGAGGACGGTGCGGGCGAGAGCGTGCCGCCGTCCCTGGTGACCTGCCAGCGCGGGTGCCTGAACGGGGACGACGCCGAAAGCTGCCTGCGCGAGTGCAAGCTGTCCATGCCCCGCGTCGACGTCCGATTGGCCATCCTCCGGGGACTGGCCGAGCAGCGGACCTTCTACCACGGCGAGCGTGTCCGCCTCTCGCTGGAGGTGCGCAACTCCGGGTTCCGCAGCTTTGCGGGTGCTGCCGACCTCTCCCTACATCTCCTGCCCTCCTGCTCCTGCCCGGAGTGCCCCAAGGGCTTCGTGTGCCCGTGCTCGTGCACCGAGGACCGGCGGTTCGCAGGCTCCCTCTCGAGCATCGTGCTCCCACCGGGCGCCGACTACCGGGCGCTCACAGGCGAGATCGCCCTCAACGGCGACCTGACGGTGACGGCGGTCCAGCCGGGCGCTGTCCTGCGCCGCGCCGGGGGCGAGGTGGTGCTCGACGCGCGCGGTCCCATCTCGTTCATGGTGGTGCCCGACATGCTCACCGTGGCCGACGCCTACTTCCTCCGCGACGGGGAAAGGACCTCCGAGGGCTACACCGGCGAGCAGGTCACAGGTGCGGTGGCCGTGACGGCACACACCTACCCGGTGACGGTCGAGGTGTTCCTCGCCGACGCGCAGAACAGGGTGGTGGAGGGATCGGCCAGGGTCCACGAGGTCACCGGGCCGGTACAGGAGCTCGGGATCGCGACCGAGGAGCTGGTTCTGAGCGCAGAGATGGCCAACGCGGTGTTCTCCATCGGCGTGGAGGTGCGCGACGCGGACGGTGCGGTGGTCGAGCGCCAGGTGCTCCCCGGCCAGGGGTACGCAACCAGCCGGTGCAAGGGCCGTGTGATGAACACGTGGTGCGAGGGCGAACGGGCCCGGGTCCGCCTAGGCTACCCGGACGCCAGCCTGGAGGTAAGGCCCCTTGAGCTCGAGATCACGGAAGCCGCCTTCACCGACGCTGCCAACAACCCTCTGGACGAGATGTACACCGCCGGCGAGGCGCGGGCCACGCTGACGGTGCGCAACACGGTCCCCAAGTCCTTTGTGGGCACGGTGCTCGTCCGTGCCGTAAGCAAGGAAGGCCTTGTGGTGGGCGGGAGCGAGGAGCGGCGCACGGTGGCCCTGGGCCGCGGCGACACGTCCGAGCTTACCGGCCAGATGTTCCCGACGACCATGGGCGAGAGCTACCGCCTGTGGGTGGTCGCCGAGCACCAGGACGGGACGGTGTGGACCGACGCCCTGGTCCCGTCCAACGTATTTGTGTACGCGGCGCTGGGGGTGCTGGACCCGACCGCTACCGAGGGCGAGCGGACGGACATCTACACGACCGTGTCCCAGGACCCGTGCAGCGTGAGCATCTACTGCGCAGACTGTCTGGTGGGGTGCGAGCTGCGGGTGGACCGGGAGCGATGCACGATGTCCAAGCGCTTCTGTGCCTGCGAGTGCACCTCCCTGCCACTGTAAGGGCGTCCTACCAAGCGGTCATCTCACGGCGTATCTCTGCGGTCCACTGCTCGATGATGTCGAGGATCCGCTGCTTGAGCTGGTCCTTGTCCTTGATGGAGTAGAAGAAGGTATACCCGCCCCGGGGATTGTTGGACTGTCGGCGGCGTAGGATGTTCTTTCCGGTGAGCGACATCACGGCGCGCTGGACGGTGGTGCGGTCCTTTGCCAGGTCCTTGGCTATCTCGCTCGCCGTGAGCTCCTCGGCGTCGGAGAGAAGGTGCATCATCACGGTGTACTCGGTCCTTGAGAGCTCGAACCCACAGGTAACGATACCCTTGAACGAGACGCTGCGGCAGGCGAAGGTCGCTATGGGGCGGGGTCGACACCTCATCCATTTCAACCTTTCGACCGCTGCGGACGGTGCAAGCCCCTATCGGATCGAGAGGACGACGTCCAGCTTCGCCATGACCGCGTCCTTGTCACCGAAGCCGATGAACTGTCCCACCACCATGCCCTCGCGCATGGCGAGGAGGGTGGGGATGCTGCGGATGCCGTACTGCATGGCCAGCTGATTCTCCTCGTCGATGTCCACCCGGACGAACTTGACCTTCTCACCGTACTCGGCCGACAGCTGCTCGAACACGGGATGCATCATTTTGCACGGCTTGCACCAATCTGCCCAGAAGTCGATGAGCACCGGGACCTCGCTCTTCAGTGCAACCTGCTCGAAGTTCTTGGATGTCAGATCGATTATCGCCATGGTATCACGCTCTTGCGGTAGTTGGTGACCATCTCTTTACGAACTAAGAGCCGCTGTGACCTTATAAGCGATGCGGGACGTGTGCATGACCGGCCGTGGTGGACGCACTCCTCCGCCGGGGTGCGGGCGCAGGTCCCCCCCGCGGGGAGGGGCAAGCGCATTTAGGCGCGGACCGCGTATGTGCTTGGTGGTGCGAACAATGGGACGCACGATAAGGCTGCACGGACGCGGGGACGGCACCATCGGGGTGTCCATACCCTACGACCAAGAGCTCATCTGCAGGATCAGGACCGTGACGGGCCGGGAGTGGCTCTGGGAGGAGAGGGTGTGGACCGTCCAGCACGTGTTCGGGCGGGCGGCGCGGAGGGCCGAGGTCAGGCCGGGCGCGACCGTCCACAGCCTGCGTCACAGCTTCGCCACCCACCTCCTCGAGGACGGTGTGGACCTGCGGTACATCCAGGAGCTCCTGGGCCACGCGAGCTGCAGGACGACACAGATCTACACTCACGTGACGAGGCGGGACCTGGTGCGGATCGTCAGCCCGCTGGACAGGTTCGAAGGAGGGGAGGATGTATGAGCGTGGATGAGTACGGGACGGGTGTCGAGGCGGAAGGTTTATATCCCGAGGTATACCTAGGTATACCCGGGTGTACCACCATGCCGACCGACGTCACAACCATCAAGCTCCACAAGAACACGAAGAAAGAGCTCGATGCCTTCCGCGAGCACCGGAGCGAGAGCTATGACGAGATCGTCCGCAAGCTCGTGCTCATCGCAAGGAATCACGATGCTGCCCTGAAGAATGCCATCCCCACCTTAGAAGAGCTCAAGAGGAGGTTCGGGCTGGACGATGAGGCGATGGAGGTCTTGTGCCTTACCATAGCAATCCGGTCCTCTATGACGGATGTCTGGTACGGGCCGGAGGAGGACGAGGCGTGGAAGGATTTGTGAAGGGTGACGTCATTGTTGCCCCGGTCATCTTCACGGACCTCTCTGGGTGTAAGCGACGGCCAGCCCTTGTAGTCGCTAGCGGCGGCGGGGACGACCTCATCATATGCAAGGTCACGAGCCGGTCTGTGAGGGACCGATACGCCGTACAGATCGACCAGGGGGACTTTGAGTCGGGCTCCCTCAAGAGGCCTAGCAACGTTCGCCCGAACCAGTTCATGACCATTGATCGCAAGGCAGTTCTGTATACGGTAGGCCGTCTCACACGTTCGACGGTCAATAAGGTCATCGATCGGTGCGTCGAGGTCCTACGGCAGTGATGGTAGGAAGAAAGGTCGGTTCCGGATATAACAGCATCCCGACATGGTATCCGAATGTCGAATATCTTCCCCGTGAGGTGGTGTATACGACATCCCTTTCGGATATCACTCGGCTTTAGGGGCACACACGTAATGCCGCATGTCGGATATGCACTAGTTAGACGCAATTCCAATTCCGATAATATTATCATTTATGAGATAAAATATTATCATAAAAGATATAAACTCCAAGTTCCATAGAATACATGATCCAAGATGGTGATCATCAAACCGATATCCGATCTCCGCAATCATTTCAATGAGATCTCGGAGCTGTGTCACAAAGAAGGAGAACCCGTCTACATTACCAAGAATGGTAAGGGGGATCTCGTCGTGATGAGCCTCGCTCGATATGAAGAACATGAAGCATTACTGGAACTCTATCAGAAACTCAGCATCGCTGAGGAACAGAGCTCCTCAAAGGAAGGAAGAAAGACTCATAAGGAAATGATGGCCCTTCTTAGGAAGAGATTGAATGCGTAAGAAATTCACGATCGAATATCTGCCTATCGCGCAGAACGATCTTCTAAATATCTTCGAGTACATCTTCCTGGATAATCCCTCCGCGGCCGAACAATTCGTTAACAAGATTGACAAGAGCATTCTCAAGTTGGAATCCTTCCCTGAACTGGGAGTGGTCCCGAAAGATGATAGACTCGGATTACTCGGATATCGGATGCTTGTTATTGATAATTATTTGGCCTTCTACGTGATCAAGGATCAGATTATTGAAATCCGAAGGATCATTCACGGAAAGAGGAAATTTTCTTTCTTACTATGATCAATTGGAACTGCGTCTAACATCCACCCTCCCGGGTTCGCGCCCCCGCGGTCACCCAACACGGCTCAGGATTGTTGGAGCCTCGATTGTCTAAACTTCGCACAAATTCGCTATACTGAGCCGCGTCGGGGGGGGGCTCTACCGTTCTGTACCATAAAATTTAATTTTCAAAAAACTCATTTTTCATTTTTCAGATAGTTTTATAAACATCATCTAGGATTAGTTTTACTGTGATAATCTAAATGAGGTGTTACAGATAAAATCAAATAACTACCCCTTAGGAATCCTTATTATTACGTTTTTGATGGTCCTTAATACAGGTTGCACAAGCAAGGAAGTACAATCAAATAAAGCTCCAAATGTTATTGCAGGTGAAGATATTCATGTATCTGTCGGGGAAAAGTTTAATTTTGCTGGATCAGCATCTGATCCCGACGGCAATATAGTCTCTTATGAATGGGATGCAGATGGGGATGGTAAGTATGATACATTCTGTAAAAACTGTGGAAGGGATGCATACACATTTGAAAAACCGGGTACATACACTGCTAAATTAAAAGTAATAGATGATGATGGTGCCGTAGGAACAGATGAGCTTACTATCTATGTCGAATAATAATATACCTTAAAAATAATAATTATTGATATAAAATAATAGCAAACCTAACTCGAAAGCACTGCAAACATGAAAAATAATTCCCTTACAATATGGTCTGCTATTGCAGGATTGATAGAAAACTAAATTTTATTGCGTATAACCCCCGACCTTCTAGCTCCGGGCCGTCAGAGTCCTTCCGGCCCTCTGCCCACACGCCCCCGTCGATCCTCGAGCTATGCTGGTTTGAGCTTCGATACAGATTCGTGTTACGGAGGCGCGATAGAAGGCCTTTGCCGTTAGACGCCATTTCACGATTACGACTGATTTCCATAAAGTATTTATACTTAGTAAGATTAGTCTTACATGGGTAATCGCATGGATGTTGCTATCACGAAGATGAGTTCCAAAGGACAGGTCGTAATCCCCGCTGAAATGCGGGAAGACCTGCATGAAGGAGATAAACTGATCATTATCAAGAATGGAGTTCAATTCATCCTGAAGAAAGCTTCGGAAATGGAGAAGCAGTTCACTGAGGATCTTGAATTTGCACGGAGAACCGAGGAAGCTCTAGCTCGATATGAGACGGGAGAATTCAAGGAGATGACCAAGGAAGAATTCGAGAAAGAACTGGAAGAATGGTAACGGTAGCATATGACCCTCTCTTCAAGAAGAAGGTCAAGGGGATCAGGGATGAATTAATCAAGACCAAGGTCAAGAAGAAGATCAGGAAGATCTTGAATTCTCCCACGATTGGAAAGCCGATGAGGTTCTCAAGAAAAGGAACGCGAGAAGTCTATATCGCTCCTTATCGATTATCATACATGTATAATGAGAACGAGGATAAGATAATCTTCCTTGACCTTTATCACAAAGATGAACAATAGAACTCATCATTCGTGAAACGACGCCTAACATTCGCCCTCCCGGGTCCGGGCCGTCAGAGCCCTTCCGGCCCTCCACCAACACGGCTCCGATCATCCTGAGACCATAGTGATCCCAACGTCGCTCGAGAATCGCCAGGCGGGGCCGCATCAAGGAATGCCTTGTCCGTTATATGCAATGCCCCTACCAACGATCATCATTGACCATGTCGATTCAAGGCAATGCTGGTGGATCGGTTCCTTTTTCCTGTTTTGACGTATAAGGGATGAATCTTCTTTTTATGGATTTATTTCGCCTATATCCCGCAGTTTTTCCAGTAACATATCAAATACTACCCGCGCGTCCTCTATGTTTCTCGTTCCCGCCACCACGAACCGGCCTGTGCTGAAGATGAGGATGGCCGCCTTAGGTTTCACCGTCCGGAATACCATTCCGGGGAACTGCTCTGGCTCATACTCCACTCCTTCCATCTTGTATGCGAGCCTGTCCAAGTTGAGCTCGAGGTCAGTCTTCACAGAAGCCACCAGGTTCACGACCTCGATATCTGGCTCACCCTCAAACTTCACGTTGAATCCAGCGAGGCTCTCCTTCACCTTCCCGACCGCCGCTTTCACGTCATCAAGACTCTTTCCACCCGTGCACACCGCTTTACCCGTGCCGAAGAGCAGGTTCGCCGTCTTTGGTTCCTGAATCCGAAACACGAGACCCGGGAACTGCTCGGGATTGTACTCGGCGTTATCAGACAATGCCGCCACTCTTTCAAGTGGTATCCTACAATGTAGGTTGATGGAGGCGACGATGTTCTCTACAGTGATCTCGATCTTGGTCAATGACTCCACCGTGGTATCGGGAGTTGTTTGCATGCTTCAAAAGGTTTCCTGTTTCCCTCAGCTTCTACATCGAATACTAAAAGCCGTGGAGTACTGTACATAACAGCCGGCTTTCCGCCTCCGCGCCTTCAACGCTCCACCAACACGCCTCCAGTAGCTGGGACCTAGCTGGCCTGAACTTCGCTGAAGATTCTCTTGTGGAGGCACGTCGGAAGCCCTTTTGCGTTAAGCGACGGTCTACGAGCTATTACTTATGAGTAGAAGAACTCGATTTCAAGGTCCGAAAGGTCATTACGTGCATTTACCCTCTTCCTATCCTCGATCTGACAATTAGCGTATGTGTCAAGATAACTGAGCGCATATGCACCGCCCGCTAATAGAGTGATTGGAGCAAGTGCAGTGGTAAAGGGCAATGCTAGTGCAGATAAGAGTGACACTGCGCCAAGAGATTGATGATAACGGGACTTCACCACTGGCGATAGATATCTCTTTGTTGCCTCCCACTTTGTTTCTTGATCAAGAAAAGTAGACAGTTCATCATATTCCTGCTTGAAATGCTCCTGAACAGTATCAATAATTTCCTGTTCTTTTTCTGGAGCTCTCTCATCATATGGTAGTTTTACAATTACACGCTTATCGGCATTCATGTATGATGATTCAAGGGATTGATAGAATGAGTCACTAAGAAGCTCATCATAACTCGCAACGTCGATTTCCATTATGATATGGCCCCGCATGATATCCCGTTTATATACTTTTTGGTGACCCGAACTTATCACAGGCCGTCACTTAACGACCGGATTCACGGTTGCGGGCCTCTACCAACACGGCCCTGGATCTTCTGAACCCTGGTGACCCTAACGTCGTTTGAGAATCGCTTGGCGAGGCCGCGTCTGGTGAGTCCTTGGCCGCTAGGCGAAAGACAGCCTTATTGCTTTAAAACAATATGATGCTAGCTTTTATCATGACGGATCCTTTTCCACCACCAATCATGGCATTACCACAAGCCGATATCCCATTTGATGGTCTCAAAGCCTATCTATCACAAGGGGATAATCACCAGATCATCTTCATGCAATTTGAAAAGGATGTTGAAGTTCCCGAGCATTCACACGAAGGTCAATGGAGTGTTGTATTGGAAGGGAAGGGCGATCTAACGATCTCTGGTAAGAAAAGGACATATCAGAAAGGAGACCGGTATTACATACCAAAGGGTGTAAAACACTCAGCGAAGATATATGCCGGATATGTCGACATAACCTATTTCGATCAGAAATACCGATATAAGAACAAGGAGTGATCTATTTTCATCAGCCGTTCTCCGTATACCGATCGGATTCACGGTCCTGTGCCTTCAGAGTCCTTCCGGACCTCCTCCAAGGTGTCACGGGCATCTCCATCAACAGTCTCAGGATAGACCGCTACCACGATGCTCGGGGGACGATCAAGCTCGTCGACGACGCGCTCGGTGACGTCATCCATGTACCTCATCCCGAAAAGAGAGGACAGAATGGACACCGGGAATCTCTGTACGCTTGTGCGGCAAAACATGTTCTGGCAGGAGATCAGATGAATTTTGTCCCACGGCCGGAGGGAATCCTGCAGCGAGCGGGCGAATCCTTATATGCCGGTCCCCCCGCACCAGGCCACGACAGAGAGGATGATGATCATGGAAGGACTCGAGGAGATCCACTACGCACACATCACGTACGACGTCCACTCCGACATCGTGCACGTCGTCCGCGAGATCAACGGCGACTACCGGCAGGTCGTGGACTTCCCACAGCGCAGCGAGGAGAGCGGGTTCGGCGAGTACATCGAGGACCTTGCCGCCGCGTCCGGCGCCGAGATCGATGTGGATCACTACCATCACCAGTGGGGTGCGAGTCGGCTCACTGGTGAGGGCGAGACCGACGGGTACACGGTCGATCTCATGGGCACCCACGACCAGATCAAGGAGTTCGTGGAGTCAGTTGGCCTGGACGGTTACGGCATGCCCTCCGACGCGTCCATCATCGCCAACTGGTGGCACCCGGTCAGAAGCTTCCGGGGCTTCGGCGATGTCATGCACGGGATCATCAGCCTCAAGGCCGAGATCGAGGAGTATACCAAGGACGAGGTCCTCAAGGACGGCACCCGCCTGCGCACGATCACCTACGAGTAGGCCTTTGGTGATGGGACGACCGTCAATATTACCTTTGATGTCGAACACTGACGGGCCCATGTCGAAGGACAGCCCGTTCACCACGACCCGGGGCGGTGTCGACTGCCCCTATGAGGTGTTCCTGAAGCCTCACGAGACCGCTGGTATCTTAAACGAGGCACTTCCCGAGCGGACATCTCTCAAGGCGGACATCGGGCGGGCGATGATGTACGTGAACCGCCGCATCGCCTACGTGAGCGACCTTGACAACTTCGGGAAGAAGGACTACTGGCAGTACCCGCGCGAGACGCTTGCGTCGGGGAAAGGTGACTGCGAGGATATGGCCCTCCTGCTGGCCTCCCTCCTGATAGAGGCTGGGATCAAGGGCGTCCGGGTCGTCGTCGGTAACTACGAGCATGAACCGCATGCATGGGTAGAAGTAAAGGGCAGAAGGGCGACATTTATCCTGGACAGTTCCTTCGGTAAGATATACACGACACCCATGGGCAGCTACGTCCCCCACTGCTACGTCGATATGGAGGGCAGCACCAGCGCGTTCAAGAAGATGAAGGTCGTGAAGATCAATGTGAACGTCGGCCGGGTGTTCATGCTGCTTTGCATCGGTCTGGGCATCTGGCTCTTCATCCGGGGCTCGTTCTTCGTGGGCTTCATACTCATCGGCTTCTCGTCCCTCGTCCTGTACCAGCTCGGGACGGCAACGGAGTAGAAGTGCCTACATGCCCGGTATCCTTGAGGACGAGATATGGATGGGCCGATGAAGGACTTCTTTGAACCCGGCCGCGATCGGGTCCAGTCACTCGAGGCTTTCGAGGTACCTTCCCAGGATCGCGTACTGCTGGGCACTCAAGGTCTGTGGGTTGAGCGGGATGATGACGTTCTTATTGCTGTACACGATGAATTCGGAGAGGTCCTGGAGGAACTTGATCGTCTTGTCGAACCCGTGGATGCTCGTGAGATAGTCGAAGCCGTCCAGGAGCACGACGCCCCGCTCGGCGGGCTCGAGGAACTCCCGGATGAGGAAGCCGAGCTCCACGAGGTTGTTTGCGTCCATAGCACCGTCGACCTCGCGCTTGCTGAGCCATCTGACGGACGTGCCCCCAAGTCCGTACCGCTGCTTGATCATGTCGGGGGATTGTGTCGTGATGGCCAGCCCTTGATGACCGCGCTCGATCAGGTCCGTGAGCACCTCGAACGCCTTTGCGCCCTTCCTCTCCTCGATGAGGTACATGTTCCCGGGCGCCATCGTGCTCTGTGTCTCAGTGGCTGGCGTCGCCCCGGTATCATCCAAGGTCGGTTCGACCCGGGAGGCCTTCAGCAGCTCGTGGATCGTGCCACGCAGCACGTCCTTGTCCACGGGCTTCTCGAGGAAGAAATGCACCTTGGCCTTCCTCATCGCGTCCTGTGCTACGACCATGTCCGACAGACCGGTGATGAGGACCCGTTTGGTATCGGGATGGTTCTCCTTGACGAGCGCCAGGAGATCAACGCCGTTCATCTTCGGCATCTGGTAGTCGGACAGCACCATGTCGAACCGCTGCTTCTTGAGCTCGCCCATCGCTGCCTCGGGGTTCTGTGCCGTGACGATCTTGCATGTGAACTGCGGCGCCCGCTCCAGCTTACGCTTGAGAGCGTCCAGCATATCGACTTCGTCATCCACGATGAGGATGGTATAGGTCCGTTCTTCCATCACCTTCACTCCTAGCCTTTATAGAGTCCGTCACCAATTTTTATTAAATGGATGGAAAAGGCAGTGGTACGTAAACACGAGTATGCTACGCTGTATCCCCACGGACCTCGACGAGCTCGTAGTCCCTGGAGCCGAGACCCAGCTTCTGGGCATACTCCAGCAACCTCTTGTGAGTGAACTTCTTCCCGGCCTCCTTGAGCTTGTCACAGCAGGCCTGATCGATGGCCACGGGATCGGTGGAGGCGAACACGCCGATGTCGCCGATGATCGGGTCCATCTTGCTCCCCACACAGTCGCATTGTGACGTTATATCGATCGCGAAGTTCATGTAGATGTTCTTTTTCCCCTTCTGTGCAGCGTACGCGTACTCAGCCACCCTTTCGGTGAAAGAGTTCCCTAAGAGGCTAGCGATCATGCTGAGCAGGTTTATCTGGACCGCCTTGGTCTGGCAGACGGCAGTGCATGCGGCGCACCCGATGCACTTGGAGCGGTCTATGCTCGACCATCTGCCGATCGTGATCGCCCCTGCAGGACATTTCTCCTCGCAGGAATTGCACTGATTGCACCAGAACGGGATGATGAACGGCTTGGAGTTCAGGTGTTGTGCGAGCTTCCCGCCCCGGGAGGCGCATCCCATGGCCATCTGCTTGATGACGCCACCGTAACCGGCCATCATATGGCCCTTGAAGTGGGCGAGAATGAACAATTGTCCGTAGTCGCCATAGGCCTTCGCGATCTTGCAGGTCCTGAAGTGCTTCTTGTTGATCTCGACCTCGGTATAGTCCTCGCCCCGCTCGCCATCAGCGATGACCACCGGCAGTCTGGTGAATCCGTGCTCCCGGGCCAGTTTCGTGTGGCGCTCTCGGGTCGTTCTCTCCCCCGTGTAGAGCACGTTCGTCTCCATGAAACAGCACTCTGTCCCTTTCTCCTCAAGTAGATCGATTATACCATCGTACATCTGGGGCTTGATGTACGTGACGTTCCCCTTCTCACCGAAATGGACTTTGAGCGGGACCTTGTTCTCGAGGGTGACATCCTCCTGTTCGAGGAGGGTCTCGAGCAGACGCCGCGCAGCTGAACTGACCGCAGCGTGGTCCTTTCCCGTCACAGGTGAGAAGTAGACGGTGCTGCGCATGTCCATCGCTCCGGGCTCTAAGCACTAAATGTCTTTCCGACCGGCCGCATGTAGGAGGTCACGGTCCGCGCGCTCCTCACGTCCCGGGAACTGTCTTGTCCATGAACTTCATCTTGAACGCGTCGTACAGGTCAGGGAAGTATACTACGAGGAAGTAGCAGAAGGCTGTTAGAAATAGAATGGACAGGAGTATCTTGATCAACCGTCCGATCCCCATTGGTAAGGGAATATGCCCTAATCGATTATGAAGCTATCCGTTATCGGTCGCGGACGTTCTTGCGGTTGTTCTTCTTGATCATCCGTGCCTGCTTGCTGATATTCTTCCAGAACGGGCTCCGCTTGTTCTTGAACCTCGCCTCGGACTTGGAGAGGTTGTGCTCGATCTCCCTCTTCAGCTTGTGATAGCTGTCGAGCCTCTCCCCGGGGATGGCACCGTTCTCCACGGCCGCCAGGACCGCACAGCCGGGTTCCGAAGTATGCGTACAGTCCGTGAACCTGCATCCCTCTGCCAGCATCTCGATGTCCGCAAAGGCGTGCGCCAGCCCTGCACCCGATGCAAGTAGCTGCACTTCACGCAGACCTGGCGTGTCGATGACGATCGCGCCGTTGGGAAGGAGCATGAGGTTCTTCGAAGTCGTCGTATGTCGCCCCCTACCGTCATGGTCGCTCACCGAGGACGTCCGTATCCTGTCCTCGCCCAGCAGGCGGTTGATGATGGTCGATTTCCCGACCCCCGAGGACCCCAGGAACACATACGTCCTTCCCGGGACGAACAGCTCCCTGATCGGCTCGAGACCGCTTTCGTCCAGTGCACTTATGGCGTGCACGGGCACACCCTCGAACTGTTCCCTGAGGCTGGAGAGCACACCCTCTAGGTCCTTGCACAGGTCCGCCTTGTTCAGGACGATTACGAACCCGGCCCCGCTTTCTCCGGCAAGGGTGACGTATCTTTCGATCCTCCGAATGCTGAAGTCCTGGTCAAGACCGTTCACGATGAGGATCGTGTCGATATTAGCCGCGATCACCTGTTCATCCGACACTTTTCCTGCGACTTTCCTTGAGAACGCACTTTCCCTCTCCATTCTTACCTGAATCGGCACAAATCCCTTGTTATTGGACGGTTTATACCCTATCCAGTCGCCGACAGTGGGGAAATCACTCTTGGAACTGCATGTATAGCGTAACTTTCCTGATAGTTTTCCCGTGATCTCGCCTTTTTCGGATAACAATTTGTAAAAAAGACGCGTCGACTCGATAACTCTGGCCGGAAATAGACCGCATTTGTAGTGTTCTGTGAACTGTTCCTCGCGTTCATCATTCCAGCCAAGGTCGGACAGATCCATGTTCACTACCTTCGATGTTTTGCTGTCCGCTCCTCGATCAGCTTCACGATCTCGTCCGGCCTATCCGTGGAGAACACAAGCTCTCCGATCCGCCGGCCACTCATCCCTATGATGACGCGCTGGCCCCCGATGACACTGAACACCAGCCTAAGCTTCCCACCGACGGGAGCGAGCCTGATGCCCGCACCCCCGTACCGCAGGGCGGAGGTCTCATCGGCCCGGACGTCGGTGATGTCCTTGAGAGGGACCGAGTACGAGATGGGACCGTACGCGACGGTGACGTTGTCGGTCGTCATCCGTACGGTCAGTGTGCGAAAGATCAGTAACAAGCCCAGGAAGAAGAGGGATAGGATGGGAAAGATTGCCCTCACCGTTGGATTGTCACCTTCGGAACCCTCGATGAGCTGGTGGATGAACAGGAGTACGAAAAAAGTGGTGGCGAGCGTCAGGATGCGTGTCACCCACTTCGAGGGGATGTCCTCCTCGTAGACCGTATCAAGAGACATTGTGAGCATGTCCTCATAGGCAGCGATCCCTTTTATGGATCACCCTTCTGTGCAAAGATAGAGTGACCTACATGCTCGGGATCTACTCGGGTGTGGGGGTAGGGTCCTGCAATACGAGGGCGCACTGGAAGTGTGTGTGTGGATGGTCGGTGAGGATGAAGATACACTGCTTTGATCCCTCGTTCTCCTGAAGGATATCAAGGCAATCTGAAGAGCTGTCATACAGACCGTATTCCAGGCAATGACCACAGCACACCTTCTCCACTGAATGGGTATAGAAATCGTCGAACGGCTCTCCGGTCACGTCCTCCTCGGGCTCCGCCGCACGTTGGAAGGTGCACCCAGAAAGGACGGCGCTCATCAGGATGAGAGAGACGACGATGAGGTACGAGCGGTCCCACACGTCCCTCCTACCAATAGGATGTGGGCCGTCTCCCCGCCGGTCGTGGCCGATCCCTGGACATCCCATCCGTGTTACCGATGTCCATGCAGGTTAATAACCGTTCGTACATCCTGGCCATTGAAGGACGACGACCGTGCCACGTGGTGCCAATGAGCACGTTTTCCGGATTCCGGAGGAGCGAAGCTTATAAACCGGACCTTCCCGCCGAGGTTTCCCGGGGATGAAAGTGGGACAGGGGACCTATGTTGAGGATGACATCGACACACCCGACGAGCGGCAGGAGCGGCTCCCGGTGGGTCGGCTGCTGCGGTATGCGGCGGTCGGTGTAGGCATCGCTTTTTCTGTGCAGTTGCTAGCTATCCCGGCCGCGGCCGACGTGCAGTCACTGTCGCAGCTGTAGGCAGATATCACCTGGATGTTCGAGCCCATGAACGAGCGCAATACCCTGTCCTCTTGCGGCACCCACTCGTCCCCCGAGAGCAGGTCCGTGAGCGCGGCAGCGCAGAGGACGACGACGAGCACGCCCTTGAGCGTGCTCTGTAATCGTACCGTATTGGTACCCATCACATCGGTTTCTTCTCGAGGATGATGCTCCGGCCCTCGACCTGCATGAAGATGATCACGTCACCCTCGCCGATGCCGGTGGCCACATCGTCGTTGAGGACCTCGGCGTCCACCATCTCGTAGGAGCGCGAGTCCATGACCTGGAAGGTGCCGCCTCCGATCGAGATGAGCTGGCCCTCTTTGCGCTGGACATCAATCTTCTCGAGACGGTCCTGGTGAGCATAGTTGAACGACCGCTCCCCGCCGCCCAGTATGGGCTTGCAGATGATCTTGTTCTTCGAGTGCGAGTGCGTTCCGCAGACGACGACCTCCTTGCGGAGGATGCGGTATACGACGTCATTGACCTTGATGTAGGAGCCCTTCTTGATCTCCTTCGCGGTGACCGTTGCCATGGGTCCGTGGGTTGGGGGGCAACGCTTAAATTGTTCGACCCGATATACTGAAATGGGGAGGCGGCTTATGATAGGGACCAAGGATTCCTGCAATCCAAGATCTACCACTATGGCCACAGCAGTCCTTCTGGTCCTCGTGGTCGTTCTCCCGCTCGCCCTGGCAGCGACCGATAACGCTGACGCGGCCACTGTGCAGGACGAGATGGAGGAGCTCTTAGATCGTGCCCGGGATAGCGATGGATCAGAGGAAGATTACGACGCACTTGTCGCTGATCTCGACGCACTTGTTGATAAAAGTGCCGAAACCACCGGTGTGGACAAGGATGCCCTCGAGGCCTCGGTGCTGGGAGAGATGAAGGAGCTCTTAGATCGTGCCAAGAATAGCGATGGATCAGAGGAAGATTACGACGCGATGCTTGGCGATATCGACACTCTTGTTGCTAAAGGTGCCGATACCATTGGTGTGGATAAGGCTGCCCTCGAGGCCAAGGTGGAAAGAGAGATGAAGGGGCTCTTAGGACGTGCCCGGGATAGCGATGGATCAGAGGAAGATTTCGACGCAATGCTTGCTGATATCGATGGACTTACTGATAAAGGTGCCGATGCCGCCGGTTTGGACGAGGCTGCTGTCGAGGCCATGGTGAAGAAAAAGATCAAGCAGGTGGACGGACGGATGGCACAGGTCGTTGACCCGGAACTGCGTGAAGAGATCGAGGGGCTCTTAGAGCGTGCCCGGAAGAGTCATGAATCAGGGGATGGTCTCGAAGCACTCCTCGTCATCGAGAACGCCATCGCGCGGCAGGATGAGGCGATCTGGGGGACCGGGAAAGGCCGGCCATCGTCCAATCCCCTAACGCGGTGGTTTTCCGGGCTAAACGAGCTCGACAGGATCTACTTCCTCGGTGTCGCGATCGCGCTGTTCCTGACCGTGGCCGCTTTCGTGTTCGCGCACGGTCCCGGCGAGGAGGTCGTGAAGGCACCGGTCCGCTACGTCTTCAAGATGAAACGGCTGGGGATCATCCCGCTCGGGATCGTGTATGCAGTGATCCTGGGTGTTTTCGGTATCCTGCCAGCGGTATTGTACGGCCTTATCGGTGGGATACTCGGTACGTCGTTCGGTGCGCCCGCATTCGTGCCCGACCTCGGCTTCATCGGGATCGTCGCGTTCCCGCTCGGGTTCGCCATTGCCGGGTTCATCCTTGGCGTGGTCGGAGCCGTCATGTTCGACATAGTCGCGTTCGTGACAGGCGGTATCGGCCTTGAGGTCGAGTCGGGGAAGCTCAAACGTATCGGAGTGAAATCGACCGGGAAGCTGTGCGCAAGTGTCATGTTCCTCTTCGGTATCATCGGCGCGGGAGTGAGTTACGCACCGGCCCCGGTCCGGGCAATGCTCCCCGTCGTCGTACAACAGGTGCTTTTCGTGCTCACGATGCTGTCCATCGGCGGCGTTTTCGTGGGTTTCTTCATGGGTATGCTATCGGCCCTCGCGTACAACATTCTCGCCAAGCTGAACGGCGGCATCTCACTGGAGCTCAAGGGA
>JASMDC010000040.1:30863-32592 GCA_030753015.1 Candidatus Undinarchaeales archaeon | reverse complement strand
TATGCCCGGGCAGGGGCGGGAGCGTAGTGATGGGGTAGGGAGAGGGGGCAAACGTCGAGGTTATGCAACAAAGCAGTCCGGGACGATATAAATACATATCACCCGAAAGGCCGGTGGCGCCACCGGTGAACGCCGGGGGATATGAACGATGCTAGTATCGCATTCTCAGGTCAAATAGACCTCTCCCGACCGACGGTAGTCCTGCCCCGCCGCCCCAAGCCAACGTTCATAAACCGGTCCCCGCGCGACCGCACACTATCGCCATGCACGACGAGCCTTCCTCCGATAGAGCACCACTCCGCGTGGGTGTGCTGCGCTACTCCACCAAGTACTTCGGGATGCGTACCGACGCCGATGTTGACGCCGTCATCGACAGGATCGCAGGCTGCCTCGACCACGACCTGGACGTGCTGATGGTGCCCGAGTTCGCCCTCACAGCCGACCGGGCCATCACCAGGGACGAGGCCGACAGCATCACGGAGCGGCTCCGCGAGCTCTCTGAGGGCCACGACACGCTCGTTCTCCCCGGCTCTTACATCATGCAGGAGGACGGCTACCTGTACAATCTGATGCCCATGGTCATCGACGGCGAGGTGGTGGGCGAGTACTCCAAGAAGTCCGACGGCGGCGAGCTGGAGTGGTGCTACGACTACTACGGGCTGCCGTACGGCTGGGACTACAACAAGGACGCAGAGACCTACGACGGCGTGGTCGAGCACAAGGGTCGCAGCATCGGCGTGGAGCTGTGCATGGATTATGCTGATGCCGCCCTGAAGGACCGGGCCGGTATCGACGAGCTGGACCTGCAGCTTGTGGTCTCCTGCGGGATCAGCCACACCCATCACAAGGCGACGGCGGTGCATGACAAGGGCCACGTGGTCATCTGTGACGGGTACAGGCCGTACGCTCTCGTGGAGCAGAAGCACGAGCGCAGGCACTGGTTCGACGGGTACTCAAAGATCAGGCCGGTGGAACGGATCGACGGCGATCTGATGGTCTACGAGCTGGACGCGTAAGGGGCGCATCTTCGAGCTGTGTACGGGCACATTCTTAATCATTTTCGGAATATTTTATATATTTCCGTGCCCATACATTACTTGTGGTCTACCTGGAGAGGATCGAAAGGGGAGGTCGGACCTATTACTACGTCACGAAGAACTTCAGGATCGGTAACGGGAAGTGGAAGAAGGTCCGGAAGTACATCGGCGATGGACCGCCCTCACCGGAACGGACGAAGAAGGCGGCCCAGGAGATCGAATCCAAAGCACTGGAAAAAGGTCTGATGAAGCCAGCCTCCCGGTACGCGTATCTGAGCGACGAGGAAGCAGAGAAGCTGCAAGACCTGAAGAACGTATTCGGGAAATGGTACGGACGGCTGAGCGCGGTCGAGAGGAAGAAGAACGACGAGGATTTCATCGTGAGGTTCACCTACAACTCGAACGCCATCGAGGGCAACCGTCTCAGCCTTCGTGAGACGAGCATGATCCTGACGGAGAACGTGGTCCCCGCGGGCGCCACCCTGAACGACCTCAACGAGACGATCAACTCCCAGGAATGCTATAAGTTCATCAGAGAGTACAGGGGCGAGTTCAACCAGAGGTTCCTGCTGAAGATCCACGGTATGCTCACCAAGAACACCGACTACAGGGTCACGGGCGAGTACAGGGACCATGACGTCAGGATCTCGGGTTCCGAATGGATCCCCCCGGCTTATGAGACGGTCAAGGAG
>JASMDC010000040.1:3238-30853 GCA_030753015.1 Candidatus Undinarchaeales archaeon | reverse complement strand
CAAGGAAGAAACTGCACCCTGTCGAACTGACGGCCGTCCTGCACAACAAGCTTGTAAGGATCCACCCGTTCATCGACGGGAACGGGAGAACGTCAAGGGTCGTGATGAACTGGTTCTTGATGAAGAACGGGTTCCCGATGATATGTATAGAACTGCGGGATAAGTTCAACTATTATGGAGCGATCGAGGAAGGGGATAACGGCAATGATGACGCTATCGTGCATTACATCGCCAACGCGCTGATGGGGCAGCACACGTTCAGGTCGAGAGGCGACCGAACGACATAGATCAGTTGTACGGGCACATTCTTAAACAATTATGGATGTTTTTGCCTTTCATCGTGCCCGTATACGGCACATGGTCCACGAGCTGGAGGCTTAGGGGCGACAGACGTCCGTATCAGTCCTCGAACGTCCGTTGATTGATGTCCTCGAAGTAAGGCCGCATATCGGCCGTGGTCGACTTGATGAGCGCCAGGTCACGTGCCTTGAGCACGGGGTCGGCCTGCACCTTCTTCCAATCGGCCAGGTCCTCGTTGCCCAGCACGCGCGCTGCGACCTTGCGCAGTATCTGCTTGTGCTCGACGGCCGGCTTCAGGAAGAACACGGCAGCAGTGTCCTCGCTCTCCACGTAGAGGTACCCGCCCTGCTGGTGCCCCAGCTGCCGGAGCTCGTCACGCTCCTCACGAGTGGCCTCGTCCATGAGGATGTAGGATGTGTCGGAGGGGAGCGTTGCCTGCAGCTCGCCCACGAACGTGTTGAACCCGAGGCCCGGTACCACATGGGTGTGGGCGTGCTTGATGGTCTGGCCCGTCATGCCGTGCTCGAACACCAGCGCCTGCGTGCCGTACTGGTCGCTGATGGCGTCCCGGGCGCGGTCGATCAGGTCGTGGTACTCGGCGCGGCCGTCCGTGGATCCCCACGCGCCGTAGCTGGGCGTGTGGTCCTTGGGGGTGATGATCATGTACCCCTCGAGGTCGAGCATACCGTAGGTGGGGAACACGTAGTTGTGCTCTGTCTCGGCGACAAAACGCCAATCCTCGATGCCACGGGCCTCGCAGAACGCGCACTCGGCGTCGTACATACTGCGACCTTTCGCCCGGGGACCGGTATTTAATCCTTTCCCGGGGGACGCGGGGCGCCTACGACCGCTTCTCCACGCTCCACGACGCGACGACGTCGGTGCCGTATAACATAGTCCATGGACACACTGGGCTCTGGTGCGACCCTCAGAAAAGGATATATAACATTGTATACATTGTTATACTATGGAGCTCGTCACCTTTCGCAGCCCTCTCGAGCTTGTGAAGCTCACGAAGATGCTCGCGAGCCTGGAGTCCCGCTCGCTGTCCGACGAGCTCCGCGAGGTGTTCCGTGAGGGGATCGCAATCAGGCGGAAACGCCTAGCTCTCGATCTGTACGGGCGTGGCGATGTCTCGCTGGGCCGGGCGCGTGAAATAGCAGGTCTTTCCATATGGGAGTTCCTCGACGCCCTGGACGCATCCCGGCAGGAGTTCGACCTCGATGCGGATGACATCTTGGCCGCGGCCTCACGTACGAGCGGGGCATAGGGATGACCGGTCCCGCCGTGATGGACAGTTCCGCGCTGATCTTCGCGTTCCGGCTCCCCGGCATCCTCCGGATCCTCAAGAGATCATACCCCTACGTGCTCATACCCTCCGCGGTGTACGATGAGGTTGTGGTCGAGGGCCAACGTCTCGGAAAGGAGGAGGTGGACGCTATACAGAACGAGGTGGGACGGTTCGTCCGGGTGGAACACGCTGATGATGAGCTCCCCGTCGAGCCCGATCCGCGTCTCGGGAAGGGCGAGCTCGAGGTCATATATCTGGCATTGCGAGTTGGTGCGGAGGCCATCATCGATGACAGACGGGCCAGGATCTTCGGTGCTCGTCTCAGTGTCAGGGTCATCCCTCTCGCCTCATTGCTCGTCACAGCGCGTGGTGATGGCTCCCTCGAGCCCGAGGAAGCATCAACACTCCTCGACGACCTCGTGCAGGCGGGGTACCGGCTCCGCAGCGACACCTACATCGAGGTGCGCAGAAGTCTCCTCGCACCGTAAGTACGGACACAATCCCCTGTGCGAAAGGACGATCCGTTCACGACCTCTTCTCCACGCTCCAGCTGGCAACCACGTCGGTGCCGGTACCGCACACGTCGTCGAGGATTATGTCGCCCATGGTGACCGGCGCGTCGACCACGATCGCAGCCAGCTTCTGCATGATCGCTGTAACCTTGCCCCGGGGCACGGACTCGCGGGTCCGCACCGGCAGCATCCGCGTCGGTCCGCCCTCCAGCTGCACTGTCGAGAACACCAGCCGTTTCGGATCTGTAGCCTCGTCAGTGGCGTACTTCTCGCCCCGCGGACAGCTGGAGTCCTTGACCTCGGTAACATGTTCGCCCTCCATGGCGACAGTGATGTTGCAGCCTTTGGGGCACACGATGCAGATGAACTCCTTCTCTTCCATGCTACTCACCCCGCTCCTCCACCACGATGGTGATGGTCCCGCCTGCCTTCTCCAGGTCCGATCTCTTCAGCCTTAGCTTCTCCATCTCGCCGGGCACCGCACGTCCCAGCTTCTTTTCCTTGCCCAGCTCCGGGACCCGCAGCACGGCGTCCTCCATGGGCTCGGTAACACGAAGGAGGAACGTCACGTCCTTCTCCCTCGTCACCCGCTGGGGTACGATGAGACGGCAGCCGGAGCCGCACGCCACCTCGGTGACCTTCCCCGCAGGAGCGCCCTCCCTGACGTACCTTGCTGCGGCCTCGCCGGCAGTGATGGCCTGGGCTGTCACATAGTCCACAAGGTCGTTTACCAGGAGCACGTTGCCCGCAGCATACACCCCCGGTACGCTCGTGGCCATGTCCTCGGTCACCCGCGGTCCCGTTGTAAGTGGGTCCATCTCGATCCCGAGCCTGTTGCTAAGCTCGTTCTCCGGGACGAGCCCCACCGATACCACCACGCAGTCGCAGGGCACGTACTGCTCGGTTCCTGCAACGGGTTTCCAGCCGGGGCCCACCTCGGCGATTGTCACCCCCTCGACCCGGTCGCGGCCGTGGACGTCGATGATCGTCGTCCCCAGGTGCAGCGGGATGTCGTAGTCCACCAGGCACTGGACGCGGTTGCGGGTCAGCCCGCACAGGTAGGGCTGGATCTCGCACACCATCTTCACCTTCGCGCCCTCCAGCGTGAACCGCCGGGCCATGATGAGGCCGATGTCGCCCGAGCCGAGCACCACGACCTCCTTCCCGGGCATCAGCCCCTCCACGTTGATGAGGCGCTGGGCGGTGCCCGCAGTGTACACGCCTGCAGGCCTGGTCCCGGGGATGGTTATGTTGTGCCGGGTACGCTCGCGGCAGCCCATGCCAAGTACCACGGCCTTTGCCGTCAGCGCCACCTCGCCCATGGCGGGGTTCACGGTAGTGACGCGGATGCGGCCGTCGTCCATGCGTGTCAGGTCCAGCACCATTGTGTCGAGCATGCGTTCCACCTCGAGCTCGTTGGCACGGTCGATGAACCTTTGCACGAACTCGGGACCGGTCAGCTCCTCCTTGAAATGGATGAGCCCGAATCCCGGGTGGATGCACTGGGGGAGGATGCCACCCAGGATGTGGTCGCGCTCCAGGATGACCGGATCGACACCCTGTTCCTTCATGGCGCAAGCAGCGGCGAGCCCGGCGGGACCGGCCCCGATGACCACCGCGTCCACCTCGCGCTCGATCACCGGTCACCCCTCCGCAGGTCCTTGGTGCCGCCTATTGTCATGCGCGAGCCGCTACCGCGTTTCGTGATCGAGGTGCGGTCGACGCCCAGCTCACGGGCCAGGATGTCGAGCACACGGAACGAGCAGAAGCCCGACTGGCAACGGCCCATCCCCGCGCGTGTGCGCAGCTTCACGCCGTCGATGGTGGTGGCGCCGCGGCGGATGGCCTCGACCACCTCGGCCTCGGTCACCGTCTCGCACCGGCACACCACGCGGCCGTAGGCGGGGTCCTCTTTGATGGCGGCGTCACGCTCGGCAGCGTTCATCTCGGTAAAGCGCGGGATGGCCTTCCTTTCCGGCCGGAAATCGGCAGAAGGATTGAGCTCGACGCCCTGGTCTAAAAGGAGCGAGGCCACTCTCTCTGCGATGGCCGGTGCGGACGCAAGGCCCGGTGAGCGGATGCCCGCGGCGTTGATGAAGCCGGGAAGCCCGTTGTACGACTTGATGATGAAGTCACCGGTCGACGGCTCGGGCCGGACCCCGGCGAAGGTGCGGATGCACTGGCCACGCGGATAGAGCTTGGGCACCAGCTTCCTAGCGCCGTTGTAGACCTCGTCGATGCCCATGACCGTGGTGGCGAAGTCGTCCTTGTCGGGGATGTCCTGTGCATTGGGTCCGATCATAGTGTGGCCTTCTGCAGTGAACGTGACGAGGATGCCCTTGCCCATCTTGGAGGGCGCAGGGAACACTATATGGTTGGTGAGCGGGCCCAGTGCCTTGTCGAACAGGAGGTACTCGCCCTTACGGGCGCCGATGGTGAAGTCGGTGATCCCGGCCAGGTGCGACACTGTGTCGGCATGCAGCCCCGCGGCGTTGATGAGGACATCGAATCCGAACGTCCCGGTAGTTGTATCGACCTCATTCTCCTTGCCGAACCGGACGGCGGTTACCTCGGCGCCGGTGACCAGGCGGGCGCCGTTGGCACGCGCGTTCTCCATCAGGGCGAACACGGCGTCGAAGGGCGATATCACTCCCGCTGTAGGGGCGAACAACGCCAGACGGGCGCCTTCCGCCAGCGACGGTTCCTTCGTGCGCAGCAGGTCGGAGTCCCATAGTTCACAGCCGGGGACGTTATTGCGCTCGGCGCGGGCCAGCAACGCTTCCACGGTGGGGAGCTGGTCGTCGTCCGTAGCGACCACGAGCGAGCCGGGCCACACGCAGGGTATCTCAAGCACCTTGACCAGAGTGTGCCACAGCTCGTTGCCGCGAACGCACAGGGCGGCCTTGACCGGTGCCTTGTCGGGATCGTCGTCGAACCCGGCGTGGATGATAGCGGTGTTGGCCTTGCTCACACCCATCCCGATCTCCGCCTCCCGCTCGAGCACCGTGATGTCCAGGTCCTGGTAGCGGGATAGCTCGCGAGCGATGGCGCAGCCGACGATGCCGCCACCGACGATGACGATGCGTGTCGTCCCCATGGTCGTCCCCGCCCTTGGCGAGGAGGTCAAGGAATAAAAGGGTTGGTGGCCCCACCGGGTCAGTAGTTTGGTCCGGTCATCGGGGAGTTACCTCCCCTACCACCAGAATCCATTCATCATCCCCGGGGGGCCATCATACCAGATGGTCCCCGGGGGTGAAAAGATTTCGTGACAACCGGGAGGAGTACCTCACTCGCCCCGGACCTCGGTCGCGGAATCGAATAACTCAATTTTGTGAATTAACTAACTACAGTTATCCGTCCCGACATCCGATGTGACCTACTCGTCCCCGTCCCATCGGTACAGCTTCTTCCTGTCCTTCAGTCTGTCGAGCCCGCAGTCGAAACAGATGCCGTTGTGGCAGCAGATTACACTACCGCAGTCGGGGCACTTCCACTTTTCCCGCTCCCTGGCCAGAAAAGCGTCGATCCCATCGTCCCTGATGCGCTCGAGGTTCCGAATAAAACTCATGTGGTAGTGCGTGCGGTACCGTCGGTCCAGGCGCTTTAGGTTCTCGCACGGAAAGGTGTCGCACTCGAAACAGTAGCGGACCTTCTCGTTGGCGAGAAGTTCGCACCGCTTCTTGAGGAACGCGCACATCTTGCCCCGCGGACGACAGCCGGTGCAGTATGTCATGCTCACGCCCTTGGCCTTCACATCGTGCACCTTGGCCAGGTAGCCCGAGCACACACCGCAGTCCATACCGCAGGGGGCGATGAGCGAAGGGTTCGTGAAGGGCTCGTCCATGGTCGGTCGCCGCTACGCGCCGGTGAGCACCTGCTTCCCAGCGAAGATGGCGGTGAGCCCGCCGAAGAACGTCCCGTAGAAACCGGCATCGAACCACGACGTCGTGGCGTCGCCGTAGCTGATGCTGAACATGATCGCGCCCACGACCGACAGGACGACGGCGAAAGTCGCGCCGTTGTTAGCCCGACCTGCGTTCTCCTCCGCATCACCGCTGAGACCGTCATAGGAAGCCTTCAGCGCGTACCCTAGAGCGCCCAGACCCATGAGGATCATGATGCTGTCGATCAGGCTGTTGCCCAGGCGCACGTACTCGTACTCGTGGGTGGTGCTCTTGCTGTACACAGGAGTGTACCGGCCGGTGTCCGAGCTGTAGCTGGAGCGTGTGCGGTAGGAGGACCCTCCCCTGTAGTAGGCGCCGCCGAACGGGAAGATGAGCAGCAGCAGGAAGGCGATGGCCAGTGCCACGATCTGCAGTTTCTGGTACATCCTGGACGACCTCCAGTCAAGGATAAGATAAAAACGTTATGTCAGGGCCGCGCGCCGGTAAAGGATAAGAAACCATAGCGACCAGTAACGACCATCCCGGAGGATCCATGGGACCGTACGACGTCATCATCATCGGCGCGGGGCCAGCAGGCCTCCTGTGTGCGGCACACTGCGGCAGGGAGGGTCTGCGCACCCTCGTCCTCGAGAAGAACGCCAAGGCCGGGCGGAAGCTGCTGCTGACGGGTGCCGGCAGGTGCAACCTCACCCATGACGGGCCCGTAGATGACCTCCTGGACCGGTACGGGGACAAGGCGCGGTTCGTCAAGCCGGCGCTCTTGGCCTTCACCAACGACGACCTGGTCGCCTTCATCGAGGGGAGGGGACTGTGGACGGTGGTCGAGGCGGGCGGTAAGGTCTTCCCCGCCAAAGGGGACGCACACGACGTCCTGCGCGCCCTGCTCGACTGGTGTCGGGCGAAGGGAGTGACCGTGCGTTACGGCGAGCCCGTGAATGATGTGAGCCCCGGCCTGGAGGTGCGGACGGCGAAGGGTCGCTATCGTGCGAGAGCGGTCGTCATCGCTACCGGCGGCAGGTCGTACCCCGGCACCGGCTCCACAGGCGACGGATACGCGCTCGCCAGGACGCTCGGCCACACAATCGTGGCACCGGCACCTGCTCTCACTCCGGTGATCGTCAAGGGGTACCTGTTCGGCAACTGCGCGGGCATCTCGTTGTGCGATGTAAGGGCCACCATCCTCCATGATGGGAAGAAGGTCCACGGATCACGCGGCGACCTTCTCCTCACCCACAAGGGACTGTCGGGACCGGGCATTCTGGACCTGAGCCGGCACGTCCGCCCTGGTGACGTGATCAGGGTGGCGCTGGTGGACCGGGACGCACAGGCGTTCGAGCGTGAGCTGGTCGTCGAGCTCGCGGCCCAGGGGAAGCGGTCGCTGAGGAACGTGCTCGCCCGGTACGACGTGCCTGAACGGCTCCTCACACAGGTGCTGGATATCCTGGGGATCCCCCGGGAGCTCAAAGCGTCCCAGCTCGACAAGCGGACACGGCGACGGTTGGTGGAGCACCTCACAGGGCTGCCATTCGAGGTGGAGCGGCTCGGCGGGTACGACGAGGCCATGGTCACACGGGGCGGTGTGTCCGCCCGCGAGATAGCTCCTAATACCATGGGATCGAGGAAGGTCCCCGGCCTGTACTTCGCGGGCGAGGTGGTGGACGTGGACGGCGATACGGGCGGGTATAATCTGCAGTTCGCCTTCTCGTCGGGCGTGCTGGCCGCTCAAAGCATCGCACGGGCGCTGGAGAACGCGTTGTAACAGGCGCTACGCCCGCTCCATCCGCCGGTAGAGCTCGTCCAGCTTCCTTATCCCCTCACCGAAGCCCGCAAGACCGATCTTCCGGTCGGGGTGGGCGCCTGCGAGCACGATGTCCTTGGACGCCTGGACCAAAAGCTGCCGGTCGTCGTAGGTTGTGTCGCCGTTCTCCCGGGCGAAGGTAGAGAACCGCTCATGGACCTTGCCGCACACGCGGTCAACGACGTCGCTTTCCACGGTACCGTAGCTCAGCCCGTCATCGGTGACCGTCACCGACGACATGTCGATGAGGGCAAGTGATGTGAACGCCTGGAAGGTACCGCCGTCGTTAGCGTAGTCGCCGACCTTCGACCACTCGAAGTCGATGGCGCCCGCCTTCCCGGCCAGGGGATCGTAGGTGAGGTTGCCGCCGTGGAAGTCGCCGTGGGTCCACGTCGAGAACGGGGCCGTGAGCAGGTCCGCGTGAGACTCGAGGGCGTCGAGGGCGTGCAGGGGGTTGACGACCTTTTCGTCGTTGATCGTGATGGTGTCCTTCTCGAGGAGGGCTGCCACCGCGGGGTCCTTCTCCCGGGCGAGCTCGAGGATGTAGCGTGCATCCGCAAGGTACGACATGCCGTCGCTAGGGGCGCGCGTCCGCGCGTACATAGCGCATACGCCGTCCATCAGCGCTCCGTAGCCCTCCACGGCCGCATCGGCGTCCTGGTAGGTGAGGTCGCGCAAGGTCGGCGCGGTCACGTCCTCGCGGACGAAGAGGGCCTTCCCGGCCCCGGCATCGTCGCGCACGCAGTTGACCGGCGGCGTGAGGTCGGGCGCGTACGAGCACCAGTCCAGGTTGCCATGAGCGTCCATGAGCGTCCGCTGATATGGGTCGTTGACCACGGATATAGCGTCATCCTGCCGTTCGCCGTACTTGAAGAACGCGCTCGAGCCGTCGGGAAATGAGAGGAGTCCCGTGAGGGCGCCGCTGATGCCCCCGCCAAGGGTGCGGTACCCGTCAGGCATCCGGTCCAGCTCGCCCTTGTCGACCGCATCACGCAATGAAGATAGGACGAAGGGATCGAGTGCAGATATGTCCTCGTAGCCACCGTCCATACGGTCCCAGCGGGGGCCGTCGGTATAAAAACGTTCCCTAGGTGCGCCTCAGCCCACCCAGCACTTGCCCATGCACTCCGGGCACTTACCGTGATTGCCGCATCGAGCGCTGACACGGAACTCGCAATGCTTCTCGTCGCACCGGCGCTCCGACTTTCTCCCGGGGTGCTTCCAGACCACGTCGTTGGGGCACTTGCCGGTCCCCCGACAGTAGGTGCATCGCTCGGGCATAGGATGTCCTGAAGCCCCCAAACGATATAAGGGTGAGCAGTGCGGACGCGCCGCGAGGACTAACCATAAAAAGACGGAGCCCGGTACCACCGGCATGCCCCTGCCGAACCCGTGCGCGGACAAGACGGACCGCTGCCTCAACTGCAGCAGCCACTTCAATACGGTCCGGCCGTCGCTCGAGGAGGCCGTCGTCACTCCGGCGTTCCGCAAGGCCGTCCCCGACCACGAGGACGTGTTGGCCGATATCCTCGACTGCACACACTTGCACTACCACGAGATGCACAAGTACGAGCGGCACGTGGGAGGGTTCACGGTGTTCCGTGCAAAGAAGGACCGCATCCACTATGTGTACGCTATCGTCGGTTCCCGGCTCATCCTCCTGCAGGCCTTTGGCAACTACCCGGCATACAAGGCGTACCTCGAGGACGACAAGCGGATCATCAAGGACTGCGCAGCGTACCGTTAATTGTTGAGCCCGCCGATGATGAGGAGCAGGCCGAAGAGGATGTAGAAAATACGTGCGCCCGAGTACCCGAGCGTCATGGAGAGGCGGCGCGCCTTGGGGTGCTGCATGAAGAACGGCAGGTCGAGCGCGGCGCTCACGACGGTGAAGCCCCCTATGAGCACGAAGATCCAGCTGATGTTCGTCATGGATGCACCCGATCCCATCGATGCGTGCAAATTATATTAATCGGAGTCTCGTGGGCAAGGTCTCCCGTCCGGGGTTTTCATTCTCCAGTAGTGACGCCAAGGCAACCCTTAAATAGCGACGGGGATTCCTTCGCTATCGAAAGGTGACCGGCCCCCATGGCATACCTCCTCACCAACGACGCGGAGACGCTCCTGGTCGTCAAGGACGGCGAGCAGAACAGCGTCTACGCCCTCGAGGGCTCCCGTGAGTACGGTATGAACTTCTACGGTTTCCGGCCATTCCTCGCGTCCCTGACCCAGGACGCTCCGCTGGCCGACCAGCCCTACGGCACGATCGGCACTGCCAACGACCTCACTGGTCGAATGATGACCCGGTCCACCGGGAAGGGCAATTTCAGCGGCTCCGGCGGCTCGATCGACCGGCTCCAGGTCCCCGAGTACTCGCTCAAGGGCAGCTTCTCCGACAGCGAGCTGGAGAATGAACTGGCCGGGTACAAGCCCGTGGAGGAGGACGTGCCGTACGCAGCGATCTCCACCTGGTCCAACGCCGGGTGCGATACGGGCGAGGACCGGTACATCAAGACACTGTTCCTCACGACCGGCGGGTACGGCCTGGTCGCCACCACCACGGCAGAGGCTGGCCGGGACCTCGACGACTGCTGCAGCCACGAGTTCCACTACCAGCTAGAGAAGATCGAGCTCGGCGACACCAGTCCGCTCGTCTCGTACAAGGAGGACGAAGCGGCCTCCGAGGCCACCATCTGGGACTGGGGCGTCAAGGGCGAGCCCGTGGACCGCGCCACCACCGTGGACAAGGATGACGGCGCCGAGAAACGGGCGGGCATCGACTCGCTCATCGAGGAGCTCTACCAGTCGCTCAGGCCCGAGAAGTGAGCCCCGCGTAGCCCCGGGCATCGGCATCTTTTTTAATCATGGGGCCGTTGGTACCCGTTGATGACCGAGCAGGGCACCCGCGACCGCGTTCTAGTCGTGCTCGCCATCTCCCTCGTCCTTGCGAGCGCAGGGGACGCGACGTGGGCAGAAAGGCCCATCCTCGACATCGAGGTCGGCTGGACCAACGTCATCCATGCCGACGACACCTACGTGTACCTCGGGCAGAACGGCGGCGTGATCAAGCTCCTGGACAAGACCAACGGGACGCAGCTCGCCCGTAATCTGACGGGGAAGTACGAGCACTCCTCCCACGTCATCGCCATGGTCGCCGACGAGCGGCACCTCTACACGGGTTCCCCCGACAGGACCGTGAGGGTCCGGGACAAGGCGTACAACCTGATCATGATCTCAGCGCCAGCGATCTTCCAGTCGGAGGTCATCGGTCTCACGGTCGACGAGCACTACCTCTACGCTATCACTGCGCGGGACGATATCATCTACGCGTTCAACCTGACCAAGGGTTTCGTGCAGGCGGAGATGATCAAAATGGAGACCGTGGGCGACATCTTCGCCGACGGCGACCATCTCTACGCCTGTGACGGCAACAGCTCGGAGATCCACGTGATGGACCCGGTCGATGAGTTCAAGCGCGTGAACACCATCAACCAGACCGATTGTCCTATCTACATGTTCGCGGACGATGACTACTTCTACGCGGTGCCGAGCTCCGACGGCGATCCCCGGGATATCCGTGTGTACAACAAGAAGGTCAACTACCAGCCCGTCACCACCCTGTCGGGCCACGACGGGCGCATCACGCAGGTGTTCGCCGACGAGCGGTACCTCTACTCCTCGTCCCACGACGGGAAGGTGCGGGTGTGGGAGAAGGACGAGAGCTTCGCCCAGGTGGCCGTGCTGGACAACGGTGCAGGAGTGCAGTCGCTGTTCGCGGACGACGGACGCGTGTACGCGGGTTTGGTCAACCGGTCGCTCCTCGTGTGGAAGAAGCCGGTCCGGACGCCCTCGCCGTTCGGCTACCGGGGTTCGCTGATGTGCGGCGACGGATTTTGCGGGCTAGGCCAGGGCGAGTGCGGGATCTGCCCGGGCGACTGCCAGCTCAAGGACTGCCTCGGGAACCGGCGGTGCGACACCGAGGTGGGTGAGAACTGCCACACCGTGCCTAGCGAATGCGGATGCCTCCCCGGAGAAACCTGCATCCCGGTGCGGACCCAGTCCCGAGATATAGGGTGCTACGTCGTCACCTGCGGCGACGGCAACTGCGATCCGGGCGAGAACAAGACGAGCTGCTACTCCGACTGCGGTTGCGGACGAGGGTTCTACTATTTCAACGGCACGTGCCTCCTTGCGCCCGAGCAGCCCACACCGGAGCCGACACCCGAGCCCACGCCGGTGCCCACGGCCGTGCCGAACGTCACGGTAGCTACGAACGACACAGCGGCATCACCTCTTCCCAACGCGACCGCGATGCCCGGAGGGACCAACGTCACCGATACCAACGATACATCGCCCCCGGCCAACGCCACGCCCGATCCGGGGATCATCGTCCACTTCAACACGCCCACACCCACACCGGCACCGGTCAACGACACGGCCAACGTCACAGCCAACGTCACGGATGATGGGCTGGACGATCTCCCCGATGAGGCGGCCGGGAGTGTCCCCCTGGTGCTCGTCGTCGTGCTGGGCTCGGTGGTGCTCGCAGGGGCCGGCTACTGGGCCACCCGACTTCGCGGGGCAGAGGATCCCAAGGCCGTGGTCGCAGCCGATGTCCAGCGCGCCAGGGACAAGGTACGCTCGCTCGTTCCGTCGCGGGGCAGTACTGCACCAGCGCAGGTCGAGGAGGCCGCTCAGGCAGCCGCCCCTCGTGCGGCGTCGGCGGCAGTGGTCGCGGCCCCGGCCCTGGACATCGACGCCGGACTTGACGAGGTCGCTGCACATGTGCCGGCAACCTCTCCCGCAAGCGGGGCAGATCTCGACCTGGACGACATCGTCTCCGAGCTAGAGTAGGGGTCCGGCACGGCCGCGGCACTAGATTTATATGCGTTCGCTCGCTGAGCGGGGCCGGATGCCGGGGGATAGAACGGCGGACGTGCGCGCCGAGGACATCAAGACAGTCGCTATCGACGGCGACACCCTCTCCATACCCGAGGTCGTCGCCGTGGCCCGCTACATGGCGAAGGTCACCGTCTCGAAGAAGGTCCTCGACAAGGTACGCAAGAACCGGAAGGTAGTGGAGGCCATCATCAAGGAAGGCAAGGTCTCCTACGGGATCAACACCGGGTTCGGCGACCTATGCAAGGTCGTAATCTCCCCTGAGGAGGTCTCACTCCTCCAGCAGAACATCATCCTCAGTCACGCCGCGGCCACGGGGCACCCGCACCACCGGGAAACGGTACGGGCCATACTGCTCCTGCGGGCCAACGGGCTTGCAAAGGGGATGAGCGGTGTGCGCCCGGTGCTCATCGAGACGCTTGTGGAGATGCTCGACAAGGGCGTCCACCCCCTTATCCCGGAGAAGGGCTCGCTGGGCGCGTCGGGCGACCTGGCGCCGCTGGCACACATGACGCTTGTGATGCTGGGCGAGGGCGAGGCGTTCGTCAAGGGCGAGCGGCTCCTGGGCGGCACGGCAATGGAGCGGGCGGGTATCAAGACGCTCACCCTCGAGGCCAAGGAGGGGCTTGCGCTCATCAACGGTACCCAGGTCATGACCGCCATGGCAGCGCTGGGCCTGTACGACTCACGGCGTCTCCTCAAGGTGGCCGACGTCGCCGGGATCATGAGCCTGGAGGGGCTCAAGGGCACGGACCGGCACTTCGACGAGCGGATCCATATGGCGCGGCCCCATACGGGCCAGCTGGCGGTGGCCGAGAACATGCGCAGGCTCACCGTGGACAGCGCTATCGTCGCGTCCCACCGCGATTGCCCCAAGGTCCAGGACGCCTACACCCTGCGGTGCATGCCCCAGGTGCACGGCGCCACACGGGACGCCATCGACCACGTGTCGAAGATCGTCACCACGGAGCTCAACGCCGCCACCGACAACCCCCTGGTGTTCACAGACGAGGGCGACTCGATCTCGGGCGGCAACTTCCACGGCCAGCCCGTGGCCATAGCCATGGACTTCCTGTGCATCGCCATCGCCGAGCTGGCGAACATCTCCGAGCGCCGTATCGAACGCCTGCTCAACCACAACATCTCCAACCTGCCGCCGTTCCTCACCGACAAGGGTGGGCTCAACTCCGGTCTGATGATCGCCCAGTACACCGCCGCGTCGCTGGTGTCTGAGAACAAGATCCTCTCCCATCCGGCCAGCGTGGACTCGATCCCCGTGTCCGCATCCCAGGAGGACCACGTGAGCATGGGCACCACGGCCGCGCGCAAGGCCGTCCAGGTCGTGGAGAACGTCACCCATGTCCTGGCCACCGAGGTGCTGTGCGCCGCCCAGGCGCTGGACTACTACGTACCCGAGCTCCTACCCGGGAAGGGAATCCTCTCCGCTCATGCCATGGTCCGCGAGCTTGTGCCACATCTGGACCACGACCGCCTCCTCATACAGGACGTGCGGACGGTCAAGGCACTGGTGGTGTCGGGCCGGCTCGTTGAGGCCGTGGAGGGCGCCATCGGGCCCCTGCGGTGAACCATGGACAGCCGCGCCTCTCTTCCCGTCATCGTCATCGTCCTGGCATTGGCGGCTGCAGGACCCTACGCCGACGCGCTCCCCCCTGGCGGATCCGACACCGGCGGTGTCGAGTCACAGGCGCTGTCGGTGCTGGCCGCGCTGGAGGCGGGGAGGATCGAGCTCGCCGATTCCATTGCTTCCGCGGAGGTCCATCTCGAGGGGGACATCGTGTGCGGCCCCCAGCTCCCGCCCGGGTGCATCGCACGGCCGCAGGACGCGTCCATCCTCCTCCTCTCCTACTCGCGTCTCCACGAGGCTACCGGCCGTACTGAGCATCTCACCGCCGCAAAGGCGCTGCTCTACGCCCTGGAGAGCCGGAACCTCACCTGTCCCTCCTCCGGACTTCCACTGCGCATGCTTGCCCTGCGCGCTCTCCACCAGACGAGCATGGAGGTACGCCACGCCACACTGTGCGCCGACGAGTGGGAAGGGTACGAGCCTACGTCCGCCGAGGACGGTGCGTGGGCCGTGCTCGCCGCGCTGCGCCGGTCGGAGACCACAGGTGAGCCCACGAACCTTGCCGTCGATCTGGCCCGGGCAGGGACGAGCGAGTGTGCACCCCCCTGGTCAGCATGTACCGCGCCACGGGACGCGGGGCTATGGCTCATGACCCTTGCATCGGCGGCGGGCTCGACACAGGACCCGGCGCTCACCGCTTCCCTGGCCAACCTCACTGCTATCGCCGAGGGCGCCTGCGAGGAAGTGTGCGCGCCTGCGGACAGGTTCGTGCTGATCATGGGACTGGCCCACGCGGGCCACGTGCTGGACCGGCCGGAGGTACGGGAGCGTGCCCTGGACCGCCTTAACGATGTGACCGAGTGTGATGATGGAGACTGCAACGACACCGTGGCCCAGGCCTGGGGAGCGCTGGCCGAGGCCGCCGTGCTCATGCCCGCTCCCTACCCGTCGTTCCTGGGATTCCGCGCCGAGGGCCTCGGGCTGGTCCAGGTGACCCCCGAACCCACAAGAGCGCCTGCCACGCCCACTCCGCCGCCGTCCGTCCTTCCCACGGTGGAGCCGGTCGGCGCCGTCCTCATCGGATTCGGCGTGGTGATGCTCCTGGGCGCCATCGTACTGTGGCTGCAGAGCCGTGGTTCGGGGATGGACGACGACGAGGGCGACGACGAGGAGTACGAGGAGGAGCGACAGCGACATCGCCCTAAGCAGCGAGCAAAGGAAGCGCGTGAGAGGCCCGAGCCGAAGAAGGCCCGCCCGCCGACACCGAAAGGAGGTGCGGGCCCCCCGGTCCCGGACGTTGACGAGGCGAAGGTCCTCCACCGCGATCCTGAAGAGCGGCGTGAGGAGTTCGCCAAGGCTGTCGAGTACATCTGCCGTCGGCTGGAGGACGGCTACGACCACGACATCATCATGGCATCGCTGAAGGGCACCGGGTACTCGCCCGATGTTGTGCGCGATGCCTTGGCCTTCTCTCTCAACGAGTACGAGGAGGGCCGTTCGTCACGGGGCGATACCCGAAATGACGTTCGCACAGACCTCATCGGCCGTGGATTCCCCGTACCGGTCGTCGACCGGGTGCTGGAGCAGACCACCGAGGACTACGTAGTCCATCTCCTCCACAAGGGGTACACCCAGAACGAGCTCGGGCATGCCCTGGCCCGGTCAGGGTACGACCAGATGGACATCGAGATGTCCTTCGGCACGGCTGTGAAGCGATTCCGCGCCGACCTCATCGGCCGTGGTGTCGAACCCGCGGCAGTGGACGATAAGCTCAGGAGGCTCGGGTTCGAATGACGCGCCGGTTCGTGCTTCTCTCCCACGCGGTGACGACCCCCGAATTCACCCTCAAGGACCTGGCCGGCTCGGCCAAGCGCATGGACGTTGTGTGTCGTGCCGTACAGGCGGCCCTCTTCCTCTCCCACGGCATCCGTACAGACACCACCCTGTTCGCCGTGCTCCACGGGCCCCCGCGCCCACCGGTGACCGTTAAGCTGGACGGCGCGCTCCTGCGCAAGGTCCATCCCAACGAACGGGTGCTGGGCATCTTCATGCAGAAAGCGCTGCGTGCCGTGGCAACGGTGCCCGAGGGCGACTGGGTGGAATCGACACCCGGGATCTTCGTCCGGCGCGGGGGGCTCGCTGTGCTCCTGGACGAGCTGGGTGGGCGGGTGTGCCTCATGCGCGAGGGTGCGCCCGACCTGCGCGGCACGAAGGTGCCCGAAGACGCGGTGTTCGTGCTGGGCGATTACTTGGACCCGGAGGCGGACTGGCTGACCGGGCTGGAGCGCCGCGATCCGCTGTACGTCTCCGTGGGGCCGCGCTCGGTGTTCGCCTCTCACGCCATGGTGCTCGTGCATAACGAGCTGGACCGGAGCGAGGGTACTGACACTAGGAGCGATGGGAAGTAGCCCCGCCCGGATTCGAACCAGGGTCCATGGATCCAGAGTCCACGATGATTGACCGCTACACTACGGGGCTGCACGAACCGTGATGGATCTCTGAAAGAGAGGTCTTTTTTTTAACCTTTCCGCTGGCGCAGTGGCTGCGAACCTAGTCACTCTTGATCCGTGCCTCGACGACATCTAGGCCCCTAAGCATGTAGTGCTCGAACTCGTCCAGCTTGAAGAACAGCGAGGCGAATCCCAGGGACACGGCCGACAGGATGGCCAGGAAGAACACGTACACGATGATCAGCGCGCTCACCAGGACCTGCATCATGACCTCGAGCTGGTCACCCTCGCCGATTTCCATGAAGCCGGTGCAGACTATCAGGGTCATACCGACGATGGCCGCGATGATGACGCTGTACACGATGGAGAGGTTGAACTTCATCGTGGATGATTTCCTGGCGATGCTTTAAATATGTGACACAACAAATCCTCGGGGAGCCATGGGTAGATGGCGTGACATCCCGGCGATGGTCCTCGTCCTCCTGTTAGTACTTTCCCTGGGCTAGCCCGGCGTGCTCTGGACGTACTCCGGCGAGGTGGGTTTCGCGACCTCTCCCGCGGTGGCCGACCTCGAGAGCGACGGTACCCTGGAGGTCGTGGTCGGCAGCTACGACACCAACGTCTACTGCATCCTGGGTGACGGTGGCTTCGAGTGGAAGTACAAGACCGGTGGCCCCGTCACTGCATCGCCCGTGACCGCCGACCTGGACGGTGACGGGAACCTCGAGGTCATCGTGGGCTCGACAGACGGGGCCGTGTACGTGCTCGACCATACGGGCGCCCACCGCTGGCACTTCGACACCGGAGGCCCCATCTCGGCGGCCGTTGCCGTGGGCGACGTCGACGGCGATGGTGTGCCGGACATCGTGATAGGCTCCGAGGACAACCACGCCTACGCCCTAGCTGCCCGCGGTATCCTCCTGTGGAAGCACGAGCTGGGCGGGGACGTGCTCGCACCACCGCTCATCGTCGACATGGACGACGACGGTGAGAACGAGGTGGTACTGGGCGCCGACGACGGTACCCTCACCGTGATCGACGGCTTCACCCAGGAGGTCAAATGGACCGTCACCGGGGAGGGCCGTCTCCGCACCGCACCGGTGGCCGCCGACCTGGACGGCGACGGCTCGCTCGAGGTGCTCGTCGGCTCCGACGAGGGAGTTGTCACGGCCATCGCCAGCGACGGGACCACGCGCTGGACCTTCCGTACCCAGGGAGCCGTTACCACTGCCCCGTTGCTCACCGATCTGGACGGCGACCGTTCGCTCGAGGTCCTGGTGGGTTCGGCTGAGGGCGGGCTCTACATCATCGACGCCAAGGGCGGCCTGAAGTGGAACACGGGCTCCCACGCCGTCACGGGCCGGCCTGCGGTGGGCGACCTCGACGGGGACGGGCGACCGGACATAGCCTACGGAACCGGTGAGAATACCACACGGGTCATCGACGCGGCCGGTGCCGAGATCTGGTCCTTCCGCATGAACTATCCGACCCGGGGTTCGCCGGTGATCGCCGACCTGCTGGGGGACGAGACTATGGACCTGGTGTTCACCTCCATGGACGCTACGGTGTACGCGTTCGGATTCCCCCGCCGCCCAAGCGTGGTATCACAGTACCAGGACCGGAACACGATAGCGCGCTCGCTCCCGCGACCGACGGATAAGGGGGTCGTGGCCGAGGTCGACCTGTCCGGCGTCACATCACGCCTTGACGCGCTGGAGTCGTCGACAAACAAGACACGGCTGCTTGTGGAGGCCCTCCCCGAACAGGTGAACTGCACCGCTGTCATATCGCCCGAGGACTCGGCCATAGCTGCAAACACGGCCCTGGGGTCCTTCCGCTACCTGTCGACCATCGTGTTCGCCGGGGCCGCGATACTGGCGATCCTCATCATCATCGTCCTGCGGCAGCATGCCAATGCTCCTCACTTCAACCGACCTACCATCTATGTAGACAGCACGCATGGCAACTTCGTGGCCGAGAACGTGACCGAGTTCAGCAAGATGTTCGACGTGTTCAGGCGGTTCGGTACGGTGGTGTTCCTCAAGTCCTTCTTCCTCCAGCCAAAGGAGGGTGACATCCTCGTCATCGGGGTGCCGCGCAAGCCGTTCTCCCGTGAGGAGATCGCGCTCATCCTCGGGTACGTGAAGCAGAAGGGGCTGAGGCTCTTCGTGGTGGCCGAGTGGGGTGGTGACCAGAAGAACAACGAGTACCTTAACCAGGTGGTCGGCGACCTGGGCGCGTACTTCAATCCCGACCTCATCTGCGACTACGACAAGGGCGGGAGCGTGAGCTACACGCCGATCCTCGAGGGTCTGGCCAACCACCCCATCACCAGAGGGCTCATCGGTGTGCGCATCAACGCAGCGTGCTCCATCACCATAGAGAACCGGAAGGTCCAACCCCTCGTGTGGGGGAGCAAGGCGTCGTTTGCGGACCAGAACTTCAATCTCACGCCCGATGAGTTCGAGAAGAGGGGCTACATCGTGTTCATGGCCGGGCTCGAGCATGGGAAGGGCAAGGTCATCCTGTGCGGCGACTCGGACCTGTTCAACGACTCCAGCCTACAGGGCTATCATCTCTCGCTCCTCAACAACGTCCTCTTCTGGTTCAGTATGCCAGTGGAGGAGATGGGCGCAAAAACAAAGAAGATCAGTGCGGGTGACGTAGTCCAGTTCCTCAAGCCGAAAAAACGCTAGAGCACGCGTCGTTCCCGTCGCGCCACCGCGTCCGCAACCAGCTCCCGCAGGTCCAGGAGCATCGCCTCGTCGGCCACTTCGGCCTCCTTGGCATGTCTCCCCTGGCCACTGGCGTCCAGCGCGCAGCACGCGGCGAGCGACCGGGCAGGCGTCAGGCCCGCGCGCTCGGCCCACCGGTCGACCTCGCTGCGATCCATCCCGATGAGGGGACGTGCCACGGTCCGGCCGCACCCCTGACCGGTCACCGACAGGTTATGGAGGGTGCGTGCGCCACTGTGGCCCAGGGTGTCCCCGGCCACCACGAGGTCGGCCTTCCCGCTGTCGGCCACCAGGTCGGCGGCCATCAGCGCGGCCCGACGGCAGAGCACGCACAGGTGACGCTTCTCGGCCGTACCGGCGATGGCGGAGAGCACTTCGCCAAAGGGCACCGAATGGAACCGGATGTCGTGTCCGGTGGCAAAGCGCTTGAGCGGACGGCAGGCGTCGAAGGCCTCGTCCGGCCCCCAGCCCCCGTGAGGATCGTGACCGATGTGGAGCAGGAGGGGGACGCAGCCGCGTCGCATCATGAGCCAGGCGGCCACCAGCGAGTCCATACCATCGTTTAGCAAGGCGACGCTCCGGCCCTCCGTGCCCAGGGGCAGCCCGCCCACGGCCCGACCGCGGTCGTGATAGATATAGGAACGCTTCTGACGCACCTCCACGAACAGCTCGACCGCGGGATGGTCCAGGTCGACGCGCAGGGTCTTCCGCTTCTTCTGGATGGCAGCGCCCAGGGTGCGGGCGAGCTCCATGCTGGTGTAGGGATGGTCGTCGGTGCGCCGGGCACGGACGGCGAAGGTAGTGCGGGCGGGGAGCAGGGGCATCGAGTACCGTACTCCTGCCTTGACGAGCGCATCAAGGTCGGTTGGACCTTCGATTACCGCTGAGCAGGACCGGATCCCGAACACGTCCCTGAGCCGGGCGAGGGCGGCCTCGGGCTCGCTGGTCACCACGAAAATCCGTCCCGGTTCCCGGCGTACCTCGTAGGCAAGTCCTTCGTCGAGGAGTGACTCGTCTATGTTCTTGAGCAGGGCACGCTCGAACGTGCGCCGGGTCCGCCCGGTCCGTCGGGCCAGCTCGCCGTACCGGACCAGGAGCGTGCTCCCGGGTCCCGTCAAGCCTTCTCCGACCCCTTCTTCTTCGACACCTTCTTCTTCGCAGCGGCCTTCTTGGTCTTCTTCTTCGCCGGTTTCTCCGCTGCCTTCTCGGGAGCCCCCCCGGGAGCCTCCTCTGTAGGTGCCTCGGCCGGTTCCTCCGGCTTCGTCGGGTGGTCCCGCTCCCAGCGCTGTCTGAAGATCCGGCCAACCTCCTCGACCTCCTTGAGAGGGCGAGAGGGCATCTGGAACTCGACGATGATACGCTGGCGGGTCACCTTCTCGAAGAACTGGACCTCGTCGAAGCTGAATCTGCCCGATTCGTACATGTTGCGCACTCGCTGGAGGTGGTCGTCCGAATGTATCTTACGCTCGGCGAGCACGGCCTCGATGTAGTTTGCCGCCTCGTAGAAACTGGCATGCGGGAGCACCAGCTCCTGCCCCTGCTCCTTGGCGCATTGCGCGGCCTTTCCCCATTGGCGCGCATTCTCTAAATGTTCCTCTGATTTCATGTGTGTGCCTCCCCCCTGGTGGCGTTCATACGTTCCTTCATCCATCCTTCGAAGGACGGCTCATCGCCCCGTACCAGCCCTCTCAGACCGTCATCGAGGTTGTCAGGGGCCACGATGGCGAACCATCCATCGCCGAAGGGATCGCTGTTCACCAGACCGGGTTCGCAGGCCAGGCGCTCGTTGGGCTCGACCACCGTTCCGGACACGGGAGCGACCACGGGGCCGACCCACTTGCCCGTACCGACGGTACCCTGAGCGCGACCCGTCTCGATCCGCTTCCCCGCGGGGAACACCCGCACGTAGTGCAGACCGCCGGCGATATCCTGGGCGAAATCGGTGAACTCTATCCTGACGCACTCTCCCTCCGTCCGGACCCAGACATGGTCCTTGGAGTAGTGGAGGTCCATTGGATAATCGTACCCGTCCACGTCCATTTAACGCTCTCCCTTCTACTCTATTCTTACATACGCTCAATATTATAAGGATGTCGGGCGGTGCGGCCCGCGCAATAGCTAAAAAGCTGTGTCGCCATCATTGGCACGTGGCCGATGACGGTCTGTACCCCTGGGGAGGCGATATCATGCGCGGCGAAGCCTCGTCGCCTGTGGTCGTCGTCACTATGGGCGGGCAGGTGGAGGTCCCCGCGGACCTGACGGCGGTGTGGGGGCCCCTGCGCACGGAGAACATCGGTATCGAGACGCTCATCGCCAACGTCCTCTCCAACCCCCGGCTTCGCTTCGTGGTGCTCGTTGGCGCCGACGTGCGCGGCCACCTGTCGGGCGCATCGCTGCTGGCGCTGGTTCGCAATGGCCTTGACGAGCGGCGGCGGATCATCGGCGCACCGGGGGCCGTGCCCTTCGTCGAGAACATCGGTGACGACGCAATCGAGCGGTTCCGACAGCAGGTGGAGGTCATCGACCTGCTCGGCGAGACCGGTCCGGCCGTCCTTCGCAGGACGCTGGAGGACTGCAGGGCCAGGAATCCCGGTCCCATGAACGCTCCGTTCGCCGTGGAGCGTGTGCGACACGCCACCGACCACTCGGGGATGGCCGGAGGCGTGGGCGTGCACGCGACGGTCATCGTTGATCCGTACGGCGAAGTGCGACCAGCGGAGGTGAACGGATGATCGGCTTCACGACCGAGCAGCGACGTGTGTGCGTGGGCGACCTGGAGTTCGGGGGTCAGCCCGGGGAGCGGCCTCCGGTCCTGGTGGCCACGGCGTTCGTGGGCAAACGGTATTGGACCATGAATGACGATGCCCGGACCGCGGCGTTCGAGGCGCTCGAGAGCGCACTGACGCTGGCCCAGGTGACCGGGGTACCGTTCCTGCCTGATGTGGCGGTGCGCGATCTTTCCACGTTACCGGAGCGGATCGAGGTGGTGAGCGATGTGCTGCCCCCCGACGCACCCTTCTCCGTTGACATCCCCGATCCTGCCCTGCGCCCGGCGGTGCTCGAGCACTTGGGGAAGTCGGGTCTGCTGGACCGCACTATCTACAACTCGCTGAACATCGGCATCACCAAGGAAGAGCGGGAGGCGCTGGCATCCAACACGCCAGCGGCGGCCATCGTGCTCGCTTTCAATCCCGCTGATCCCTCCACCGACGGCCGACTGGCCATCCTCGAGGACGGGGCCAAGCTCCTGGACACGGGGCTGCTGGCCATCGCCGAGGACGCGGGCATCGATCGGGTGCTGCTCGACACGGGCGCAACGCCCTTCGGAACCGGCGCCGCCGAATGCCTGCGCGCCATCCCGGTGTTCAAGAGCCGGTTCGGCCTCCCTGTCGGGTGCGCGCTCCACAACACGCTCCACGCCTGGGGATGGATGCGCGGCTGGCGCGAGGGGCGGCCGGCGGACTTCGACGCGGCCGACGCGGCCGCCGCTGCACTGCCCGTGTCCTGGGGGGCCGATCTGGTGCTCACCGGGAGGGTCGAGAATACGCCCCTGGTGTACCCGCCAGTGGCCTTCACCGCCCGGCTGGTGGCCGAGGGCGCAGAGGACTACTTCGGTGTGGCCGTACCCGACGACCACCCCGCGAGGCGGCTGCCGTGACCGTGCCCGAGCTCCTTCCCACAACGGTTGTGGGCTCCTACCCGGTCCACCCTACACACGCCGAGTGCATGGCCGCCTACCGTACGGGACGCGATCCGTACCTGCTCTCCCTGGAGCAGGCGGTGGAGGCCCAGCTCGCAGCTGGCCTGGACATCATCTCGGACGGCCAGACCCGGGCGGGTATCGTGTCGCTGTTCGCATCCCGTCTCGGGGGCATCCGGATGAAGGGCCGGCCGGTGATCTTCGATGATGTGTCCTTCCGACGGTCTATAACGACCGATGACCTGGTCCGTGCCCGTGAGGTGGCCGCCGGGCGTGCATCAGTGAAGGGTATCGTCACGGGTCCCTACACCCTGGCACGCGGGTGCGTGAACGCGCACTACGACCGGGAGGAGGACGCCGCCTTCGCCCTGGCCAGGGCGCTCAACGCCGAGGTGCGTGCGCTCGAGGCCGCCGGCGCTCCTGTCGTCCAGGTGGACGAGCCCTTCTTCTCCGTGGACCTACCGGTGTACGCACAAGAGCTCGTTGCCGAGGTGGTACGGGGGCTCGAGGTGCCCGTGACGCTCCATGTGTGCGGGAAGGTGGCCCCTGTCCTCGACGCGCTGGCCGGGATGCCCGTTGCGGTGCTGGACCTCGAGTTCGCTGCCGATCCGCAGCTTCTGGACGCTGTGGCCGATACGGGGACGGTCCAACGCATCGGGCTGGGATGCGTCAGGTCCGACGACGCCCGGGTGGAGACAGTGGACGAGGTGGCCGCGCTCATCCGCAGGGCGTGCGAGCTGCTGGGGCCCGAGCGGGTGGTACCGGACCCGGACTGCGGGCTGAAGAAGCTCCCTCGGAAGACGGCGGACGCCAAGCTGCGGAACCTGGTGGCCGCAGCACGGCTGGTGCGGGACGAATTGGGTTAGAGCTCGCCCCCTGCCACCACGACACACACCCCGGGCAATGTTTATAACGCGGTCACCAGCGCAGTCGTCCCCATAACTGGTGACCAATCATGTACGACATAGACTGTGATAAGGAGCTTGTCAGCGTCAACCTGACCTACCTCACCGGGGTGGAACAGCACGGCTTCACCGGCGGATGGCTAAAGGAGAACGAGATCCTCACGAGCTACCCTCAGCGCGGTGAGGGCTTCCCCGAGACCATGGAGGCCGCGTGCGAGTTCGCCAATAACGCCATTGACGGCAACCTCTCCTACGAGATCACGCCACACCAGGAGAAGAGCCATTACGCCGGCCCCTGGCCCGCACCCGCCTGGATGGACGTCGAGGAGAAGGGCTACACCCTCTCCATGTCAGGGACCAAGGACCAGATCGACCTCGTGCTCGTGGAGCTGGCCGACGCCGACTACGGTACGCCCGAGCGGAACGACCTCCTGGCCGAGTGGACGCATCCCATCCGGTCCGTCAAGGGCCACTTTGCGTCCAAGGAGCGGATCGGATCGCTCGAAGAGACCTACCAGCGGAAGTTCACCCGGACCGAGGGCTCCACCCCCGAGAAGGAGACCACCACTGTCGAGATAACGTTCGAGCGGACCTGAGCGGCCCGCCCGCAACCTTTCTCGGCTCGAGTCATAGGGTCGAGGGGCACGTCGAGACCACCCCCCCGGGCGAGATCGCGCACCTCGGCTTCACGCGAGGGGCCTACGGGCCCCTCGCCATCATCTTTGTAAAGGCCTGCCCGGTACACCGACGGCCCTTCACGAGCGTCCCCCGCACCCCTTTTTCCCATCGTGCCACCGTCCCACAGTCCCGGGCATAAGGTTCTTAAGCGCTCCCGCACTGGTCGCCAGCGAGGGACGGCATATGGTCGACAGCGCGTTCGCGTCCGTACAGCGGCTCATCAAGAAGGAGAAGGTCAGGTTCATCGACTTCAAGTCACTGGACCTTGCCGGCAGGCTCCACCACGTATCCATCCCAGCGGAGCGGTTCACTCCGCAGCTGATGGATGAGGGCATCGGGTTCGACGCCTCGAGCTACGGGTTCGCGCGCATGGAGGATTCGGACATGGTCCAGCGCCCCGACCTGTCGACCGTGAAGCTCGATCCCTTCCGCCAGGCACGGACGCTCACGTGCTTCATGACCATCCATCTAACCGACGCGGACCGGACGCGCTATCCCAACGACGTACGGGCCGTTGCCCAGCGTGCCGAGGGGCTACTTGCCGAGCTGGACATAGCTGACAAGTCACTGTGGGGACCCGAGTTCGAGTTCTACGTGTTCGACGAGGTGGCATTCGACTGCCAGCCTCACGAGTCGTTCTTCGCTGTCCACTCCCACGAGGACATGGTGCACAACGCCTACCACGCGGCCAATCCCTTCGATACCCATGACGACCTGCGTGACGAGGCGTGCGAGATCATGGCGAAGCTGGGGATCCCCGTGAAGTACCACCACCACGAGGTGGGGCAGAAAGGGCAGCAGGAGATCGAACTGCTGTTCCAGCCGCTGCTGGCCACGGCCGACTCCGCAGTGCTGTCCAAGTACCTGCTGTTCAACCTGGCCCAGGAACGGGGGCTGTCGCTCACGTTCATGCCCAAGCCTCTCCACGACGCGGCGGGCAACGGCTGGCACGTCCACCAGTACCTGGTGAAGAAGGGGAAGAACGTGTTCTACGAGGAGGGAGGGTACGCCAACCTCTCCCAGACCGCACGGTACTACATCGGCGGGCTCCTGGAACATGCAGCGGCGCTGGCGGCCTTTACCAACGCGTCCACCAACTCCTACAAGCGGCTGGGCGCCTTCGAGGCGCCGGTGCTGCGCGCCTTCGGCCAGGCCAACCGGTCATCGGCCGTGCGCATCCCGTCCTACGTGAGCGACCCGGAGCAGACCCGTATCGAGTTCCGGCCGCCCGACGCCATGGGCAATCCCTACATCATGCTCGCCGCCATGCTCATGGCGGGCATCGACGGCATCGTCAACAAGCTGGACCCGTCCGAGCTCGGGTTCGGGCCCCACGATACCAACCTCTACGAGGACCGGGAGGCGCTCAGGGGACTGAGGTACCTGCCGCTGTCCCTGGACGAGAGCCTGGACGCCCTGGAGGAGGACTGCGCCTTCCTGATGCGCGGCAATGTGTTCGACGAGGGGCTCATCGACTCGTGGGTGACCCTCAAGCGCCAGGAGGCGGTGATGGTCGCGAGCCGTCCCCATCCCCTTGAGTACACGCTGTACTTCGAGAGCTGAGCGTCGTGGCCGGACCACCGGGCATAAAGAGAAAAAGGATACTACCTTCTTAGCAATCAGAGTAGGTGTCTCCCGGGCCCCCGCTACATGGACGGGTCTGGCCACGGGATTACCGTACTCATGGGGAAGGATAGGTATGGACACACTTATGAGGAACCTTATCTTATTGATCGTCTTCGCCTTTGGATGCACGATCCTACTGTTACAGCTCTGCACGGAGAGCTCGGAATGCCCAACAATGGGACGCGACTATGTCCTAATCTGGATGGGTCTATACGTGCTCGCGATCCTGCCGTCCTGGCTGAAGGGTGCGGCCGAGGGCACACGCTTGGACGAGCTGCTCATTCAGAAGAAAGGCAAGGTCAAGGAGGTCGTCGCCGAGCCGGGATCGAAGTACATCATTTTCAGCGACCACCACCGAGGGGACAACAGCTGGGCCGACGATTTCGCCCACAACCAGGTCCTATTCTTCCACGCATTGAGCGATTACCTCAAGAATGGATTCACCTACATCGAGCTCGGCGATGGCGACGAGCTCTGGGAGAACACACCAGAGGAGGTGCACACGGCCCACAGCCATGTGTTCTGGCTGATCCGTAAGTTCCTGAAAGAGGACCGGCTCCAAGTCATCTGGGGCAACCACGACGAGGTGAAGAAGGGCGACGATAGCAAGAGAGCGCTCATGGGGTACCTGTTCTGTTGGAACAAGGTCGACGGGGAGGACGCCTGGCGGCTCAGGCGCTATATACGGGACCATCTAGGGATCACATGGGTGGACAGTAGCTCGGCCACGGAATGGAAGAGCGACCGCAAGCTCGTCATCTCTTCCAAGAAGAGCACGGTCACCGTCAAGCTCAAGCCGGACACGGTCACGATCAAGGAGGATGGCAGGGAACGTAAGACGCTGGGCGTGGCACGTATCAAGGACAAGACCATCGTGTACGACAAGGACATCAAGCCCATAGAGGGCCTCATCCTCGACATCAAGGAGCTGGACGCGAAGGTCTACCTGGTCCATGGCCATCAGGCCGATCCAGAGACGAGCAATGTTGACTGGCTCGGCAAATTTGCCCTTCGTAACTTCTGGATGCCCCTCCAGCTCTACGGTATAAGGGACTCCACGAGCCCGGCAAAGAACTTCACCATCCGGAGCGATGTCGACAAGACGCTCGAGAACTGGATCGACAAGCAGAAGGACGGTATCCTCATCGCGGGCCACACCCACTGCCCTGTCTTCCCCCACACTAAAAAGCGCTACTTCACCAGCGGGAGCTGCGTGCACCCGCGCTGTATC
>JASMDC010000040.1:0-3228 GCA_030753015.1 Candidatus Undinarchaeales archaeon | reverse complement strand
TATCACCGGCATCGAGATCCAGAAGAAGGAGGAGGAGAAGGGGAAGAAGAAGGGGAAGAAGGAGTGGATGATCACCCTTGTGAAGTGGCACGTGACGACGGTCGAGGGGACGGTGGACAGTGTCAACCGCAGAAATGTGGACAAGGTCAACGGCGTGATGCAAGTGACCAAGAAAGTGCTTGAGGAACCCAGGAAGCTGAGCGACTTCCTCAATAGAGGGTAAGCGCCCTAGTCCGCGTCGTCCCCCGCCGTCTCACCGAACAGCTTCTGCGCCGGGCAGCCGATCTCCCGCTGCTTGCAGTGGGGGCACACCATGGTACCGCGGAGCATGCCCGTGCAGGGGAACCCGAGCACAGCCAGGAGGAGCAGTAGCCCCATAACACGCCAGGAAAAGGCCATGTACAGGAGGATCGCACCCACCAGGAGCGGGCCCAGCGTCACCAGGAAGTCGGGGACGAGGTCCTTGATCGTGACCTCGCGCTCGGCCATGCGCTGCGGATCGCCCTTGGGGAACAGCCGTGCGGCCAGCAGCCCCTTGCCGAAGCCACACCTCCGGCCGTAGTACCAGCAGTCCGGGCAGGCCTTCCGTAACATACTCAGCTTGAGCGTGGTGCAGTACAGCAGGTACATCGCGACAACGGCAGTGCCCAGCGGCGCCACGATGTAGGCGCCCACCCCGTAGATCGAGAGGGTGAGGACCACGGCGACGACCACTGTACTTAGCGGGTAGTCCTCGTACACCTCGGGCTCGTCCTCGACGGCCATGGAAGATACACGGGAGCACACGTTTTTATTGGTTGACGCTCGCTGGTGTGTCGTGATGCGGAAGCTCGCTCTCGTCATGGCCTTGCTGCTCGTAAGCGTCGCTGCAGCCGACTGGCCCATGTACCGCCTTGATCCGGCTCGCACCGGCGCGGCCGGGCCCGGGCCCGGTGCGGAGCTGACGATGGTGTGGAACTTCACCACGGGATTCCCGGTGTACTCGTCACCGGCGGTCGTCGACGGCACGGTGTTCGTGGGCTCCTGGGACGGTAAGGTCTACGCCCTGGACGCCCGGACCGGGGAGGAGGTATGGGCCTTCGACACGGGGACGGCGATCAGCTCCTCGCCGGCGGTCCATCACAGCGTCGTGTTCGTAGGCGCCGGTGACGGCTTCGTGTATGCTCTGGACGGCCGTACCGGGTACGAGGAGTGGAAGTACGAGACCGGCGCGTCCATCTCCTCATCGCCCGCAGTGGCTGACGGTATCGTGTACATCGGTAGCGACGATCACTTCATCTATGCGTTCAACGAGACGACCGGTGCGCTCGTGTGGAAAGTGGATACGGGAAAGATCGTCGACTCGTCGCCGATAGTGGTCGACGGGGTTGTGTACATCGGCAGCGATGACTGGAACATCTACGCTCTGGACGCGGCCACGGGGACCGAGGTGTGGCGCTTTGCCACCGAGAACGAGGTGGACGGTACACCGGCGGTGGTCGACGGCACCCTCTACATCGGCTCCCTCGACAACAACGTGTACGCCCTTGACGCTCGCACGGGTACCGAGGTATGGCGGTCCGACGTGGAGAGCGATATCGTGGGAGCGGTGGCGGTGGCCGACGGGCGTGTGTACGTGGGCTCGGACGGCAACGAGGTGGTCGCCCTGGACGCCCGGACCGGAAAGCGGCTCTGGCGCTTTGCTACCGAGGCACTGACCAGCTCGTCGCCTGCCGTGGCCGATGGCGTGGTGTACGTGGGCTCCAGTGACTGGCGGGTGTACGCTCTGGATGCGGAGACCGGCCGGCTGCTGTGGAACCACACCACCGGTCGCGAGGTCGTGTCATCGGCCGCTGTGGCCGACGGCCTGGTGTACATCGGCAGCGGCGACCGGCGTGTGTACGCTTTCGGGACGGCAGCGCCTGAACCGACACCCGAGCCCACGCCAGAACCTACTCCCGAACCGACGTCAAACGCGACGGTCGAGGCGACCCTCCCGCCCGAGACCCGGCCCAATGGCGAAGCGTGCTCGGAGGACGGCGGGTGCGTCAGCGACAACTGCCGCAACGGCGTTTGCTGCATCATCGGTCGCGACTGCTGCGGATCAGACAAGGACTGCGGGCCCGAGGAGGCCTGCGACGTCGAGCGGTCGTACTGCGTGGCGCGTGAGGGGGAGGCTGGAACGCTCGCGCTCCTGCTGGAGAACCGCGAGCTTATCATCGGGCTGCTCGCGGTGTTGTCGGCCGCCGGGTACTACCTCCACCTGCTCAAGCGACGGACGCTCGGCGAGGAGGCCGTATCGGTGAAGCGCGGCGTGACCCGCGAAGGCAACATGGTCAAGATCGGCGTCAAGGTGGTCAACGACTCCACCTTCGCCCTGGTGGACGTTGGTGTGGAGCTGGACATCCCTGAGGCGTTCACCATCGAGGGCGGATCGAAGTACATCGACCTGGGCACGGTCAAGCAGGGGGAGTTCCAGTCGGCGCTCTTCAGGCTGGTACCCAACCGGTGCGTGTCCGGGAACATCACCGGCTCGGTCCAGTACCACGACCTCAAGGGCGAGCGCAAAGTGGTGGAGATGTCGCCCGTTTCGGTGACCAGCGTGTGCCCGTTCCTCGAGCCGACGGCGATCACGTCGGGCGAGTTCAACGAGCGCATCACGGGGCTGGCCGGTACCCAGGAGCGGATGTTTGTGCCCGGCGACCGGCTCCAGGGGGTGATGGACGCCCTTCAAGGGAAGTGTTCGGCCATGTACCCGGTGCTCCGGGCGCAGCCGGGGTCCATAGGCGGGCTGGTAGGGATGTTCGCCGCCAGGGGTGCGTACTCCAAGCGGTTCATCGGTATGCGCCTTGACCGGGATCCCACGTCGGGCGACCTGACGGTCACCGTATACGGCGAGCAGGCCGAGATGGTCACTGGCCTCATGGCCGAGATGGTCGAGCTCATCCAGGGTGCGGGCGGGGCCAAGCGGGAGGCGTGAGCGCGTCACAAGGAAGGTACTTAAATCCCAAGCGACTCAGAATATATAGAACATAGTGTGGCACCTGGAATTAATACTTCCTTCCCCCCGCCACACTATGTTCGCCCGTCACATGGGGCTGGGCTGACCTCATACCAATGGATGTGAACTACCCCTCTCCAATTAGAGGGGCTTCCCGCTTCGACGCTGTTTCCAGCTCCACGGGCGCATCGGGTGGTCCCCACCCTGAGCGATCCTGAATGTTGATCGTAGCGTTCTTATAAGCATCC
>JASMDC010000003.1 GCA_030753015.1 Candidatus Undinarchaeales archaeon | reverse complement strand
CTGGTCATGATCTGCTTCTCTGCCTGTGTGGTAATCGTCTTCTGGATCTTCGTGATCCAGAGATAGGCCGCACCTGCCGCTGCTACCGTCATCATGAGCAACAGGATGATGGCAATGACAGGTGTCACACCGCGCTTGGACCGCATGAGTCGCTTCATTCGGATTCTCATAGTATACATCTCCGTGTTCTGGGTTCGTCCACTAGCCTTTGGGCGCTCATTGTTTAAAGGCGTTATCCTGAACCTTTGCACGTGCGGTCATTTCCCTCATCGGATTATTTGCATTTCGCCTCAATAACCATTATTCTTCCGTATAATCTTTCCAATCTTAATAATATCCCGTTTATCCGTGTATCAACGAATAATTCTTCTTAAATTGATAAATTAGTAATTTAATTCAATTATAATAGAATATTATTCCATCTTTCAGGTAAAGACTTATGGGGGCCAGGGAATACCTGGCCCCCGACCTACACCACTTGATGGGAATTCCTTGACCCGCTTGGGAGGGTTAGACCAATGATGATACGCTGGTCCTTGGCATCGGTGTAAGTGAAACGTCGTCGCCGGTCTTGGGCATCCTTGAAGGTCCCATAGAAGTTCAGGACGAAGGTCTCCCCCGCATTGAGTGACTTCTTATTGGGCCCGCACGAACCCAGGGTACCCATGTCCGAAATCCGACATGCGACCTTCTGGTCGTCGATGCTGAACAGAGCGGCCACATCCCTGCTTAGGAGCGGTCGCACTCCCTTTTCTGGGGCATTGGGGAGCTCGTAGGTAAACTGCGATGTTCCCAGATCGGTGATGCGGAGAACGGTCCCACCAGTATTACGCATCAACAGGCACACGTGACGCTCCACTTGAGCAGCCACGTCAACTGCGGGACCACGGGTCTTCCCTTCAGAACCGATTTCACCGTCTTCATAGAATCCAGAGCGGTCAGCATTAAGCATCTGGATGGTGCCCGGCTCCTCCGAACATTCACCTCTCGGCCCACCAGATGCCCGGGTGTCCTTCGTACAGTTCTCCTCACATCCATAAGACGAGATCACCTCAATCTTGCCCGTCCGAAAGCTATTCATTATGTTCTTCTCTGCCGAAGCTCTGATCGTCTTCGATATCTTCGTGATCCACAGATAAGCGGATCCCGCCGCGGCCACTGTCATCATCAGAAGCAGGATAATGGCAATGACAGGGGTCACTCCACGTCGTGACCGCACGAACGCGATACTCGGGATACGCCGCCTATTTGAAATCCGTCCCATGTTCATACCTCCTACACGCGTGCATTGAGCGTCCCACCACGACTGATATGGCGGGGGTCTGCACGCCCGTTAATGGATACGATAGTAGACCCGGGATAAATAGGCTGCGCAGAATTATTCCCGTAGGCAGCGAGATACGTAATTTTACCGCCCTGGATCTTTCCAAAGATGAAAAATGACGGAATGAACGTTCTTTGAGGAGATAAAACACGTTATTTCAGAAATGAGGGCGAATTCTTTGTATTTAGTAGGACTATTTCAGAGGTACCCTCCGGATGAAGCGGGCCTCGATGTCCCGGATCTTGTTCACCCGCCGTTCGTGTCGTCCCCCACCGAAGGGCGTCACAAGCCATTCCTCGGCGACGAGGCACGCCAAACCAGGCCCTGTGACCCTAGCACCAAGAGTGAGCATGTTAGCATCGTTGTGCTCACGACTGGACCTGGCCGAGAACACGTCGTACACCGGCGCGGCCCGCACGCCGGGCACCTTGTTGCCCACCATGGCAGAAGCAACACCGACACCGTCCACCATAATACCGGCCGTGTCGTCGTTGGTCGCTATGGCACTGGCGACAAGGAAGGCTATGTCGGGATAGTCCACCGGGTCCGGAGAATGGCATCCGAGGTCCACTACACAATAACCCAATCGCAGGAGGTGGTCCTTCACGATCTCCTTGAGCTCGAAGCCACCGTGGTCGCTGCCGATCGCTACGCGAGTGTCCTTCGTGAAGTCCATCTGGCATCACCCCTGTGAGCCGTCTTTCTCCAACGCACGCAGGGCGTTGCGGATGATTTCGGTGAAGGAGTCTGGCTTGAGGCTGGCCCCGCCCACAAGGAATCCGTCCACGTCGGGCTGGATTGCCAGGTCGCCAGCATTGTCCGGCTTCACCGAACCACCGTAGAGGATGCGTGTGTCCCGGGCAACGTTGTAGGAATAAAGCTGCTTGAGCACCTCTCTGATGTGCGCATGGACCTCTTGCGCCTGCTCAGGAGTGGCGTTCCGTCCGGTGCCGATGGCCCACATCGGCTCGTAAGCAATGATAAGGGGACGCACCTCGTTGATGGATATACGGTTGAGGCTGAGGGTGAGTTGGTTGGTGACCACACGCATGGTCGCACCATCTTCCCTTTGATCTAGCGTCTCCCCCACACATAGGATTGGAGCAAGTCCCGCACCGAGGGCGGCGGCCACCTTCGGATTGATCTTTTCAGAGGTCTCACCGAAGTTTTTCCGGCGCTCGGAGTGGCCGAGGATTACATGCGAGCAGCCCGCATCAGCGAGCATGAGAGGGGATAGCTCGCCCGTGAAGGGCCCCTTTGGCTCAGGGTGCATGTTCTGGGCACCTACTGCCACGGGCTTGTCACCCAAGGCATCTTTGAGCAGGGATAGTAGGTAATAGGGCGGGCATATTACAACACCGAGGTCGTCCCGTGCAGGCGGATCGAACGCCTGGGCGAACTCAGTTGTAGATCGCTTGTCCATGTGCATCTTCCAATTTGCCGCCACGATGAGGGGGGGATTACCAGCTTCTGCATAGGTATGACGCGGGATGGTCCCTTCAGGGGACGTATCTTCCGGGGACGCCGAAAGTGCGTCTTGGGCCTGTTTCTCCTGGAGTTTCGAGAGTACAACATCTCTCACCACTTTGGCTAGTTCTTCGTCGTCCATCATAATCACGCAAACTGTGTTGATCCTTCCTCTGTCTCGATTAAGTCCACTATCCCGAGGATAGCTGAGTTGCAGGCCGCCCATTCGCGGCCGATGAGCATGTTACAGCACTTACCCTCTTGGGATATCAGCACGACATCCCCAATCCCCGCCTGAGCACGGTCGATGGCCAGGAATGTGTCGCCCTCGGATTTCCCCTTCAGGTCGACGGGGACGCATACCATGATCTTCTGGTCCGCATGCACAGGTATCTTCTGAGTAGCCCAGATGTTGCCCACGACCCGGGCAAGGAGCATCTACCCTCGCCCCCCCGGGCCATGTGGAATAACGCCCTCGACCAGTTCGTCGGGACGGGGGATCACGTGGACTGCAACGAGCTCACCAACCCTCTGGGCAGCAGCGGCTCCAGCGTCGACCGCAGCCTTCACGGCCCCGACGTCACCCCGCACCATCACCGTCACCAGTCCACCACTAATACGCTCGAGCCCCGCTAGAGAGACCCGTGCTGCCTTGACCATGGCGTCGGCAGCCTCAATGGCACCAACGAGACCCCGCGTCTCCACCATTCCAAGGGCATCCCCCCAGCCTGTCGGTGTCTCCATGAGCGCGGTGTCACCTCAGTTGTCCGAATTACACGATGGACTCAAGAAGTTTGGGATGGGGTGATGGGATGACCACGTAGTCGAGGAGGAGCCCATCCTCGCGTACGGACTCCACACCGGCCTGGACCGCCGAACGAACGGCGGCCGTATCCCCAGTCAGGGTGACGAAGGACTTGCCTCCGAGGGCACGCCCGAGACGGATCTCGATGAGCGTGACGTCCGCGGCCTTCACGGCGAAGTCGGCAGCCACGATGCAGGATGAGAGCGAGAATGTCTCGATGACACCCAATGCTTGGAGATCGTCGACCTCGGTGGTGGCCTGAATGGCAGGGAACACCTGGGGGTGTATGTTCGGGATGACGAAGTCATCCACCAGGGAATCCAGGGCCTGAAGCTTGCCCGCGTCCACTGACGAACTCACTGCTGCCACCTCGCCAGCGATGAGGATTATATACTTCCCCGGACAGACGGGATAGGAGGCGATGGCCTCCACATCCGAACGCTTGAGCATCACGTCACAGCACTCGATGCCCTTGGCGACGTTGTTGGTTTCTACAAGACCGATAGCATGGACCATATGATCACTTCTCCTCCGCGGTTATCTCTATGTGGTCGAGTATCTTGGTAACGCGCCCGGCGATGGACGCGTGAACTCGGGCTCCCAGAGAGCCATCAGGAATCTCGGCGATGACATCCCCTTCCTTCACGGTATCGCCAACGATCACCGTGGTCTTGGCGGGTGCGCCGATGTGCTGCTTGAGCGGGATACGCACCTTGCGGACAATGTGGTCGACCGCTCGCACAGGCGCCTCGCGATCGTACTCCAGCAGGCCAAGCCGGCCGACGAGCCGGTAGGTCGGGATCTTGCGGGTCGAGCGGTACTGGTTCGGGGTCAGTTCCTTGGCCCGGTGGGGATTGTCCAATCCCTCCTTGGCCAGACGTGCCTTGATCTCCCGGTTCATGGCGCACGGGTCCAGCCCCATGGGGCAAGCGTAGGTCGTGCAGACACCACATTCGACACACAGGAATGCGTTTGTAAGGTCGGAAGGATCGCACGTGACATTATAGGCCATTGCACGCATGAGCCGGTCCGGCCATAGATGGTGGCCCAACAGGCTGCGCGGGCAGGTCTGTGTGCAGAGACTGCATCGTATGCATGCGGCCCGGGCGAGCTTGAGCTTGCGGGACATATCGTCCTGTTTCTTGAGTATGAGCGGGTGGTCCGACGGGAGGACGACGATCCCCGAGGTCGTCTTGTCAATAGGCGTGTCAAGGTCGGTCTCGACCTTCCCCATCATGGGGCCTCCCACTATGACGCCATACGGTTCGTCAGTGGGCCCCCCGGCTATGGCCACGAGCTCGCGAAGGGACGTCCCAATAGGGACCTCTACCGTCATGGGTTCCGCCACAGCGCCAGCGACGGTCAACGCTCTGGAGGTGACGGGGGCGTCGTCCTTCACGGCCTTGGCAATGTTGATCAGTGTGCCCACGTTCTGGACCACGACGCCCACTTCCAAGGGGATACCGCCCTCTGGTACGATGCGCCCCAGAATCTCGTACACGAGCACTTGCTCGTCCCCCGCCGGGTAGAAGTTTCCCAGCAGCTCGATACTGATGTTGTCCTTCCCCTCGATAAGGGGAGTGAGCGCTTCGATGGCGGCCTTGTACTTCGCTTTGAGAGCGATGATGCCTCGCTCGGCACCAGTGAGCTCCAGAGCTATCTCCAGGCCCGCTACCACCTCCTCGGCTCGGAGGGCGGTGAGCTGCTGGTCCACCTTGAGCAGGGGTTCGCACTCAGCGCCGTTGACGATTACTGTATCGACCTTTGCCGACAGCTTGACATGGGTAGGGAAACCGGCTCCGCCGGCCCCTACGATACCTGCGTCCCTGATAGCGTCGATGGGTTTCTTGGCCATGGTTCACTCACTCACACGATGCGGAAGGATCCCGCGAGCACGCACCGTCGTTCGCGGGTGAAGGCAAAAGGCCCTGTGATGCCCTCCCCCGTCGGTCCAGCGATGCTCAGGGAGGCGTGCCCCTCGCCACCGAAGCCGAGCCCGGCATAGGAGGGGGCGTTCTTGACGAAGATTGTGGTGTCAATGTAGCGTGCTACGTAGCTCATATTGGAGACGCTCTCTGAGTGCATGCAGGCCGTGTGGCGGAAACCGTGCTCGGCGCGCTTTGCCCTTTCCAGCGCTTCCTCGATGGTATTCACCCGTACGATCGGTAGAACGGGCATGAGCATCTCGGCATTGACGAAGGAATGTTCATCGGGAACCTCGGCGATAATGAGCCGGACGTCCTCGTTGACGCGTATATCGATCTCCCTGAGGATTCGCCAGGCGTCGATACCCACCCATTTTGTGTTGATCTTGGGATGTTCCCCAGCAGGGTCCACGAACACGAGGGAGATGAGGTCCTCAATCTGCTTGCCGCTGATCTCATAGGCGCCGTACTTCTTCATCTCCTCCTTGAGCTGGTCGGTGACGTCCTCGAAACAGTACACCTCCTTCTCAGCGATGCACAGCACATTGTTATCGAAGCTGGCCCCGTCCACGATGTCCTTGGCGGCCCGGGGGATGTTTGCGGTATCGTCCACGATGACTGGTGGATTACCCGGACCTGCGGCCACGACCTTCTTACCGGTCTTCATGGCCACGGCCACCACGCCGGGGCCTCCGGTGACCATCAGCATCCGGATCATTGGATGGTTCATCAGCTCGTTCGATGTCTCGATGGTCGGCTCGATGACGGAACAGAGAAGGTTCGGCGGGCCCCCTGCTGCTACGATTGCCTGGTTTATGATCTGGATCGCACGGTTGGTGACGCCCTTGGACCTTGGATGAGGATTGAACACGACGCTGTTGCCTCCCGCGAGCATTGATATGGCATTGGACGTGATGGTGGCCACGGGATTGGTGGTAGGTGTGATGGAACCGATGACACCATAGGGACCTCGTTCCACGAGAGTGAGGCCGTCGTCACCGCTCCAAGCGGTGGTCGGTAGTGCCTCGATGCCCGGGGCCTTCCTGGCCGCGAGCAGGTTCTTCTTGATCTTGTCCTCGATTCGACCGAACGCGACTTCGCGAACTGCCATCTCGGCCAAGGTCCGGGCACTTTCCTCCATAGCATCACGGATGGCTCGGATGATATCGACGCGTTTGGACAGTTCCATTTCCACGAACTGTTCCTGCGCCGCGAGTGAGTGCGTGACGGCTTCCTCGATGGTAGCAAAGATTCCGTCCTCGCCTTTGGGAGAGGATCCCGCGCGTGCCGCAGGCATGTCGCCCAGCTGGTTCTGCACGTTCTTGAGCACTACCTCGACGATGTTTGATATCTGGTCCTCGGTGACTTCCATGATCTATCCCCTTAGGTCTCCAGGTCGCGGTCGGGGTACTTTGAGTACACCCGCTCCCCGTCGATATGTATGTAGTCGATGATCCCCATGATGGCGGCGTCGATGGGCTTCTCGTTTGTGAGCTGTGTCATGCGCGAAGAGCTCCCTCGCACTACAAGCACGACCTCGCCCATCCCGGCACCGACCGTATCCGCTGCCACGAGGGTATATCCTTTGGGTTGTTGAGTCAACATGTCCAACTGTTGGACCACAAGGAGCTTGAAACCCTCTGCTTTAGGGTCCTTTTGTGTGCTGACGATGTCGCCTATTATCTTGCATACGTCCATGGACGCTTACCCCTCTCCCCGCACGGGATCCCGAGCATCATTCCCGGATGATTGTGATGCCCAATTCCTTCGCCTTGTCGCGCGCCAGCGGCGTCACGATCGTCTTGGGGGGCACCCTGAGTCCGGTCACATCACCGTTCTTGAGGTCAATGATGTCTTGCTCAGTGATGAGGTCCTTGGACGAAGGCACTTTCTTCTCTGCTACCGCCGTCCCAATCTCATCGAGCCGTACGAGCACGATGTTGTAGGCAAGTAGCTTTTTTAAGTTATCCTCGGCCGCGGCCGTGAGACCCGGGGCCACGGACGCGCCCTCACGCTGGGCAGGTACGAGCGCATCGGTGAGCATCACTACCTTCAACCCCCGTAGCAATGCTTGGAGTACAAGTTGCACGAAGGGCTCCTCGTCCCGCAGCTCGGCGATGGCGCGCACGGTATGGAAGCTCACAGCAGGGACGACCACCATGCGATATTCATGGAGGCGATGGAGGATTCCGGGGACGGCATCAGGTTCGAAGACGTCGCGAGCATGATCCCGACAGTTGATACCGAGTCCTGCCAGGTAAGAACGCACTTCAGGCGTAACCAGGATATCCCGATCACTCGGCGGACCGACATCCTCCAGGAGCCGTGTCAGGGCAAGAGGTACATGCCTATCAGGTGTGTGGAGCACAACAAGAATGCGGCGGTCCTCGATACGGATAAAAGTAGGATCGAAACGCTTGAGGACCTCGTTGGTGATCTCCTCAATCAACTCATCAGCGTCCATACGATGACGACCCCTCTTCCCAAGTATCCGGTCCGACCGCCCCCGGTATGACCGGGGACGGTCTCACGATGCGACCCTATTTCTTCTTGACGACCGGATGTTCGGCCGCCGTGTCGATACTGGGGAGGATGTACTCCACATCGCCGTGGGGGCGAGGTATGACGTGCACAGACACGAGCTCACCGACGCGCTTAGCAGCAGCAGCGCCAGCGTCGACGGCAGCCTTCACAGCTCCCACATCACCACGTACCATCACGGTGACATAGCCTCCACCGATGAATTCCTTGCCAATGAGATTGACCCGTGCCGCCTTAACCATGGCGTCCGCGGCCTCGATAGAGCCTATAAGGCCCCGTGTTTCAATCATGCCGAGTGCGATGTTCCCTTCCATTTATGGTCGCCTCCGATACTCTTTCAGTGAACAGTTCTCCCTTCGGGAGATAGGTATAACGGACGTATTCCTTTAAATTATATCCCCCGGGGCGGCGCCCGGGTGGGCTATTTCTTTCGCTCCTCTTCCTTACCTTCCAGAGAATTCACCGCAACGGTTGCGGCCTGCATGGCTGCTTGGACCTCTGACTCGGTCCCGCCGATATAGTACCGTCCGAAACGTCCAACGGCGCGCACGTTGATAATGTTGATATCGGCCGCCTTTTCAGCCTCGTTGGCAGCGTACGCAGCATAGCCTGCAGGGACGGTCTCACCTATGTAGAGAGACTGGTCCCGCACGAGCATCATGCCCTTGGTACTGCGGTTGATGAGCATGGAGTGATAATCGTTTACCCGTTTGATGATCTGGTTGGTGACGAGCTTGGGCTTGAGCCTATCGGACTCATCGATTCCCAGATAGTCGAGGATTGCCTGGCCTGCCTGCATCACTTCGGCCTGGGAGTCATGGTGAATCTCCAGGAATCCGAAGGACCGCTCGACGATGAGCTCGCCAACAGTGACTGATGTGGCCTTCACGGCCACGTCAGTGATCCGATTGATGGGCATCCCGGGAGCGATCTCGATAAAGAGGGCGGCCTGGCCCGCCTTTGGGAGGTAGCCTCGGGCCACTGTGGCAAAGTACGACGCGAACTGCGGCTGCAACATGTCGATGTAACTATAACATCTGAGCTGCACCTTCTGTTCGGCCATGGGCATCCGCTCTCGTTATCGGGAGAGGGCGAGGACGCTAAGCTATTTAATACTATGGAGGGCGCTGCGCCCTCCGCTTTTAGCTATTGTCCCGGATTGAACGCGCCCCACTTATAGGGTGTAATCCATCGCCGGTCCATAGCACTGCCGCACTGTGGGCATTTGCGTTGGAAACAGGGTCGTGCCCCTGTGCGCCGGTGAGCGTAGCTACAATTCGGACAGAAACACTCGTCCACGCTGATGGTACTACGTGGCACCTGCCGCTCGAGCACCGTCGTCACCGTCCCACTGTGGCCTCGTCGGACCTCTGCGCCACTCGACTCGAGCAGTGCTACTGCCCGGGGATCCGCGTCCCCCATGAGCACAGTCGTCGCATTCCGAGCTATGATTAGTTCGGCTGCCCGTTCGCCGGGATCCCGGCCATCCCTTTCAGGCCGGTTACGAACAGCATCCACGCTCATCGTTTCCGTGTCTATGATAAGGATGTAGGGCGCCGAACCGAGGTCCGAGGCCACAAGCGCAGCCCTGTCCGCCCCTCGTGCAGGGATTGCAAGGATGGCTATCGGGGCCCACCCTCTCGTTCGGACTCGGTCATGATACGAAGGTTGTTGCTCTTGAGTGTGAGGATGGTATTGTCAAAGTCCACCTCGTACCGGTGTTCGAACACGTCGGCGTCGAGGTCAGGTTCCACAATGCGGCTGATTACGCCACTCTTTCCCAAGACGGTACACCGGTCCGAGCCATGCTCATATGTGCAGTAGTCATGCTCAACCCACGTCCCCACAGTAAGACGAGGATTGAGATCGGGCAGAGGGCTGTAGAAGTACGGCATGCCCTCCATCATCTCCACTTTCGCATCCCTTAGCAGAACCCCATATTCGAACTTAAGGAACTTACCGAACTTCTTCTCAAGCTCCTCACCGGAGTATACGGTCTCGGCATTCTCCCGAAGGAAGCGAACGACCCTCTCCATAAGGATCTGTTTCTCACGCAACCACTTGGTCCGCTTCCTGTCGAACTCATGCTTTTTCATGGACATACTCGCATCCTCCTTTCACGTCTGCCGGCACAGATTTTGCCGCTCGTTAGGTGAGGATGGGAAGGCGTGTAATCTTTAAAACGGGTTGGGTCCCGAACACGCATACGGCGAGCGCCACCGAGCCGGATACTTTAAAAAACTACACGCTCTAGCACCCGAGGAGCGCCATGGCAGAGAAGGAAGAGCCCAAGCGGTCAGTAACACCGCGCAAGAACCTCAAGAAACTCGCCGTCAAGAAGCGAATTGAGGTAGTGAAGCGGTTCACCGGCATCGTGCGAGAGAAATTCGGCCAGTATACCCGCGCTGTCATCGTGTTCGGCTCTTTTGCCCGTGGTGACTTCAAGTCAACGAGCGACATCGACGTCCTTGTCATCGTCGATGATACCGTCGAGCGCGGTGGAATGCCCCAGGAAATCCGTGAGAAGCTCCATAGAAAGCTCTCCGAGATCGCTGCACAGATGGATAAGAAGCTCCATATCCAGCTCCATCTCGTAACAGAGTTCTGGGACTACATCCGCCACGGAGACGCAATTTTCTTCAACTTCGTACGCGAGGGGGTACCCGTGTACGACTCCGGATTCTTCAAACCCATCAAGAAGCTCCTGCTCTCAGGGGCCATCCGACCCACACGCGAAGCGGTGTGGAAGCAGATGGACGGGTCCAAATCATACCTCAAGCGTGTCGATAAATACATGGAGTGGAGCGCCGAGAGGCTTTTCCGGGCCGCTTCGTGGTCCGCCAACGGAGCGCTCATGGCCCTTGATATGCCCCCTGCACGCCCCAAGGAGATCGGGGATGCTATCGAGGAACACCTCCTCAAACCGGGGCTCATCGACGCCAAGTATATCGAGACATACAACAAGATTTTCCTTATCCACAAGGAAATTGAGCACGAGACCGCCTCCAAGATCACACCCGATGACATCGGTCAGTTCCAACGGGAAGTGGAGGACTTCTGCAAAAAGATGGAGGATATCTCCGACACATTCCTCAAAAAGGGCGAACGCGCACGTCAGCTCAAGGACAAGCTGAAGAACACGGCCAAGGTGTTCTGGCTCTACGAGGGCGGCAAGAAGCGTGGCTATGCTTGGGTGTTCGAGAAAGAGGTCTATATCGCCATCTACCTTGAGAAGAACCTCAAGCACGTGTGGGTGGCCTCGGTGAACGATAAGCTAGAGGTGGGTAAGTTCAAGGAGAGCGAACCCAGCCTTCTCTTCAAGACCATCGAGAATTCCAACCACGTACCCGTCATCGGCCAGGGCCTCGTGCAGATCATCTTGAACGCCTTAGAGAAGGAGCACCGCACCAGCATCATCCGTGTTGGAGTGGAGTTCCCCTCCCGGGCCGTAGTGGACCTCACCCCACAGTTCGTCAAGGGGGCAAGAAAATGAAGGGAACTATCGCGAACTACCGCATGGGACGACACACCCAACAAAACAACCAGTTCATCGTGAAGGTCAAGGGCATCGACTCCAAGGATAAGGCCAAGGATTTCATAGGTAAGAAGGTCACTTGGACCAGCACTGGTGGCAAGACCATCGTCGGCACCCTCACCCACACACACGGGACCAAGGGGGCACTTAGGGCACGGTTCGACAAGGGACTGCCTGGCCAGGCCATCAGTACCAACGTCGAGATCGGCGAATAGGGTGGCCGACAAGAAGCCCAAAGGAGTTACCCCCGGGCTAGCAAACATCCCGTTCCCCGTCTTCAGGTATCTCCCCGATCTCGAGGGTCACCTGAAGCGGTCTGTCCGCTCACTTGAGAAGAGCGGCCTGAAGGTATCTACACTATGGGGTATTTCCTATGCAGGGAGCACCATTAACGATTACACCGTTACTTTCGAGCCATTAACCTCCCCCCCTAAAGGGATTCCTGCGAACGCCTTGTTGGTCGGTTTCCCTTCAGAGGGCGAGGCTTCCGAACTCCCCGTGGCAGTCTATGTCGCTCAGGGGGCGAACGATGACGAGACCGCTGATATAATAGAGAGCATGGGCACAAAGCGTCGTTTTGAACTCACACTCCCCCGAATCGTGCACCACGGTGAAGGCGATGGTGTGCAACACCAAATCCTCGTTGCAGCCACTCCCGAACTCCTCTCCCCCCGCAATGCTTGGGAGGAGGTCGTTATGAGTGCTCTCGAGGACGATGACCTTGTGATTCGCAATTTGGAAGAGGGACTTGTTATTGCTGCATTCCCCGCAGAGGCCGATAAGAAAGCCAACAACGAGGCGCTCGAACAAATCGCATCTCTCATGCGAGAGAAGATCCGAGGGAAACCTTTCCTGTACAACCTCCTCGATCCACTCATTAATCCACGAGATGACATCAAAATAGACGACCTTGGTAAGTGGGGCATCTCAATTGATGCTCGCAAGGCCGTGTTAGGCGGAGAGGTCATCGCCGTCGGCATGATCGATGTTGAGGCCTACATCAACAATTACTTATGGGTGTTCGAGAAGGTCGGTGTCCCGCTCGGGAATGTTAACATTTCTGAGCTTGCGAACGAGATGGGCGCAATCATCCCTGTCCATGGTAAGCAGCTACGTGCGTTCTTCAATCGCGCGATCATGTCCATCGCGTACGAAGGACACTCCCTAAAAGAGGAGGCTATGATCAAGGGCAGATGCGATGTCGAGAGCGCAATTGGATCCTAGGGCGGCATTTACCGTGGTCGATGATGCTGGCGTATGCGCTGCATGCAATGGTGATATAGAACGCGACTATGTTACATGCCCTTCATGCGAGAAGCAATTCCACCCCGAGTGTGTTACTAAAGCCTGTCCTGCCTGTGGTTGCAAGGATTACATGCCACGCACCAGCACACATTGGCCGCTCGCTCGGAGGCTCGCCCCACACCCTATCGCATCGACGGGCTTCAAGTGGCATGAGCAGGGCGAATCTGATCAGGATTAAGCAAATATTTTCGTCAATGCGGTTTAATTCGGGTGTAATTTCTTTTTGGAACCGTATGGAACATTTATTAGGCGTTATACCTGATTCTAAGCAAGTGATATCCTGATAATTGCTGTGAAAAAACCGTAAGTTTCAGGGTCTTTTATATATGCGCCTTGGTGTTGTCACTCCATGATGATAACAAAGGCGGAGGGCACCCCGATGTTCACACCCGCCGACTTGATGTGCCTTGATAATGCCAAGGTGGTCGGCAGGAATCCTTGCTGTGTAATCACGCCGGACGAACTTCATATTAAGCACGTCGAGCGCCTCAGCGCCCAATGGAAGTCATTCCCCAGAGACTCTATTATAGATATTGGATCCGAGGGAGTCATGGACTTCCGCAGGCTACGGTTGCTCCTCGAGGACGGCTCGGACGAGCTCATAAACGTCGACAAGCGCTACTTTGACGACATTTATTTCTCACTAAAGAAGGCTTTTTAAATCCCCTGTACCCCTTTCCCCCCTTCTTTCCTTTTTACCCCAACCCCACCTACCTGCCACACCCAGCTCCTGGGGGTGGCACTCGCATCTCTGCAAGTGTCCCGGAGTGCTCTGAACCATCTACTTTTCCCAGGAAATACCTGCCGAATGCGAGCGATCGACGCTATTCACCCCTGCCCGGGAGAAACATTTATATATGACTTTAACACTATAAGTATGCAAGTAGAACGTTACTACTCATAGGTGATAACTCATGGCCGAAGAAAAGACCCGCGCGATCGACAAGCTCACAGATGCCCAGCGAGGTGAAATGGACGAGATGGTCAACGACTATCTCGATTTCCAGAAGGAATCAAAGACCGTCTGGGAGACTGGAAGGGAGACCGTCCGCCGTCTAGAGGCCGCCGGATTCCGGTCCATCGAGGATCTGGGAGAGGAGGTCAAGGAGGGCGCTTCGTACGAGGAGCTCGTGGGCCAGAAGGTCTACATCGCCTCGGAGGACTTCCGGAACGTCGCAGGCATCGTCATCGGAGAAGAAGGCCTGGAGCAGGGAATGAACTTAGCGTACGCGCACATGGACAAACCCGAGCTCCACGTCAAGCGTGCCGAAGGCGGTATCTTCGACACCGACGGCGACGGCGTGTTCCTCGACACACAGTACTACGGTGGGATCAAAAAGCACCAGTGGTTCGCCCGCCCCCTCGAGCTCCGAGGAGAGGTGTCCAAGGATGGCAAGCTCCACCACTTCACCATCGACCTTGCCACGGTACCAGAGAAGCTCCCCCACCTCGACAAGCAGTCCGGTCAGAAGGTGGGCGACGCCTTCCCAGGAGAGAAGCTCGACGTGTTCACCGGCTACTTCAAGGAGGCTGACTTCCTCGCGGCCGTGTCCGATAAGGCGGGCATCGAGATCACAAAGGAAGACCTGGTCAATTCGTACCTCACCGTCGTCCCCCGGGGCGATCCCTACCGTGTGGGCGAAGCGCTCGTCGGCCAGCACGACGATACAATCTGTTCCTACACACAGACCGAGGCCATAACCCGCATCGGGACACCAAAGCACACAGCAATCGTCATCGGATTCGACAAGGAGGAAATCGGCTCCAACGGCAAGACCGGGGGCCAAGGCGCCTTCTTCGACTATGTGGTCGACAAGGTCACGGGAGTGGTCAAAGGCGCCGAGGTCACCGAGAAGCTCAAGGCGAAGGAATTCGGTGATGTGTACAAGGAAGAGCAGTTCCTCAGGGACGCCGGCGCGTTCAAGCGTGAGGTGCTCTACGCCTCCAAGGCGCTCTCAGCGGACGTCAACGCCGCCTACAACCCGATCTTCCCCGAGAACTTCGATCCGCGCAACTCGGCCCACCTCGGTGAGGGCGTTACAGTCACCCCGTACACGGGCTCGGGAGGCAAGTACTCCACATCTGAGGCACCGATCGGCGCTACGGAGGAGCTCGGTGCCATCAACGCCCGCAACTCCATCCCCTACCAACCGGGTCTCCTCGGAAAGGTGGATGGCGGTGGCGGCGGTACGATCGCCAAGTTCATCGCCCAGAAGGGAGTTGACACTATCGACACAGGCCCTGCTCTCTGGAGCATGCACTCCCCCGCATCGGAGATTGCCCACGTGGTCGACCTCTACTCGTGCGAGCAGGAGATCGAGGCCTACCTCGAGAGCTGAACAGGAGGGATACACCTGAACGCGACCAGTAACGGGAATACGGAACGGGATGCCATCGCCCAGGATTACCTGGAGTTCCAGAAGGCGTCACGCACCGCTCCCGATACCGGCCGTGAGATGGTCCGGCGACTTGAGTCCGCCGGATTTATCCCTGTGGAAGAGCTCGAGAAGGAAATTTCTGCGGGAGTGTCCACCGAGGAGCTCGCAGGCCGCAAGGTCTACGTTGCCTCAGAGGACTACCGCGATGTGGCCGGTATCGTCATCGGTTCGAAAGAACTTTCCGAGGGCGTCAACATGCTGTTCGCCCACCTCGACACTCCAGAGCTCCATGTCAAGCGGGCTGCTGAGGGTGTGTTCGACTCGGGTGACGGTGTCTTCATCGACACCCAGTACTACGGGGGCATCAAGAAGCACCAGTGGTTCGCCCGCCCCCTTGAACTCCGAGGAGAGATCGCCAAGGACGGGAAGACCTACCAGGTCCAGCTCGATCTGGCCACTGTGCCCGAGAAGCTCCCCCACCTCGACAAGCAGTCCGACCAGAAGGTGGGTGACGCTTTCCCCGGCGAGAAGCTCGACGTGTTCACCGGATACTTCACAAAGGACGACTTCTACGCTGCACTCTCCGAGAGCGCCGGGACCGAGATCTCCGGGAAGGACCTTCTCAACGCGTCCCTCACCATCGTCCCTCGTGCCGAACCCTACCGTGTCGGGGATACCCTCGTGGGCCAGCACGATGACACCATCTGCTCGTACGCGGCCACCAAGGCCATAACCGATATCGGCACACCTGGCCGCACGGCCATCGCGTTCGCCTTCGATAAGGAGGAGATCGGCTCCAACGGCAAGACCGGCGCACAGGGCGCGTTCTTTGACTATGTGATCGACAAGGTCTCAGGAGTGGTCGGAGGGGCCAAGGCCAGGGAGGCCATCGACGAGAAGGGTTTCGCTGCTGCGCGGCAGGAGGTTCCCTACATCCAGGATCCCGACGCCTTCAAGCGGGAGGTCGTCATGGCATCGGCCGGCATCTCTGCCGACGTGAAGGCCGCTTACAATCCCATATTCCCCGAGAACTACGACAAGGCCAACGGAGCCCACGCGGGCAAGGGCGTCACCATCGCCCCCTACACGGGACGGGGCGGGAAGTATGGCGCCTCCGAATCGCCTATCGAGCTATCAGAGCGCCTTCAGGACATGAACGAACGCGAGGGCATCGCCTACCAGCCCACGCTCTACGCCCAGGTCGACGGCGGTGGCGGCGGCACGATCGCCAAGTTCATCGCCCAGAAGGGTGCTTCCGTTATTGACTCGGGACCTGCCATCTGGTCCATGCACTCTGCCGAGGCAGAGGTTGTCCACGCGGACGATCTCTACGCGACGGTGCGAGAGTACACCGCCTTTCTCGAGGCGTTCTAGGAATATATTGCGACTCATGCAGTCTTCCTTTTGCGCTTCGTGGCAACCTTCGCCCGGACGAGGTCGAATAGCATGCTCAAGGAATGTAACAAAGCCGTACATCATTTACGTTAGTTCCGGTTCGTCCCATGCGTATAAGATCCCCTATTTGTTCGAAGAATGCATAGGCATTGTTCCGCTCAAGAAAAGAATCGGGATCGAGCCCTACTGCCTGAGCGCGGTGGAGGGATGTCCCGTCCACTACCGCCCCTGCAGCGTCGGTCGGACCGTCATGGCCATCGGAGTCCACTGCCAGTGCGACAACGGGAAGAGTATCCAAGGGTCGCACACAGGCAAGTGCGAACTCCTGGTTAGGGCCGCCGTTCCCGCCGCCGCGAACGGTCACCGTGGTCTCACCTCCGGACACAAGGAGGGCGGGCCGCTCCACAGGCACACCTACATCGAGCACCGAGCGGGCAAGGGCCGCATGTGCTCGACCCACGTCCCGGCTCTCCCCCTCGAGCTCGCCAGAGATTAGGATTGAATTCACACCCATTTCTCGTGCGAGTTGACAGCACGCTTTCAGAGCCCCCTCATTACCCAAAATGAGGCGGGTGGTGACGTTCGCAAAGCGCGGATCCCCAGGCTTGGGTGATTCGTTGACCTTCAATGCATCTTTGACCGTGGATGATGCATTGATATCAGCCCGCATTAGTGCCGCCTTGGCGTCTGCGCAGGTGGTCGGATCGGGTACCGTGGGACCGGACGCGATGACCGACATATCGTCCCCCACCACGTCGGAAACCAGGAGGGCCACGGTCCGGGCAGGATGGCAGGCAACTGCTAGCCGCCCACCTTTCACCCGTGAGAGATGTTTGCGTACCGCGTTCAGATCTGATATGGGTGCCCCACTCACCAGGAGCGCTTGTGTGAGCGTTCGCATCTCTGCCAATGAAATACCGGCCGGTGCAGCGAGGAGCGCAGAACCGCCGCCGGAGACAAGGACAAGTACTATATCTCCTTCGCAGGCCGCTTCGGCAACAGCGATGGCGGTCTTAGCCCCTTGGACGCTACCCTGGTCGGGCACGGGGTGGCCGCCTACAATGAACTCAAGTCGATCGGATGTCAGAGAAAGACCGGGCGGCGCTATTACCACACCCCCGGCGAGCCTATCACCCAGGATTTCATCAGCAGCTTCCGCCATGGCAGGAGCCGCTTTACCGAAAGCGATAACGAACACGTTCCCGTCGGTTTCGAGCGGGATATGCTCCCCGACGGCCTCAAGGACATTGTCATCGAGCTTAAGGGACGCGCGTACAGCTGCTGCGGGGTCCGCTTCTTTGAGGGCACGTCCAAGTAGGTCCAGAAGAAGATCACGTGCCGGGGCCAGGTCGTACACCATAGCCCCGGTCACGCGGTCGAGGCCTCCCTTAGAGGCCAGCATCCTTCTTTAGATCTGCGGCCTTGTCGGTGCGCTCCCAGGTGAAGTCCGGGTCGTCGCGACCGAAGTGGCCATAGCAAGCGGTCTTGCGGAAGATGGGCCGGCGCAGGTCCAAGTACTTGATCATGGCGCCCGGTTCCATGGGGAAGTGTTTATCCACAAGCGTCACGAGCTTGTCGTCGGGTATCTTTCCGGTACCGCGAGTGTCCACGTACACGGACAGAGGTCCCACTCCACCGATGACGTACGCGAGCTGGATCTCGCACTCTTCGGCGAGGCCGGCGGCCACGATGTTCTTGGCGATGTAGCGGGCCATGTAAGCGGCGGTCCGGTCCACCTTGGTAGGGTCCTTACCAGAGAAGGCGCCGCCCCCGTGGGAGCCCATGCCACCGTAGGTGTCCACGATGATCTTACGCCCGGTGCATCCCGAGTCCGCCACAGGTCCACCGAGTACGAAGCGGCCAGTGTTGTTAATGAAGACCTTGGTGTTCTTGTCCATCATCTTACCACATACGGGCTTGACGACCATCTCCTCAATGTCCTTTCGCAGCTTGTCAAGTGTAACGTCAGGATCGTGCTGGGCAGCGATGACCACCGTGTGTACGCGAACGGGCTTGCCGTCCTTGTACTCGATCGTGACCTGTGTCTTGCCGTCAGGTCGGAGGTAATAGAGACTGCCATCCTTGCGGACGTCGGCGAGCTTTAGGGCCAGCTGGTGGGCCATGTCGATGGGCATGGGCATGAGGCTAGGAGTGTCGTTGGAGGCGTATCCGCACATCATCCCCTGGTCGCCGGCGCCGACCGCCTTCTTCGTGCCCTCGTTCACGCCCATGGCGATATCGCCGCTCTGCTCATGGATGGATGTTAGGACACCAACTGAGCCGTAGTCGAAGCCATACTCGGGCTTACTGTAACCGATCTCCTTGAGCACCTTGCGCACAAGGGACTGGACGTCCACGTAAGCGGTTGTGGTAATCTCACCGGTGACGATGATAAAACCCATCCCGGCCATGGTTTCACAGGCCACGCGTGCCAGGGGGTCCTGGCGCAGAATCGAATCGAGCATCCCGTCGGAGATCTGGTCGCACACCTTGTCCGGATGGCCCTCTGTCATGGCCTCGGAGGTGAACAGGAAAGTACCTTTCTTCTTCATTTAATCAACCTCACTGAAGCGTTCTTATTGCCAGCGGCAGGAACAAGATTTAAATGTCCTTCCCCGGCCGGGCCGAGCTTCAGAAGATATCGACCTTCTCCTTTCTCTCTCGGTTCATCCAAAAGTACGCGATGGCCACCAACCCCACGGTAGCGATGATGGTCGCGGTAACGTTGATGGTCCGGGTTTTGGTATCAAGCCGCCGTGCCTGGGCGAGCGCGTACTCGGCAGTTCCACGGGCTGCGGCCAGGTCACCTCGTGTCATCTGTTCAATGGCGATCTGGCGCCGCCGTGCCATGGCGTTCCCCACCATGGGATCGCCGAGACGGGTGGTGATGGCCTTCACCTCAACGAGCATGTCTTCGATGGCACAGGTGTCCGGGGACACCTCTCCGGTGAGCAGCTCGGTCCGTGCCCTGCACAAGCAGCGTGACGTGGCGTCCTCACCGTACACGGTCGCCTCGAGCATACGGACCTTAAAGCCCTGTACGCATAGTGACTGTCCCGTACGCATGAGCTTCTCGGTAACGGCCGTCCCGTTCCGTGTCAGGCTTACAGGGTATTCTCCTGAACAGCAGCAGCCAGGGCACTTGCCCAACGGTTCGCCCTCACCGAGCGTGATTGTGATCCCCTTCACGTTAGGGAGACGGTTGTAGGCATAGATTGGCTCTCGGGTGAGGTTGTCCGGGTAGAGCACTATCGCAGCATCATCCCGGACTGCACCGTCATCCCAGGCGTCACAGTCCGCCGCGAACTCCGCATGGAGCCCTACCACCACAGCTCCGCCCATGCTGCCGGGGAGGGCCGTCCATGTGATGTTACGTAGTTCGTTTGATACTCGGCCCGTGGGAGGATCGCGGAAGGTCGACACCTCTACGAGCATACCATCGTCGTTGACCGCCACCACCGTACCGATGTAGTCGCACTCGCGAGCGACGGCCGGCCCCATGAGGACGAGCACGAGGACGACGAGTGTAAGGGCAGGGCGATATGTCATCTATATCACCTAGGCCAGCTCGCCTAAACGTTGGCGAGCGAAGTCACGGTCAATTGTTAAGAGGAATGGGGCCAGGCGAGGGCCGAACTTCTTCCCAAGGAGCACGCGGTAACTGGCAGCGAACAACTGCTTGTTGGAGAGGCCATGAGCTCGCGCAGCATCGAAGATTGCCTTGTTCAAGGCTTCCTCCGATATCCCCTCGTCGCCCAATGCAGCGGCGATGTCCTGAAGTGCCGCCCGCTGTTCGGGAGTGAGCATCGACTTGATATCGTCGCTCACGGATTCGGTGATGACAATGCGCAATCCCGGGGGTGCGTGTCGCTCCACCCAGTTACCGGCCTGCTCCAGTCGCTCGCGCACCCGTGCACGGTCATCATCGGTGAGCTCCTTGGACAGGTGACCGGTCCTGTGTAGTAGGTCGAGGGCCCGCTGTTCCTTCTGGTCATCCGGGACGATCTGAGCTATTATGGCCGCGAACCTGAAGGGGATGGGGTCTGTGTAAGTCTCAGTGACGCTGTCGACCTGGCACATCGTGTAAAGACGGCGGAGGTGTTCGAGCTTCTTCTCGTTCTCCTCTTCCTCTAGCCCGAAGAACACGCGCTCTAGCTGGTCGAGGTCGTCCACCTGACGGGGGATCTCAGTGATGTTGAACTCCCGCTGCTTCTGAAGCTTCTTGTAGAAGAAGAGCTTGAGGACCTCGGGCGGGGCGATCTCCGGCCACTCCCATGTGGACACGGTATTCCCCTTCGAGGAGGACATCTTCTGACCGCCCGCAGCTAGCACGAACTCGTATATCACCGGATACGGTTCAGGCCACTCGAACACGCGTTCGCAGAGTTCGCCGTTCACCCAGAAGGACCCTCCAGGGATGGTGGCGTGCTCCTTGCCGAAGGGCTCACAGGTCACTCCGAAGAGCGCCCAGCGGGCGGCCCATTCAGGCTTCCAGGGAAGCTTTCCATCCCCCTTCGTGATGTCGGCCGTTCCCTCATGGCCGCATCCCTCAACCTCGGTAGTGCCCTCGGCCACATCGGTGTCCTCGCAGACATAGGCGACCTTGTCGCCCTCAACGGACACCGCACGTGTCGTGGCGATCTTTCCGCAACTGGCACATATCGGTGAGTAGGGGATCCAGTCCTCAGAGAGGGGCACCTTACGGTACTTGTCAAGGATCTCCCGAACGAGATCGCGCTTCTCCAGAGCCTGGCGCACGAATAGCGCCAGCTGACCTGTCGTGTACAGCGACCGTCCGGAGCGGACGACGGGGCGTACACCGAACCGCTCGAGGCTGGTGATGAATAGGTCAACGTAATGGTCAACGTAACCGTCGCAGCAGCCGAACGGATCGGGCAGAGAGCAGACGGGCATGCCGATGAACTCTTTAAACGAGGGTGGCAGGTTGGACGGCACCTTGCGGAAGGGGTCCATATCGTCAGCCACCCATGAGAGGGTGACATCTACCCCTTTCTCGGCCAAGGCACGCCGGATTGCCTCACCCCGGATGATATCAGAGGCGTTCCCGATGTGGGGCACTCCGGAAATGGAGGTCCCTGTCTCCACTTCGTGTCGCTGTGTAGAGAAGGGCCGCTCGATGTATTTGAAGGCGTCACGCGAGATTATCTCGTCGGCGACCTGGTCAGCCCAGAACACCATGGTGCTCCATCTGGATAATACAGTTTTAAGTGTTGGCGTCCTCGGAGCGAGCCATGCCTTCCAAGCTCCGACGTATCGCCGACGTTCTCGTTCACACTCCTGGTGATGAAGCGGGGGATGTGACCCCCGACAACCGGAAGGAACTGTACTTCACCGACGTGCCCGATCCCGACCAACTGCGACAACAGCATCGTGCCTTCATAGAACTCCTCGCGTCCGAGGGTGTTTCCGTGCACCAGGTGAGGGACAAGTACAATGGCCCCGGCCATCTCCTGCGCGATCCAAATCTGTATTTCACCAATGACCTTGGAACCTCCCTGGGCGATGTGTTCGTGGTATCATCATTCCAGCATCCTGTGCGCCAGCCCGAGAGCCTCGTCGCCGAGAACGTCTTCAATAACCTCGGGCTCAGGACCATCAAGCTCTCGTCCCCCGCCACCTTTGAGGGGAACGACTTCACATTCCTAGACCATGATACGGCTCTTTTGGGAATAGGACCGCGGACGAACATCGAGGGTTACCGCCAGCTGCGCACCCTGTGCAGGGAACGCGATATCACCCTCATTCCGGTCCCTCTCGTTCCAAAGAAGTACTATCTCCACCTCAACATGGTTGTCACCATCCTTGACAAGGGGATGGCCCTCTTCTTCCCTCCGGTGTTCTCCACCGAGATCCTTGAGGAACTGGACACGATCGACACATGGATACCGGTCTCCCTGGGCGAACAGCGCACCAAAGGTACCAACGTCCTACGGCTCGATAGGGGCAAGGTCGTGGCCTACGACATCAATCCCGAGACCAACGCGTGCTTGCGCGCCCACGACATCGAGGTGCTTGAGATCGAGGGGAGCGAGCTGGTAAAGGGCGGCGGTGGACCTCGGTGCATGTGCCTGCCCACTGCCTGGTGCGACTGAGCCGGAGGTGAACGACGATGAGCAGCAAACTGGGCATCAAGGACCTGACATCCATCGAGGACCTGACAACCGAACAGGTATGGAAGATATTCCGACTTGCGGAGAACATCAAGCTCGAGACCTTCGCCGGGAAGCGGCATCATTTCCTGGAGGGCCAGACACTAGGCATGCTTTTCCAGAAACCCTCCACAAGGACGAGGATCTCTTTCGAAGTGGGTATGACCCAGCTCGGCGGCCACGCCATCTATCTGGGGTGGAACGATGTCCAGCTGGGCCGCGGGGAGACCGTGCCCGACTTCGCACGTGTCGTGTCCCGTTACCTAGACGGCATCATGGCACGTGTGTTCGCTCACGAGCATATCATCCAGCTTGCCGAGGCGTCCCGCGTGCCCGTGATCAACGGGCTGTCCGACCTCCTCCACCCCTGCCAGGGGCTTACCGACCTCTTCACAATGTGGGAGAAGCTCGGGTCGTTGGATGGGAAGAAGCTGGTCTTCGTGGGGGACGGCGACAACAACGTCACCCACTCCCTCCTCAACGCCTGCACGAAACTGGGTGTCGACATCGCCGTTGGATGCCCCAAGGGGTTCGAACCGCGCAATGAGTTCGTATCTCGCGCCAGCGAGGCTGTGAACGTGACCATCACCAATGATCCTGACGAAGCGGTGGCCGGCGCTGATGCCATCTACACCGATGTGTGGGTGAGCATGGGCAAGGACGAGGAACGTGCCAAGCGCCTGAAGGCCTTCGCCCCCTATCAGGTCAACGCCGCTCTAGTGGCAAAGGCCAAGAAGGGCGCGATCGTGATGCACTGTCTTCCCGCCCACCGGGAGGAGGAGCTCACCAGCGAGGTGATGGACTCCCCTATTTCGGTGGTCGTGGACCAGGCAGAGAACCGCCTCCACGTCCAGAAGGCCGTCATGGCCCTCCTCATGGGACGATAATCCGACATAGAGGCCGGTCGGCCTATCTAACCGGCCGGGCCCTGAGGCTATCTTTTTAAAACATGCCCCGGTATCCCCTATCAGCTGATAGGTGGCGTTAGTCATGATTGAAGAGAAAATCAAGATGTCCCTGCTCTACAGCATCGCTGTGGCGCTCATAATCGTTATGGCACTTGCCATCTCGAGCATGTTCATGACCGTCGAGCCGGGCGAGCCCTTCGACGTAATAGCCAATGTGCTTCTGAATACTCTCGTGATCCTTTTCATCTTCTTCCTGTGCATCCTCGCGTCCGTGGCACTGGGTTTCTCCTTCCTGTTCTTCCGGATGGACTACATGCAGGCGCGATTCCTTGAGAAGCTCGCTGAGATCGCCAACGCGGCGGCCGGTAAGGGTTCAGCTCCTGTCGCTGTGGAGGCCGAGGGCGTGGAGCCCGAAGACCCCAACCTACCGGCGGTCGTCGGCTTCATCCGATCCAATCCCAAGACCGAGCTCGATGTCCTCGTAAAGCAGCTGAGAGCCGCCGGATTCCGAGAGGAGACCATCAAGACCGGTGTCGGGAAGGTACGGGCCGGAAAGCCGGGCCCTGCGCCCGAGAAGAAGTAGGGCAGCGTTTCATCGTTCGGCCCAGTAGGCCTCGGCCAGTTCTATGAAGTTACGTAGCAGGTGCTTTCCTTCCTTGGTCATGATGGACTCGGGATGGAACTGTACTCCGACCGTCAGACCTTCTCGGTGACGCAATCCCATTATATCGTCATCCTCGGCGTGGGCCGTCACCTCTAAGCAAGCGGGAAGGGATGATGGTTCGGCCACGAGTGAATGGTACCGGGTGGCGTCGAAGGGATCAGGAAGCCCGCGGAACACACCCTTGCCATCATGGTGGATGGGGACGACCTTTCCATGCATGGGTTTGCGAGCACGCACCACCCGTCCACCGAACACCTCGGTGATGCACTGGTGGCCCATGCACACACCTAGGATCGGGACACGCCCGTGGAGCCGAGCGATAAGGGCCTTGGAGATACCAGCATCGTCAGGGGTGCTAGGCCCGGGAGAGACCACCAGAGCGGTGAGCGTCCCCTCCTGCACCCACCTGTCCACCTCATTCACGGTTATCTGATCGTTTCTGCGCACGACCATCGGAGCGGCCCCCTCCTCAACCATCCACTGATAGAGGTTGTACGTGAAAGAGTCATAGTTGTCCAGCAGAAGGTACATCAGACCCCCTCCAGGTTCGCCATGGCCTGCAGGAGCGCCTTTGCCTTGAGCAATGATTCCTCGTGCTCGCCCTTGACGGTGGAGTCCGCCACGATGGCCCCGCCGGTGTTCACATAGGCGCGACCGTTCCGCAGGACGATGGTCCGTATAACGATGTTCATGTCGGCGTCACCGTCGAGCCCGATATAGCCGATGCAACCGGCGTAAATACCACGGACCACGTTCTCAGTGTCGTCGATGATGCACATTGCGCTGATCTTGGGTGCGCCGGTCATGGAACCGCCAGGGAAGAGCGCTCTCAGGCAGTCCGCGATGTCCTTATCGTCCTCGAGCTCGCCGATGACATTGGACACCATCTGGTGCACGGTGGTGTAGGTCTCGACCACCATGAGTTCGGGTACCTGTACTGAGCCGATCCTGCAGATACGGCCCAGGTCGTTGCGGATGAGATCGCAAATCATGAGGTTCTCGGCCCGGTCCTTGATGGAGGCCGCCAGATCCTTCTTCAGAGCCTCGTCCTCTTCAGGTGTGGTGCCACGCATGCTGGTCCCCTTCATGGGCCGACAGGCCATGTGCTTGCCGCTCTTGAGGAAGAAGCGCTCAGGTGAGGCGGACAAGATCCAGAAGTCGCCATGGTCAAGGAACGCCGAGAAGGGCGCGGGATTGATACGCGTCGTCTCCTTGAACAGCTCCCATGCGTCACCGGAATAGGGGCGAGAGATGCGGTGTGTGAAGTTGACCTCGTAGATGTCCCCCGCGAAGAGATGTTCCTGGCAGATATTGACACGTCGTCCGTAATCCTCGGTCGTGAGGACGTGAGGGTCCCCGGTCGAGGGCGCACAGGTGGCCAATAGAGTGTCATGAGGATTCGAGGGCTCCTGGGGCGGAGGGAAGGGAGGACGCCAGGGTGGCGTTCCCGGCGTCATGGCCTCGAGCCGCTCGGTCAGCGAACGCACCGTGGCCTCGGCCTTATCAACGAAGCCGGTGGACACAACGAACGCACGACCCGAAACGTGGTCGTAGGCGATAACGGTGTCGTACAACACGAGATAGATGTCGGGGACCTGTAAATCGTCAGGATTATTGACCGGCACCTTCTCGATGAAACGGTTGAGCTCATAGGCGATGTATCCCACTGCCCCCCCCTGGAAGGGCGGGAGTTCGGGTACATTCTCAGCACGATAGCGGCGTAGCAATGATCTTAGGGCGTCCAAGGGATTCACTGTAGGGCGCTCCGATCCCGATCGGTCGGCCACCTCGATTTCCCTGCCCTTGGTTACGATACGGGCGAAGGGGTGGAGGGCAATGAACGAGTGTCTTCCGAGGTCACTGGGATCCATCCCGCTGTAGAGCAACGCGGGAGGCTCGTGCCGGACATCGCGCCCCGTGGCGGGAGGATCGTCAGCACGCCACTCCTTGAAGAGTGCGTCGAAAACCTGTAGGGGTGAGGGTGCCGTTGACAGTTCGCGGAAAACGGGCCGCTTGATGCTCGCTTGCTCTCGTCCCTCCATGCCTGCGGCGCTCACTGTGAGGGAACAATATAAGGATTTGGGTGATCGGGGGCGGACGGTACACCGCCCCCGACCTGGGGGGTGGTTATGAAGACTGGTCGTTAGTTCCCTTGTTCTGGATTGAGCTTCTCCAGGAGCTCCAGGTCGTCCTGATTGATGCCCTCGCGGACCGTGTAGCCCGCGGACTCGAGCTCGCTCAGGAAGGTGGTCGTGGCCTCCTCGTCAGTGAAACCGGACACGAAGTACACGTTGTCGCCTGACCGGATGCTACCAATGAACATGTCACCGAAGAGGAATGTGTCCTCGGACATGTAGCCGAACTCGCCCTTAGCGCCGTCACGGCCGAGCTTGTCCAGGTAGCCGGAGGTCGCATCGGACAGCTGGCCCATCCCGGTACCATGCACTCGGACGGTCGTGTCTCCGACTCGGGCAATCGCGCCCTCGTACACAGCGAAGCTCGGTCCGAATCCGGTGTCAGAGGTGGACTCGTCGATCTTCTCCACGATGGCCTGCGCCTCTTCCTGGCTCAGAGGGCCGGCCCCGGCGCCATACACTCCCTCAGCCGACTGATATGTGAGCCCGACGGCGTACTGGCCGAAAATGTCGACCACTGTCAGGTAGAAGCTGTCGTCCTTGAGGTTCTTCTCGGCATCGCCCAGCAGTTGGTCGAAGTCCGAGCCGTAGTTGCGGTCTATGATCTCTACATCCATGGGTATCTTCCCCAGGCCCCCGCCGGCGGGGGATTTGGTTTAAAAACCTAGGCTTTGGGCGGCGAGAGTCTTATTCGCTATCCCCCGACCCCATGACCTCGTGCTCGATGCGCATGGCCTCGTCCACGATGTCCCGGTAGAGCTGCTCAACGAAGTCAGGATCGAGCCCTTTGGGATCGCCCAGCTCTCGCACACGGGTGAAGAGCTGCCGCATGCGGTCAGGCTGGTGGACATCCACCCCGTGCCCCTTCTTGTACATGGCCACCTCACGCACAAGTGCCATGCGCTCAGCGAGCACCCCCACGAGCCGCTCGTCAACGACATCGATGCGGGCCCGGAAGTCCTCCATCGACATGATGGTCGTACTAGGATGATGGAGTTTTATCAAGGTATTGGTCGTAGCGACCTAGGCGCTGCCAGCGGCCTCGGCCTTCCCGACCTCGCCACTGGCCGGGTCACGCTGCCGTTCCTTCAGGCGCTCGGTGATGACCTTCTCCCCAAGGCCCCTGAGACCCTCCCAGTAAGAGAGGTCGTGCGCCATGTGCTTGGCCTCGTGGAAGAGGATGCGCTTGGCGCCTTCCTTGTCGGTGAGGTCGGTGACGCCGATCTCGTACTCGAACATATCGTAGCGGGCGATACTCCCCTCCTCGAAGATCGGGACCTCCACAAGACCGCCCTTCCCGGCATGTCGGTCCAGGATGGGCACGATGGTCCCCTCAAATCCAGTAGAGGTCCGGCGGTACACCACCTCGGCCTCCTCCTTGCCTTCAGGGCCTGCCTTGTACACAAGGATGTCCTCGACGGTGCCATCGTCATGACGGGATGTCTCGGCCCGGTGGCCCTTTGCCTCCTCATAGGGCACCTTGAGCTCGGTTGCGACCTTTGCGGCGTACTCCGGCACCCAGTTGTACCTTCCGGTGCTAAGGTTCCGCTCGCCGACCTTTGTCTTCACCACACATCCGAGGTTGGCATCGGTGACGCCACGGATGCGCTCCTTCTCCTTCTCGCCCAGGACCAGATGATTATGGAGGTAATCGCCCACACCCTTGATCACGTTCGGTGAGTACTGGCCCTCGAGCTCCTTGAGTATATCGTCGATGATCTCGTTATCAAGGTCGTCCTTGGTGACCTTCTTCCCGGCCTTGAGTGCCAGGGGGTTGACGTAGCGGTCACCCACGGAGAAGCCAAGGTTGAGCGTCCTCTTGAACCGGTTCCAGAACTTCGAGAGCATGCCTTGCTCCTTGTCAACCTCGTCCACGAGGTGTGAACCGTCATCCTTCTTCTTGAACTTGTCATAGACGTACATACCCAGTCGCGGTGCGTTGATCAGCGCGGCCAGGGGGATGAGCGCATAGGGTGACATGATGCCCAGGGCGATCTCGGTCCCGAACACTGCAGTAGACGCCAGGTCGAAACCGGTGTACTGTGCCATCTTCTCGTTCACAACGTCCACGCCGCCCAGAAACTTTTCGTAGCCCTTGGCAAATGCCTCACAATGATAGTCCTTGTCGAAGTGTTCGTTGATAGGATCGAGTAGGTACTTGTCGATGGCCCCGTCGAGCTTCTCCATGTACTTGATGCCCTTTTGGCCCATCTCGAGACCGCGGCGGACTCCTTCGCGTCCGTACGAGAGCACGCCGATATTGGCCATGCGGTGCAGGCCACCAGCTATGTCGCCGGCAGCGGCGGCCGTGCCCATGGATACAAGACCGTAGGGGATGAGGAATGCTTGTCGTGATATACCGCGGCGGTCACGGTCCACCCGGATCGAGAAGTCGTGTATTGTCTCAGCGGCCGGTGAGAGTGAGCCCGTGTGCTCCTCATCGTACTCCTTGGCCTTCGCCATTATCTCGGAGTAAGGGGCCGATGAGTCGATGAGCTCGCGCAGATGGGAGTCAGAATTGTCCATGACACGGGTGTACAGCTCGGAGAAGGAGGATTTCTCGAGCACCTGTCGCTCGTCCTTAGATGCCGCTTGGTAGAGCTCCTCAACGTCCCGCTCCATCACGGTGAGCATCTGTGTCAAGGGAGCCTGGATGCCTGCTGAGAACTTGGCCGCATCCTTCTCGCCGTACTCGTTGGCGACGTACGCGACACCTTCCATTGTAGAGATGAGTTCCTCGCCTGCCCTATAGTTGGGGGCCCCGTTCTTGGCCAGGATATGGTTACGCAGGTTGCGTTCACCGGCTTCCAATTGCTCGTAAGGCGTCGAGAGCAGGTAGCCCACGGCGGCATCCAACTTAGCCTCCAATGGGATTGCCTGCAGGTCCACCTCCCGATCGCCGGTGTATTCCATAGTTCGCTCCTCTCTGCTCCTCTATCCTATGTCATTTGCCCTTTATATAGTTTACCACGGGGCAGTAGTAACATCAGTTCCAGATGGGACTGGCAGGGTTCATTGGCGAGATCGGGCTGGCAGGATTCGCTGGATTCAGCAACCAGTCAATGGCATCATCGCCGTCCGTGCTGGGAGAGTACCCCTGGTCACAGTCTATCTTGCCTGTGGCCACGCCATAGACTAACGCACCGACACCCACGGCAACAGCCGCACCGATTCCGATAATAGCCCAGTCCCCGGTCTCCAGATCGTTAACCGTCGAGTAGACAGTCGCGTCCATGGACGCGGCATATCCGACCGTCTCGAGGTCGTCCAGAGCATACATTGTGCGGTTTGGCGGATGGTCCGCCCTATAAGTGTTGCGGTTGAGCGATACGATTAGTACCGCTGTGGATGGCTGTTACCTGCCCCAAAGCCGTACCCGCCGTAGGTATCACTTGTGCATCCAGTACCGCAGGAATATCCGCCCGATACATAGCCTGCGTGGCCATTATAACTCACTGGTGGACGACTGCCACAGCACATGAGGGTCACCTGATTTGCATTCCTATGGATGCTCTGAATCTTATTCCTTTCTGAGGAGTGCGCGCGGCACGGTCGCAGATGCACTACCGCTGGCGGATGTGGGGCGGAGCGGTGTTCGCCTGTTCACCCTCGGCCTTCTTCTCCTTCTCCATCATGCGATCCATGCTCATTGCATTGGACATGTCGCCGCTTTTGAAGTCCACAGGGAAGAACACCTTGTTGCCCTCACCCTCGGCGAGCTTGGGCAACGCTTCCTTTAGATATAGGTATTTGAGGGCCCGGTCATCGAGGTGCTTAGCTGCATGGGCGAGCGACTCGATCTCCATCTGACGTGCCTTGGCCTGCCAACGGGCTGCGGCCCACAGGTCCTTCTGCCGCTTGAGCTGCTGCATGGCAGATTCAATGGTCTGCGGCAGCTGGACATTGGTGATCTGGACGCCGACGATATTGATACCCCAGTCCGAGGTGAAAGGCTCTATCTTGGCCTTAACGAGATCGTTGACCTTCTCGATCTCGCCGATAAGCTCCACCACGGTTAAGTTGCCCGCTATGTCGCGAAGCGCGGAGCGGACGTACTCCTCCAGCGATTCGGTGAAGTGGTCAACCTCGAGCACGACCTTGCGCGGATCGATAACCTTGTAGAACACAACGGTGTCCAGATGGACCTTGACCTCGTCAGCGGTGTAGGCCTGCTGGGGCGGGAGGTTCATAGTCTTCTGTCGTAGGTCGACGATCTTCATCTCCTCGAGCCAGGGCAGCTTTATGTTCCACCCCGACTTGGAGATACGGTGGAAACGACCACGACGGAGCACGATCGCCCGTTCATAGTCATCGAGCTGCACGAGGATCCCCGTCTTGAAACCTACTTGGATGAGGGTCCCCAACAGCAAGAGGAAAATGGGGAACACGAAGAGCATTCGAACCTCCTCGTTCAGTGCCGCGATGATGACAAGCATCAGCAGCATCACGAAAACGGCTTCTATGCGCTCTATGGTGAACTGTTTGATCGTGGTCATAGGTCGTCCCTACCTAGATTCTGTACCCTGAATGAGTATATAAACGTTACTATTGCAGAGTAAAAGCCCCGAGGTGTCCCACAGATGCGGTACACGAAAGCAGACGCCCCCTACACGGGAAAGCTACCCGCAGGATGCCGCCTATGTGTCAAAGGGGCCAAGCTCGTGCTATTCGTCACGGGAGTATGCGGTCGAGGCTGTTTCTACTGCCCGCTCTCCGACCGGCGACGAGAAGTGGACGATACGTGGGCCAACGAGAGGCCCATCGCACGGGACGAGGATATCCTCCTTGAGGCAGAGCGTATGCGTGCCCTCGGCGCTGGCGTCACGGGGGGCGATCCCCTCGCCTGTGTCGACCGGACGGTTCATCTGGTCCGCCTCCTCAAGGAGCATCAGGGAGAGCGTTTCCATATCCATCTCTACACGGACGGCTCCCGGGCGACATCTACAGTGCTCTCACAGCTGCATGACGCCGGGGTTGACGAGATACGGTTCCACTTCGCAAAGGACGCTGTGAAGCACGCACTAGAGCTTGAGTGGGCCGTGGGTGCTGAAGTGCCCGTCCTCCCCGGCGAGAGCGAACGCCTCAAAGCGTACCTGCGCTTTCTGGACGAGGCGGGAGCTGCCTTCTGTAACCTCAACGAACTGGAGTACACGGACAGAACGGGATCTGCCATGCGTGAGCACGGACTTGTCCCTTCGCCCGAGGGATGCGTCGTGGACGGGAGTTACGAGCTAGGCGCCGAGCTCGTGCGCTGGGCGGAGGAGCACACATCACTTGCGGTCCAGCTCTGCCCCTCACACCTCAAGGACGGGATCCAGCTCGCCAACCGTTACATCCGCACAGCCCAGAACCTGCGCCGACCGTTCGAGCGCGTGACCGATGATGGTCTGTTGGAGAAGGGTGTCGTGTACACTATGGATCCTAATGTGATGGCAGCATTCCCCCGTCGCTCATGGGCACCCGATCCAGATAAGGAACGTATCGAGACCTCATCTGCAGTGGCACGACGTCTCGCGAGAAAGGGGCTGCGATGCGCGATCGTTCGCGAGTTCCCCACTGCTGACCGGTACGAGGCCGAGGTCGAGCCCCTCGCCGGCGGAGCGGACAAGGGGCTCTAGGCGGGGAACGGTATAATACCTACCTACTATACTTCACGCCTTGCTCACGAGCCACCTGCGCCGCTATGTTGTCGCGGGCGAAGATGGCCAGCTGGTTATCAAGCACGGTATTGTTTTCTGCGTCAAAGGTGGCTTCCCGCCGCATCTCTGCGACCTGCCAGGCTTTAAGCGGCGTTCCCCGCCCCTCGTACTCCTTCTGGACGTTTCTGCGTTCATACACCAGCATCTCGTAAGTGCCTCCGGTGATGCGTGCGACCTCCTGCCATAGCCCCACACCGCACGGACCCATTCCGGACCCGGAGAGGGGGTACACAACAATGCCCATATCGGCTGCCCAGTGGGCTACGTTGAGGAGGTGGTCGCCCCGGGATCGTCGGTCGTTGCAGTGACCGTACGGCGGTGCATCACCGATTAGGAAGACAATCTTCGAGGCGCGGGGTCTCCAGTCTAGGGAAAGAGACGCCTTGAGTCCTTCCACAACCGCCTCGGGTGAGTCCCCGCCACCGTTGGCGTTCACATTCACCAACTCTTTGGTGAACGAATCGATGTTATGCGTCAGGGGTATGGTCCTAAGTAGATAATCCCTCTCCTCTGGTGGATGGTCGCGATAGGTCACAAGACCTACGCGGAGGTCAGGCTGCGGATCACCATCCCGCGCCTCGGCCACGATTCGCTCTATGTGTAGCTTTACGGTGGTAATCTCATCACTCATGCTCCCGGTCGAATCCAGGACGAACACCATGTCCACCGGTGGCGCCTGCCCAGTCATCACCGGCGGTGCAGGCGCTGGCTGGTGAACGACTCTCGGCATCAGTGGAGGCGGTTCCTGTAGTGATATCACCTCGAAAGGCGGCGACGAGTAGGCGCCTTCCGATGCGCCAGTGCCGATACCGTCGCCAACGATACGTAGAACGGCTCCAGCCGCGTTCAGTCCCCAGTTACCTATGGACACCCCCACCTCTCGAAGGCGGGTTATGCCCACATCCGTATTCCATCTGCCATCTATATCCATTACATCAAGCGCAAGGATGCACCCGATGATGGAAATAACGACCAGCAGGGTCGTCGATTGGTCTTTATCTGTCACATCCATGGTTCTCACCATGTAATCATCTGCCATGCAAGGATAATGAATAATCCGGGCCAACCATTGTCACCGGGGAGCGATAGACTGATTCTGCGCTGTTCATGGTGGACGAAGGTTCCGGGAACCATTTCCCTCGATGAACCGACCCTGGAGATGGCTTGGATTGGGATATCTAGCGCGGGATGCCCGATACACGGTGAATGGATGTGGTCACGTGCCTTTTTTCATCCGAAGATCGGTAGATGGGTGACCTATCTGAACATCAGGTTCGCGCTCGTCGTCTGCTCCATTTGCTGGTGGAGCCTGCTGGCATGATCCATAACCGACTTCATCTGCCCCTCGATGAGGTTGGCCTCCTCCATGAGTGGCTCCAGGTCTATGCGTAGGTTGAGATACCGGTTGAGGGTGCGAATACAGGTGGCCGCCGCCCGGGCGTCCGGGTAGTCGGCACGGGTCTCCACCACGAGTGAGACGGCGGGGAGGTCAACATCGATACAATCGAGCAAGACCTGCCCTACGAAGCCGTACACGGAGCCCGTCCAGGGATACACGCCATCCCGGTTCAGCAGCCGTTGTAGACGGTCTCCGTTTAAAGCCTCCCCTGTCGTGGTCGCCACGTATACGTCATCGCCACCGTCCTGGCCTTCCTCTATGAGCACGCCTGCGAAGCATATCACCTCGGTGATCCCTGATTCGTGGGCCCAACCCACAACTGCGCGGGATACTTCGTGGGCCAACCGCGGTGGGAGGTGGACATAGGAGCGGATGAGGACGAGCTTGCGGCGCTTGGAGACGTAGATGGAGATGGGTCGTGCGACAATCCCTTCCTCGACGACCGCCAGGGGTACGAGCCGGTCCGATTGGATGTGGCCCACTTCACGCATCCCTGCTTTAGCGGAGATATGCTCTGCAGCAATCGCACCGGCGAGCCCAACGTCAGGAAAACCCATGACCAGGGTGTAGCCTGCGAGTGATTCCAACTTGCACCGCACTTCTACATCGGCCATGCAGGATACGAGGGGGCTAACATTCTTAAGGCATCGGCTTTAGGACCGGGTCAGTGAGCATAATGGAGGAGGAAGATCCGCTCAAGGAGATGACCACGCTCCTTCTAGCAGGAGGCAAGATGCTCTCCAAGCACTGCCCCACTTGTGGTTCGCCACTCTTCAAGGTGAAGGGCAAGGTCATCTGCCCCCGTTGCTCGAAACAGGGGGTATCGAACGAGAAGAAAGGGGAGGCTCGACCGCTCGACCGCATCGTTAGTTATAAAATCAATGAACTCGTAGCTAGGCTGGAGGCGACGACGGACCCCCACGAGATAAGCGAGCTCCTTATAGGCATCAATGCCGGGCTCGAGATCCTTTCTCGACGGAAGGACGGTGGAAATTAAAGGTTCGCGGCGCCGCGAGGTGATGTCACATCCCCCCTGCACGCACCCTGGGATTCCTGATTGGCCTGCTCCTCATCCTGGCCGCCGGATGTCAGAACGACCTCGAATGCGTGGACGACAATCCCTGTACTAAGGCGCTCTGCCGGTCCGGGTCATGTATCTTCAACACCATAGGTTGCGGATTCCCCTGCGGTGACGGTAAGGTGTGCAATGGAGAGAAGGGCTGTGTCTCGGTCATCCCGGGGGACGGAGGTTATTGCCTCTGCGACTCCATGTGCCAACTGGGTTACCACTGCAAGTACACCAAATGCACGGCCTCCGTATGCCCCGACGGGAAGTGCGAGCACGAATGTGGCCTCTGTGACGAGGACTGTTCAAAGGACACGTGCAAGAACAACCGGGTGTGTGACGTCAAGCTCGGTGAGAACTGTGACACCGTCCCGACGGACTGCCCCTGTTTCGATCGGTACTGCAATCCGAACCACGAACGGGCCGACGAGCGTGGATGCTACGAAATCGAGTGCGGAGACGGGAAGTGCGAGAAACCCTTCGAGACGTCTGGCTCGTGCTGCGAGGACTGCGGCTGCGATAATCCCGACGAGGCCTGCAACGCGACGCTCCACCGCTGCATCCTTCGGTGCGGTGACGGACTCTGCGAGCCCACCGAATGTCTCTCATGCTCCCTCGACTGTACTCCTTCTGGATGCAACGACACGGCCTGTGTCCCGAGCATTGGCGAGAACTGCCGGAACACAGAGGACTGTGTGTGCCTTCCATCGGTCTCGTTCCCCAACGATAACGTGGAGATCCAGGAGGGTGAGGAGCATGTGTTCTACTTCGATGTGGAGAACGCAGGTAACATCACCGACAGCTACGTGGTCGACATAATCAATGGCTCCTTCGGTATGAAGAACTGGTACAAGCAGATCAAGCCTATGGAGCCCGGCGATTTGGAACAGTTCAGGGTTGACCTAATCGCCCCCTACCTCTCCGGGCGACAGCAAGAACAGAGCGATATTATCATAAAGGTGCGCTCGGATCAGGCCCAAGAGCTTTTTGCGACGAAGTACACCATCATAGTTTCCCCCATGGGCCTCTTCGAGTACATCCTCACTAAGACCTTCTTCAGCTATATCATGTACATCAAGGAGCTCTACGACGCCCTCGAGATCGTGCTCCTACCCCTTCTGGGGGTGTACCTCTTCAAGACCTATTACCTTGACAAGAATAAGAAGGGAGGAGTCCAGCCTCCCTCCGACCAGCAGCAATGGGGGCAGCAGCCCCAAGCATATGGAGGCGCCCCCGGGATGTACCAAGCACCCCCGGGATGGAGTCGTTATCCACAGCAAGGGCAGCAAGGCGGTGCCTGGCAGCGCCGATAATGCTTGTATATAAATAAAAAGCTTGGACGCGTTCCCCCGACGTAATGCGAGCTTGGCTACTCGTGGCGTTCCTCCTGCTTACTCCCACCGTGGCCGATATGTATTTCCACTCACTTTACATCGATATTGATATCGCACCGGATGGAACATGTGTAGAGCGCATCGATATCGTGGGGGAGAACACTTCGGGCACGCCCCTCGATTCCACGACGTTCTCGCTGTTGGGTGGGATGAAGGATCTGGAGGTCTTCGATGCTCAGGGGAACCTCACCCATTCAGTGCGTGACGGACCATGGAATACCAAGGAGGTTGTCATTCCTTTCAGGCAGCCGCTGGCTCCCGAGGGGATCGTGAACATCAGTCTCAGGTTCAGCACGGGCGAGCTTGTGCGGAGCATGGAAGAAGGGATGGACTTCTCCTTAACGTACCGGGCGGAGGACCCTGTGCTCGACTTCAAGCTCGTCGCCCACCTACCGGAGGGCTTTGTGCTGCCCGTCAGCCTCCAGCGGCGAGCATCCCAGGCCCGGCCAGTGCTCTACCCCAACGCGATCGTGCGTACGGACGGTCGACAACTCTCGTTCGAATGGCGACGGGGAGGCCTTGAACCTGGAGAGGAGATGACCTTCTACGTAGGGTTCGAGAAAGCAGCGCGGAGCCCTGCCACAGAGCCGGTACCCCCACCGCCCGACCGGACTCCCATGGCCGTAGGCCTGGCCGTGGCGTTCTTCGTTCTCGGCTATTCGATAGGTGTGCGACAGCTTCATCGAGAGGAGGAAGTGCGGGAAGAGGATATCCTGTCAGTGATGGAGGAGAACGAGCGCGTTGTCATCGAGGCCATCCTGAACTCTGATGATCCTCCCCTCCAGAAGGAACTTCAAAAGACCACGGACTTTTCCAAGGCCAAGCTCAGCCGCATTCTCTCAGGCCTTGAGGAACGCGGTATCATTACCCGCTCCCCCGTCGGCAAGACCAACCGCGTCATCCTCAATCGGGGGGCGCTCCGGCGATGAGCCGGGCCTGCACATTAATCTGCTGCTGTTTCCTGCTCCTTAGCACCTCCTTTGCCGGCATTGGGAGCCAGGTCGGGCCACAAGTGGGCACCGTTCTCATCTGCTCGACCGCAACTCACCTGGACTGCGCCCTTGCTGCCCAAGCGGCCCGCCTTGTGGGAGCACCTGTGCTCGCAACGGACGGCACCCTTGGGTCCCACTCCCTTGGTGTGCTTGAGCAGATGAAGCCCCGGCTGGTGGTGCTCGTGGGGGGTCCCGCTGTGCTTCCGCCCGCCCTCGAGGAGGATCTCGCGGCTCATGCGCGCACTGTACGCTTGTGGGGGGCCACAGCTACGGGTACTTCCGTGGAGGTGTCGCGGTTCTTCTGGGGGGAAGCTGACACGGTGGCCATAGTTCGCCAGGACGACCTGGTGTCAATGATCCGGGCACGAGGCCTCAGTGCCACGCCCCTTCTCCTTGTCCCTGGTCAGCTTACAGCAGCAGTTGCGAGCGAGGTTCGACGACTGGGGCCATCGGCAGTGTTCGCTCCAGGTATCGACCTCTCCCTCGGTCTCTGTGGCAGTGCCCTCACAACACTGTCGCCTACCCTCGAGGGTACACGTGCAGTCCTCTATTGCGATCCCGTGGTCGCATCCTCTCTCTCGCTCCCCGTGCGTCCGGTCGACGACATGATGTATCTCCACTGCGATGATGCCCCTCGGCTCGCATCCTTGGCCGGACGTCTTTCGGAAGTGGTGGTCGTGGGGAGCATGGACGGAACAGAGACCGCCTACACAACCGTCATGGGTGGGATCGAGGAGGCTACGGTGGGGGGGAGAGGCGTCGGACCTCTCGTACGCCGGGAGTTGGTGGGGGATCCCGCCGGTGCTTCCGCGGGACATGCCCTGGAGGACCTTCCCACGTGGAGCGCTGCCTCGAAACCGATCCTTGTGGACGAAAAATGGCCTCTCGGATGGCTGCGTGACAGTCTTGCGGATCCCACTGGCTTCGATGTGCTTGTACGCGAGGGCAAGTTCGCAGAAGCATGGGAGGAGGGGTGGCGTGAGCGGGGCCGGTTGCGCTGGGAACGCTGGGCTGAGATCAGCCCATCAGGACGGCGCGTATGGATTGAGGAAGAACGCAACACTGCGTCGGAACCCTTAAATAGTACCCGAATGCTATTCTTATTGGACGAGGTCCAGAGCGATCTCTCACAGAGCGTTGAGCTGTTACAGGGAGGTGCGCTGTCAGAAGGTCTGCAACGATTAGAGACAGCACTCGAACGTGTCCAGAGGGCACGGCAGATGATAGAATGAGACTCTCCATATGGACCGTTATAGCTCTCGTGCTTTTTTTAGTGGTAACTTTATCCGCAGCTTGCACTACCAACGACGACTGCAACGCTGACCAGAGCTGTGAAGACGGGGCCTGCGTTGACCTCGTGTGCACCGCCTGCCAGGATCTTATCGACCACGCATGCGTGGAAAAAACCGGTGGTATATGCTGTATGGGGTTCTGGTTCGTTGGTAAGAACTGCTGTTCCGACGACGAATGCGATAACTGCAAGACCTGCTCGGATAAGATTTGCGTCGATTTGACGTGCAACGACTGCCAGGAGTGCAACAACGCTCACGGGTGCAAGGCAAAGACCGGCGGCATATGCTGCGATACGACCTGGATGATTGGTGGCGAGTGCTGCGAGGCGGCGGATTGCATCAATTTCCTTTGCACTGAAAATGCGTGCTCCACGACCACCTGCGAGGATGGCTATTCCCTATGCAATGACGAATGTATCGTCCTCGTAGCGGCGGAAGGATCCTGTACACTAGACTGCCACTGTCAGGCGAACCTGGACTGCGTTGGGGAAGAAGGTTCAAAGAAGTGTCTGAAGGCCAATGAGCAGACCTGTACGGTCGGGACTGAGTGCGCTAGCGGCGTGTGCGTGGACGGCGCCTGTGGCACCTGTGCCGACCAGGACGACCTCACGGCCTGCACCAAGGAAGGTGTGGCCGACGGATGGTGTTGCCAGAACACGTGTTTCGCCCCTCTCGCCCTTGACGGTGACTGCGGGGGCGTGGCATGCAAGTGCAATACCAACCTGCAGTGCACTACCGATGGCTGTAAGAAGGAGGCGGGACAGACGTGCACCGATAGCGGTCAATGCGCTTCGAAGCTCTGTGCTGCCACAGGCCTCTGTGGGACGCCCGCTACCGGAGCCGCTTGCCTGCTCTCTGGGAATCCGACCGGATCAGTGTGCAACGAAGCGTGCTGCAGCAACATCTGCGACACGGGAACCGAACCCGACACCTGCGATACCGCCTGCGCCTCCGCTGGAGAGACCTGCTACGAGACTGCCGGAGGACAGGGAGGTCAGCAGGGCGCATGCTGCAATGACCAGTGCGTCCGAGAAGCTGAGAGAAAGGCCGCGGGCACTTCATGCACCGAGACCTGCGAGTGCCAGGACGGGCTCGCATGCGGTGGCCCGGAGGGTAGCAAGACGTGCCGCCTTGCTGCAGGTGAACCCTGCACCGCCTGGGACGAGTGTGCCAGCGTCGTGTGCGTCCAACAGACCGCCGGTGGTAATTACGTATGCGGCTCATGTCAGGCCAAGGACGCGACCTTCGCCTGCAAGGCCGAGGGCATCATTGGATTGTGCTGTAATGACCAGTGTATCGCCCCCGCGGGTCTCGATAGTGGATGCACGCAGGACTGCCATTGCCTGGCAAACTTCGAGTGTTCGGGCACCAAGTGTAAGCGGGTGGACGGTCAGGATTGCACGACCTGGTCCGAATGCGCCAACAGTGTTTGTGTGGACGACACCTGCGGATCGTGCACAGGGAATGACGGGACAGCCTGTATCGCCAATGGGATAGCTGACGGGCGGTGCTGCGCAAACGCCTGTTCAATCCCTGGCGACGTGGGCACGGCCTGCACAGCCGACTGCCAGTGCGTCGAGAACACCGAATGCGCCGGAGAGGAAGGTAGCAGGACCTGCAGAAAGGTCAACGGACAGGCCTGCACTGATAGCGGTCAGTGCTCTTCAGGTCTCTGCGACGCGAGCGGCCTCTGCAGTACCCCTGCCACGGGCTCCAAGTGCATGCTCACGGGCAATCCCTCGGGGACCGTGTGCGCTGACGCCTGTTGTGCCACAATCTGCGACACTAGCACCGATCCCGACACCTGCGGGACGGGCTGCGCTATCGGAGGAGCGACCTGCTACAAGACCGTGGGCTCCCAGGGCGGCCAAGAAGGTAAGTGCTGCAACGACGGGTGTGTCCGTGACGTTGAGCGGTTGCCTTCCGGCGAGTCCTGCACGGTTACATGCCAGTGCACGGGAGGCCTAATATGCACGGGTCCGGAGAACAACAAGAAGTGCAAGAAGGAGGTGGGCGGCCCGTGCACGGTCTGGTCGGAGTGTGCCAGCGGTGCGTGTGTCCAGGCTACACCTGGTGGCGATTACACCTGCGGCACTTGTGATGGGAAGGACCTGACCTATGCATGTAAATCGGAGACCGCCACAGGCTGGTGCTGCCTCAACCAGTGTGTCACACCCCTGGGACTCGACGAGGACTGCACGGACCACTGCGAATGCGAGGATGGGCTCCAGTGCGCGGGGAACAAGTGCAAGAAGGAGGACGGGGAGGCCTGCACCACCTGGTCCCAGTGCGCCAGCGGCGAGTGCGTCATGGGGACAGCGGGCGGCGCCTACGTGTGCGGAGGCTGTGCCGGGAAGGACACGAGCTTCAACTGCACCGCTGATGGCGTCACCGGTTGGTGCTGTACCGGCGCCTGCACTGCCCCGGTCAGCCAGGACGGTGCTTGTGCCCAGAACTGCAACTGCGGCGAGGCCTTCGGCTGCACGGACACGGGGGCGGGGAAGAAGTGCAAGCTCAAGGAGGGCCAGAGCTGCACGCAGAGCGACGACTGTTCCCAGAAGCTATGCAGCCTTGATGGCGTGTGCAACGGGGCGCTGGTCAGTCCGAACCAGTGTTTCATGGACGATCCCACAAAGGGGACCGTGTGCCAGGATAAGTGTTGCGGGCTGCCTTCGTTCTGCATCAACGACCAGTGCGTCGTGCTCTGCGGGGTGGTCGGTGCGACCTGCTACGAAGGTGCCGGCACAGAGGGAGTATGTTGCCAGAACGAGTGTTTCACGCTCGATGAGCGGGGTGGGCTGTTCGATGCATGCAACGCTGGCTGTCAGTGCAAGACCGAGTACTCGTGCACGGGGAACAAGTGCCTGTACAAGAACGGTCGGACCTGTTCCTCCTGGTCCCAGTGTTCCTCCGGCCTTTGCGTCAGCGATGGCGGCACCTATAAATGCGGTGCATGTACCGCCGGGAACGCTGGCGTGGCATGTGAGGGCGACGGATTCAACGGTTTGTGCTGCGATAATGCTTGTCGGGTACGCCAAGGGCTAGGAGCGGCGTGCGTCAGTGACTGCTACTGTGAGGAGACCTTTCAATGCACCGAGGGCTTCTGCAAGCTCAAGGAGACTCAGGCCTGCGAGAAGAGCCTGGACTGTGCCAACAGCATCTGCGCCGTGGACCCCCAGGTGTGCAACGGCGGGCTCACATCCCCATCAAAGTGTTACGTCCAGTACCCCGGTACCAAGGGAACGGCCTGCGGCGGTCAATGCTGCGGGATGCCCAACTTCTGCTTCGGTGCGACGAAGGCCTGCGTCAATACATGCAACAACGTCTGGGTGGAGTGCTATGAGGGCTCCGGAACCCCGGGCATCTGCTGCCAAACGGGATGCTACACGGAAGACGAGCGTAAGGGGCTCGACGGCATCTGTGCCGCAGACTGTCAGTGCAAGGGTGATTTCGTGTGCACGCTCCTTGCGTGCAAGCTGAAGGACGACCGGACCTGTTCCGCGGGCAACCAATGTGCCAGCAGCGTGTGCATCGAGATGACGCAGGACAGCTACAAGTGCGGAACATGCGGGGCCGGGACCACCAAGAAGGAGTGCAGCGCAGGGGCCCTCACGGGCTGGTGCTGCGGTGCTGAGTGCGTGGAGCCCAAGAGTCTGGACGGTTCGTGCACCGCCGACTGCCACTGCCTGAACAACTACCTGTGCGCGGGGGCCGTCGGGAACAAGAAGTGCAAGAAGGTCGACGGCCAGACCTGCACCTCCTGGGACCAGTGCGTTAGCGGTGTGTGTGTGGACGGGATGTGCGGCGCTTGCGGGGGGAGCGACTTCACGACATGTAGCCGTGATGGCGTGGACGACGGCTGGTGCTGCGGGGTCCAGTGCGTGGCACCGCAGGGGCTGGACGCACAATGCACCTCGGACTGTCACTGCGAGACCACGATGCAGTGCGTCGGGGCCGAAGGGAACAAGCTCTGCAAACTGAAGAACGACCAGACCTGCACGGACAGCGCCCAATGTTCCTCAGAGCTCTGCGACGCGGCGGGCAAATGCGGGACGCCCACGACGGGATCCAAGTGCATGCTCGGAGGGACTCACGCAGGATCGGTGTGCAACGATGTCTGCTGCGCCAACACCTGCAACACGGGAACCACGCCCTACACCTGCGGTGCAAATTGCGCGAACGCGGGTGCCACCTGCTACGAGAGCGACGGCGGCCAGGGCGGGCAGCAGGGGAAGTGCTGCAACAACAATTGCATCCGCCAGGCGGAGAAGCAGCCCCTTGGCCAGGTGTGCCAGGTGACCTGTGAGTGCGATGAGACGGCCCAGCTCGAGTGCACGGGTGGAATATGCAAGACCAAGAGCGGCCAGCCCTGCACCCAGGGGAACCAGTGCGGTACGAACATATGCGTGGACGGCCTGTGCGAAGAGTGCACCCAGGACAAGGTGTCGTGCCAGTCCGGCAACACGCAGAGCGGGTGGTGCTGCAACGGCGAGTGCGTCGACGCGGTCCCCCTCAACGGCGTATGTACCGGCAACTGCAACTGCCAGGGCGATACCGAGCTAAGCTGTTCGTTCGGTATAGGACTGTGCAAGCTCACCGGAGGCCAGACCTGTTCCCAGAGCACGGATTGTGACTCGAAGGTGTGCTCTGCCGGTGGAGCCGCCTGCGCCACGAACTCGGGCCAGGGCGACCTCTGCAAGGTCGACACGAACATCGACGGGCTCGTCTGCCACGATGAGTGCTGTAACGGGTACTGCGATTCCGACAGCGATGTATGCAACGAATGCGGCCTAGGACACGCCTGCATGAAGCTGGTGAGCGGTGTTAAGAAGTACGGGAGCTGCTGCGCCGACCAGTGCTTCCTCACGACCGACCGCAAGGGGTATGAGAAGGACTGTGAAGAGCACTGCGAGTGCGGTGCGAACCTGGAGTGCGCCGTAGCCACGGACAACAAGTGTCGAATGGCGGCAGGCCAGGGATGCACGAACGGCACCGCGTGCGCCTCGGGCGCCTGCGTGAGCGGCATATGCGGTACTTGTGTGGGAAAGACCGACATCAGCACGGGGTGCATGACACCGACGTTCTCCGACGGCTGGTGCTGTGCCGGTGCTTGCGTCAGCCCGAAGGAGACGGGAGAGGACTGCGTCCAGAACTGCGAGTGCAAGGTGGGTATGCAGTGCGCGGGCAACAAATGCAAGAAGAACGACGGCCAGAGCTGCACGGACAGCGGGCAGTGCGCCAGCGGTATATGCCGGACCGATAGCACCTGTGGACCTGACGACACGGGCGACATCTGCAAGATCGCCGGTGCCAACATCGGGACAGTGTGCGGATCAGTTTGCTGTAATGCCATCTGTGACGTAGGGCTCAACCTATGCTCTACGACTACCTGCGTCGAGGACCATGTGTGCTACGAGAACCAAGGTACACAGGGATCCTGCTGCGCCGACGCCTGTTACACTCCTGGAGAACTCCTGCTCCTTGACGCGGCCTGCGTCAAGAGCTGCCAATGCAAGAACACGCTGGCGTGCACCGATGATGCTGGAGGTGATAAGTGCAAGCTCAAGGACGGCCAGACATGCACGAGTGGGGCCGAGTGCTCAAGTGGTGTGTGCGTGGCCGGTACGTGTGGTACATGCGCCGGCAAGGCAATTTCATCCCAGTGCAAGACCGCCACCATCCTCGACGGCTGGTGCTGTGAGGGCGCATGCGTGACCCACGGCGCGCTCGACGCCGGATGTGGTGCCGACTGTCAGTGCCAGGACCAGTACTCCTGCACGGGACTGCTCTGCAAGCTCAAAAACAGTCAGAACTGCATCCATGGTGAGGACTGCTCCAGCAGCGTATGCGTTAACGATGTGTGCGGGACCTGCGTAGGGAAGGGCAAGACGAACGCCTGCGACACCCAGGCGGTGGCCAACGGCTGGTGCTGCGCGGACGAGTGCGTCTCACCCGGCGAACTGGGGGACGCTTGCACCGAGGACTGCCAGTGCAAGGATCAGTTCCTCTGTACCGGATTCCAATGTAAGCGGAAGAACGGAGAGGCGTGCATATCAGGTGACCAGTGCGCTAGCGACGTGTGTGTCCAACAGACCGCTGGTGGTAACTACGTGTGCGGCTCTTGTGGGGGCAAGAGCGTCGACACCCAGTGCAAGACCGGTACCGTTGACGACGGCTATTGCTGCTCCGGCGGATGCAACCGGCACAAGGGGCAGGACGAGGGATGCACGGTCGACTGCAACTGCGATCCCACCTTCACATGCAAGGACAACCGATGCAAGAAGAAGGCCGGGCAGGCGTGCGTCACCGCGGGCGAATGCGCCGTTGGCCAGTGCGTCGCAGGCACGTGCCGCACCTGCACCGGCATCGTGGACTTCACCTCGTGCGCTAGCACGACCGTCACCTCTGGTAAGTGCTGCAACAACATCTGCACGGCTCCCAAGGGCCTTGGAGAGGGTTGTACCTTCACGTGCCAATGCGGATCGAACATGGAATGCATCGGCGCTGTATGCAAGAAGGCAGCCGGACAGCCCTGCACATCGGGCGATCAGTGCGGTACGGGGCTGTGCGTGGGCGCCCCCGGTGAGAGCATCTGCGGAACGTGCAACACCGATGACTTCACTGCCTGCAAGACGATCACCATCTCGGACGGTTGGTGCTGCGGGGGCGAGTGCGCGGCACCGCAGGCGCTCGATGGACCGTGCGACAGCTATTGCGAGTGCCACCAGAACTTCGCCTGCACCGAAACGGGCATCGGTAAGAAGTGCAAGCTCAAGAAGGCCCAAACGTGCACACTGAGCACTGACTGCACCTCCGGCGTATGCCTCTCCAACGGGCAGTGCGACCAGGCTGCTGTCGGCATGTCGTGCAAGATCACCGCGGGTATCGATGGTTCGGTATGCGGGAACTCCTGGGCGTGGGACACCTGCTGCGCCAAGATCTGCGATGCGGGCACAACCCAATGCGCCATGACGTGCACCGAGGGCAACACATGCTATGAAGGGGCCGGTATCCAGGGTGAGTGCTGCACGTCCACCTGCATCACCCCGCCCGAGAAGGGCGGGCTCAACGCACCGTGCGGCAAGGACTGTGTATGCGACCAGACCCGTTTCACGTGCGTCGACACCTACGGTGGACCGAACGTTGACACCTGTAAGAAGATCAACGGCCAGGGGTGCGAGTCGGGCCGCGATTGCGCCAGCAAGGTGTGCGTGGACGGTACGTGCGGTACCTGTATGGGGATGTTAGCAAAGACCCCCTGCTCCACCGATGTGCTCGCCCAGGGCTGGTGCTGCAACAACCAGTGCATCTACGCCAAACCCATCAACTCACCGTGTCAGCGTGATTGCGAGTGCAACGTGGGCACGGAGTGCCACAACGGGCTGTGCAAGCTCTCAGCAGGCGAGACCTGTACTTCAGCAGCCTTGTGCTCTTCTGGCCAGTGCGTGTCCAGCGGCGCCTACACCTGCGGGAACTGCGTCGTGGACGGCGTGGGCTGTCTCGATGAGAACGGCGTCATCAAGCAGTGCTGCTCGAACTTGTGCAACGTGGGGTGGAAGGGGGTAACCGAGCCCTGCGGTAATGACTGCGAGTGCGCAACCAACATGAAGTGCGCTGGTAATCCGCGTACATGTAAATACGTGGACGGGCAGCCTTGTACGCACGGCAATCAGTGTCAGTCCGGTTACTGCGTTGACAAGACCGGTAACAATGGGTGGCGGTGCGGCACCTGCGACGCTGCTGAGGACAATGGTAACAAGATCATCGACACACAGGGTACGACGGGCGTATGCTGCGTTGGCAACCACTGTACTCCGATCTGCCGTGACAGCGACGTCAACGGGCAGGTGGACACCTGCAACTCGTGTGAGGGCATGGCTCAGGGAAGCCTCTGCTACACAGTGGCGGGCGAGGGCGAGTGCTGCAACAACAAGTGCTACTCCTCCAAGCTCCCCAGTGGTCAGTCGTGCAACAAGGACTGCGAGTGCGAGGCGGGATTCTGTGACCGTAACACCCATCTTTGCACGGACCTGGCTGGTGAAGGGGCGCTCTGTATCTCAGACGCCGACTGCCAGTCGGGACTGACGTGCATCGACACCGATGGGAACGGCCGGCTCGATAAGTGCTCCACATGCAACAAGCACGGATCGAGGAAGTGCCAGGAGGATATCCTCTCGGGTTACTGCTGCGGTGGAACATGCAAGGGGATGCTCTATCTCTCATGGTTCCCCGAGGCGGAGTGCGGTGAGAATCCGTGCGACGGAGAGGTCAAGTGCATCGCAGGTGACTGGAAGTGCAATACCGCCGGTCAGTACAAGTGCTTCCAGGACCAGTCCTCCACCTGCACCCAGACCGGCATCTTCAACACGGGCCAGGCCGCTAACTGCGTGCCCTACAAGTGCGACGGCACGACAGGTAAGTGTCGGACCACATGCGTGTCCAACGACCATTGTCTCACATCATATTCCTGCATCGACCTCACTACAGATGGTGTCCCCGAGACCTGTGACACCTGCACGGGCCACGAGGCGTCCGTGTGCGACCTCGGCGGGAAGACGGGCTTCTGCTGCGGCGATGCCTGCAACGCACCGCCCGTAGCGGAGTGGACTCCCGCCAACCGCTGCGGTGAACAGGACTGCAACGGTGCTGTGAAGTGCGAGGATGACTCGTGGGTGTGCGATACCTATGGTGATCCCGTGTGCTCGCCGGACCTTACACTCCGGGGCCAGTGCAGCAACGTGGGGGCGTTCTCGAGCCTTGGCGACTGCTCTCCTTATACGTGCGATCCCTCGGTGGGCCAGTGCCGAACGGCGTGCGCCTCCAGTATCGACTGCCAGACACAGTTCCCCTGCATCGACATCGATGGCCAGACGGGCCTCGACCGCTGCGCCTCATGCTCGGCCTTCGGCGCTGCTGCCTGCGAGCACCTGGGGACCAGTGGTTTCTGCTGCGGCAACGGGTGCGAGGCCATGTCCAGCGCCCAATGGAATCCCGGCGGGGGGTGCGGTCTCAACCAGTGCGATGGTGGGAAGGTGACGTGCCGCGAGAGCGAGTGGCTGTGCGATACCTTCGAGCGGCACGTGTGCAACGAAGGGCGAACCCGGACCACCCAGTGCTCAAAGCTCGGCGAGTACGACATCCCCACTGAGGACTCGTGTGGTTCCTACATATGCGATCCAACCGTGGGAACGTGCATGACGGGGTGCACGTCGGATATCCATTGCACTTCCCAGTGCTGTGTGCTGGGCTCGTGCGTCGAGAAGAAGACGAAGGAGGAGGGCGAGTCGTGCGAGAAGGACTGCGAGTGCGGTGGTAACAGCGTGTGCGACCCCGGTACCAAGAAGTGCAGCAAGGCGGTCACCTGCCCCAACGGTCAGGTGCGCAACTGTGACGCTTCCAAGCCCATCTGCGTGGACGATCCGCTCAAGGAATGGCTGTGCAAGCCCGAGTGCTTCCCTGACGAGGCACCCTGTGTCACGGAGAACTCCCGTGGGTTCTGTTGCGCGGGCACCTGCATCTCGCCGCGTCCCGGTTTCTTCCCCGGAAAGGACTGCGGGCGCCTCGACTGTGGTGGGAACGTAGGCTGCAACCTCGCTACCGGTGAGCTCACCTGTAACTCCTTCGGCAGTATCTGCTGTGACAGCAACGCTCCCGGTACGTGCAATGAGGTGGGCGACTGCCAGGCAACGAGCCCGCCGTGCTCCAACCAATGTGGTGGCGGCGGTAGCCGCACCTTCCTCAACTATACCTGCCACACCGGGCTGTGCGAGGCTGTGTCCTCGGACTGCTCGGAGATCCTCTTCCAGTGCAACTCGGATCGCGGATGCGTGGAGTGCCTGGACGACACCCACTGCGAGGACCAGTGCCAGCGTTACTCCTTCCTCAACTATACCTGCCAGAACTTCAAGTGCGAGATCCTTGGTGCCGACATCCAGGACTGCTCCACAGGCGGCTCCAACCAGATCTGTCAGCTGCCCACAGGCTGCCTCCAGTGCATCTCTACCGAGCAGTGCCAGGCACAGTACGGTGCGAACTACGCCTGCGACTTCCAGACCCTCGGTTGCAAGGTCGCCAAGTGCTTCAAGGACGAGAACTGCCCGTACACCTGCGAGCAGAACATCTATCGCGGCCAGTCGTGCAACAACTATATCTGCCAGGACAAACCGGAGCAGGACTGCAAGGCCGAAGGTGGGATCTGTACCCGGGAGGGATGCGTGAACTGTGTGTCGGATGTCAACTGCACGCTCACCTACGGCACGGATTTCGGGTGCAAGGGTGGCCGGTGCGAGATGTTGTGTGGCAACGGCAAGTGCGACGAGGGAGAGGACTGCAACGACTGCCCCCAGGACTGCCAGTGCAAGGGAACGGAGACCTGTGATCCCACCACCACATGGGCACACGGGTGCGCGCCCGACTACGACAACGACGGGTTCGCCGATGACAAGGACCCCTGCCCGCGCGATCCAAAGAACGCATGCAAGCCCTGCCAAGGTGACAAGGACTGCACGGACATGTGCCACCAGAACGTCCACATCGAGTTCTCGTGCCAGATCTCGGTGTGCACGCCCGGCACCGAGGTGTCCTGCGCCGAGATGGGGCTCATCTGCGATCCCGCTGCCCGGTGCGTGCGGTGTGGGAACATGACCGATTCGAACAAGGCATGCAAGACCGCCTTCGAGTTCACCTACATCTGTGCTGATGACCGCTGTCTGCCCGACCGCGATATGGACGGTATGCCCGACTCAGAGGACCCCTGCCCCACTGACCCCACCAATGCCTGTACCGCCGAGTGCCCCAACAATGTGTGCGAGGCCACTGAGGACTGCAACACCTGCCCCGAGGACTGCGGATGCGACGATGGGAACGCCTGCTCCGTGGACCGGTGCATCCTCGGCCAGTGCATCTACGAGGCGAGCGATTGCGGCTCGGCATGTGAGACGGGTGTGTGCGACGGGGACAGCGAGTGCATGGTGCGGAGCAGCGGCGGTGGAGATTGCTTCTGCGAAGGCATGTGCGAGAAAGGGTACACCTGCGACCAATCCCAGAAGTGCGCCAAGGCCGAGTGCGGTGACGGCAAGTGTCAGAACGAGTGCGGCCAATGTCCCCAGGACTGCTCTATCAAGGACTGCCTCAACAACGGGGTGTGCGACACGTCCATGGGCGAGAACTGTGCTAGCGCTCCCAAGGACTGCTCATGCATGCCCGGATTCACCTGCGACGCGCAGCGCCCCGAATCCAACGAGATTGGGTGCTATCGGATTGCGTGCGGCGACAAGCACTGTGACAGCCCTGACGAGACCTCAGGAACATGCTGCGTCGATTGTGAGTGCCCCGGGAATCAGAAGTGCGATCCTGAGACCAACTCCTGTCGTGGCGGGTGCGGTGACGGTGAGTGCGAGCTGGCGACGGAGTGCGATTCTTGCCGTGTCGACTGTACCCCTGATGACTGCATCAACCGGAAGTGCGCTCCCGGCATCGGTGAGAACTGCCGCAACTCGGCCGACTGCATCTGTGACGCGGAGATCGAGAGCGAGGCAACCCTCGTTATGGTGGAAAAGCAGACCAAGCTCCTATCCTTCACCGTGAAGAACACCGGCTCCCTGCGCGATGCTTTCGACATCACCATCGAGAGCGATTCCACTTTGGTCGGTCTCGCATGGACCAAGCGCCTCAAGGTGAACATCGACGTGAACGCCACCTTCCCGCTCTCGGTGGATGTCCAGGGACATATCCCCGGGAGCCACGTGATCATCATCAACGCCGTCCCGCGCGGGCTGCCCAACAAGACCATCATCCGCAAGGTCGTTGTGGCGGTCGAGCAGGAGTCGGTGCTCGAGCAGATCGGCGTGCTGGCCAATATCAAGGACTTCATCGAGGTCATCGTCATCATCGGTGCTCTCTTCCTGGCCGTCAAACGGCGGTTCTTCCCCGGTAAGGCAGTCCCCGTCGCGACCCAGGGTGCGTGGCAGCAGCAACAGCAGGCAAACTACATGGCCAACCAGTACTATGGCGGCGGCGGGTATTACGGCCAGAGCGGAGCGTGGCGCGCCACGCCTGCGAACAACGCTCAGTGGGGCGGGCAGGCCGGCGGCTGGGGGCAGGGACAGGCCATGCAGGCACAGGCTCAACAAGCCGCACCTCCCCCCAAGAAAGAGGAGCCCAAGGAGGAGCTGAGCGATGCGGCCAGGGGGCTGCACCCCGGTGCAGTGTCAGGACCGAGCACACCCGGGAAGGGGCTGCACCCCGGTGACGAGGGTTCGACGTCCGATGCCAAGGCAAAGAAGACCGAGGAGGAAGAGGACCTCGACTACCGAGGATTCCACCCTTAACTAGGGAGCAGGATTCGGGAGGGACGATCGGCCCCTCCCGGTAGTGGGCCCGCGGAGATTTGAACTCCGGACCTCTGCCTTGTCAAGGCAGCATCATAACCATCTAGACTACAGGCCCTCTTTTACTCCGGTTCGGCCAGTAATATTTATGTGTGTTTTGTTTCCGCGCGCATCATGCTCATCGGCGCAGTTCATCTGGACCCGCTCCCGGGAAGCCCCCGGTGGGGAGGAGTCATGGACGCTGTGGTGCGTAATGCGCGGCAAGATGTGGAGGCCTTTGTCAATGCAGGATTCGAGGGGGTGGTGTTCGAGAACTTCAATGATATACCCTTCGAGCCGACGTCCTCGATGACCACCGTTGCCGCCATGACCGCTGTGATCACTCGGGCCGCCGATGGTCTTGCCATCCCTTTCGGGGTGAACGTGCTGCGCAACGGCGCGGAAGCAGCCGTAGCGATCGCCGCCGCTACCGGCGCTAAGTTCATCCGCGCCAACGTATACGTGTACGCAGCTGTGTGTGACCAAGGGACCGTGAACGGGTGCGCTGACCGCGTCCAGCGACTCAAGCGCCTTCTTGATAGCGACGTTGAGGTATACGCCGATGTTCACGTAAAGCACGCACGCTCCCTGGCACCCTCTCTCGAGGACGAGGCGCGCGATGCCGTGGGCCGGGGCCTGGCAGACGCTCTCATCGTCTCCGGACCGGCCACGGGAGCACCTCCCGATCCGGACGACCTCGACCTAGTGCGAGGGGTCGTGGACGTACCGGTACTGATCGGGAGCGGTGCGACGGCGCACACCATCTCGGACCTGCTCGGGCATGCCGACGGTGTCATCGTCGCCTCCGCCCTGAAGCGGGGCGGTCGGGTGGATCCCGATCTCGCTGTCGCCTTTGAGCGGGCCGCCCGCGGTCGCACATGAAAGGATTTTTAACTACCACGGTCATGGTCAGCCCCATGCTCGATCCCCACGGTCGACCGGTGAAGGGGCTGCGTATTTCCTTGACCGAGCGATGCAACCTCCGGTGCGACTACTGCCACCGCGAGGGGAGCGACACAGGAGCTGGCGTCGAGATGACGCCCAAAGAGGTCGGCACCATCGTGCGTGTGGGCACAGGATTCGGGGTGCGGGCCGTGAAGCTCACGGGCGGCGAGCCTCTTGTGCGAAAGGACATCAGCGACGTCGTGGCCGCCATCCGCGCCGTGGAGGGCATCAGGGACATCTCCATGACCACTAACGGGGTACTGCTCGCCGCAAAGGCCACGGGGCTGGCCGCTGCGGGACTGGACCGGGTGAACGTCTCACTGGACACCTTGGACCCAGCCCTGTACCGGGAGATGACCGGCGTGGGAACCCTCGACGATGTATTGGAAGGTCTTGACGCGGCAATCGAGCACCTTTCCCCGGTGAAGCTCAACTTCGTGCTCACCAACAGGAACGCTCACGAGCTCGATCGGCTCATGGACTACGCACGGGACTCGGGGGCCATCCTCCAGGTCATCGAGCTTGTGGACACGAACCTCCCCTGCGACGCTTACGGCGGTGCTAAGTTCTCCGCCGCACCTCTTGAGGAGCGCCTCTCGCGTGAAGCAGACATGATCATCAGACGCAGCCTCCATGCCAGGACCAAGTACAAATTGTCCGGCGGGCTCACGGTGGAAGTGGTCCGCAGCATGCACAACAGCACTTTCTGCGCCAACTGCTCGAGATTGCGTCTCACGGCCAACGGCCATCTCAAGCCGTGCCTCATGCGCAAGGACAACCTCTTCGACATCCTCACTCCACTTCGAACGGACGACATAGATGCCTGCCGGAAAGCCTTCGAGCGGGCCATCGTTGCCCGTGAACCGTATTTCAGGTGATGAACAATGGGAACCGCCATGGTCGACGTATCCGAGAAACCGGTCGTACCGCGCACTGCACGAGCCTCCGGTCGTATCCTACTCAGCGCTGGGACCCTCGCCCGGGTCAGGGAGGGCAGGATCGTCAAGGGCGATGTCCTGGCCACTGCCCGAGTGGCCGCTGTTCTCGCCGTCAAGGATACACCACGTATCGTGCCCCTGTGCCATCCCCTCCCGATCGAGCGGGTGGATGTCGACTGGGACCTTGACGAGAGCTCTATCTCGTGCACAGTTACCGTCAAGAGCCGGGCGCGCACCGGTGTAGAGATGGAGGCGCTCGCCGGCGTCACCGCTGGCCTACTTGCTGTATGGGACATGACCAAGGCCTACGAGAAGGATGAGGGGGGCCAGTATCCATCGACACGCATCACCGATATCAGGGTCGAGGACAAGAAGAAGGGTGATGCTCGTGAGTGACCATCATCACCGACCACCTGACGACCGCCCCGTAACAGTCCGGGTCGTCACCGTGAGCGATCGGTGCCACAGCGGTGAACGTGAGGACCGTTCAGGCCCCGCCGCCCGGGATGAGCTGGAGCATGCTGGTATAACGGTGGTCGAGGTACGGGTGGTCCCCGACGAGCCCGACGCCGTACGGTCGGTCGTTCAGGAGAAGGACGTGGACGTGGTGTTCTGCACCGGAGGGACGGGTGTCGGACCTCGCGATATCACCATCGAGACCTTAGAGCCCCTCTTGGACAAGACTTTACCGGGGTTCGGCGAGCTCTTCCGTGCCCGTTCTGTGGAGCAGGTCGGAACGGCAGCGTTCCTCTCCCGAGCTATGGCGGGAGTAGTTGCCGGACGGGCTGTTTTTTGTGTGCCCGGCTCCCCCAAGGCCGCCGCACTCGGCGCACGCCTGGCAGCCTCCGAGATGGCCCATCTGGTCTTCCACGTGCTCAAGGGCTAGCCCTCAGGGCTCTTCCATGGGTGCGAAGGGTTCCGTCCGCTCTCCCTCCTTACCGGCCACCAGGGCCTCCACTCGCTGCTCCGCCTCGTCCAACCTCTTGGAGCATTGGGCGGCCAAGCGCATCCCCTCCTCGAAGAGACGCATGGACTCCTCCAGGGTGAGGTCTCCTCCTTCGAGCGTCATGGTCACGTCCTTGAGACGGATCAATGCTGCCTCGAAGTCCTTCTCCCGTCCTGTGTCCTCTCCTGCATCCGTCATAAGTATCACGTCCTTATCTGTCATCTTCCACTATTTCCACCCGCGAGGAAACTGCGCCGCGGGCAAGTATGGTGCGAACGGTATCGCCGGGTGCGAGGCTTGTTGCATCCCGCACTATCCGCTCCCCGGCCAATGTGATCGAGTAGCCGCGCTGAAGGACGGCATGGGGATCGAGCGCCCCGAGCCTTCCTGCGGTCCGCTCAAGGTCGCGCCGCCCCTCTGAAATGTAGGTGATGATGACGTTAGTGAGGGTCATCGTGAGCATGTCAATGGTCTGTCGCTCCTGCTCGATGCGTCGGCGAGGGTCGCGGGCATGGAGCGCCTGGACGGCCAATGCCATCGCGCTCCGCTCCTGACCGAGCCGTCCCCGGACACTGGCCGAACATCGCCCTCCAAATTCGCTCACGCTCCGGGCCAGCTCGGCCCGGTCCGGTACGGCCAGCTCTGCAGCGGCAGATGGGGTGGGAGCCCGCTCGTCCGCCACGAAGTCCGCGATGGTGAAGTCGGTCTCGTGGCCTACGGCCGATATGACCGGGACGGGGCTCTGAGCAATGGCCCGTGCCACGACCTCCTCGTTGAAGGCCCACAGGTCCTCAAGGGAACCACCCCCGCGCCCCACGATGAGCACATCCATGTCATCGCGCTCGCTCAACCGGGCTATTGCCGCCGCCACCTCTTCGGCAGCCCCCTCGCCCTGTACCTTCGCAGGCGCCAGGAGGACGTTCGCCAGAGGCCAGCGTCGGCCCAGCACATTGATTATATCACGTACGACGGCGCCGGTCGGCGACGTCACCACTCCGATCCATCGGGGGAACTTCGGAAGGGGCCGCTTGCGCTCAGGTGCGAACAGTCCCTCTATCTCGAGGCGATGCTTGAGCCGCTCGAACGCCTCGTACAGCCCACCCTTGCCCGCGGGTTCCAGGGACCGCACGTAGAGCTGGTACTGACCGCGCTTCTCGTAGACTGACACATGCCCATGGGCCACCACTTCCAGTCCATCCTCTGGTGTGAAGCGCAACTTCGAAGCGCTGCTCCTCCACATAACGCAGCCGACCACGGCATCCTCGTCCTTGAGGGTGAAGTACCAGTGGCCACTGGAGTGCTCCTTGACGCCTGAGAGCTCGCCACGCACGCGCAGGTCGGCGAGCGCGCTGTCCCGCTCGAGAAGACCCTTGATGCGGGCGGTGAGCTCTGTTACGGAGAGCACATTCTCGTCGTTCGGGGCGGATTGTGGGATGCTGCCAGATGCGGTCATCGGGCCGGAATGATCGTCATGAGCGGAAGGAGCTCCATCGGCCTCCCAAGTGAACAGATCGCTCTGGCGTGCAGGTACCATGGCCGTTCCCCCTCCACCTTCTAGCCAAAGCTGAAATAACTATGTGTGGGGGGCGCGATGCCGGTACCCGAGTCCGCGAAATCAACGTAAATATAAAGGAAGACGGCACCCCATGGGATAGGGCTAGAGGAGTGAGAGCGCGATGACCAACGTTGAGGAAGAGCTTGAAGTATTGAGCACCCACCTCACAGAGCTGTCCAAGCTCTGTCGACGCCGTTTCTCCGAACTCTCTCCCAAGAAGGATGTTCTGGATGCGCGTGAGGAGCTCGATACCCTTCGCGGCCACGTCACCGACATCGAGAAACGCATGTTCCAGCGCATGGAGCGCGTCGAGAGCATGAAGGTCGTGGACGAGGTCGAGCGGCTGGTCGAGCTCACTGAACGCTCCGACGACCTGCGCCAGCAGATCAAGTCAGAGGTCCGTCGTGTGGAGCTCCTTGCAGGTGAGATGGAGAAGTTCACCAAGGACCGCACCTTCCTGGAGGACACCATCGGCAAGGTGGTCGATCTGGCCACCACCGTGGAACGCTCGTCCAGCGCTGTTGACCGCCACCTCAAGGAGATGAACGATGGTGTGCTCGCCCTCCAGAAGAGCGGAATGACCCTAGAAGGCCGGATCAGGCACCTGGAAGAGTCGCCCGGCCCGCATGAGGAGCACATAATCGAGCTGGAGACCCGCCTGAAGCTCCTGGAGGAGCTCACCGAGCGACTGGAGCATGTGTCCGGCGACCGGTCGAGCGAACTGAAGGCCAGCATGGTAACCCTCAAGAGCCGAGTGGGCAAGCTCGAGGGGACCATGACCAGCATCGAGGGGCGTGTGAACGACAGGCTCCACGACTGGGAGGAGACCATGCGTAAGGAGTTCGCTCTCCTCGATGGGCGTATCATCAACATCGAGAAGTCCCTCGTCCGCCGGCTCGAGCAGGTCGAGCGCCTGGAGAAGCAGCAGGAGCAGCACCTGGAGTCCATGGACGACCTGTTGACAACGGTCCAGGAAGCCCTTGGGCGGAATGAAGAGCTGGCGAAGAAGGACCTGGCCGTCTCTCTTGAATGACGGGCTCGCACGTCAGCCCACAAAGAGCTTGTAGATCGAATCCAGTAGTGCTAGGAACTGGAGTGCCGGGCCGTTCTCGACCTCGAAACTGAAATCGCGCCGTGTCGTCGAGCCCCCGTGGACGAGCTCCAGGGCAAGGGTGTGGTTCCCCGCGGACATGTCGTAGCCAGGCACCAGCTCCACGGCCCTTGAGTGGACCTCGCCAGGGTTCAGGGTGGGCGGGTACGGGAAACCCGAGAAGACGAGCCCGGAAGGGAGAATTACGTTGAAAGCGAGCCCGGTCGCGGGAGCGGTACCGGTGTTCGTCAGGGTCAGCACGCTGCGATATCGCCGACCTGCGACCATCCGGGCAGGTAGCTTTGCCGACATCGCCAACGCGGGAGCGCCCTCGATGCGCACATGTCCGAAGTACTGAGTCGGATTCTCTCCCCCCACCTCAAGTGTGAGGACATGCTCGCCCACCTCGAGCGTCGTGGAGGGCACCTCCAGCATGATCTCGGTCGATGCCCCCGGAGACAAGGCATCGACCACGCGCTCTGCGAGCACGAGGTTCTGGCTGCTCACTCGGACGGCGAACCGGGATGCATCCCGGCTTCCCGAATTCCTCAAGGCTATCGATACAGGGATGGTCTCGCCCTTCGTCACGTGCTCGGGGAACGATACCGCGTCGGCGGCAATGGCGCCGTCCTGGGACACGTGGATCGTATGATTGACCAGTGTCCCGTCCGCAGCATAGATGAGGAGGGTTCCGGAGCGGTCCGCCGGGAAGGTCAGGGCGCTCGCCCCGTCCACGGTGAACCGCGATGTATCGAGCTTGGTAACGTCGGTGATGACGTACACAGTCGTAGGCTCGTCCACGCTCAACGCTGCGCGCACCTCCTCCCCCACACCGTAGCGGTCCTTGGGGAGATCTACTTTGAGCCCGGCGGTCCGCTCGTGGTTGGATACGAACCGCACACTCACGTTGGCGGTCACGTCGGAGTGCACTGCGAAATCGTACTGGTAGTAGGTGCAGAACCTGCGGCCCGTTCCATCGGTTGTGCACTCAAGGGTAAGGTCGGGCGCCTGGAGCATCCAGTGAAGTTCGGCCTCCTCACGAGGCTCCAGCCTGAGCGATTGCTCTTCGCGTCCCCAGATGAGATGGAACTCGCCCTTCTCGGTACGATATCCCAGCTTGAGCGACGTTACGAGCACGGTGTCGCGCAGGTTCTTCACATGTGCGCGGATGAGCACGGGATCGTTGGCGCCCAGCTCATCCGGTGCATCGAGCGAAAGGGTCATGGGCGGGGTCGCGTCAGCGGCATCGAGCACCTCGATAGATATCGCCGGAGCGCTTTTAGCGAGCTCCACCTCCACGAAGCGCACCGTGTGACGCTCGGACGTCGTGTTGCCATCGGTGGACACCGAGATCTTCAGATGGGTGGGATCGAGCCAACCGATCTCATTGTAGGTCGGGTCCATGGGCACCCAGCCCGTGCCGGGGAGGAACACCTCGGCCCAGGCATGCGGACCCCAATCGTCCGATTCCTCAAAGGTGCCGAACGCGTAACCGGAGACGTACCTGACGGGAAGCCCGACCGCCCTACAAAGCGACATGTACAGGTGGGTTATCTCGTCGCAGGTACCACGCTTGTTCTCGAACGTCCAGGCCGCGCCGCGGATCGTGTCACCGCAAATGGGATCGTACGTCACGTAATCGTGCACCCATATGGCGAGAAGAATGGCCGCGTCCAGGGCGTCCGTCGCATCGCGAGTGACCTCGAAAGCGATGGCAGCCATTTCCGGGTCATAGGTCGTGAACTGGCCGGGGTTGAGAAAGTCGCGATGGCCCGTCACATCGTCGGGAGGGAGTGGGAAGGGCGGAGGATCGCGGACCGGGACCTGCCTGGCACGCACCTCGACCTCAGAGGTGATCTTGAGGGGATAGGTCCCCTCCGGCGCCACCTCCTTCCAGGTGAACGTGGCAAAACGATTGCCGAGCGCGTCGTTATCGAGCTTGCCCGGGGTGTCAACGTCAAGTGAGACTATGCGCTGCCGCGCGTCCTCCTGAGGAACGCGGAAGACGTGGACCGTCAGTTCGCTCAGCCGGGCATCGGTGCTCTTGGGGGTGGCCGTCATGGCAGCACTGTAAGTGAACTTGAGCCGTGCGTAGCCCAACTCACGGGGATTGTCGATCGGGACGGCCGCGGCGGTCGCCATGAGCATCCCGAGGAGCAGCAGCAAGCAGGTGATACGCACAACGGTGCGGGCGGTTAGCGCCATGGTAGATATATGAACAGACATCGCCTGCTTAAGACCCTTTCCTTTTGTCATTCTCATTCCGTGGTAGCGTCGGCGGTGGCCCGTGGATAACCATTATAAGTCTATAGCGCCGACACGGCACGATGGGCTGGTAGCTCAGCTGGTAGAGCGCCGCCTTCGCAAGGCGGAGGCCACGGGTTCAAATCCCGTCCAGTCCATGAAGCGGGGTAGGGCCCTTCCCTGCCCCAATGTCCACATCATCACCTGGACGTGCGTTTCCTGAGGTCGACAAGGGCCGACCGTGCGTTCTCTTTCGGCGGATCCCGACCATCCACGACCAGATGCTCGGGTGCCGCCAGCTCCTCTATGGCCTCGAACTTGCGCCTGTGCTCCTCGAAGATCTCCAGCCGTCCGTCGGACACGTCAGTTCCGTCCGCCTCTCGCGAGGCCAGCCGCCGCTTCAGCTCGCTGAGGGGGCAGGTGACCTCCACACAGAGGAACGGAGCACCGTACCGCAGAGCAGTGGTGCGGGCGAGGTCGCGCTGCCAGCGTTTCCCGAAACAGGCGTCGAGCACGATTGGCTGGCCGGACTTGAGCCATGTCGCTGCCCGTTCGCACATGTGCTCGTAGACCAGACGCGTCGTGTCGCCTGAGTAGATGCCCTTGTCGAACGCAACGTACCGATGCTCATCGAGGTCCACATCGGTAAGCTCCTTGCGCACGACGTCGGAGGAGACGACATCGGCTGCGAGCACCTCAGCGAGGGCACGGGCGACGCTGCTCTTTCCAGAGCCCATGAGCCCGCAGGCGATCACGAGCGCTTTCACGCAAGTACCTCCGCAACATAGGAGTGGGCCAGCTCGAAGTATCGTGACGCGCTCTCGGTGGCCTTACGCTTCTCGTCCTCCGGGATGTTGGGATCGTCCAGCCTGAACGAGATGACCTTGCCCCGCACATAGGCTCGATAGACCTTGTAGAAGGTGAGCATGCCCATCACATCAGGATCACCCGAGGCGGTCACATAGGCATCCATGAGCACCTTGGTGAGCTCCGGGCGGCCACGGAAGTCCAGTTCCATGGCAAGGAAAGCTATGTCGGCAGCGGTGTCGGAGTAGCGGAACCGCTCGTTGAACTCTATACAGTCGAACACCGTCACCGGGTCCGTGAGGATTATGTGCTCCAGATGAAGGTCGCCATGGCAGTCCTTGACGAAGCCATCGGAGATCCTTCGGGCCAGAAGGTCGGCCCTGTCGCGATAGAATCTATCGGTATAGCCCTTGAGCGCATCGTACTGCTCACGGGTGATCGTGCGATCGATGTAACCTGTCGTCTGCTCGAAGTTCTCGTCGGTGTTGAACTTCACCGTCTCGAGTGTGCCGAACTTGGCCAGTTCGGGCTTGACCGGTTCTTCACGATGGAACTTGGCTATCGTCTCGGCCACACGACGTACATCCGGCTCGACAAGGTTACCTGCCTCGATCAATTTGAGCATCTGCCTATCCATGGGAATGCGGCGCATCCGAACGGCCCAGTCAACTGGTTCTCCGTCCCCGCCGAACACGAGACGACCATCGCTCTCGGTCACCGGTACGACCTCGAGGTATACGTGGGGCGACAGTCGGCGATTGAGCGACACCTCAGCGTCACAGAAGTGTTTCCGCTTCTCAAGGGATGAGAAGTCGAGGAACCCGAAGTCAACGGCCTTCTTCACCTTGTACACATGCTCGTCGGCGATGAACACGAAGGATATATGGGTCTGGATCAACGTTGCGGGACCGGTCTCCTCGGGGAAGGCCTCCGGTCGTACGAGGTCCTGTGCGATGCGTGCGTCCTGTTCCGTCATGATGCTCACTCCTTGGGATCGTCCGGTACGTGCCGTGCCACGCCGCGGACCAAGGCGTCATAGGTCTTCTCGATACGGTCCCAGTTCTCCTCCCTGTCCAGGGACCAGAAGCGCCCGATCATGGTAGTGACCCGTCCGACGCCAAGACGGGCGCAATCCTGTTCGACATCGCGCACGTAACCGGCACCCGCCTCGGGGCGCTCGCCACGCCTACCAAGCATCCCGTGGACGTACACCTCGGGATGGCGCTCGCGGGCCGCCAGCTCCAGCAGCGCCTTGAGATGGCGCACGGAGCCATGTGAGGAGTAGAACGATATAATGCCCAGGAGGTGAAGTGCCGTACCGGCGTCACGTGAGGCCCGCACAGCGTTGAGGAACGCTGGGTTCTCCAAGAAGCTCCCATCGGCAAGCGACATATCGATGCGGACACGGTCCGACGGGATCCGGCGTCCGGCACCCAGATGAAGATGACCCACCTCGGAGTTGCCAACAGCCTTCGGGGGCATTCCCACAGCCTCGCCCGCAGCGCACAGGGTGGTGTTGGGATAGAGCGAGCGGAGCCGGTCCATGACCGGTGTGCTCGCAGAAGCGATTAGGTCGCCGTCCCCGCTGTCGCCCTCACCCCACCCGTCGAGGATGAGGAGGAGCACCCGTCCGGGCGAGAGCACAGTCTTGTCCGCAAGCAACGGACGTCCCGTCCAGGATGAGGGGGTCTCCAGATCCATGAGGACTGCGACTGTCGGCGCTACGTCAGCAAGTTCGCCGCCGTCCCTGATTGCGATCCCCTCGGGCGCGCCCTCGGGGGGGACGAGCACGAAAGGGACCGGGCTCTTCGTGTGACCGGTATCGATCGAGCCGTCCGAGTAGAGCCAGCTCTCCACGGTACCGTGGTCGGCGGTCACGAGCGTTGTCACACCGGCCGCTCGTGCGGATTCGATGATACGCCCTGCCGCGGCGTCCACGGCCGCAACGGCCGTCCCGATCGCCTCGCGGTTCTCGATGTGGCCCACGACGTCCACGTTGGCGATGTTGGCGGTGATGAAGGCAAGGTCCGGCTCCTTGAGCCTGCGGACCACTGCGTCCGCGACGCCCTCGGCGTTCATCCGCGGGACGGTGTCGAAGGGCACGTCCCGGGGCGAGGGCACTTCCTCGCGTACCTCCCCCGGGAGCGGCTTCTCGCACTTGCCTGAGAAGAAGTAGTTGATATGGACGGCCTTCTCCGACTCGGAGACGCGTGCCTGGCGCAGGCCCGCCCTGCTGACCACGTGGGCCAGCGTGTCGTCCAGACGTCCGGGGGACGGGAAAGCAACCGACACGGGGAGGTCGCTGCGGTACTCGATCATGGTCGTGAACGGCACACGCATGGGCTCGATCGGGAAGTGGGGGAACCTCGGGTCCACGAATGCCAGGGTCAGTTCCACTTCCCGTTCGCCGCGGATGTCGTAGAAGATCACATGGTCGCCGTCCTTGATGCGACCGATAGGTGGGCCGGCACCGTCCACGAGCACAAGCGGCTCCATGGCCTCATCGTCCTCACCCCGACGGTAGGCTGCCTGGACGGCGTCACCCATGGGTGTGGGCACGGGTGAATTCATGATCCCGTGAGGTCGGGGGCACACATTCAAAAACCTACCGGGGGCGGCGAGGTTTTTTATTAATGAACCTCCTCCACTCCATCGGTTCATACCATGACAGACAGCGTAGTGATGCTCGGTGAGCTCGGGGGACAGACGACGACCATGGTGGGGCGCAAGGCCCGGACCCTCGATCGTATCCTACGGGAGGGGATCGATGTCCCCCCCGGATTCGTGCTCCCTACGGGGATGTTCCACTCCTTCCTCGCCCACAACGGCATTGGTAAGCGGATCGCAGCCCTCCTGTCCAAGGTGGACACCACTGACCTGGCGTCCGTGGAGGACAACTCCAGGCGCATCATGGCCGAGATCGCTAAAGCGGACATGCCACGAGAGCTGGTGACCCCTATCAGGCAAGCGTACGAGCGCATGAGCTATGGTAAGGAACTGAGCGAGATCCCCAAGTCCACCAAGGGCCTGGTCATGAACCGGAACCTCTCATTCGTGGCGGTCCGCTCCTCCCTCCCCGATGATGACGAAGGGTCCGCGCTCCTCAATGTCAAGGGCGAGAACGACCTTATGGAGGCTGTCAAGCGGTGCTGGGCAACACGGTTCGAACCATCGCTCATCCCCGTCCAGGCCACGAAGCCTGCTCTTGACGTTGCCGTCATCGTCCAGAAGATGGTCGCATCCGACGTATCTGGCGTGGTCCGTTCCCAGGCCAACGACGACCAGGGAATGCTTGAGATCGAAGCTGTTGCGGGTCTAACCCCTATCCTGTGCGGTGGCGACGTGGTGGGTGACCTGTATCGGATCGACCGTGACTCGATGGATATCGTGTCCCGCACCGTGGGACGCCAGAGCCACAAGCTCGTGCGCGACGATATCTGCGAACGGCTGGAGCGATCAGGTCGTGTGGCGCTCGGTGCCGCCAAGGCCAAGGCCCAGAAGCTCCCCGATCCTCTCGTGACGGAGGTGGCGGGATTGGCACGACGACTGGAGAGCGTGCTCGACGGCCCATTGGAGCTGGGCTGGGCCGCCTATCGCGGGCGTCTCGCGGTCACGGGGGTCAAGCGTCTTCCCGATGCACCGTCTCCCGTCGAGGCGCAGACGGCTGCAGCACCCGCTGCCGAGACCGGCTTCGCAGGGCTCGCCTCTCTGGACATCCTCGCAGATATGCCTGCACCGGTACCAACGCTGGACATGGGCACACCGATCGTCGCACCTGCGCCCGCACCGACCGTCCCCTCAGAAGGTGGCGTGGCCCCCACGGGCACGCTCCTGCTCCAGCTCCTGCAAGCAGGAAGTGCTCCTGCCACGTGGTCGGACGCTGTGCTGGTACGCGCGACCGAAGCGCTGGAGGCGCTGATCAGGGACGGTGCAGCAGACCGCGAGGTGCTGGTCGGTGTGGACGCGCACGATCCGGCCGCCCTGGCGACGGCGACGAACCGGGTGCTGGCGGCTCTTACCGATGCGAAGCGAGTGACCGCGGTGCTCCAGGGGATATCCTCCATGGAAGGTCTCGAAGCTGCCTTGGATGCCCTCGATGATGCGGGTGTGGAGGTCGCGGTATGGGTCCAGCTCGCCTCACCGCTCTCCCTCTGGCTTATCGAGGACGTATGCGCCGCCGGTGTTGACGGAGTTCTCATCGATGGCGAGTCGCTCTTCCCGGACCTCGCACCGGGATACGGGCGCGAGGCGTTGGAGACGAACGGTGCGATCCGCAACGCTCTGGCCTCGGTGGCCCGGTCGTGCCGGGCGACAGGTCTTCCCTGTACCCTGTTGTGGGACAGCCACGACCCCGACCTATTACGGTTCCTGGTGTCATGCGGGGTCACGGCCCTCTGCCTGACCCGGGACGATGCTTCGGGATTGCAGACCGTCCTCGCCAGGGCTGAGATGCGGTTCGTGCTCGACCGCCTTGCCGGAGAATAACGATGGCAGGACAGCTCCCATGTGGTATCTACCAGGACGCCGCACGTCCGCTCGTTAGGGAGGGCCGTGCAGTGCTCCCCGTGGGCGCCATCGAGGAGCATGGACCTCACCTGCCATCGGCAACGGATACCATCATCGCCACCGCTCTGGCCCGGCGTGTCGCGGACCGCACTGGCGCCATCTGCCTCCCTGCACTGCCCTATGGCTACTGTCGTACGACCGCGCGATTGCCGGGGACCGTGTCCATCGGGTTCGACGCACTACGCGCTGTGGTCCATGACATCGTGACCGCGCTGGCGGACGGGGGTGTTAGCGGGATTGTTGTGATCACAGGTCACGGCGGGAGCGCCCATCTCACGGCATTGCAGGAGGCCATGTGCACGGCCCTGCAAGGGAGGGTGGACGTAAAGGGCGCGGTGTTGACACCCTGGACCATCGCCATCGACGACCTGGTGGAGACACCGACTTATCATGCCGGGGAGACCGAAACATCTTTAATGCTCGCTATAGCCCCCGAGCTCGTGGACATGGCTCTGGCCCGGCCAGGTCAGGAAATCCCGAAAAAGGGCTTCACGGCCCGGCCTGCGGAGCCCGTATCGGGGGTGTGGGGCGATCCCACCTTGGCGTCTGCCACTAAGGGCGAGGCCGTGCTCGAACGATTGACGGAGGTGCTCATTTGTCGTTTCGAGGAGCTCCTCCCTATCGATGAAGGAATAGGGTGATATGACCATGGGGGAAGATACAATGACGTTCGCTGATTTCTCTGCTATAAGTCGGTTCAATATCCAGAAAGGGAGCCTCCCCACTGCCATCCTCGGCGTGGTGCTGGCCGTGCCCACGGCCGGCGCGCTCCTCTCCCTCGCCGTTGCGGCCTACGTGCTCCTCTTCTATACCATCTTAACCTTCGCATGCAACCTCAACGCCTACAGCGATGTGGAGGTGGACCGTCGGTACAAGACCTATATGAGCGACGCTGAACCAGACATGCCAGCACTGCCACGCGCTTTACAACGATGCGAAGATTGCCTATAATCCCTGCCTAGATTACATTGCCGGTCCCGATGGTGTACCGAATCCAGCAATCACCTGCTTCGACTCGATCGACGAATTCCTCACCAATCCAGTCTGCGAACCCACCCTGTGCTTCGACCACGCGAAGGCCACCTGCGCCTACAGCCCCCTCTCGAACAATCCGTCCCTTGAGCCGACATCGCCTGCGGATCCCGGCCGGTTCAATAGTTGTGGGGTTTGTCGCACCTATACAGGATGTATGGACACAAATGGCGACGGTATTCCCGAGAACCAGGACCGGGGTTTTATAGACCGGGACAATGAAGCACTATGCGCTGTCGACCTGGCGCACACGATCGATATGTGCAAAGTGGACGGATCAAGGGAATCCGGGTTCGTCCAAGGGACCGCTTCACCGTGTGCTGTGCGTGACGGGCTCATCGCATTAGAGGAATTCATCGATGCTTATTCGGCGGACATCGGCCAAGTCATCCAGCGGCTCGAGGCGTGGGGGTCCGATGTTCGCGGTGGTCTCGAGGCGGGTGCCATGAGCGCAGCGAGTGTCAGGAACCAGGACCGTCTCGTGAAAGAGATGCGGGAGATTCTTTCCCCATACAGCGAGGATGACGTCGTGGACGCGTTCCAGCGTAACATCACCCAAGCCATCCTGATGATGGGGGGGATGCCCGCGAGCGCTGGTCACCAGGGATTCTGGGGCGACCTGAACATCGCGGCATGGGGGACGCACTCGAACGTGTTCGTGACCCCGGCAGGTGACTGTCCCGCCCTTTCGACGGACCGTGATGTCGCATTCTCTGTAGAGCCCGGATTGCCCGTGGATGACGATAACTTCGACCTTGACCAGATCTGGAAGACCGAGGACAAGTACCTCATGGTCGAGCAGCTAGGTTTGCTCCATAAACACCTGCCCGGACGCTTGGGCTGTGACGGGGATGCTCGCTGCGTGTTCTTGAGGACTCCCGGATGCCTCGATTACACGACATCGGAGATGGCCCTTCACGCAGGCAGAACGGTGGCCGCGGAGATGATGGCAAATGATCCGAACAGTGTCCTCGCCTTAACGTGCCGGGAGCGGGGCTGCCCGATCCTCGGTGCATGCTCGTCAGGAGAGGGGGTGTGCTGCCTCTGCCCGTTCAGCGAGATACCGCTTCGAACAGGCACGATCACTGTCACCCTGAGCCTCACATCCAACAGGGCCGAGGTGGTCGCAATCGATGATGATGCTACGGTCATGATAGGCGCCCGGATCCTGAACAAAGGGCTCACTGCATTCTCCGGGACCCTTTCACTGGAGGGGATCGAGGGCACATGCCTTGAAGCTCCTTATGATGTGTCCGCTCTTACTGACGTGCGTGACATTATGTTGTGTGAGTATAGTCCCAGTGAGGGGGAGCGTAGTTCGGGACGGATACATGTCCGCCTCGTCCTTCGGGACGAGGACGAAGAGGAGGTGTCGTCGGACAAGGGTACGGTGGCCGTCTCCACCGGGGTCGTAGTGACCCAGGCCTATGTTATGACCGACCGGCCCGCCGCTCTCGTACGTGTTGGGGAGGAAGCGCGGGCCGTTGTGAAGGTTCACAACCTCGGCGACCTCGCACGAAAACTGATCACTGTCGCCGTCGAGGACCTCACCGAAGGAAAAACGCTCGTGCACACCGTACTGGATAGACAGGTGGAGCGAACGATCATCCTCGAGTCGGCACCATTCCGCATCCCTCTGTTCTCTTTGGGGCATTCGCTTGAGATTAGCGTCACCATGGCCGAACCGGACGGATCCGGCGAGGAGCAGGTCGACCTTGGACATCTTGTGGAGCGCCAGGCCACGGTGACGGGTACAGCTGTCACGGCCGTTGCACGGTTTATCCAGAATGGTCACTTCTCCCTCCACACTCCGCCCGACATTCCTGCCCGAGCTATCATCAAGCTCAGAAATCCCGGACGGATGGTGATGGATGTCACTGTCGATGTCAATCTGACAAACCCGGATGGAGGTGCAATAAAGGAACTGGATGAACAGCTCACGCTACCACCCGGTGCCGGCCGGACCATTGAAGTGATCGGGGAGTTCATCCCTACAAGTGAGGGGCGATACCGCCTGCGTGCGGCCGTCCGGGGCCCCGATGGCAAGCCGTTTATCGAGGACATCGACCTAGCATTACGAGTGCGCAGTGGGACCCTCCCCCTCAGACAACAAGGGAGCGTAACGCTCATCGGGTCCGGTTGCACGGTCTCCTACGACTGCAGATGCGAGTCGGGATGTGATATCGAGATCGTTCCCGATGCATGTACGATCCTGCCCACGTGCATGTGCGTGTGCGGGCCGTGAGCTCCCCCGCGCGGACTAAAGACATAAGAAGATAAGTGGCCGTGGTTCATCGGAAGGTCTGTACCATGAGAACCTCCGTGCTGTTCCTGACAATAATTGCCCTCGTCCTCTCTCTGGCCCTTGGGGCCACGTGCGGCGACCGAGTTTGCGACGTCGCTAATGGCGAGTGCACTAGTTGTAGCATCGACTGTCACATGCTCAATTCAAGCGAGTGCATCGGCGATACGGACTGCACGAAGGCATTAGGAGAGACCTGCCTCAGTTCCCCTGACGACTGCGTTTGTGGTGAAGATGAGGTGTGCAAGGCTGCCCGTGGCGGCGCTTCAGCACAAGGATGCTACCGTGTGGTCTGCGGCGATGGCCAGTGTGACCGCGGGGAGAACACCACCTCTTGCTGCGCTGACTGCGGATGCCTCGAGGGCGAGCACTGTCAGAACGACGTGTGCTGCTCGACAACGCGTACGTGCTGCACCAAGGACGGGGACTGCGCCGATGGAGATATGTGCAGTGGCTCCCGGTGCGTAATTAGACCGGTCGTGGCTCTTGCAGATGGTGCTGCGTGCACCGGTACCGCCCAGTGCCTCTCCGGGTTCTGTGTGAACGTGACCAGTGGCGGAAGCATCTGCTGTGGTCAGAGTGAGGATTGTTGTAGTAAGACGGATGATTGTGACGAGGGGCTTGAATGCATGGATAATGTGTGCAGCACGCCCGCCGTTACAGCGGCCCCCGCGCTCATCCCGGGCATCCCTGCCGGGTATGAGCTCTACATTGGAGGTGCCTTTCTCCTGCTAGTAGCGCTCCTTATCGTCGTCCTGCACGGACGTAAGGCAGCACCTGAAAAGGAGGACGACGAGGAAGAGGAGGAGGAAGAGCCCGAAGAGCCTGAAGAGGAGGAAGAGCCCGAGAAAGAGGTGCGAGAGCCCACAGAGATGAAGGAGCGTACCGCCAAGAAGGAAGAGGTCAAGCGCGCCATCCTCATGGGGGAGTTCAACTGCCCCGAATGCGGGAAGGCGATCAACAGCGATTGGAAGGTATGCCCTTACTGCTCTGCCGACCTCGCGGGCGAACCTGGAAGCAGTGGCTCGATAAACGTCCTTGGACTCGACTCCCTTGACGACACAGTGAAGAGCGCCCTCACCAGTGCTCTTGGTGACCTTTCCCTCAAACCAAAGGACCTTACGAACATGGAAGGGTTCGATGGCGATCTCCTGGTCGTTGTATCACCAGACAAGACTCCCGGGCATGACGCGCTCGAGAACGTGCTCGCTCGCGTGCGTGCCGGAGCAGGTCTGTTCTTGGTGGGTGCCGGAGGTGCCGACAACTCGAACCTTAACAAGATCACGTTCAAGCTCGGTGCCCGGTTCAACTCCGACCTCGTGTGCGACTATGAGGGCGAGAACGTCACCTATATGCCCTTCGTGCACAACACCGGCCACCCCGTGGCCAAGGGTGTGAACAAGCTCCGGCTCACTGCGAGCTGCTCTCTGGACGTTGAAGAAACAGAGGACGTCGTGCTCTACGCCAGCCAGACTAGCTTCGCTGACGAGGATAGCAACTTCGTCCCGGACATGAACGAGAAGAAGGGCTACATCGTCGTCATGGCCGCCCGTGACGTGGAGAAGGGTCGTGCTGTGCTGTTCGGTGACGCAAACGGGCTTTCGCGTGACGAGCCTGACAGCCGCACCCTCCTACGCAACACGCTGGCATGGCTGCTCAAACGTGACGCACCGGAGCAGAAAAGCGAGGACTAAGGGGGCACCCCTACATCTCGAACTCCCGTATCACAATGAGGAGTATCTCGCCCATGCCCCATATGATGAACAGGCTGATGAAGAACAGGAGGCTGTCCACGAAGATACGCAACCGGAGCTCCAAGACGGGGAGATAGGCTATGCCGCTGAGACTGATGAGAAGTATACTCAGAAGGAAGAAGAGCGGATAGATCTTATTCTCCAGCTGCACGAGCAGGGGGCGAATGGTCTCTATGAATCCCATCCGACATCATCATCTCTCAAGAGATAAATGTCTATCTACCGCTCTATTGTTCATAGGGGCCCGGATTCAGGGCAGAATCGATGCGTACATGCAACGCCTTCGTAAGCACAATCCCGAGACCGTTGCTCTCATCGCCTACGCCGGGGGCATTTCGATAAACCTCTTCATAGCTCTCGGGGTACTGCTGGCAGTGGTCTTCCTGATGCTCGGTCACTAGTCCTTCTTCTGCTCCCTGTATCTCCCCGGGTACAAGGGATCGGATTGGTATCCCTTGACGGAGCGCGGTGGGATGTTCCATTCTGCGCTCTTCACCAGCTGTGCGTCCCAGACGGTCCCAGATGCGGGCGGTGTGGGCGGTCTGGGCGCTGCGAACACCATGTCCGCTTTGAATACCACGCCGACGAGGAATGCGGCCACTAGTACGAGGACCATTATTAGGATGAAGAATCCGGGTTCATCCTGGAGGGGGATCCCCATCGACAGGCTTGGGTCGATTCTGTCAGTGGTCCTGACAGATGGGGGTTCTTCCGTGACGACGGCGACTGTCTCGGCGATCTGCTCGATTAGCTCCTCACTCGCCTCTACCTCAACGGGCGCCTCCAGATGTGGGGCCGCGTACGCGGGGCTCTTGAGCACGAGCACCTCGCTCTCCCCCACTGATGTAGGCTCCACCGCACCGTCAGCAGTAAAGACCAGCTCCACTTCCTCTCCGGCCTCGAGGTGGCCAAGGTCCCAGAGCACGATTGGATCGCTCTCGACCACATCTGGCTCTGCCGAAAATGCGAGGTCCGCCACGTTCACGGCTATGACCTTGGGGATTATCTTGACAATGCGCACGTCAACTACCGCCTCTGTGGCGCTCACGCTCATCGTGAAGACGCTCTTCTCAACAGGCCCTATGTCATCGGCCCCCTCGAGCGCAACAACCTGGCCGGACAGTTCTATATCGACCTTGGCCTCGAGCCCATCACTGATGGCGAGTTCGTTCGCGATCTCATCGTTCGTTGGATTGAGCGCGAGGAGGAGTTCCACTTCCCGATCGTCGTCCCCCGTGTAGTCAACGGGCATATTTTCTACGCGGTCATCGAGCTCGCGGAGCCTGATATTGGAGATCAGGGTGCGGACCCGGTCGCGGTCCTGTCGGAGGGTCTTCTTCGGTCGGATCCGTCTTACCTCGCTCTTCAAGGCGGATATCCGTGGTAGCTGCTCTTCAAGGCTTGCCAGGTCACGTTCGACCTCCTCAACAAGAGCTTCGACCTTATCGAGGCTACCGGATATGACGAAGGCGGGGATGCTACGTTTCCTCACCCTCATGATCGCCAAACGTCTGCGCAATATCTGCCGCTTCTCTGGCGTTGCCATGGTCAGGCGCTGCTCGATCGATCGCTCCTTGTCGTGAGCGGTGATCAACCGGGCCTTGAGGACTGCGATCTGCTCACGCACCTCGCCTTTCATCTGTTCGATGACGGCCCGCGGTTGCCGATTGCTCGCGGATGTACGTTCGGGCCCTGCGGCCGGTATGGTGTCATTCCATTCCTCAGGAAGGACGGTTCCGGGTGCACGACCCTGGGTACTTAGCACCGGGAACTCCTCCATACCGACAACCTCACCGACGAGAGGCGTCGCACGTAGGGCATCCTGCTGTTCAGCGCTCACGCGTTCAAGAAGGTGGAGCGCATTATCAGGCATCCCATCTTCCAGCTTGCGCTCGGCCTGCCCGATCATCTTCCCCTGGCGAACGGCCATACTATGGAGCGTCGTATCCCCCTCACGCATCCGGACTATATCAATCCTCACCTGCTCCAGTAGCGCTGCGGCCTTCTTGCTCTGTCGCTCTGCGAGCAGCGCAGCTGCGTCATTTCCGATCCTCTCACGGATGGTCTCTGCGTCGATTCCCTCATTCTTGAGATCACGTGCTACGGCTAAGGCATTCTCAAGCGTGGTCTTTTGCGTACCATCCTCTAAGCTTACGGCGATCATCTCCAGCTCCCTTATATCAGCCTCCGACCACTGTCGGCGCTGCTCCCTCAGCACCACTTCGGCCCGTCCCTCCATTTCCGTCAGGAGTTCACGAGCTTCATCGATCTTGTTGAGTATCAAGAGATCGATAATTCCGTTCATAGTAGCAGACAGTTCGGCACGTTCGATGCGGTCGTCCACCGTCCTGATTATCAGGGCTGCCCTCAGTATGCGCTGCTTGAGCGCGTTCTCGGAAATCTCCCCGCGGGTAGAGGGCGCGTCGGAAGGTAGTTCGCCGGGCACAGATAGACCCGACGGATCTCCCCCAATCCCCCCTATCGACTTATTGCTCAGGTCGTCCGGAGCGCTGGCGAAGACCAGTGCGATGACGAATACGACCGCTATGAGACGTTCCCGCATGTGAGCCCCCCTTTGTACCGTTAGAGACCGGTGGTTGAGACGATATATATGGGTTTGTTGCAATGGTTGCGCAACATAGGCCCTCGCGTCACGTTCTCTGCATTATCGGCGGACGCTGGTTGGCCATCACCGTTTGGAAACATTGAGAAACGTTTGAATACGATTCAGACGCCAGAAACGGAGGCCTGGCATAAGACGGATTTGGAAATGTCCTCCGCCCTTATCTAAAGGCACATCCTGTCATTCGTTCCGGCGTTTGACCGTACAGTGTGCACGGTACACTATACGGGCGATGAAACATCGAGACATCCGTGAACAGAGGTTTTACCGGCCCCTTGTGTAAGGGGCCGGCGTGCTTCCCGCAATCCTTGCACTTAGGGAAGGTTCCCCATGGTGAGGGCCATGACCGCCTTCTGTACGTGAAGTCGGTTCTCCGCGACATCGTAGACGATCGAGCGAGGGCCGCTGGCCACATCATCCGAAACCTCGTTACCGCGGTCGATGGGCATGGGGTGGATGAACAAGGCATTGTTGGTCTTGGCCATCTTGGGCCCGTCGCAGATCCAACCCGTGTGCTGGAGACTCTTCTCTATTTCTCCCGGCTTATCGAACTCGCCGCCCTTGTAAGCGCCAGCGGTCATCCAGTTGCGGGAGTACACGACATCAACGCTGTCGTCGTAGGCCTCGTCAACGTCGTTCAGGATCTCGAACTCGGCATCGTTGGCCTTGCAGTTGGCCTTCACCAGAGCGATGACCTCGGGATCCAGATCGAAGCCCTCCGGGTAGGCCAAGCACACGTCCATGCCCAAGCGGGAGTTGATGAGGATGCTCTCCTGCACCGAGCACCAAGAACGCGCAAGTGCACCCTTCCCCCACACCTGGAGGATCTTCTTCCCCTTGAAGTTGTAGTCGGGCGTCTTGAGATGCTTCTTGAGCCCCATGACGTCAGCGAGACCTTGGAAGGGGTGGAACTTGTCGTGAGCCATGCTGTGGATGGGTGCCGGGCTCCACTTGCAATAGTCCTCCAGGAGCTTTTGCCCCTCCCCATAGGCGCCGATCTTGTCCTCAAGGATGCGAATACCCACACCTGCACCGTACCTGGCCATGACCTGAGCAGCATCCTCGACTGTCTCGCCTGCGGTCTTCTTCGTTTTTAGCCGCATGGACTTGGGCTCGAGGAACTGTGCATGACCCCCGAGCTCGGTCGCGGCGCACTCGAAGGATTGCCGTGTGCGCACAGAAGGGTTGTAGAAGAACATCATGTACGTCCGCATCTTCAGGACGTCGTAATATTTACCTGAGAAGCGCTCCTTCTGCATGTCCTCCGCAAGCTCCAGTGCACGGATGAGTTCGTCAACCTCCCAGTCCTGTGTACACAGGAGGTGTTTACCGAAAAGCTTGTCCTTTGCCACTTTCAATGCCTCCATGAATGATTGTCACGTCACGGGTTTTGAACGCTCGTGGTTAACCCGTTCTCGCCTACGTGTCCCGGAGAAGGAATTAGGATTCTTATCCCTTTCGGTCAGCCTCAGACAAGATTCGTTCCGAACGGGCAGTCATGAAGCAGATTCGCCCTGTCCAGGCCTGGTGTGATGGAGTGACGACTGGTCTTTAGTTCGCCCAGCGGCGCGGCCGGGATGACCAAGGTCTTTACCTTCTGCTCAGCCCATTCCTGATCAAGGCACGACACGCATCCTGCGAGTGTGTTACATGAGGTACCATCAGCATTAACGATGCGAAGCGAGTCGGCATCGTAGGTATGCATCCCGCTCTCCCCGGAGATGGAAACGCTCGCCTTTAGGAGTGCGGTCCCGGGGATGGTGGCTGGTCCCGCGTTATTGATGTCCACACAGGCCACCTCACCCTCAAACCCGCATGCTTCCAAGATGTCGTCAGGGCACGCGGAGAATCCTGCACAGGTGATGTTGTAGAGTGGGCCTTCGCTCTTCGCTTCCCCCAGGGCGCTTGCGATGCCCGGTGCCGTGACCGAAACCACACGGTAACCACCGTAGAGGACGGCCAGAAGGACGACGAACATGATGAGCATGGTCCCAAGGGTGACGACTATGTCCTTTAGCTTGTTCTGCTCAAGCTCCTCGGACTCCTCGAAGAACGTCTCGGTCGGAGCGACCGATGTCCCCACTCGCGCCTTCGATCCACTATCGACACCTGATGCCTTGGCAATGAAAGCAACTGCATCGTCTGCAGAGGCGCCGGACACCGTGTCAGCGCTCCCTGCTTCGGGCGCTCCCTCCTGCTGCGGTACGGGCTCCTCGTCCTCGCGCACCATCATGTAAGGGCTGCGCTGCTTGATCGCGGTGTCGATGGAGATGCCGCGTTTCTCCTCCTTGTCAATGTTGGCGCGAGCCTCGTGTATGATTGGCGGGCTCGTTCCATCGGGGAGTGGGTCCCCTACCATCTTGACGTCATCTGGCGGCGCCATCAATAAATGCTTTTACCCTCATCCACTACTCGATGTGGGAGGCCGCATGTAGGCGCCGACAGGAAGCGTTCGGCCGCCGGGTGACTGTATCGTCGAACGCCTTCCTACCGGTCACTACAGCCTGCGTCAATAACTGCGCTTACTGCGGATTCCGGGTACGCGGGGACGATCGCCCCAGGGTGCTTTCACCGAGTGAGGCCCGGAATCTTATAGAACGTGCTGCTCGGGCGGGATGCACAGAGGCGCTCTTCACACTTGGTGAGCGGTCGGATTCTGACCCATACGTGCGAAACAAGCTCAAGGAGTGGGGATACAACAGAATGGTGGAGTTCCTTGCTGACCTGGCCGGCCGGGCGCTGGAGAGCGGCCTGCTCCCCCACACCAACGCGGGTGTCCTCGTCGCGGACGAGCTCGAGACGCTAGCAAAGGTGAATGCGGGCATGGGACTCATGTTAGAGACCTCCAGCGAGCGTCTAGGGGGCCCGGGCGGGCCGCATAATGGATGCCCCGGGAAGGTCCCCACCCTTCGGCTCGCTCATATCGCCACAGCAGGACGACAAGGCATCCCCTTCACTACAGGCATCCTCGTGGGTATCGGCGAAACGCGCCTCGAACGGGAGCAGACGCTCAAGGTGATTGCTGACATCCATGCGCGCTATGGCCATATCCAAGAGGTCATCGTCCAGCCATTCGCCCCTAACGAGGGAACACCGATGGAGGACGTGCCGTCTCCCACCGATGAGGTGGTCCTCGACACCCTAGCAATGGCCCGCCTTAACCTCCCGCCCGACGTCAGCATCCAGATCCCCCCCAATCTTGTTTCTCAGGATCTTCTCATGCGCGCCATGGCCGTAGCAGATGACCTTGGCGGCGTATCGCCTGTGACGCCGGACTTCATTAATCCGGACCGGTCATGGCCCACTCTTAACGAGCTCGGGGTCGTGTGCGACGAAGCCGGATTTGTCCTCTCCCGCAGGCTCCCTGTCCGGGAGCAGTACGTTACTCCCACCCATCTCGCTCCCCGCGTGCTCGCCCTAGCCCAAGAGGTGTCATGCTGTGGGTGATCCTTTGGACCGCGAGGATGTCCGACGTCTGATCACCCGTCCGGTCGAGGCGCAGAGAATGGCCGACGCCCTCAGAGCGGAGGCCGTTGGAGATGATGTCACATTCGTGGTTAATCGTAATATCAACTTCACTGATGTATGTATCAACACATGCCTGTTCTGTGCTTTCGCGAACCGCGAGGGATATCTGAGCTCTGTCGAGGACGTGGCGGAAGAGGCACGTTGCGCGGCTAGGGACGGCGCCACGGAGGTGTGTATCCAGGGCGGGCTTCACCCTGACCTCTTCCTTGAGTATTATGTGGCCATAGTGCGGGCCGTTCGGAAGGCCGCACCTAACATCCACATCCACGCTTTCTCCCCGCAGGAGGTGGTCCACGCGGCTCGTCAGACGGGAGAGGACGTCGAGGCGGTCCTCAAGGAACTACAGCGGGCGGGCCTTGGATCCATGCCGGGTACAGCGGCCGAGGTGCTTGTTGATTATGTCCGTAAGGAAGTTTGTCCTGAGAAGCTCGGTACTGCAGAATGGCTAAACGTGGTTCGTTCGGCCCACGAACAGGGCATCCCAACAACGTGCACCATGCTCTATGGCATCGGCGAGGGGTGGGACGAGCGCTTGGAGCACCTCTACCTTCTCCGTGATCTCCAAGAGGAGACGGGCGGGTTCACTGAGTTCGTACCCCTCTCCTTCATTTCCCCGAACACGCCACTGTTCCGGGAGCGGGGCATCAAGTCACCTGGAACGGCCGCTGACCTCCTGATGGTGGCCGCTGCGCGTCTGGTCCTCCACCCCCTCATCCCCAACATCCAGGTCTCCTGGGTAAAGCTCGGCCGGGGGACGGCCGCCAAGGCCCTCGACTGGGGCGGCAACGATCTGGGCGGCACTCTCGGGGCCGAGAACATCACGCGGCTGGCAGGAGGACGCAACGGTCAGGCTATGAGCGCAGAGTCCCTGGCTGCGCTTGCCAGGGAGGCGGGGCGTCGACCCATTCGACGCGATACTCTCTACCGGCATCTCTCGGTAGTAGAGAGCTCATCCTGAACAAGGACGACATCATCAGCCGTGTCCACGTCCAGGAGAGGACCCTCGCTGTCCAGTACAAAAACGGAAAGTCCATGATCCTGGGCGTTTTCAGCATGTGCCCTACAGCTCGACCGCTCTCCGAACAGCATCCTCGACCGTCGCGGCGATCGTATACCGAGGAGCGCGGTCCCGCCATCTGTTGCCGGTGCCACGACGACATCATGGTCATCGAGCTGATGAAGAGCGCACTCAAGGACCGAGGTCGTCACTAGGGGGATGTCCCCTGGGAGTACGAGGAGCCTGTCATGTTCGTTAGCAAGGAGGGTGTCAATCGCGGCCTCAAGTTCTGCGTTCAGGCCCCGCCCTAAATCGACGAGGGTGTCGTACACGTGGGCTGCGACCTTTGGGGGCGGATCCTCACGTGCGAGGAGATATACGGGGGCCACCTCAGACGCCGTCCGCACAACGCGCTCGGCCATGCTTTCAACGAGTATTGCCCGTTCAGCGGGTCTGAAGGATTCCGCGAGACGCGTCTTGCCAAGGGCCTTGCGGAAGCCCTTGACTGGTACCAGGATGCAGCCGTTCACGGGCGTCCGACCTCCTTGGCGAGCTCGAGGGCCCCTCGGGCCACAGCCTCTGCCCGGGCTGGCGTGTCCATGAGCGATGGGAGCGCGTGAACCGCGAGCCCCCGGCCCTCCAGTTCGGGGGCGCTGGAGGAATCTACCTCGTCGATGACGAATCCGTCAATGAGGCCGTCGTAGAACGTGGCCAGTCCCTCCACGCTCGGAGTGAATCCGACAGCGCGGAGCATCCGGTCGGCAGGCCCCTTGACCGTCCTACCTCCTATGAGGGGGCTGACAGCGATTCGCGGCCCGTCGAACCTCTCCACGAGCTCACGCATTCCGGGAACGGCCAGTATCGGGCCGATGCTGGCCAACGGATTGGAGGGGGCTATGAGAAGGACCTCGGACTCACGAAGGAGGCGCTCGGCACCTCGGCTCGGTCGGGCGATGTCGGCGCCCGCGTAACGCACTTTCCTCATCTCGGGCCGGCACCCCTCACGCACGAAGTATTCCTCGAAGGACATCTCGCCAGTGGGAGTAGTCACGTGCGTTTCCACACGTTCGTTGGACATGGGGACGATTGTCACTGCGATCCCCAAACGATGGACGAGCTCCGCGGTCGCGTCCTCAAGCTCGCGTCCGATCCCAAGTAACCGAGTGCGTACAAGGGACAGGGCAAGATCGGCGTCCCCGAGGCGGAACCAGTTCATCTCCCCCAAGCGCGCCATGGTCTCCAAGCACGTGAACGTGTCGCCCGCTACGCCCCAGCCTTTGTCCCGGTCTACGATCCCAGCAAGGGTATACGTGACTATGTCAACGTCCGGGCATACGCGCGCGCCCCATACATCGATGTCGTCGCCAGTGTTCACGATACATCCGATATCCTCCGGGGAAATGACACGCACGAGCCCTGTGAGGAAACGGGCCGCACCCACCCCCCCGCAAAGCACGCACGCCCGGGTCATCGCCACACCAGGACCTCCGCAAGCGGTCGGCGAAGGGGTGATGTGGGATCCTCTGCCGGCCTGCCTAGCGCCACAAGGGCCTGGGGCTCAACGCCGGGTGAGAGGTCCAGCGCCTTTCGCACGGTCTCGGGGCAGAATGCTGGTGCGCAGTACCAGCATGTGGCCAGACCTCGGTCATGGGCGGCCAGTAGTAGGTTCTGGATGGCGGCTGCGACGCTATGCACTGCCAGGAGCCGTTCTGCGTCGTGACGCGGGCTTGCCTTGATCCGCTGTGCGTCCAGACAAACGAGCAGGAGCGTGGGCGGGTGTCGGAACCGTCCAGTCTTGGCCTCCGCGATCCGCTGAGCTTCGTCAGGACCCTCTCCTTCACCAAGGAGGTCGCTTCTGAGGCTCGATGCCAGAGCGTCCACAAGGGCCTCGCGCATCTCCTCCACCACCACGAACTGCCACGGTTGGGAGTTATGAGCGTTTGGGGCCATGGTCGCTGCGCTCACAAGCTCCTCGATGATCTCTCGTGGAACGGGGTCCGGGGCCAGTTTGCGCACGCTCCGCCGGGTGGCCAGCGCCTCGGCGAGCTCCATGGCCGTCCCCTCGGGCGCAAAGCCTTTAACCCTGAGCCTTGTTCTCCACACCGGTGTGACCATGGGGGATATCTTCAAGGCCTATGACATCCGGGGGAAGTTCGGCACCGAGCTGACAGAGGACATCGCTTTCCGTGTGGGACGCGCGATTGTCGCGATGCTGGGCGTTGACGAGGTCGTCATCGGGCGTGACATGCGCATCTCGTCACCACAGATGTTTAAGGCCCTGGCCCGAGGCGTCACCGAACAGGGCGCCAACGTCATCGATCTCGGCTTGGTGGGGACCGACGTGCTCTATTTCGCGGTCCACCATCTCGAGAAGGGCGCCGGGGTGATGATCACCGCATCCCACAATCCCCCCGAGGACAACGGGATGAAGATCGTGCGGGAGAAGGCCATCCCGATCAGCATCGAGACGGGTCTTCGGGACATCAAGGCCCTTGTGGAGAAGAACGCCTTCCCTGAACCTGTCCAGAAGGGCACGATCATCGAACGTGACGTCATGGACGACTTCGTGGTTTGGGTCCACTCCTTCGTGGACGTGAAGGCCATCCAACCAATGAAAGTGGTCATGGACGCATCCAACGGTATGGCCGGCAAGATCGCGCCGCTCGTGTTCAAGGGCTTACCTATTGAGATCATATCCCTGAACTTCGAGCTGGACGGGACCTTCCCCGTCCATGATGCTAATCCCATGGTGGAGGAGAACCGGCGGCAGATTATGGACGAGGTAATAGTCCAAGGTGCCGACTTGGGCATCGCCTGGGACGGTGACACCGACAGATGCTTCTTTATCGACAACACGGGCAAGTTCGTTCCTGGCGATTTCATCACAGGGCTCTTGGCTCAGCGCGTGCTCCAGGACAATCCCGGGGACGTCGTGTACTACGACCTTCGCGCTTCGTGGTACGTTCGTGATTCTATCCGCAAGGCACGGGGCGTACCGAAGATTTCCCGGGTTGGCCACGCCTTCATCAAGGCTTCCATGCGTGAGGACAATGCTGTGTTCGCCGGCGAGATCTCCGGCCACTACTACTTCCGTGGCGACGATGTATACGTCGACAACGGATGGATCCCCGCACTGATGATGGTGGAGCTTGTGTCCCGTCGAGGTGGGCGTCTCTCCCAGATACTCTCCAACGCACATACCTATCACATCTCAGGTGAGATCAATTCAACCGTCAAGGACAAGGACGCCGTGCTCAAGAAGCTGGAGAGCGTCTATGGAGAGGAGGGCAACGTATCCCATCTGGACGGTCTGAAGATCGAGCTCAATGACTGGTGGTTCAACGTCCGCCCCTCCAATACTGAACCCCTGCTCCGTCTCAACCTCGAGGCCAAGGACCCCAATACCATGGTTGCGAAGAGGGATGAGGTACTCAGGCTCATTAGAGGATAATCTGCTGGCCGGTACCGCAATATGGTCGATCCCGTGGTCGTGAAGGAAGGGGATGCTCTTGATGTCACCTACATAGGATGGTATGCCGACACCCACGAGATCTTCGACACGTCCGTGAAGGAGTACGCCAAGAAGGCCGAGGTCTACAAGCCCAAGCGGAAATATGGTCCCAAGAAGGTCGTCGTAGGTGAGCACAAGGTCATCCCCGGCTTCGAGGAGGCCCTCGTCGGGATGGCAATCGGTGAGGAGAAGGAAGTGTATATCCCAGCTGAGAAGGGTTACGGCCGGTCGGGGAGCCACCCCATGGCCGGAAAGGACCTCATCTTCAAGCTCACGGTGGAGGACATCAATGGAAGCCAGTCCTTACGCCTCAGGCTGGGTTGGTGGCTGAAGAATCTATTGTCGTAGATGAGTTCGGCCCACCGAAAGGAAAACCTTAAAACACCGCCCGCTGCTGAGCGCCTCACAAGGCGAACAATCATGGAGATCATCCTCGATTACACGATCTGCGCCTACAAGAGCATCGAAACCGAGTTCGGTGCTAACGAGGGGTGCTCTGTTTTCGAACCGAGGACCGACGAACACCTCGCCTATGACGTAGCTATGCTTGTCGAGCAATACGATGCTCTTCCCGATGTGTCCGCCACAGGCGGGCACCAGGACCTCGTCAGACAACGAGACGGTGTAACGACCGAAAGAGAGGTCTACCGAATCACCCTTAGCGCTGATGAGGTTACGGTACACGATTTCCTTGAGGGCGCCCGTGATCTCGGTTATGGGACTCCTGAAAGCTACTCGACCGCCTCGGTCTCCTTCGAGGGGACCGACGAGGTCAGGGAATCATTGGTGGATTTCGTTAGGGAGCTCGAGCCCGAGCGTACCTTCGAGCAGTACAGACGAATGGATACGCCGCGCGGGACCATGCCCACCACAGTCGTACGCTGGGATTAGACCGCTCTCGCTTCATCTTCGACGATTGTCGCGGGGGGCGGGACAGCCCGCCCCCAACGGCGTTCCCCTATCGGTTACTTGCCCAGTAGGCCTTTCTTGTTCACCGCGAAGGCGCCGGCCGCGACGAGCACGAGCACGATCGCGGGCAGCACGTAGCTCGTTCCCGTATACCCCTTCGCCCCTGCCAAGAGCCGAGCATTGTCCAGTTCGTTCTTGGTCTTCTTCAGCGAATCGCGAGCCTTCAGGAGCTTCGTGGTCGCAATGTCGTACCTGCCGTTCTTGAACTCCTCGTCCACCTCCATAGATGACATCTTCGTCACCTTGAAAGCGGTCTTGGCGGAGACGGGATCGATGCCCTGACGCTCCAGCAGTGAAATCGCTTCCTCAATGCCACCCATGTCAGAAATGAAGGCGTTAATCTCGTCCTGGATAGCACCTATGTCGGGCACCACGCGGATGGTCAGTTCCTTGGAGCGTACCTCCTCACCCTTCCGTGCGACCACGGCGATAGAGAACTCCCCGAGCTCAGCATCATCGGCGATGGTGATCTCGTTCGCTTCCTGACCAGTGTCCTTGGCAGCTACTGTTATGGTCTTGGTGATCCACGCCAGCTCCTTACCGCCGGGAGCGCTGAGCTGGATGTCCAGCGTGAGCGCCTCATCGAGCTTGTTCTCCACGGTGATGGTGAACTCGCCCTTACCGCCCCGCACCATCTGGAGCTCCCCTTTGTCCAGGTCCAGCGTGAACGCTTGCACAAGTGACGACTTGAGAGTGGCGCTCTTCTCAGTGCTCTTCACCTTGTCGACCACGGTGATGGTGTCCACAGCATCCGCCTTCACGGTCTTGCGGCCCTTGATGGGCTTCTTCTCACCGGGACCGAGGGTAAGGAAGGTCTTCTCGAACACCAGGTCGGTCCCGCTGCTGGAGAAGGAGAAGGTGTTGGACTTCTGACCCTTGTTCTCCAGAGTGAACTCGAACTCCATACGCTCGTTGATCTGGCCCTCGATCAAAAGCTCCTCGGGATTGATGGCGTAGTCGTAGCTGTACGCCATCAGGCTACCCTCGACCTCGTCCTTTATGGAAGGATCGCTCTTCGACGTCACGGTGAAGGTGAAGGCGTATGTACCTGCCTTGGAGAGGAGCACTGGGAACACCTGCTTGGCATTGCTACCAAGTGACATGTCGACATCCTTGAGCTGGATACCATCGGTACTCACCACATAGGTATCGGCGACGTTGCCTGTGTTCCATATCTCGAACCCGATGGAAACGGATGTGCCCGCCTCGACCTCGGTCTCCTTCTGGACCAGAGCTATCTTGACGCCACGTTTCTCCTCCGTCGCCACCTCAAGCTGGCCGCTCACGTGCTTCTGTTGCTCGACACCAAGGACCGTCGCGCCGATGTCAAAGACGCCCACTGCGTCCTTGGTCATCACGAGCTTTATGTCGGTGCTCTCACTTGCTTCGATCTCAAGCTCGCTCTTCTCGGCGAACACCTCGGCACTGTCGACCTTCAGGGTGAACAACTGCTTCACATTGCCGTCGTTCGTGACGCGTATCGTGAACGTGGCGGCAACGCCCGGATTGACCGACTGGAAGTCCGGTAACATGGAAACGCTGAAGGACCGGTCCGCTTCCACATCCATGGTGTAGCGTTCCGAGTACTCTTGATAGCCTGAGGCCGACACCTTCAGTTCGATGTCATGGAGGCCAGGTTCGTCGAGGACCTCGAGCTGTGCACCGGGCACGACTGTACCGTCCACTGTCCAGTATGCCTCGTACTCGGTCACCGAACCTGCTGCATCGCGGACCTCGGTGATGGATATGACATCACCAGGCTTCACCTTGGCCAGGCTCTGAGAGAGCGTTACTGTGGTGATGCTGCTATATACTGGTACATGTAGCACCTTGCTCATGCTGAATGCCGAACACGTGACTTCGAGGTCGCCCGAAGTGGCACCTGCGAACGTCACGGAGCACGTGCGCTCAGCCGTGGTGCACGTCTTCGTCTCACCGCCAGCCTCGCAGCTCACCTCTGTGTCTTCATCTGTGGTGACAGCTACGATGATGTCCTCTCCATGAGAGAATATTCCCTTCTCGCGGCCCTCTGCATCGACGGCCTTCATGGCGAAACCGCCGGTGAGCACGACCAGACCCTTGAGCTTGCAGCAGTAGTCGCCCTGGATGACACAGGCCGGTCCTGGCTTATAGTACTTCTTGAAGATACAGGTCTTGAGGCCGTGGGCGCCAGCCGATGCCTCCATGGGTATCTCGATGGTGCTCCCGCCAAGCACCTCCTCGGCATCGAGGAAGTACTTGACAAGCACGTTCTCGAGCACGGTACCTGCGGTGTCCTTGGGTATCACGTGCACGGACACGGTGCCGCCACGGTAGATTGCGAGAGGCTCCGCCTCTATCTCGAAGTCCAAGAGCTCGTACACCGTGATCGTCTTGGAGTACTCGTCCCGATCCTCGCCGCGCTTGGCGGTGATTACCAACTCTTGCTCTCCGGGAACGTCGAGCGCGATGATGCCGCGGTACAGGTTATTGCTCTCCTGTAGCCCCACGACCGTGTCACCGAGCTTGACGTTAATCACGGCACCCAGGACGTGCTGTAGGTTGACGTCCACAACATCGGCTACGAGCTCAAGCTCCGTGCCCTTCTTGTACTCGTTCCGGACGATTGTCAGAACGGCAAGGTCGATACGGATGTTCAGCTCGTTCGGGTCCATGCAGCGCTTGTGCTCCTCGCTGCAGAGCTTGCTCTGTTTTGTGCAGTCCTCCACCTTGTCCACGTCGAGCGTCGTCAAGCAATAGTGGTCCGGACCGCACACGGCGGGCATGAAGTAGTTACCGATGCATGTTCCCTCGGTGGCACAGTCCTCCGAGGTACGGCAGCATGTCTCGCCGAGCACGCAGCAGGCACCGTTCTGAAGGTGCTCGCCAGGAAGGCATTCCTGTGTGATCAGTGACGGGTCCAGAGATATCGCGAACTCGCGGTCGGCGGAATGTCGGCCACCGTCCTCCACGACGACATGGATGATGCATTGCCCTTCCTCATAGTAGGCGATGACGTCCAGTTCCTTGACCGCTACATCGCCCTTGACGAGGTCGAACTGTAATGGCATCGGAACAGTCGCAACACCACAGGGGCCTTCAGAGGTTGCCGTGATGCGGATGATCCGCTCCTTGCAGCTCTCCGCCTCGGACGTATCGGTAATGGTGACAATATAGGTCAACTTCTCACCAACGCCCACGGACATCCCTGCATGCTCTTCGATCTCCACGGTGTAAGCATCGCATTCGGCCTCCTCACGCCAGTGCTCGTCCACGCCAGCACCATCTTCGTCGATACGGCCATCGCCATCGTCGTCCACGTCGTTGCGCGGGTCCTCGTCGATGAGGCCATCGCCGTCGTTGTCCAGGCCGTCGCCGCCCCAGCCATCCTCGTCGATGAGGCCGTCGTTGTCGTTGTCTTGGCCATCCCATACGTCCTCGTCGATGAGGCCATCATCATCGTTGTCCTGGCCATCAGCGTTGTAGTCGTCGATACCGGCACCGTCCTCGTCGATGCGACCGTCACCATCGTTGTCCTGACCATCTCGCCAGTCCTCGTCGATGAGACCGTCACCATCATTGTCCTTACCGTCACCGCCATGACCGTCCTCATCGATGAGGCCGTCGCCATCGTTGTCAAGATCGTCCTGCGGGTCCTCGTCGATAGCACCGTCGCCATCGTTGTCCAAACCATCGTTGCCGGTGCCGGACGTCACGCCCGCCAACGGGCATTCAACGAGCCAGACGAGCTCTCGCATCGTGATACGTGGCGTTGTCGCCTCTGTGTCCAGACAGTCGATGATCCCGCCCTTCGTGCAGTTGTTCTCCATCATGAGCTCCGCTAGCTGTTCGAAGGACGTGCACATATCTTCGCCAAGGCCAAGCCGCATGAGTACGGCCGGGACGCACTGGGGAGAAACGTACGTCGCAGTGTCATAGATCAACAGGTCGTCATGGGCGATACCGCTCCCCTGCATGGTGAAGGTGAACTCGTCCAGCTCGATCCTGTCGAGCTCGATTATCCGCAGGATATCGTTGGTCACGATATTCATGCAAGTACCGTTCTCCCATGTGCAGTAAGCAACGCTCTCAGCCGCCCCGCACAGCTCCTCAGATGTGATGGAGTCGCAGTTGTAGTGGAAACCCGTGTCCACAAAGGCCTCGGGGATGGGCTCCTCAGGTGGTGCTCCCGTGCCCCGCTCGATGTTCTGGACGCACATGTGTGAGAGCATCTGGTTGGTCTCCTCCACTGCACGGTCCTGGCGCACCGCATCCTCTGCCGAGAAGATCGGATCACCAAAGGATATGAGATTGGGTAGCGATACGTTGCTGCCCCAGGTTGCAAAGAGCCTTCCGAGGATGTCATCCTCCCGTGGCGGGAGCACCTCCTCGATCTTGTTCAACGGTGCGACTACGTCCAGGAGCTTGGACGGCCTCATGGTCGGATCCTCATCCAGCATCTGTACGTTCGCGCTCGAGAGCAGGCACGCTTCCTTGAACACGCCCGCCATGAACGCCGAGTATGCGTAGGGCTCCTCCAGCTCGATCCGGCGGCCGTCGATAGATGCTATGCGCGTCCTCCGGGCCCACTGTCGGGCGCGGTCCTCGCGCACGCTCCGATCTACGCCTTTCACCACGCTGGAGAGCCGGCCAACATCGTGGACACGCCAAACATGGGGCAGGTCACCACGAGTGATGCGAATCTCCAGGATCGCTCCTTCGGGGCTCGTACCGGGCGTAATGGCGCCGCACTCGCCAGGTGAATAGGTCTCGACCCCCGCGGTGGAGCAGGCCGTGCAGCCGTTTGAATGGGTGCGCCCGTCTGAACCGCATACGGGGGCGTACTCCTGGGTGCATACATCGGATATCGGCTCCTCACATGCTATCTGCGCGGGCGCGTCAACGCCCCAGCGGACGAGGAGGTCAGCACCATTGTAAGAGATGGTCGCAAGCGACAGGGATATCGTATGGTTCGCAGCATCGGCGCTCGGGAACACGAGCGTCTTCTCCTCGACACTTGAGCCACCACCGGTGATAGAAGCCTTTACTTGCAGCTCTTGAGGTAGGGTCCCATTGTTGTAGTTGGGCACGAAGAGAACATAGTCCTTGTAGAGGCCGCGCGATTCGGTGACAAGAACGAGCTCCTCGCCCTCCACACGCACGTCGGAGGCATCGTCCAGGGATTCTACCTCCTTTCTCGTGGAGCAAGCGTCATCGTTACAGGCTTGGATCATCTCGACCGGCGGTTCCTGACCGAGCTCCGCGGGATCGAAGTACGTGGTGATGTTGTTCTCGAGATCGAGCCAGAATCCTTCGTTGTTCAGCTCAGCGATACCGTATTCCCCCGGTCCACTGTCAAAGGCGCTCTTGCCTTCAAAGCACTGGAGGGCCTCCGATAGGTCGCAGTTACGCTCTGCTAGATTTGCCAGATTAGCGAGCACCGCTTCGCGGTTCGCTTCTATTCCTGCGTTGTACTCGTCCAGTAGCTCACCTACCATTGTGGCGTTCCCGGCCAATTCGTCGCTCCTTCCAATGAAGGCGAACACGACGTCGGCAACGTACTTGGCCACAGCCTCGTCCACTACCTTGTCCGCGAGCTTGTCCATGATGGCCGCAAGGACCGGAGTGTCCATATTGATATCGAGCTCACTGATGGCAGTGACGTTGATCTCGTTATCTTGTGTCGCCATCTCCACTAAAGTGTCGTTCTCCCGGGAATAGGTGACTATATTGTTGATCTCGTTGTTCACCAGGATCCCTAGGTGCTCGATAAGATAGAGGTTCTCATAGTAGCGGTTGATCGTGCCCATGCACGATCCCGACCACTCTCCGCACTGGTCCGCACCGCTCTCCCAGCTCTTGGGACAAGCCGGCAGACATTGGTCCTGCGTGGTGTTGAGGTTGCAGATGTTCACACACCCGTTACCCTGAGAGTCCCCGTCCTGGTCCAGATCGCCAGCGTCGTCGGAAATACCGTCGTCGTCGTCGTCGGGGTCCTGGGGGATGTTGATACCGTCCCCGTCCGAGTCGCACTGTCGGAAGTCCGGACCGCAGGTGAGGATACAGTCAAGATCGTCGTCCATCTTGTAGGACGTGAAGGTGAAGTCATCGTCGTCGCCGAAGAGCAGGTCCTCGGTGTCGAGGTTGCCGTCCCCGTCGTCGTCCTCGTCCAGCACGTCCACCGTGCCGTCGTTATCATCGTCCTCATCCTCATAGTCGAGGTTGCCGTCGCCGTCAGAATCGCACGTCTCGTTATCGATACAAATACGCACTCCGTCTCCGTCGAAGTCCAGCTCACCCTCTCCGGGAGTTACCTCAGTGGAGATCTGCTCCACCTGGCTGTCCTGCGGTCGGCCTTGGCAATCACAATCGCCTTGCTGTCCATCGTTCTGGTCTCCGAATATGCACTGGACAAGGTCGGCTCCATTCCGACAGGTGTTCTGCCAGATGCACTCGTGGGTACATTCATTGACACATTCCACCTCTTCGTCGATATTGGACCAGCCATCCTCTTCGTCCCAGCGTTGGAGGCTGTACTTGATACCGTACAGCTTCTTCGATGTGACGTCATTGTCATCACCGGGGAGCCGATCCTCCTCGTTCGGGACGCCATCGCCGTCGACGTCCAGGTCTTCCTCGTTGGGGATACCGTCGCCGTCGATGTCCTCGTCTACCCGGTCGGGGATACTGTCGCCATCGGCATCGCATGTCATGTTGTCGTAGCAGCGATTGATACCATCCCCATCGTTATCGTCGTCGCCGGGGACGTTATCATAGGACTTCCACATACAGATCCCCTTTGTATCGTTGGTTTCGCCGCACGTGGTCTTATTGTTGCCCGAACAGTCGAAATTCTGGCATTTATCGGAATCGAAGCTGCCGCAACTTAGCGAACAGGTCCCTGCGTCACATGAGAACGCACCCTCGACGCATCGTTTTCCGCAGCATCTTCCTGCAGTACCGCACCGCGCTCCGTCGGTCTGGTCGGAGCACTCGTCTTCGAAGTCTCCGCACTCTATCCCACCGATGATGCACATAGAGACGTTCGTGTCACTGGCTCCTTTCTTACCTGCGCAGCAGATACCGTTGCCGTTGGAACACTTGTCTCCATCGGCCTTATCATCGCACTCGCCAGCATCGCTGGGATTCCATGAACAGGTGGTGGCGACGCTGCACATGTCTTCAGTAACAAGGGAGTTACAACAAGACTCGTCCTCGCAAGAGCAAGGTGACTGGCCACTTGCAGCACCACCGCACAGCGTGCACTCGTGGCCGCATACGTAGTCAGCAGTGCCGCAGAGGTTGAGCATGACCTTGACGGTGTTGATGAAACGGACCATGTGCTGAGCGAGGCGATGTTCCGCGCTTGCGGTCTCTGATATCGCACGTCCCAGGGAGTCCTCCGTCTCGGTGAACACACCCGACCATTCTGGACGTTCTGCAGAGAAACCATAATCCGCCCGAGCCCTCATCTCGTCGGGCTCGGTGCCGATGAAATTCGAGAATGCTTCAGAGATTGAGCAGAGTTGTCGCGATGTCTTGTCGTAGTAGTCCTTGATGTTTTCGCTCTCAAGGCTCTGGACGCGGCACTCGACTCCCAGCGGGAGCGGGATCTCGTCGTCCCCCCAGTCCGCAGTGTCGTTAACGTCCACCAGGTCCACGTCGTCAGTGCTGATACAGGTGCAGACCTCGTCCTGGCAGATATCCACTTCGTTCGCGGCACACGTGACCTTCGTAGTGCAGTCGGCGTCCACAACGCACCGGGGTGTTGTGCAGAAGCATTGATCGCAAAGGCAGACCTCCTCCATGTTCTGGGGGCATTCGGGATGGACCAGCTCTGGCGGTGGGATGGACGCGTCTTCTTCGGGAGTCCCCCCTACCGGCGCGTCGCATTCGCCAGCAGTGTAATACTCCACGGCGGTGTTGCTACACGCAGTGCACCCGTTTCCATACACCTCTCCGTCCGAGCCACACACCGGATCGTACTCCTGTGTACATATATCCGGTCGCGGTATTTCACACGCCACCTCTCCTTCCGCTACACCCAGAAGTAGCAGCACGATCAACAATCCAGCAATGGTCCTCTTCAATCTAGTCAAAGTGATCACCTGTACCCGTGAAAGTGGTAGGTTGCAACCATATAAATGGGTTTTTTCTGGGACGTTTCACTACGAATTTCGAACAGTAGCTTGTGGTAGTGGAGCGCCGTTTATGGTTGCTGGTCGTTGCTCACGCTTTTTAGAGTACAAATATTCGGTTTAGCTGCTAAATAAGGTATATTTACCGTTTTTTGAAAAGACTATGAAGAAATATTAGTTCACTACGTTCGCGACAAGGCTCGGAAGAGCTAGGGTCCAATTTTTATCTTCTACCCCGTTAGCAGAGAGCGGTGACACGACCATGACCATCCGAATCGGTATCGTCGGCCTCGGCTATTTATCATCGTGCTTCCTCTATGGCCTCGCTCTCCATCGCGAAGGCAGAGATATCTGGACCTGCTTGACCAATCCCGTCAGGGATGTCATACCTGTCCCTTTGGACGACATCGAGCTCGTACGCGTGTTCGACATCGATGGGGACAAGGTAGGTAAGAGCGTCGGTGAGGTCATCCGCAAGTATTACCCTCTTCCCAAGGGTTACTACGATGATATCATAGTAGAAGAGGGCGTATGTGTGGAAAGGGACCACGTAGTCAAGAACATCGTTTCCATCTGGGACCATAAGAAACGCGGAGAGACCGAGACGTACCTAAGGGATCGGATGAAGAACCTTGATGTTCTGGCGATCTGCTCCACGACCGAGCCGGACGTAGATATGACCTCGAGCAAGGTCTACTCCCTCTACGCCCTCCAGGAGGGAGTGAGTGTAATCAACGGGATCCCCACCCCCATCTGTGGTGATGAGGAGTACGACTACCTCGCCAGAGAGAATAAAGCCGTGCTAATGGGGAACGACTTCGCCTCCGGAGCAACTCCGCTCACCCATGATCTGTTGTGCCACCTCTCCCAGCACGGGCGGATCCCGCTCAATATCGCTCAGTGGCAGTACGCATCTAACACTGACTTCCTCTCCCTCTCAGATTCGAGCGGAAGGGGCGCTGCCAAGAAACGGTCCAAGTCCCGCATCATCACGACCGTGTACCCCGGCGTGGAAATCCCGCATTACATCGGTATCGATTACATCCCACCGGCACATATGGACCCCGATACCAAGCACATGTACCTGAACATACACTACAACACCTTCGCCGGGACAACCAACTTCATCACCATCACCGCACGTATCAGTGATTCGCCCTCCGCATCCGTGCTACTTGCAGACCTGATCCGTCTGGTGCCCATCGCCAAGGAGAAGTGTGATTTCGTCCCTCGGGACCTCAGCGCCTTCTTCTTCAAGAGCGGCCCTGTCCTCTTCCCTAGCCGTATCGAGGCGTTCAATAGGATACTGACCTGGATCGGTGCGGAGGATCAATAAGATGGTCGTGTACGCTCGGGACGTCCCCATCTCGACCGCGGGAGAACTTGACTTCCAGGACATCACAGAGCTAGTTGCGTCCGTTATCACTGAGGCAAAGGTGCGTACAGGCACCGCCACGGTGTTCGTCCCAGGGGCAACCAGTGCCATCGTCCTGAACGAGAACGACCCTGCTGCAGTGGAGGACTTCAAGGCCGCGATCGAGCGGCTCGTACCGAAGAAGGCGAACTATAAGCATGGGGAGAATCCCCAGAGCCATGTTCGCTCACTTATGCTCGGCCCATCCTGTACCATACCTGTGCGCGATGATCGATTACAACTGGGTACCTGGCAGTCGATCTTCCTTGTTGAGCTGGACGTCCGCCCGCGTAAACGGAAGGTGTCCATTACAATCATAGGGACGTCGTCTGTGCACGAGGGTGATTGAGCGTCACCGCTCCAAGAGCGCGCCAACGCCCTCCATTGCACCTTCGGCGGTATCGCCCAGTTTATCATCCTTCTCTTCAGAAGCCCCAAGAGCAGCTAAGAGTTCCCGTCGCCGTACATCGAAGCGCCAGGCTGCGAACAGCACACCGACGCCAGCGAGGAGGAGGAGCGTTGCCGCTACGGCCGGAGGCAGCTCGAGCACGTTCGCTACGAGGGTGAGGTCGAAGAGGAGAACAAGTCCGCCTGCGGCGATGACGACGGTCTCGCCCTCCTGTCGCCCCCAACGAAGGAAAGCTATTCCCATTGGTAGGTACGTGACCGCCCCCAGGCCCACTGGCGCCGTAAAGTCCATGGCCCTGCTAAAATCGAGGACGAACATGCCCCACATGATGGCGGTCCCGGCACATCCTGCCAAGTAGAAGGGAACGGCTGACCACCCGCCATGCTTCCGCTTCACGCGCGGAGCCGTGACAAGGAGGATGACCGAATAGATAAGGAGCGACAGCGGGATCAGGTACCAATGGAAGTTCGTCCAGTGCTCTTGCAGGATCTCCAGTATCTCCCACGCAAGGAATCCGAGTACGAAGAACGAGACGAACAGGTCGTACGCCAAGGCCGCGGGTGAGCGCTCGATGACGCGATGGGCGAACCAAGCGCAGGTCACGGCAGCACACAGTAAGACGACTATTTCGGGGAGCACCTCTTGATACAGGAGGGTCCCCGCGCCCACCGCAGTGCTCATCCCCTCGATTAGCACCCATATGGAGTCGAAGCGCTCGGCAAGCTTGACAAGCGCAACTGCCGCTCCAAGCTGAAGAAGGGCCTCCACTCCAGCTCCAACGAAGTCGAAGGAATATAGGAGTCCGATAGCCGCTACGAGGAGAGAGCCCCCAATAAAGAGCAGGGCGTTGGACAGTGTCTCTCTGAGCGCGGATCGAAGCTTAATGGCCAGACCGCAGAATAATCCCGATCCTAGGAAGGTAAGGAGTACTTTCTGGCCGGACGTGAACCACCCCATCGAGTAGGCAGCTATAATGGAGAAGGCCGCGAGCACCGCCATCGTGCCCAAACGAACGAGCCAGGTCCCGTAAGCCTCTTCCAGGTAGACCGCGTCCTCGCCCGTGGTCTCCTTCTCGATTAAGTCGAGGCGCTCTTTATAGCGCTTGGCAAGAGTCTCGTGCTGCTCACAAGTTATGAGCTCGCTCTCCTTCCACCCCTCCAGTTCGTCCAGGAGGAAACGCAGGTTATCCCGCTTCCGCTCCAGCACGGAGCGACTTGAGTAGTTCAATGCTTAAAAAATGGACGCGAACAGACCGCGGTCTCAGAGTTGGCACGCATCTAAGTTGTTAAGGTAGCGTTCGCTGTGCTCCGTCTCGCTTACCTCTGGAACGTAGAAGACATCTTCTTTCACCCGGGCCGCCTCGAGGTCTTCACCGGGCATGCTATATGCCAGTGACCAGTATATGTCCGGGGCAGAGCTTATGATGCTCACATTTCTTGTAGGTTCATCAAGTCGTCTATCGACCTGCTTCGGGAGATGTCCAGGACTTGTATGATAGGTACCGTACACGACTGCCACGCGCGGCCGTTCAACTTCATCATTATCGAATAGATTGACGATTGAATTCGCTGCGTGCTCGTCCCTTGCGTAGAGATCCTTACCCTTCCGATCATCCCTCGAGTACTCCGTCGCGTGAACTGCGATCCCATGGTCCCGTGCGTAGTCAAGGAGCCGCACATAGCTCTCGAAGTTCACACCCATCTCCTCGTCGAAATTCGTACGGTGTGCTAGCTGGCCCGGCGTGAGCTTCCCAGCGAGGTATTCGTCCACAGCGTCCTGATAGGGCTCTGCAAAAAACTCAACTGCAAGGTGGAGAGGCCGCCCATCCTTCGCACTCTTCGCCGCCATGGCGTCGAGAACGGCCAGTTGTACATCTTGGCATTCAGGTGAAAAATGGTAATCTCCCAGATATACAATATCTGCGCTGCTTGCAGCTTCGATTACTCTACTTGCCTTCACAGGAGTTGCGCTATTTCCGATCTCTTTGAAATACTCCTTTTCGTACTTACGGAAGGGCGCGTTCTTTTCCAGGAGCCCTGCTTCCTTCTCTATCTGGATTATATCTTCCTCGAGCTCGTGAAAATATTTCTCCTCTAGTTCGGGGTCCTTTGGCAGACTGATCGTTGGCCACGTCATTTTCATTACTCTGAGATTGCATGCAAGCTCACGTCCCCCCCTATAACTTTTTCGCAAATCGAGGGGGATTCGCCCTTCAGTAATCCGTTATCGCCCTATCCCTCGCACTCGGCTGTGAGGGAGCACTTCGAGTCGTCGCCCTCCCACACACGCTTCTTGAGCACGAACTCCACAGCGATGGGCCGGTACTCGTAGTCTATCTTCGTGCCACGCTGTACCAAATAAGGGAGGTAGGTCCGCTGGTCCTCTGCACGGACATGGATGACAAGATCGGCGCCCAGGCCGTATCGACCGCTCTTCTTTCCGCTCGCAGGATCCTCGGCCACCTCGCCGTTCATGTACAGTTGCCAGGGAACTGGTGCGTCATCCGCTTCCGGTTCATTCCAGCTAACGACCGACACACCATCCTCCTCGACCCGATCGAAGGGCTTTGCCGTCGGTAAGATGTGGAACTGGGTCCCTTCGACAAGGGAGATGGAGATCGTGATACCATCGTCGGCATACTCCTCGGCATACTCTTCCTCGATCTTGTCAAGGGCCTCGTCCATGATGGTACGCAGGTCCTTTGCCATCGGGCGCCGATCGGGATAGCGGTCGCACACGCCGCACAGTGCCTCTTGGCTACGCTCGTGAAGGTCCAATCGTGAAACCTCCAGCCCGATCTCAAAGAGCCTCATCATGCGCACCTGCACCGTCTCGGAAACATAGTCGGGCGAGGAGACAACGCCCATCTTGTTGGAAAGGTAGGTAGTGATGTTGAGCGGGACGATAACAGACACGGCATCATCGTTGAAGTCCATATGGATGTCCGGCGAGGTGAGACGAATCATGGCGTCCTGGTCCTCGCGGTTATGTGCTGCTACGGCGGCCCCGATCCGTTCGGGCACAAGCTGACCTATGCTCTCGCGAGCGCGTTCCGTTATGACCGTGATGTCGCCCTCCAGGAACGGATCGAGCTCCTGCTCGCACGCTTTCTTCCACGTCACATCACCTCCCCCTTGTTGCTCGCATTTCTCGAGCAGCACGACCTTGCTCTGACTTATGGTCACGGTCCCAAGAGCGGTGAAGGCGGGGTCCGTGAAACCACCGTAACGCAGAACATCGGCCACTGCCTGGTTCACAACGGTCCTGATGGATTGGCGTGCGTAGAGCCGCGCGGCCTCGTTGATATGGATCCGCTTGAGTATCTTCGCCTCTTGGGTAATGGACTTCACGACCGCGTCCCCCTGGAGCTTGGCAGTGACGTACATGGACATCCCGATGGTGAGCGCGACCGATGCACCGAGCATGAGCACTGCCGGGGCAACGCCGCGGGTCGCGTGAGCGAGCCATAGGAACCAGCCAACTGCCGAGCGGGACCGGCCGACGTTGAGACGGCGTCGCATCATGAGTACACCTCCGCATACTGGAGGAGGAGCGTGGCCGTGGATGTGCCGTCAGGGAGCGGGACGAGCATACGGGCCGAGGTCACGCGGCTTACTTCGAAGTTCTCCTTCTCCAGCCAGGCACGATAGTCCACGGTGTTGCGCCGCGGGTACTCAACGATGACCTTCTTCTGGTCCATATCCGTGAGCACGATATGGACCTGGTTCCGGCCGATGAGCTGGAAAGGACGTTTGAGCTTCTTCTCCAGCAGTTCGTTCACGTCAACGGTAATGCTCTTACCACCAACCCGAACGACGACCTTGGACTGTTGTGTCGCTCCCACCATGGAGAGGATGTCGAACGTGCTCAGCACCGCACGATGGTCGCCCTCACGTATCACAACGGTGGACTCGGCCAGCGAGAGTAGGAGCTGGTAGGTGGGATCCCATGCCTGCTCCTCTGCAAGCATGACGTTGACCTTGATGCGGGATGTCGCGACGATGAGGGCGAGCCCCACGGTCATGATGGTGAGGCCCGCGGTGAAGGCCGTGCCCATCCCCATTCCGCGGCGGGTCCGACGCGCCCGGGCGAGGAGACGTCGGATGGACTCCCTATGCATCTTTCTCGCCCTCCTGACTGCCCTTCATGAGGGCCTCGCCTTCCTTCTTCAGGCTGTCCCACCCAGTCACCGCCGCCTCGCAATGGTTCTTGCGCTCCTTGGAAATGCATCCACCCGCAGAACAGCACACCTGATCCTTGCTGCATATCTGGCCCATGCACGCGTCCTTCAATCCCTCCCCGACGCACCCGGTGGCGGGATAGGTCGCTTTGAGGATGTGAGTGCACACGTACAGGTGTCCCGACTCCCGGCAGTCCTTGGGCTTCTTGTAGGGTGAGGAAATCTTGGGGACAGAATACTCCATGGTGACGGTGACCTCGGCCTCGTCGCCGGAAAGGTCCTCGGCCGGCACCCCGAACACGTAGGTGGCCACCGAGCGGGGATCGACCTCCTCGGAGGGATTCACCCAGATCGTTCCCGTCGGCAGACCACAAGTGTCCTTCGTGCAGGGCAGATAGTCGTTACCCCCTACAGTGAGCTTGATGGCCTTCACGGTGGCAGGCTTCTCCCAGTTACGGTTCTGTACCTTTACGGCAAAGAAGTTGTTCCGCGGGCAACCGGTGCCGACCACTGGAGGGCCATCGACGCCGATGACCTCCATTGGCTGCCCCTTGTTCTCACAGCCACAAGCGATGTAATCATCCTTCGCGAGGTACTCGTACTCGGGGCAGTGGCCGGTTATTAGGTTGGCGAGCGTCCCGACCCCTGAGAAAATGTACACCGTGCGGGCGAACTTGGCCTGGACCGCTTGCGCGGCTCGCAGGTTTCCGCGGCATACGCCTTCCTGGAGGTCGAAGAGACAGCATTCTTTACCGATTATCGCCGTGTTCTCACCCATGTAAAATGCGCGCTCCCCGTAGTCCTCGCGGGTGCAGTGGCGATCGCTGGGTATGACCACGACCTGGAGATAGCCCATATGCTTCTCGAGCTGGCCGATCTCATTGGTGATAGCGATTGTGATCGGGATCTTCACCGGGGCCGTTGGATTCGTCAGCCCTTTGAGGTCCTCATCCCCCTTACTGAGACATTTATCCAAGCTGTTCTTCATGCTCGCGCACCAGTCCTGGCCGCTGCAGAAGTGATCATCGCTTCGTTCCTCGGCGTCCTTCGCCTCAAGGTGCTCAAGGCGCGGTGTGAAGCTAAAGGGTTTCCCCATATCCCATAAGCACGAGTCCTTAGCTAGGAGGCAGCCGTACCGTTCAGAGAGCTCCTCTCGCTGTTCCTCTTCCATGTCGGTGAAGAACTCAAGATCAACTATATGGGCCTGCCATCGGAATCCCATGAGGAAGGCGCACGGATGCTCGCGGGGGAGGTTCCCGTCAGCGCTCCCGAGTCCCATGAGACCCCCAAGGGAGAAGAGCCCCTTGGAACGGTCGCTGCCGTAGACCTCGTTGGCGAGCTTGAGCTTGTTGGCGTCGAGCACGTTCTTGCTCGCGCGTTGTGTCGCGGAGAGGTAGGTGAGGCATTGTGATGAGCCTGCGAGTCTGTGCGCCACCTTGACGGCAGCCCGGTACTCGACGTCGCTCTCAATGGACTCGGTGAACTTGAACCAGGCAGAAACCCCGCCACCGACAATGGTCACAAGTAGGATGACCATCACGATTATGAACACCTGTTCTTCGAGCATCCTAGATAACCTCCGCGCACCGCTTTAACTCGAACTCCTCCGGGGCCGTCACCGATATCTGCTCGGAGGCGCCCACACGTATCTTGCGAATGACGATCACCGCGCTCATCTGGTCCTTGCCAACGAGGAGTTCGGCGGACTCCACGCCCGGAACAGGGTAGGGGGATATACCGAAGGCCTGTTCTCCTGCTTGCACCACTAGCACGGCCCCGCCGCCGATGACGACGCGGTATGTAGCGAATGAGGGGACAGTATAGCAGAACGTGGCCTGGTCGGGTGCTGTGGACACCGCCGCTATCGCCCCTGCGATGGCGTCGGCCACGATGCGGGCGTTCATGATGAGGGAGAGCTTATGCATGTTGACCAGAAGGGCAAGGAACGCCCCGAGGACGAGGGCGAAGACTATGATGGCCGCCACGAACTTGGCGAACTCCGAGAGGGACTCGGACACGGTGGATGCCTGGCCGCGCTTGGCCGCGAGCAACCTCAGAATGGCTCGACACCCCCATTGAGCTTCACGACGTCGCCCTCATGGGAAACGGTTATCTTCGGATCGAAGGGGCGGGACTCAACCTTGATGGGGACACGACAGGATATAACATCGCAAGCGGAGCACGGTCCCTTCTCATCGCCCTCGCACTTGGACTTCTGGACGCAGATTGCCAGGCCATTACTAGCTCCCGGGCACCGGGTAGCGAAGCTGGATATCATGGCGGCCGATTGACCGAGCATCCGACCACCAAGGATGTTGAAGGCCGTGCTCGTGACCGCGCCACCAAGGAATCCAGTGGCGCCCTTGAGGCTCGCCCCTCTCGAGAGCGAGTAGGCTAGGCATGGGACTCCCTCGGCGGGGAGGGCGCCCACCGTCCCGCCCGCGGGCCCCGCATTATCGGAGATGAAGTCACGTGTGGCCGTGTGGACGTCCTCGATGGCCTTCTGGGCCCCTTCCGGTACGACATCGACCTCCTTGACATAACCTGCAAGAGACGTGCCCACGCAGCTAGTGTACAGCGCGCCCTGTGCAAACTTCATTCCCGTGCCGAACCGACCGGCCGTGTGTGCGAGTTTGTAGGCCTCGTCGGCATGGTTGCCCCATTGAGCATACAGCTTGGCCGCTTGGGCTGCGTCCTTGGTGCGGCCCAGCTGCCCCTGTATCTTGTAGATCTCTACGATGTGTTTCTGGGCTTTGGCACCGTTGGCTGACACGATGCCGGTCTTGTCCAGGGCCATCACCACCTTGTTGTGGACCCCTGCCATCTTCGAGGGGACAGGTATCTGGAAGAGTCTCTTGCTAGGATCCTTGAACATGGCCAGGTTCTTGGTAAGCGCCTGATTGGCCTCGGTTATCCGAGCGGCATCAGTGGCGGTCTTCACATTTGAGCCCGACATCTTCGCGAGATCGTCGGCCTTGTCGGCCATCTGCTTGAGGGCCTTGGGCTTCTTGCCCATGTTGGCGATCGATGTTATGTGTTTTGTCATCACGCCCACGCCCACCGCACCCCGGACCGCGCTCTTCGCGAGCACCTTGTCACAAGAGTCTACTCGTACGATCACGCCGAACGGTGGGGCGCCGAAGGTACGGTAGTCGCCAACGTTCCCGTGGCACACGGCCTCCAAATACGTTTTGATCCGGCCGAGCTCGTCCGCGGCCCGCACGGTCTGTCCTACATAGAGGATGTTCATGGCCATGCTTACGGCGACCATGAACGCCATGACCACAAATACCATGAACCAGAACTTGATGCCCAGGAGGCCCCGCTTGCGACCAAGGAGCTCAGACATCGTACTGCCTCCCCACCAGGGCTTCGCCGTCCCTGACGATGTTCATGCGGTACTTCTGCTTGCCGGGCATGATGAGATTGATATCGTAGGGTATGCCGCAGTGGATGTTCTCGCACTTACGCGTCTTTGCGACGATGCGCTTCCATCCCATGAGCTGCCCCAGCGGTCCCCAGTCGTGGTGGACGCCATAGATTATGTAGCAGGCGGCCAGGAGGTTCTGTGAGTCACGACCGTTGCAGAACTTGTCGAACACCTTGCGCTTGCTATCGGCGTCCAGGGGCCAGTTATGGCCGGCGATCGTCTCGTCCTGGCAGTTGCCGTCAGTGCACTCCCACAGATTGCAGGTGCGTACCACGTACGCGTACTGCTCGGGAACGGTGAAGGCGCTCACGACGGCCTCACCGTCCCGGCAGGCCTTACGGGCCCCCACGACTATCTCGTTGATGTTCTTGGCGGCATGGGTCTCGCCCATTGCACCCATCGTGAGCCCGGTGAAACGGATGAGGAGGACGGCCGCTATAAGGCCGAATATTGCTAGAGCGACCAGCCCGAACACGTCGATGGTGGCGCGTCGGCAGGGACTAGGTAGGGCACGCATGGGCCTTCTTGCACTCCGAGGCTGCCGAAGCCGTTCCACAGAAGTTCTTCGAGCATCCGGTGTTCTTGGCCCAGGAATTGCATTCTTTGTGCTGCTTCCACAGCTGGATGACCTCACCGTAGTCGATGAGGTTGCGCATGTGGAGGTAGACGATACAGTCGCACGGCTGGACCTGCTTGCCAGCCTCAACCTCCTCCTTCGTAAGGATTTGGTTCGCACGCCAAGCATACAACTCCATGGAATGCTTGGATTCCGTTACTTTGGGCTTGCTGTATTGGTTCCAGTCCATGTCATCCCACTGTTTGCACTGCTGCGTGAATCGGGTCGTTGCCGTCTCACTGTCCATGTCAGGCAGCTCATCCACGTCGAGCCTTGTGACGAGCCGATACATGGTCACGGCCACGATGACCGCTAGAAGAACGGCCACGAGAATCCAGACCGGCTGCCCCTGGCCCCGGTTCGATGTCGTTGATGGAACCATTTTCCCTCACCTTTACGGTAGTTCAGCCTCCCTGTCTGCACAGGGCGAACTGAAGCCACTTCCCTTGGCGTACACCTCCGCCATCTGGGACGCGCACACTTCATAACGTTGCATGCTCCAAGCGCAGACCTGGGCACAGGCTTCAGCGTATCCTTTCAACTTATCTTTATAAGTCGAAGTACTGCCGATGCTCGCCAGTTCCATCGCCTCGGCGCACCGGCGCGTAGCCGGGCACCCCGAGGAGGAGCAGAACCGGCTCTTCTTCTCGATGAACTTCAGACCATTCACCGCACGTGGGATTTCCCGGTAGTGCTCCGCGAAGTTGGCCTTACAGGTAGTGTCGCACTCGACCTTACCTGAGAGGAGCTTGCCACGGATGAGGTCCGCGCCCCACCCTGTTTCGCCACAGTTATCCACAAGCTTCTTCATTCGGCCGAGCTCCTGGTAGTCACTGGGGATGACAGCGCTCCTCATGGTGACCTTCTTGGCCCTTGAAAGCATCTGGACGCCGGCGGCAAGCACCACCAGTCCCAGAATGAACACCACCAGCGCCTGCATCAGCCCTTCGCTAGTCATGACATTCCCTCATTTCGTCAGCAAGCTCCGTATATTGGTTGAGCTACACTCTTCCACATTGCGCTCATTTCCGTGCACATTACACACCATTACGAGCCGCTCCAGCGCCTCGCACTTCAGCATGCAATACCTGATGCCGTCTGCGTTGTTTGAGCATGGGTTGACTTTGTTCAGCCCCGCAGACTCGAAGGCCGCGCCAAGCTGATTAGGCATGGCGACATCCACGTACAGTCCCGGATTCTTCCAGAACCGGCAGATGTTGTGTATCGATGTAATACTCTCGAACAGGACGATATCCTTCTCGGACTTCTGGATTTCGCGTGCGTTGTAGATGAGGATGAGCCCGATGGTGAGGAAGAGGAGGCCAAGGATGACCACGGCAAGAGGCATGAAGCTCATTTGGGCGCGGGTCCGGATCATGAGACACACCTCACGTCCTTTTCGAACCGTGACTTGTAACAGGTCTGGGCATCCTCGTACTTGCCTCCGTCCATGATGTCCCAGTCCTGGCTACAACGCTCCAACAGTGAGAGTGCCTGACCACACGATTTGAGGCACTTGTTCACCTTTTGGGCGTTGAGCTTGTCATGTTCGAGCCCATCCAGGTCGTCGCAGCAACCCCAGGTGGCATACTTGGACGAACTGGGGACCTTGTAGTAGTTAACGGCCGTGGGCATACCAAGTCCCTGGGAGAACCACAAGGAGCAGGACTTCGCAACAGGATTGGCAGAGAGGAGCTGAGAGCGGACCTGGACCGTGAATTCCTTGGACCTTTTCTGCACATCCTTCTTGGTACGACTGGCTGAGAGCGCACCCATTGCGACGAGGAGCACGACGAACACCATTGCTACAAGCATGCCAAGGCTCAGATTGATGGTGGCGCGACGAACTCTCACGCTCATGCTGGCGCGCCCGCCCAACCACTGACTTAACGAACCCCGTCTCCTCATGGTAGTTCCCCGTATCAGGTTATCTTACCTTTGCGAATGCCTCGGCCATGCATGCCTGCGGATCGCGCTGGGACATGCACTTGTCCCGTTCCTGTGCGATCTTTGCACAGTAGGTAGCGCATCGCTTCACATCACTGTCACTGAACTTCAAGCTCGGGATGCCTTCTTCCCTGGCTTTTGCCATCTTGTCAGGGAGGTTCTTGCATCCAGAAATAGTCTGTCCAGTAAACATAGTGGGGAAGCCATAGGTGTACTGAAGGACGTCGATACCGAGCGGGTATCCATCATCGTGCCAGTCAGCGCACTTACCCAGCGTCCGGGGATCGAGGCGGCTTCGAGCCGCATCTCCCATGACGCCCACATTGTCCGAGGTCCGTTGGCCCTTGTTGAGCCCATAGACACCGAAGGCAATAACGCCTACACCAAGTACGATGGCTATAAGGGCTGCGACCGACGTGTCCATAGATCCTTTCTTATTCATCCTAAAAACCCCTCAAAGGCTCCTGTAAGCATGTCTAGGGTCCTTCCGAAGACATTTGTGATCATCTCTGGTTTGCTTGATAACCATGTGTATACGAGGTAGATTAACACAGCCACCAATATAAGCGTTGCTAAAGAATAGATTGGGGCGTCGGCCATCCCGCCGCGTTCACCGCGGATCAGCTGCCCTATGCTTCGTCGAGCGGATGCTGGTAGCGTACGTTCCATTTAGTGTCCACCACCTTGAACAGCCCAGTGCTGTTCTTGATGTTGATTGTCAGGTCTATCGATACCTCGCGCTCAGACCGGGTGAGGTCGAGATCGGCAGGGCGCCAGACATTGGCACACTCATACTCGGTCACCCCTTCCTTTGCGAGGTTGAACTGCTTCACCTTACCTTTAGGATCGGTGAGGAGGACGCACTCCTGTTCGGCCACCCCCTTCTTACCGGGATTGGCCACGGCGCTCCGGCAGACCTCCACCCGATAGTCGCGGTTGGGCTCACCCCCAACGGACTTCCGGTTGCATATGCGAAGTCGGCACTTGCCGGCCATGAGCGAGTCGCCTTTAGTGAGGATCGGCATTTCGAGGCTAGCTAAGATGGGGCACTCCTTCTTTGATCCAGTGCCGCAGGTTGCGAGGGGGGGGCACGCGAACATGTCAACGAACTTGTTCCCCACGCGCGATATCCTCTCGTGAGCAACGCCATATATGAGGGCAACGATGAGACCTAGAATGACGACGAATCCCACGACCTTGCGGAACGAGTCGACGGCTATCATTCAGCTCACCCTCAATCGGACGTCGAACTCCGTGTCACGGGACATCTCTGCTGTAAAGCGCTTTGTACCAAGCAGCTCGGTAGGCCCGCACCAGTGGAGAACGTGTCCTGGAGCTTCGCGCGAACAGTCCGTCTCTACCGTGATATCGCCGGGAGAGACCCCCGGGAAGCAGTACACAATCACAAGGCGTGCGACCTCGCGGCTGTCCACCTTGGCGGGGAGATCAATGGTCTCTGTTGCATCGACGGTGTCCGGGCCGGTGAGCTGAGTGCAGAGAGCGACGATCCTGCCCTGAAGGCCCTGATCGGTCGGTTTCTTCCCTGCATTGGCGGCCCTGCTGTACATTGACTGCATGATGAGGATCGAGACTGCCAGTGTTATCACTGCCGCAAGGACGAGGTAGAATATACCAACGACCCCGCGACGTGTGTTCATTTTGGTCCCCACGAGAGCGCCGAGTTCGCCATGGGCACGATCCGGTCACCGATGACCATGAGCAGGAACGCCAGCATGAGCAGGGCGATCACGGTCCCGATGAGCATGTCTCGTGACATGGTAATGCCGCGCTGGTCGCGTCCCAGGCGGCGCAGTTTCTTCAATGGGTGCAGGTGGCGTACGTCCATCGTGCTACATCCCTCCTATATCCATCCCCGATTCCACGGTCTTGGAGAACGTGCCCGTAAGGGTCTCGAAGTCCAGATAGCCGCGTGAACGGAGCAAGGCGAAGCCTACGAGCAGGAAGAGCACCATCATGATGAGCGCGGGGAGGATCTTCTTGAGAGTAATGCGGGTGGGTCCGCCCAACTCACCACGTTTCGACCTGATTAGGGTGCGTAGCATGAGTGCTCCCTCTATTACTTACTATATACGTACAGTTTTATATAAGTTGTCATTGGGTAGTAGTAATTTGATGTACCTACCTACCAATTTCACGTGAGGGAGAGGCCGCCCATCGGGAGCGTGATGAATCCTGTGGATTTCTTCACCCCGTTCCAGGCCATATTATCCCGTGCCTTACCGGCCGTATCGTCCCCCCACTGCTCAGCAGGTTTGTGAATTATCTCGACCATCCGCCAGCCAGCAAGGGTGAACACCAGCATGAGCACCAGCAGGAAGATTATTACGAAGATCATGAAGTCGTACACGTTGGCCTTGACACCCCGTCGATTCGCGAGCAGACCCATATCACTCACCCATGGACATGTCCATTATGTCCGCTATCCATTGAACGAAGGATGGCTGGGCCTGTCGAGCAAAATTGTAGAGCGTGAACACGATGACGGCCACAACGAGCACAGCGACGATGGTCCAGAAGTTGATCTCGATGGCTTCGCCCATGGCGCCGCGCCGACTGCGAATAAGATCGGTGAGCCGTCCCATGCCCTTCACCTGAACAGGTAATCCATCCCGGTCATCCCCTTGATGGTGCTCCAGATCATCTTGAAGAAACCTGCGAACACCAGGGCGACCGCTCGGCCCGACTTTGCGATGGCGAGCCAGAGCACGGCGAAAACCATCACTGCCACGATGATTACCAGCAGGAGGGATTGCTCCTCCTCCCCGCGGTTCGCCCGCATCAGACGTGACAATGGCGTCGCCATGTCCCTGTAGATTGATGTGCCCATGGCTCCTTATATAGTTTGTTGGCCAGCACTCCATTTCGCAGGGTGAATACGTGCAAGGAGGCGCTTTCGCGGACCTTAGAAGTAGATCATCCAGCTCGCCCACTGGTCGTTGAGGTTCTCGTTGAGTTCAATCCCATCGGTAGCAAAGTAGCTATCGAAGTCCTTGATGAAGTCGATATGGGCGTATGACTCCACGGTCATCATCGGTCAACGATTTTTTTTAAGGATTTCTCCGGGGGAGGGCGGATGAGATGGTAAAAGGGAAGCGGCGCTAATATCAGTAAATTAGACGGTCACCCGATGTACTGACCCCCTAATTTACTGGTATAATTGCCCCATCCATGTCAATATTTCATTATATGTGGATACGGCCCGCTTCAGGGCAATCACTTGTCGGTGCGCAAAGTTAACTCGATCTCATCCCAGGACTCGACTACCCTGACCTGGTCCTCAAGACCATAGTCTTGAATGGCGTCCAAGAGCTCGTCCGATGGCTTGATGGCGAAAGCGATGTCCGCTGCCGCCATGCAGGCAAGGTCGTTGAGGCCGTCACCGACATAGGCAACCTGTCGTGCACCGCTCTTCTGCTTGTAATCGAGCAACGCATCGCGCTTCGCCAGGGGATCGACGTTGTCGAAAATCATCTCGCCCGTGCATGCGTCGTCGTCCCCGTACACAAGGGTGTTCGCGTAGACGTCGTCCACGGACACGCGATCCTCAAGTGCTGCAGTTACCAGTGAAGAGGACCAGTTGTTCGTATCGACAGCAACGGACACGCCGGCTTCTCTAAGATGTTCCACCGCCTGCCCCGCGTGCTCGCGGAGCTCTACGCTATACCCCTCCTCTTTCATCTCTTCCCGTGTGACGCCCGTGAAGTAGGATGCTATGATGGCCGAGTACTTGCGCTCGACCCGGCTCCAGCGTTCGAGCATCTCTTCCATGTTCCCTCCGCCCTCGATGGCCTCCCGCCTTTCTGCGAAGTATGCGCCAACTAGCTCGCCCATCTCCTCGCGGGTCGTGTCAGGTTCCTCTGCATGTCGGTAGATGATCTCCAGAACACCGGGTGTCGTGTTATTGACGGTGAGCGTGCTGTCGAAATCGGTCACCAGGGCATCCACCCTGTACCCGTCATCGAACAGCATGTCGTACACTATCTACGTCCCCTGCCAATGCCTCGCCCTCCCCCGCCCTTATATATCTTGCGTGGGTCAGGGGACTGTGGACGTGGGAAAGCTCCCCCCCGACCTTTTGGCACGTTACGTGCTCGGAAGGCTCGGTGCGCCGGCGGACGCGTTGGCAGCGCCCCCTGCCCCCGGACACGATGCCTGTGCGTTGGACCTTGGTGACCGTTTCCTCGTCATCGCCAGCGATCCTGCACTAGGGGTGTCGCTGGACCATCTGGGCTATCTAGCGGTCCACTATTCCGCCAGCGATGTTGCCGTGTTCGGGGCCACACCACAGTATCTGGTCTCGGACATACTCCTCCCTCCGGAATCAGACGTAGCGGTGCTGGATACCATCACCTCACAAATGGATACGGCCTGTCGTGACCTGGGCATCTCCATCATCGGTGGTCACTCCGGTGTCTATCCCGCTCTGGCGGAGCCTGTGGTTGTCACCACGGTCCTGGGATTCACCGAACGGCTCCTATCCCCCGCGAACATCCGTCCCGGGATGCATATCCTGCTCATCAAGGGGCTTGGCGGCGAGACCGCGTGCCACCTCGCCTTGAGCCGACAGGAATCCATCGAGTCGGTCCTGGGTACCGAGCGTGCAGGGATCCTTCGAGGAACAGTAAGGGAAGCGACCTGTGTGGCAGAGGCACACCTGCTTGGTCCTTGGGCGGTCTGCATGCACGACCTTACTGAGGGCGGGCTCTTTGGTGCACTCGATGAGATGAGGGTGGCCACGGGGCTTGGGGCCGATCTGCAGGAGGGCGCCCTGATCGTAGATCCTGACGTGGCTAAAGTGTTGGGGGCGTTCAACATCGATCCCTGTACGACATCATCAACAGGGGCACTGATCGCGTTCTGTACAGCTGATGATGCCACCGATGCGAAGGAGGCACTTGCCGAACGAGGCATCAGGTCAGCGGACATAGGCCTTGTCACACGCGGTCCCGTGCGTGTCGTGGGTGCCGACGGGAGTACTTCCGAAGCGCTCGCCGGGACCGACGGTTATTCCGCCCATACAGACCCCCCTTCGCGCTCGTGAACCAAAGGTTTAAAGCGTGCAAATGAATAATCCTATACTGGTCAGCGAGAGCTGTTTTGCGTCTCGCCTGAGGGGAAAGTTTTGGTAGCTTTACGAGGGAGGATGGCGGTGCTCGTACTGTTCCTTCTCTTCCTCCTTCCCACAACGGCATCCTCTGGTAAGTACTTCACGATCAAGGGCGACGAGATGCTCGACATGTGCTACGAGTGCGGTGAGTGCATTCGCATCAGTGACTCGGGAGCCCGCAGTGAATGTCTTCAGGAATGCGTCATCCGTCAGCTGCTGGCCATCATCAATCCCCTGTGCAAGGAGCTGTGCGGTGGCGATCCCTTCCTCACTAAGCTCTGCACCCGTATCGAGTGCGTGAAGTGCGCCCTGGAGCCCGAGGGCAAGAGAACTTCCTGCCTTATCCGGTGCCTGGGCAAGCCCTTTTGCGACATGATCCTCAAGCCCCCCTGCCAGTACGCCATATCCTCGTGGATACCCAGGGTCCGCACGGACGAGTGCGTTGAGATCGGTTGCGGGTGCCTGGACTGCTTCATCACGGACTCGGGCTCAGGCGGTGATTCGAAGGAGAGCAATTGCTGGGTCGAGCATTGTCTAGGTGACCTAATCCTCTCCGAGGTCTGTGAGGACATCATGGGATGCGAGGCGCCCTGTCGGAGTAATAACGAACTGCTCTTCAACGTATGCAAGAACTGTGGTCAGTGCCTCTTGACGCTGATACCCACCTCAGGTGGCCCCAAGACCTCGAAGGGACGGAAAGAGGTCTTCAACAAGTGCCTCATCAGCAAATGCATGTGCAAGACGCTTGCAGCCCCACTCCTGGGGGAGGTCTGCGAGAACATGATGGAGGGGATATTCTCTTTCATCCCACAGAAGAAGGCGCTGCAGGTGCAGGTGGAGTACGAGTGCAACGCACTGGTGGAGGACTGTTGCGAGTGCATCATCGTGGATGGTAAGCAGGAACAAACCAACTGCTTCATGGCCTGTGGCGTCCGCGCGCTCATCATCGGCCCCATGTGTGCCGGTATCTGCACTGGTGGTGACGCCCTCATCCAGAAGATGTCCGACGAGCCGGTGGACATCGATGAGTCATCCTGCCTCGATATCTGTTACAAGTGCGGCGAGTGTATCAACGAGGGTTTCTACTACGACGTGAAGAAGAAGAAGTTCATCTGGGACGGGGAAAAGATCCTCAACTGCACCATCACCTGCATACTCCAGTACGAGGTTTGCCCGCTCATCGTCAAGAACGTCATGTGCAAGAACATGAAGGATAAAGTAGAGTTCATGGGGGTCGAGATCAATAAGGACAATTGCGAGGACCGCGGTAACTTCATCTGCCAGAACTGCGCGTACTGCCTGCTCGCCAAGCCACAGGGTGACGAGAGCTGGGGCGAGGCGGTCGGGCGATGCCTACTTATGAACTGCCTGGGGGGCGCGGTGTGCACCATCGCGTGCGAGAACTTCGCTGATGTTGCATTCGGTGATAGCAACCTCTTCGGAGGCGACATCCACCTTGGATATCAGCAGGACAGTAAGTACGAGGACTACGATCCGGAGTCGGGCGTTACTACGGTGACCGAGACCTACTCTGAGGTCACGATTTCCGATCCACAGTGCGAACCAAGCATGAAGGTGGGTGTGTGCACAGACCTCTGTCAGAAGTGTACGTTCTGCTTCTTCGGCCCGAAGGAGGAGCGTACGACGTGCCTCCAGAAGTGTGCCTTCGAGCTCGGGTGCAAGATAGCTTGTCATACGCCCATCGGATGCTCAGTGGACGCGTTGGGCGACAAGCTCGACTCGCTCGTGCAGACCGTGCTGCCCGCCACGAAGAATCCGTGCACCGGCAAGGCCGATGGTGACAGATGCTCCAAGGATGGCATCTGCTTCCAGAGCAGGTGCATGAAGCTGGCCGATTATAACTATCAAGAGTGCGCAGGCAAGTACCAGGCCGTGGAGGACCAGTGCACTATGCTGACCTCTGGTCACGCCTGTCGTACCGCGGATGGCGCCGAGGGCGTATGCATGGAAGGGGTACAGGCGGGCCTCAGCTCGGGTGTAGAAGTGGGCGCGTACTGCAAGGTCCTCACCCAGGCCGACTGCGGCAAGTCTGGGACATCGGGCATGACATGCACCGCCTCGGGCGGCCAGAAGGGGGTGTGTACGGAGAAGAACGGCCAGTGGAGCTGCGAACTAGCGACCGGCGGGGGCTCTACTTGCTACCGCTCTAAGGGCACATGCCTGATGCTGCCCAACACTCCGTCCGAGTGCAAAGGTAAGAAACCCCCCCAGTACTGCAAGCGGATGTTCGGTGGGGGGCTGGCGTGCGTGCGTCGCGCGCGAAAGATACCTATCACATGTAAAGCGCCCAACAGCGAAGGGCGGCCCTGCACCGATCCCGAGAAGTCCGGGTCCAGCGGGTTCTGCTTCGGTGGCGAGTGCCACTACGGCAAGTCCAGTGGATGCACCTACAAGGACCCCAAGACAAAGAAGACGAAGCCCGCGCCGGACGGGTACCTGTGCGAGACGACCGGGCACGTGTGCCTCAAGGGAAAGTGCATGGAGCTGGGAGGGAACGGGCGCGAGGAGTGCTCCGTTGCCCAGCAGCGGCAGGAGCGTGGCCGTAAGGTGTGGTGCTCGGCGGGTAGCGGTGTGTGCGTCTACCCGGGCGGGCGGCCCCCAGCCTGTATAGCTCATACCATCAAGGTCCCATCCGTATGCAAACAGGATGGGGCCGACGGAAAGGTGTGCTTCGACGACCTCACCACCAGGCGGGGCATCTGCATGCACGGGGAATGCCTCATCGAGCTCACACCGAACTGTGCGGACTATTCCAACAACCTCAAGATGAAGTCATGCTACGATGTGTGCGACTCATGCCTCGCCTGCTATGACATCGAGGAGAAGGAGAAGCGCAACAACTGCCTGAAGAGCTGCTGGAATCCACTGGAGATCCCCTGCCTCACCGTCTGCCAGGACCAACTGGGACTCTCCGGCCAAGAGCTCACCCGCTGCGTGTCAACCTGCGTCGTCTGCCAGGGATGTCCGTACGGATGCAACGGTGACATGGAGCCGGCGCAGCTGACCGAGTGCATCACGGGCTGTCTCTTCCACAAGTCGGGGATCATCATCACAAACATCTGCGAGGAGCTCGAGGCCAGCGCGGGTATCGACATCGGTGCGTGCCTCGGATGCACCAAGTGCCTGTGGGCGGGTGGTGCCCGCAAGGTACGTGAGTGCCTAGTGAACGAGGGATGCATCAACGCCCTGGACATCTGCCAAGCGTCGTGCCCGTGGGTATGCCAGGGCGAGACGTCAGGCCCGTGCTTCGACCAATGCTGCGGCTGTACGGAGTGCCTATTCAAGGACACGAAACGCTCTCGGGACCGCTGCTTCCTCGACTGTGTGTGCCCACCTCTCATAACCGGCCTGTGCGAGCAAGCGTGTGAGGGGCGGGACGAGGGCACGTACGAGTCGTGCAAAGAGGTGTGCCTCGGATGCGGTATGTGTTGCAGGCGACCTGCAGGTGACCGCCTCGCTTGTCTAGGTGGTTGTATCGGTGCACAGTCGCTCTTTATCGAGTGCGACGCCTTCTGCTCGAACTTCCCCAATCCGCTGACATGCATCACCTGCTGCCGATCCAACGTCCAGTGCGCAGGGAAGGAGGGCGGGGAAATCAAAGAGTGTCTCCTCGAAGGGACAAAGGACTGTGTAAACGGCATCCTGTTCGACATCTGTCAGGAGCTGTGCGGGGGAGAACCCGGGTGCATGGAGGTGTGCCAGAAGTGCACGATGTGCCCGCTGACCGCCCCTGACCTCAAGCAGTGCGCGGCCCAGTGCATCGACGACCTTGCGGTAGAGATCACCAACGGCATCTGCGATGCGGTGTGCTTCTCTGCCTATGATAAGGGGGGTTGTATGGATGACTGCCAAGGGTGCAAGGGCCAGTGCGCTTTCGTCGAGGACGTGGCCGCGCGGCTGGCCTGCTTCGAGGGGTGCGACAAGTCCGGTGACAGTAAGCTCGAGGCCATCCTTACGCTCTATGGAATCCGTATGACGTGCACGGCGCTCTTCGCACCCGGCGGTGTCGGTTCCCAGCTCACAGGCGGTGGCGGTTCGTGGGGCCAGATGGGTGCGGAGCTTGCTGGCGAGGCCGTGTGCATGGCGTTCTGTCTCTCGGGCGTGGCATGCGACGTCAAGTTCATGAAGCATTTCATCGCCTGTCCCGAGAAGGCGCATCCGAACCTCTACATCTACTACAACACCGCTGTGAAGTATTACGAGAACGCGATTACATTCTATGAGAACATACTCAATAACCTGGTCGTGATCGAAGTGGGCATGGGCGTGCAGACCGGGTTCTGCGTGTTCGCGCAGGGCAAGGAACTGCTCCAGCATGGCATCGGAGAGATGTGCCTGTTCGGGATACCACTTTATGCGCCATACCCGCCGATGGCGGGCGAGTTGTGGTGGAACTCCTGCACCGTGTGCTGGATCTCGTCACTTGCCTCCATGCTCATCCCCGTCCAGTGCCAGATTAACAAGCCATTCTCCTCACCTATAGGCATCCCGTTCCAGATCCCGACATGGTCGGTGGCCAAGGAGTGCGGGAAACGCACGGGCATCGTCGACGACATCTGTTCCGTGGAACCGGACCTATTCTCGATCGGTGACACCCACGATCCCATGACCTACACTTTCAAGGTCAACCAGCTAACTAAATACACTAACGAGCTGGTCAAGGACGGCGGGATCCTCAAGACCGGTCTCATGTGGGTCAAGAAGCTACGGGAGAAGGCACGCACCTGCACCGTGTCGGGCTCCTGCGACAACGACATCCGACAAGAACTGGAGGGGCTGAAGGCGTCCTGGCAGGCCGCCGACTCGGTCGACGTGGGCAAGGGCGGCCTCACGGGCGGTAGCGAGTCGTGGAGCCTCGAGGACTACGAGGAGAAGCTTGACGAGATGTCGATGTGGACCAAGTCCTTCTACAATGACGCCTCCCGCTCGTCATCTCTGGAGATGATCATCAACCGCGCCTGCTCCTGGAACCAGTTCAAGGAGGACGACATCTCCCCCGACTACGAGAAGTACATCTGGCGGTACGGCATCATCACCCGCTGCGCTCTTTACAACCTCAAGACATCCTCCCCCGGCGACTTCATGTGGCACGACACGGACTGTCTGTTCTACTCCGCTTCATCGGACGCCCTCGGCGGACCATATGAGGGGGGAGAGGAGGAGCTGCCCTTCGAGGGTGAAGAGGAGATCGATGAGGAGTGCCTCGGGGTCCGGGACGGGCGCCAGTGCATGTTCGGAATCTGTTGCGATGACTCTTGCGAGAACGTGGCATCCTGCTGTGAGCTCCGCGAGGATGAGTCGCAGTGCAACACGATCTCGGGCAATCACGGCATCTGCTGCGAAGGGTGGTGCACCGCCGACCGCGAGAGCTGTGAGGAGGTCATCGAGGAAGAAGAGGACTGTATCGATGACGGTGATGAGTGCTCCGACGGCGATGGTCTGTGCTGCAACGGACGATGCTTCCTCGAGCGAGAGTCGTGTGAAGGCGGCGGCGAGGAAGTATGTGCTGGCAACGATGGCGTGGCATGCGACGAGGGACGGGGTCTGTGCTGTGATAGCTCGTGCGTGTACAACCTCGAGGAGTGTCCCGATGGCGAGGTCCCCGTCGACGATACCTGTTCGCCGCTCTGTCTCCAAGAGCACGGTACCGATGGGTACTGCCTGCCGAGCAGCAAGCGCTGTGCCTGCCGAACGGGCCTGTTCCCGCTCGTGCTGGAGGATGCTCGGTGCGAGCCCGCGTTGTCCGAGGACACCATCGAGCGCCTTGAGGACTACTGCGACGAGCAGGGCAGCGGCGAAATCGACGAATGCCACACGTCGACCAGCAGCAGCGGATACTGCTGCCAGGGTGTTCTGGAGGAGGTGCCCATCGGTAACGAGGTCGTCGTCTCAAAGAGGCCGAAGCCATCCATCTCCGCCCTTGAGTGGCTCGACGCGGACGGTGAGCCGGTCCGGGTGGCAAAGGTCGGCGAGAAACTGACGCTCCGTGCCGAGATTACTGACTATCTCGATCCGCTAACAAACGGCGAGCTCCAGCTGACGGTCCGGACATCGACCCAGACGCTCCTCAGCCGCACGATCCCTGATATTTCCGTGTCCCCGGACACACGACGTCACATCTCCCTCGAGCTTGAGGTGACGGCGGCCATGCAGAACGAAGTGCTGCTCGCGGACGCTGCGCTCCTCTTCGCCGGAAACCGTGTCGAGTCCGAGGTCATGCCCCGCATCTTCGTACCCGAACCGAACACAATCTCGGTCATGGATGCGGCGTTCTTTATCAACGACCTGCGGTCGACGGACGCTTACCCGGGCGACTCGGTGGAAGCGATCCTGGAAGTGGTTTCCTCCTACTCAGATACCAAGCAGGTCTCCATCATAGCCAATCTCGCTGAGTTCCAGGGCACCGATATCTCCGGTACGTTCAACAACGATTATCCTGCTCTCGAGCCGTATAAGCCGGTAGCCATAAAGACCGGGATGCTGGGATCCATCGGGACCTACATGGCGGGAGGGTTCATCAATGTGACCGTGGTCGTCAAGGACCGCAACGATCCGTCCCTCATTTACACTGAGATCGTACTTGATGCCAAGCGGTTCCCCGAACTGGCCCTTGTCGTGCATAATCCTTATCTTACCCTCACGGGCATCGACTTCGCTGATAGCGGGGGAAGAATGACGGAGTCGGTGTACGATGGAGAGGATGTGACCTTGCGGGCGAAGCTCCGCAACGACATGGGCACGAACTTCCAGGGGAACATCGAGCTGATCGTACGCGACACTGACCTGAACACGGTACATCGCGAGGTCTTCACGAACTTGGAGATCTTTCGTGGTGACGACGAGACGCTTCGGACCACCTTCGAGGCGCGTGCACGACGCACGTCCCAGGAAATAGAGGGTGGTGGCTCGCTCATCCTCGAGCCCAACGACCATGTCGTTGAGCTCAACGCGATTGATGTCAATAGTGCAGAGTGGCTGGACACCGTAGCGCGGACATGGCGCTTACGAGCAAGCCCCGGCGGCGGTGGAGAGGAGAAGGTGCGTATACTGTCCACGACCCGGTACGACCAGTGCCGACTGGCCATTGAGTGCGATGGATGCAATCCCGAATGCTCTGTCGAGATCAGGTCTGGATGTACAGCCGTGTTCAACCTCTGCACCTGCGACAACTGCATGTTCAAACCGCTCGAGTGAGGCTCCTTCATGGTCCGACGACATGTTGCGATCATTCTGGCGCTGATATTGGTGCTCTCTCCTTCGGTCGGCTTCTTTAACATTAATTGGGACTATAATGGGTATTACTCCGACCAGCTCAGTACGTGCTATGATAGCTGCATCTCCGAGTCCGAAGCCGCTCGGCCCCGCTGCCGCTCGCGCTGCAGGGTACAGGCCGGGATCGCACGAGACGAGTTCTGTACAGAGGCTGTAAAGTATTATGCGAACATCGGCAACACGAATGCTGCGTTAGGCATCCTCAACGTTATCCTGGACACCCTCCGCAACGCTACAGCTGCGCGATATGTCGCCATCCAGCATACCAAACGCAATAACCAGGAATCGACCGGGTACGACATCTGCTCGGGCATGGTCACCAATATCACCGTCGTCTCCGGTACGGAATGTTCGGGACGCGAGGACGGACAGTCCTGCGGTGATAGTAAAGGGATCTGTGTCACCGGGGCCTGCCGAGCCACGATCGCGAAGGAGCCGGGCGATTGTGGGGACGGTTCGGACGGCCAGCGTTGTGCCAAACACACCGGTGTGTGCCACGCGAAACACTGTATGGAGATCATCGATCCTTACGACGGATGCACCTTCAAGGGGGACAGAGACTCCTGCGACAACGAGAAGGGCGTCTGCTTGCTCGGGCCATGCATCCCTGTTAATCCTGACAACGACGAGTGTCATGGCAAGGCGGATGGCTCCATCTGCAACGGCGGGTTCGGAACGTGCATCGCAGAGAAATGCGCGGCCCTTGTTTGGGGCAACAATTTGCTCGACTTCACGTGTAAGCGCGGTAACGAAGGCAAGGGGCTCGATGATGGCGAGCTGGTGGCCGATGGACGCGGTATCTGCTGGCAGAAAAAGGGTCTGGAGATACTGTTCCCTCAGCCGGACGAGTGCGCTGGACAGGGTAACGGCAGGAAGTGCAAGAAGGGCAAGGGGACCTGCCTGCACGCATGGTGCGTGCTCGACCTCCCGTACCGAGACGAGTGTCGGGACAAGGACGACGGTGCTGGATGCTACGGGGGTCTCGGTGTCTGCGGCGGCGGGCGGTGCCTTGAGCATGTCCCGGGCGCGGCGTGTGGCGCGGACGGTACGGGGTGCAACTCGGCTCTGGGCATCTGCTTCAAAGGTATCTGCTTGGAGCTGGCCTCGCCGTTCGACGGGTGCGGCCAAAAGACGGACAGTCAACCATGTAACTATTTCCGTGGCAAGTGCATGTACGGTTCCTGTGTGGACCAGTCAGGAACCCGCGACCGGGAGTGCCGAGGTGCCGGGACCGATGGCTACAGATGCAACCGTGGATTCGGCATCTGCCTCGGTGAGACCTGTATCCGGACCGTACTGGAGGGGAACGAGGACTGCACCTCGGGAGCCGATGGCGCACCCTGTGGCGATCGTACGGGCCTCTGCTGGTACAATACGTGCGTGCCTCTTCTCATGGAGCCCGAGGACATGTGCTCGACTGCGCGTGTCACCAAGGCGAAGCCCTCCTTGGACGAGGATGACGCGCTTGAGGACCTCGGCGAGTGGGCGAACGGTGTGCCGTGCGACTCGGGTGAGGGTGCGTGCCTCAACGGTCGTTGTGTGGACATCGCCCGGCCGTTCGAGTGCATATCCCGTCCTGACACCACCAAATGCGACGACTTCGAGGGGCGGTGCGAGAACGAGGTGTGCGTCAAGAAGATACGCTATATGCCCCGGTCGGAGGACGACTTCACATACGACCGCTCGTCCATCGCCTACCACGAGAAATTTGATTTCGAGGAGAGCCGCATCCAGACCCATTGCACCAACAGGGTAGAGGAACTCATGGGCCAAGGCACGCCCACGCTCCGTCCCTGCCTTCCCAAGGGGGCTAAAGAATGGGATGGGTGCGTCCTGGGCAACGCCATCTTCTACGAAGGGTACGCTCATGATCCGGACTTCTTCCTCGGCGTTTTCGAATGCGGGCGCGCTTCAGAGAGGGACAAGCGGGACAAGTGCCTCGTGGGCCCCGGCCCCAAGCTGGTCTACAAGCAGCACCGGACCCACACAGGCGACTCGTGCGATCTTGAACCGGATGAGCGCCACTGGCTCACGTGGGGCTACGAGAATGGCTGGACCTACTTCCGCTCCTTACTGCGGAGGACCAACTGCTACAAGGACATGTCGCGTCGGTTCGCGGACAGGGAGTTTTTCAGGTACGCCTTCGATGACTGTGCCCGCATCCCCTATGTGTACAAGCGCACCGAATGTTATCACACTCTCGGAAGCACGCTGTACGGCGACATCGCTGCCGACGTCGTCGTGGGCGGATGCTCGTCCTACGACACGCGGATCATCGACTTCGGGACCACGTGCGCGGCCGATCCATGGAAGTGCGACGAGAAAGGTGATCCCAACCTTGTGACGTGCCCTGACGATGATCCTTGCGACAAGAACGCCATCGCCGCAAGCCACCGCGACGACTGCCACACCGAGTGCCTTGAATCATTATGGGCCGACCGCAATGAATGCTACCGCTCATCAGCTTACTCCCTGCGATACGCTGACACCACCAAGGCCTTGAGCACCTGCCACAAGATCAACTCAAGAGTGAAGGCCAAGGACGAGGAATGGGATTCGTCCATGTACTACAACAAGGATGCTGCGCGTCACGTCCCCTGCATCGACGAGGGATGCTTCCGCTCCAAGTGCGTGCACAATGACAAGGGGTGCGGCGACTGGGGAAAGAACTGCTGGCACTACTCGGGCACCTGCATCACTGACAACTGTGGTAACGGCGACTGCATCAACACCATCCTTACGACGAACCGCGGACGCCATGTCCGTGATCAGTGCTATCACGACGTGCTCAATGCCGTGGTCACCAACCGACCACCGTTGAGGGCCGAGGACGTGTGTGGTACCTGGATCGCCTCGGCGATGGAGCGTGGCAACTGCTACACACAGGTGGCCACTAACGTAGCGTTCCGTGACGACCTTGGTGGATTCCCCAGAGCCATCGATGCATGTGAACGTATCCCCCACTCTCCAGACAACGTCCGGGAGATCCGTGACTCGTGCTTCTCCGGTATTGCCCAGCTTAAGATGTCCAAGGCGCCCTACGAGTCCGTGCCCATCTGCCTATCGGTCATCGACGATGAAAGCCTGTCCGGCTGCCTGCTCAATGCTGCCAAGAAAGCGAAGAAACGGGAGCTGAAGGCCATCAAACGAGAGACCGACCTTCCATTCAACACCGTAGCAAAGATATGCAACAAAGGGAAGAGAGCCAAGAACGTCGGACTGGAAGGGGACCCGCTCATAGATGTCATCGACATGTGCAACGAGGCCTATGACCGAGTAAGGACAATATGCGACCTGATCCCCAATACGGCCACGAGGGACGGCTGCTACAAGATGGTGGATCCCTTGGAAGCGGCCCGTGACACAGATCCCGAGCTCCAGGAGTACCTGGAGAGCCTGGTGTCCGGTCTGGAAGGCGAGGAGCAGAACGAGCTGGCTATGCTCGCACGACAGCGGATCGAGACCGCCAAGGCGCTCCATGCCAAGAGCACGAACGAGGAGGTCAAGATCGTTGCGTGGGAGCTCATCGAGAAGGCCGAGGATGAGTACGAGATGGCCGAGTACCGTAACGCCATACGGTACGCGGACCGTGCCATCGAGCTGCTCAAGAACGCCGCGCTCTACCAGGACTCCAAACATGGTGAGTACATCACCCCCACGGCCAACACGGACCCTGACGCTCTGCGCAAGGAGGCCATCGAGCGCATCAGGGAGGCGGAGGAGCTATACGAGCTGTCCTACAGCGGACGCGATGGTACCGAGGACATCATCTGCGACCACTCCAAAGCGGCCGCGGTGCGTGGGCATATCGAGAACGCCAAGAAGGAGTTCGAGCGCGAGAAGTACATCCGGGCCATCAAGTACGCTCTCAAGGCCATCGCCGTCATGCGGGGGCAGGAGTGCTATAGCCATATCCGGGAGATGATCCGGTCGTTCATGGAACGGATGCGGTTGTGCAGCACCCTGGCACGACAGTACAACATAACCGACGGTTCCTGCCGCGAGTGCCGACTGTGCGATACAGGGAAGAGCCCTGCAGAGATCTGGCGATGCCTTGTGGAACGGTGCGTCGACCGCTCCCGCCTGCTCGGTGCCATCTGCGCTCGGTTCTGCGGTAACCATCCTGAACTCGACGGGTGCATGGGCGCCTGCATGCAGTGCTCCTCCTGCGCAGGTCGTGTGACGACGCTGGGCCAGGATTCGTGCGTCGCGAAGTGCGTGGGGAACGCGCTCCTTGGGGACATATGTGCGAAGGTCTACACGGAGGAGGAGGACCGGGGTGTATGCGGCCGGTGCCATCAGTGCCTGTCGGTGCCCGCTAACCTCACCGCCTGTCTGGGAGGCTGCATGGGACGCAAGCGGGCCGGCTATCTCCTGGACCAGGACAAAGGGGCACAGAAGGCCGCAGGGTACGACCTGCTCAAGTACATGGAGCTGAAGGGGTACGACCGCAAGGTGATCGACGTTTTTGCTAAGGAGGAAGAGGAGGAAGATGAGGCCCCCTCGCCCACGCCGTCACCCGATCCCGGGAACGGAACGGGGGCCGATACCGATACCGGGGGGAGTGGATCGGACAGCACGGTGCTCGACTATACCAAGGACCATCGTACTGGCAATGACCGTGACGATGGTGGTGGTGGCGGACGCACCTTGGGAACAGCAGCCACCGCGACCCCGCGGGCACGCTCTGATGGGGGTGACGATGGCGGTGATGACGAGGTCGTGACCGGGGGTGGCGGTGACGAGGACGCGTCGTCCTTCCTCTCGTCAGTGGGCGCGCTCGTCGCTGTTGTGACCCTGATAGGGCTCACCCTCGTGCTCATTGTATACCGAAAGCGGAAACAAGATGAGGCGGCGGTCGCTCTTGCCCAGACACAGGCCGCGGCCGCGACGCCAACATACTCTGACTACAGCAGTTATTACAGCGCACGTCAGTACTACAACTACGATGCCTACATCCAGCGTTGACCCTCTGGAACGCGGAAAACGCACCCTGCTCCAGATAGCCGTTGAGCGAAACTCTCTCGCACTCCCTTGGTCTGCTCGACCTGGACGCAAGCAACACCCCTCTTTGCTAGATAGCGAAAGGTGTAGTTACGCAATCCCGGGAGATAGCGACGGAATGCGCTCCCATCACGAATACGGAATCCTCGCCCGGTGAACGTGAAGACGTGCCGACCGCTCAAGTCGATCCGCTCCGTCACCTTGAGCTTTCGTGGGAGCTCCACTCGTTCACGATCACCTGACTCGACTACGAGTTCGTCGTCGGTGTCCGCGGCCTCACGACATATTTCCACCCCTGCGACCCGACCGCTGCGGTCATGGATCAGTCCGAGAGCGACAAGCTCTCCGCTCACGAATCCCATCTCTACCAAGCGCTCTTCGGTGAGAACGACGCGAGGGACGTTGCCCGCGGTACAGGGGAGCCGTACCAGGTCAAGGGAAGCGTGCAGCTCCAGCGTCATCCCAGGGCTCCGCCGGAGAGCCTCGCGAGCTATCCTGATAAGGAGGTTGGCTCCAAAGGATGCGCTGCTCCTTACAGCCCCCACGAACCTGCTGTCTCTCATTGTCAGTTCGTCGACCCTCCCGATGCCGAGGATGATGCCGCGACTATGGGTCCCGGACCTGAAACCATGAAGGTCGAGCACAACCTTCGCGTCAAGTGAACCGTGGTAGGGATTAGGCTGGCGATAGGGTGGATTCCGGACCGTGCGGCCGTACTGGACGAAGGGTTGTGAGGGAAAGCGATTGAAGTCGAGCAGACCGCGGTTGTGAAGGGATATCACACAGCGGTCCACTGCGCCGGACCGGAGCAGTTCGATGGCCTCCTCGCCGGTCCAGATATCATGGTCCAGAGTGTCCTCACCTCCCTGCTCGATGGCGTGGGGAGCGCACGCAACGAGGCGGACCTGCCGGTCACATCGCTCTATAACCAGGGCGTGCGGTGAGAGGGTGACAAGCACCTTACGGTAACGTCCTCCTATGAACATCGTTGCTGCCAGGTGTTTTGTACGATGCGCTCCGGACGGGTGCTTGCCCTTCAAGCCCAGCGCTGCGGACGCTGTGACGGGCTCCCCTGCTGAAAAGGAGAAGCGCGGGCGCGTCTGGACCCGCCGTTCAGTGTGCATCGGAAAGAGGAAAGCGGTGCTCTGTTAAATGGATTAGTATATCTTGAGCAACAGGGTCACACCCCCTTATTTCCACTGGAGCGCCGCCAGAGGGTCGTACACCAGCACCGTTGCTGACGTTCGCTAGTTAAAAGGGGCGCTAGCGCACGTATGAGTCTTTTTAAAAGTGCAGCGGCACTCACGTGACGTGAGCGAGAGTTGGACGCACGGGTCCCTTTGGGCGACTATCGCGCTCGTAACCATCATGCTCGCCATCCCCATCGTGACCGCGGGCGAGGACATTGTTGCCCACATCTCGAGCGGGCTATCAGGGAGCATAACCACGTTACAGACGTGGGACGACCGCATCGCCATTGGGACCGATAGCGGCGTCCACATCATCGACGCATCAGGAGAGCGCGTCGCGTTCCTAGCCGCTTCTTCGGCCGTTACGGACATCGCACGTGCAGGCGACCTATTCTATTACTCGACACGGGACCAGGTGTTCCCGAACATCGTTGCGCTTGACGGACTGGGTGCTGTCCACTGGAGCTATACACCAACCGTGGAGGCCTACGATCCCCAGCTCCGATGGACCGATGCCGAGACCATCACGTGGGATCTGGCAACCATAGGTGATATCACCGGCGATGGTGCTCTGGACCTCGTAGCTGCCTCTGGATCAGCTGTGCTCCTGTTGAACGGGATCACGGGCGAACTGTCTTGGCGGTTCGATGCAGCGAACGACGTGTTCAGGATCATCGCCACGCAAGATCTATCTGGTGATGGCTGGCCGGACATCGCGGCGGGATGCCAGGATGGACGTGTCCATCTCATCGACGCGCGATCAGGAAAGGAGCTCTGGTCGATCCGTGCCGCTGAACCCCTGGTGCTCCGGGATCCTCGATCGGACCGCGAAATGGGAACGGTCACGCGGAGCGTTTGGGACATCGTCCCCCTTGGTGACTCCCTTGTAGTATCTACCGAGGATGGTAATGTGCTCCTCATCAATGGTCGAGCGGGGCGAGTTGAATGGAACACCACCGTGCTCGAGTACGACGCCCTCATGCTATCACGCTACTACAAAGGGGGGATGCGTGGACAATCTCTATCCCCCACCACCCCTGACATGGACAACTACTTCAACCTCCGCATCGCAATCATCCCCGACATCGACGGGGACGGACAGGAGGATATCGTGGCCGCCACCTGGCCTGGTGGGGGCGAGCAGCAGCAACAGAACGGCCAGGGATACATGGGGAAGAAACGCCTGTTAGTGGCCCTTTCCTCGCGCAGGGGGAACACCCTGTGGAGCCGGCACGATGCGGGGCTCCAACAGGTCGAGCGCCTCCCTGTTATTGGCGAGACCCTGCTGATGCCTACCACATCAGGTATGAGCCGTCTGTGGGCTGCCAACATGACCGAGCTAGCACCCTATAAGCCGAACATGACGCTCGCCCTTGACAAGTCATCGCTGTGGGTGCTGCCATTCGGCGATGGTGTGGTCCTCGCATCCGACCGCACCGATCTGGTGATGCTAGACATGCGCGGACGGGTGCAATGGAGCTATCCTCGCTATGCGGGGCTTACCTACCTCACAGCCGACCTTGTAGGTGACGAGAATCCGGACCTCCTAGCGCTCTCCGCCGAGCGTACGAATCCTCAGGACAATAACGACCAGGGCTCCTCGCGCCTTCTTTTCGTCATGGACGGTGCGACACACGAGCAAGCTTGGGAGTATCGGGTGCCCATCAAGGACGTGCTCTCGGGTCTGACGCTCCAGCAGGTGCGTCTGACGGACGATATGGACGGGGACGGGAAGCGTGATATCCTTGCGTTCGTCCAAGCTCCAGGCGACTGGGATTGGGGGGACCAGTACGGTGATCGGACCCGCATCGTGCTCATCTCCGGCGCCACGGGAACTGACATCTGGCGCACTCCTGTCGCAGATGGAACCCACTATGGGACATGGAACGATATCTTCAAGGATCCGTCGATCATCGACCAGAGGCTGGGGGTCGATTCGGAGCGGCTGAAGCGTCTCGACTGGAAGCGGGAGCGCACTCCTGAGGAGGAGGAGGAGCGTAACCAGCTCAGGAATGCCGAGGAACGGGCAAGGAGCATGCGTCAGGAGGTCAAGGAGCGGGAGCAGAACCTGCGGATCTGCAAGCGGGTTGTGGCCGTCGATACACTGTCAGACCTCAACGGGGACGATGTGGACGACGTGCTCGTGAGCGGCTGGCGCGAGGTGTACGTCCTCGACGGACTGACCGGGAAACCCTTCCTCACAAGGACCAACCAAGCATGGTCCTTCCAGGATCCTTTCAAGGACGGTAAGGAGGAGGAAGACCGCGTGAAAAAGCTCGAGTGGTCGTTCCTCGAAAATGACCGGAACGTCCTCCGATCATTGGGCGATTTCAACAACGATGGTATTGACGAGCTCTTACTAGCCTCTTGGAAGGAAGTGCTGGTGCTCAAGAGCGAGCGCTCAGGAAGCTGGCGGCCGTTGTGGCGCTGGAGTCCTGAGGAGGCTAACTTCAACAAGGAGAACATCCGTCTGGTGGACGATGCCACGGGGGACGGACGTCCGGACATCGGTGTGCGCGTACACCGCAGGGACATGCCCGAGCAGCTAATTGTCCTTGACAGTCGGTTCGGGAAGGTCGTGCTCACCATGGATGATGATGGTTCAGGGGGCGGGCGCTGGGTCCGTGACCTCGACGGTGACGGGGCCGACGACCTAATGCAGTTCAAGCGGTGGGGCCCGCAGGGGCCCGAATTGGTCGTGAAGCAGTCCGGTGCCAACATGGATGGGTGGAGGTACCCGCATCCCATGGAGACCTGGATGCTCGATACCCTCCGCATCGATAACATCGAGCCCGCCACGGTGGTCAAGGACATGGACGGTGACGGTGTGAACGAACTGGCCGTCGTCGCCACCGCCATGTGGCAGAGGGATATCACCGTGACGTTCTACAGCCTCGTCTCCGGCCAGGAGATCGATAAGGTGCATCTATTCAAGGGACGTAAGGACGTCGACCAGTTCCAGCCCGCGGTCGCCGTTTCCACGATCAACGACATCACAGGCGACGGGCGTCGCGAGCTTGCCTTCACTGCGCTTGTGGGGCGCGAGGGCGGGCGACCGTCTCCGACGCTCTATGTTCTCGACGTCGCCACGGGTCGTATCGTACGCGAACTAGGTATCCGCGGATCGGGCGTGTTCAACATGGGCGATGGACGGGACATCATAGTTACATCGACTGCTGGCGACGTGTACGTGGTGGGAGCGGACTGGGATGTACCGATCTCCTCTCCTTCGGACGGGGACGAGGTCCATGCGGGATTCGACCTGACCTGGCAGCAACAGTCCAACGTCATCACCTCGGTGCTGGTGGACGGGAACGTTGTGGTCCGGACCAGTTCGTCCAGCACCTTCCTGGATCTCCCCTCCGGAAACCACCAGGTGAGTCTCAGGACGACCGATGGTTTTGGTGGGAGCACCTACTCCCACGTTTCGGTCATAGTGAAGCGCAAGGTGCTAGCCCACTGGCTCATCAACGGCATCATCGTGCTCTCCATTGTAGGCTACTTGGGGCGACGCACCTATCTGTACGTTAGGGGTGCTGCCTGATGCACGCCATCGAGACCGAGGGGCTCACCAAGGATTTCGGTTTCTGGAAGCGTCGTTTCAGGGCCGTGGACGGCCTGAACCTCCGTGTCGAGGAGGGCACGATCCACGGATTCCTCGGGCTCAACGGTGCTGGAAAGACCACCACGATCAAGATGCTCATCGGCGCGATACGCCCCACTCAGGGCTCCGCGTCCATCAAGGGACAACCTGCCGGAAGCGTGAGGGCCCGTTCCCTCATCGGCTATTCTCCCGAGCACCCCCGGTTCTATGATATGAACGCTCTCGATTATCTCGAGCTCATGGGACGCATCTGTGGAGTCGACGGTGGGCGAGCTAGGTCACGGGCCGAGGAGCTGTTGGAGACCTTCGACCTGGGGCACGCCAAGGACCGGAGCGTCCAGGGCTTCTCAGCCGGTATGAGCCAGAAGCTTTCTCTCGTACAGGCCCTCATCCATGAACCCGATATACTCATCCTCGACGAGCCAACGTCCAATCTAGACCCTGTCGCCAGGTACGGACTGCTCAAGAAGCTGCGGGAACTTGTGACCGAGAGAGAACTTACCGTTCTCGTATCATCGCACATCCTCTCCGAGATCGAGAAGGTTTCAGATGAAGTGACCATCATCAACAACGGGCGGACCGTGGTAGAGAACTCGATCGATGGCCTGAAGCAGGAGTTTGCGGGAAACCACTTCATCCTAGATGCGTCGGACAACCAGCAGGCCTTCAGCCTTCTCTCCCAAGAGGCGTCGGCAGAGAAGGTTTGGCTGGACAAGAAGCATAAGGTGAACATAATGGCAGCTGACATCGAGAGACTGCGATTCGTACTGCCCAAGCTCCTTGCCGACAACGGGCTCTCGCTCAATGCCTTCGCCGCCAAGGAGTTCAGCCTTGAGAGCATCTTCATGACCGTTATCGGGGAAGGGTGGGATGAACAGCATCAGGACGAGATTGATGGTGCGTGGCAGGAATCGCTCAGCGGATCGGTCACGGACTATTACTCGCGAATCGGGGGGTATCAACGATGAACGGAATATCGGTCATCGCCAAGCGTACGTTCAAGGACATGGCCACCTTCAGACGTACGTTCCTCTACATTGCCGTCGTTCTTCTCGTCCCTTTCATATTCGCTGGTGCCGCGGAGGAAAACCGTCTCGTTGACACCGAAAGCCTCCCCTTGGGGACTCAGGGCACGATCCTTGCAGGTTACCTTTCCGTGATCCTGTTCATCTGGGTCGCAGGTGTACCACTCATCATGTTCACCATCTCCAGCTGTGCCGGGTTCATCTCGGGCGAGGAGAACGGTGGAACGCTCCTGCTGTTGGTATCCAAGCCTATCGAGCGTCACGAGATCGTTCTAGGACGCTATATAGGCTTCGTCGCCTACATGATGCTGGTACAGACCGGTGCGCTGATAGCTGTACCGTACATGTGGTTCCTTACCATGGAACTCGAGTACGATGTGCTGCGCCTCCTCCTAGGGATGGTGCCCATGCTGCTGGTGTACTCGCTCTTCGTTGTCCTCGTCTGGGGTGCGGTGTCCATCGCTCTTTCGGCCATCACGAAACGAACAGCGTTCATCATAATGGGGCTGGGGTTCTTTGCTATGGTGACGTTCCTCGGATTCGTACAGGTGCGGGCTTTCACCATGGCGTCCGGTCTCTATGAGGAGTACTCTCTCCATTACGTAGATGCTGGTTATCACTTTGGGAACATGTTCGTCTCACTTGTCGAAGGGGGTGCAGGGATCCGCATCCCGCCAGAGATCCAAATGTACTTGGGAACTTTCACAGGGGCGTACGACGTCACAAAACCCTTCATGGACCCGGACCAAGGTCTCATGTTCTCTACCCTCCCGAGGAACGACCTTGTCAGCCCTGCACGCTCGTTCGCCAGTAGCGGACTGCTGGCAATCTCCCTTCTCGGACTGGGTATTCTGCTCTTCCGGTATAAAGAGGTACACTGATGCGAGTGCAGGTGCTCATCTCAAGGGGCCTCGTGGTGGCATGAGGATCACCCGCAATGAAACACCAGAAGCCATTGCTGATGAGCGCGTCAGCGAACTGCTCGATACGGGTGCGACGATTGTGGCAACTGCTTGTCAAACGTGCCTTGGAGCACTCTCACAAGGCATTGCCCGGTCCGGGTCCGATGCACAAGCAGCTGATATCGTCGAGCTCGTTGCAAAGAACATTCGCCCGCATGGCAAATGATAATCTTTCTCTTGTCCGTGATTAATGCGGTGACCGGAAGCCCCTCCAATAGGTTTATAAAAAGAGGGTCATGCTTGGAAAACTCGGGTATAGGGTATGGACGAGCTCATCGACTCCATCGGTGTTGACTTTATCGAGACGGATGAGATCGTCAAGGACCTCAAATATCACATCAGTGAGTATATCAACGCACCTGAATGTGCTGACGGCATCAATTCCACATATGACCTGAGACGTGAAGGTGAGCAGATCTACGGTAAGGTCAACCGACATTTCGATGTCCATTACACTTATTCAACCGACAACCTCTGGTACGCTGAGCTCGATGACGGGATTGGCGGTCTTACCCGGCTACCTGGATGGTTCGGACCGAGCGAAACTGAAATCTACGTGAACACAAAGCATGCAGGGAATGCTGCTATCGTAGACTACATACTTGCTCATGAAGCCACTCATGCAGCTCTTCGTGATGGATCGGAGTGGATGGAGGAGCTGGTAGCCCTTGACGTTGCGTACGGTATGCTCGACAAAGGTGAACGTTCAGGGATTGGAAAAGTTATTCATGAGAGAAAAATCGACCAGACTATCGATGCCCTTGCAATGAAGTTGAGGAAAGGTGAAGGATGGTCAGAGGTCAAGATAGCGAATTATATGCGGGAAGAAATCCATCTTACTGATAGTCTCATACTCTCTTACGTTGATGTAAATCTCAAGGAAGGGGATTTCAAGAAAGTGTGGTGGGGCTCACGCAAGGGAGAGATTGAAGAGACAAGCCGATATCATAGTAAACCGTATTTTGCTGAGAAATACATGAAGAAGAACGGTGTTCGTTTCAACCTCTCAATAAATCAGTATAGTTTCCAGCTCGATCTAGAGAACCTGTTCGCTCACACCGATGACTCTGAGAAATCATCAGTGAAAGAGATTGATCATGAGAGGGAAGAACTCGACTCGATAAGGTCGGGCAGAGTACTAGCAATCTAGTGTGAATTAATGTTAATGAAAGATAATTTCGGATTAGCTTTAGCTATCAATAAAATATAATGACCATCTAATTTACTGATATAATTGACATTATAATTTACTGGTATTACTATATACTATACTACTCTATTATCCTACAATATTCTACTCTACTATCATGAGAACGTTTATATCAAGGTTATCGTGGTATTGTCTGACTGACAGTGAATATAAAATGGGAGTGTTCTCAAAACTCATGCTTGGTCTTGCTTTCGCTAAAAAGAAAGGAAAATAGTTAACGGTTCATTTATCTCTCCTCTTCCATTCAGAAAACCGCTTTGCACGTACTGATGACCATAGTTCATTGAGCTTCTCGACCTCAAATCCAGTTCGATTTGAAAGTGTAGAATTCACATCGTCCGGATGTGATGCTGCACGAGTGAGCCAAGATCTTACAGTGTCAAGTGTCGTATCGAGCTCATTTGCAACGGATCTTATGCTCTTGCCTTTGATAATAAGTGTTAGAGCATCATAGAATATCTTATCCTTAGTTCGCAAATCATAGAAAGCTGTTCTAGTTCGATCACAAAAAGATTTCTTGCATGTTCGACAAAAGAACTTCCTAACTATACCATCTTGGATTTGATAAGTGCCATTTCCGATTATGTTACCAAGTCCTGGTACAGCGAAATTCCTACATGACTTGTTCGTACATGCTTGATCAGAAAAACGTCTACCTAGTTTCTTTTTAATCATAATGAAAAAAATGAAGTAATTAAGATTGATAAGTTTTACCAGTAAATTAGATGGTCATATAGTATTATAGTATAGTAACTATAACAGTATATTATAAGGTCAATATAATATATAATCAGAAACTATATCAGTAAATTATAATGTCAATTCTAACAGAAATTGATTTTATCTATTATCTAAATATTTCTTATTTTGAAAGAAAAGTATCAAGGCCAACTTGCTGATGTTTCTCTTTTCCGAACATAGACAAAAGACGTCTTGATGCAACCTCAAGTTGCTGATTGAGATACGGAGTTATCTTGAAATTCTCAGCGATCCTCATTGAAGGTGCGATATACTTTGAGACACTTCCTGGAGCGACAGTTAGTATTAGCTTACCCCCACACCTTGTGCATACGCCGGTCAGAGGAACGCGACGGTACTTGGAATTACATGTGATACATCGGATCTTTTGTCTGGTGAACGTACGAATATTCCCTTTGATATCACTAAGGAAGTGTGTCCCTAGCACTAGACCAGCAACTCCGTCCACGTTCACAGCACGTATCTTACGTCCAAGCTCAAGCTGTGCATCCACTTTCTCGAGCATACTTCCCAGAAATTTGTATGCAGTAATAGTGGGTCCAGCGCTAACATCGGTCGTCCCTATGTTGAATCCAAGCCCCTCGTACTGAGAGTTATTACCGATCCTGTCGGCATACTGTTCAATATTATGCGCTTTCTTTGCATCCTTCGGTTCAGGATAATCGTACGTCATCTCGTAGAAGGCTGGATTATACCTCCAGCTCGTGTCCATATCCCATACCTCATCATCAATCTCTGAGGGATTCAGTATGAGTGTGAGCACGAGAGGTGCGTCCATGGTTCGAGCCCCCTGTGTATCAGGGAGGAATGACCGTGAGAAGTTGAGGAGCGCATCGAGCGCCAATGAGATAGAATCCTCATCCCCATCCGCATTCCGTCTACGTGCAGCAATAAGCAGAGGATGAGTATAGTATACTCTGGCAGGAGTGAATCCGATGATCCTTCCAATGATGGCGGCCGATGTGTGGGGTGCGAGCGTGATTACAAGGTGTCCTACGAGGTCTTCGCGGCATGAAATATTGTAGAATCGGGGCATCCCATAGAACCTCTCGAGGAGATCGTCGACGAAGTTGCATATCTGAGTACAGTAGTCAGCTCCCGAAGCGATTTTACCGTCAGGATCCCTAAAGTCGGACACAAGGATATCCTGAGCTAGAAGTTCGACCACCTGATTCTCATGTTCGAGCGTCTTCCCATGGATGTCCTCGACGTACCCGAGCTCTCTTAGACGCTCCACTGTTGTTCCGATCTCAATGGGCGTGAAATGGCTGATGGGACAGTCCGTACCATCGAACCTGATCGTACCGTCCTTGTTCACTAGCACGCGGTGCTTGGCACGTAGTATCCCCTTCTCCATACGCTCAGGTATCTTGGAGCGTGAGCTCATCCCGAGCACGCCCTTCAGTTCGGCAGGCACTCGCTCGCCTACGTTACCGGCGGCCGCATCGATGAGCTCCTTGAACGGAAGATGGTAGAAGTCCGATCTCTTTGTAGGTATTTCACAATGCATGTCCAGTTTAGTGACCTGGCCACACCGGACACAAACCCTTCTCTGCTCTGTGAGGGCCCCACAGGTCGGACAGTTCGCCATGAACGTGAACTCCTTGCACTCCGGGCAGAAGCGTTTTCCTAGCTCGACACGCACGGTCTTGTGCTGAGCGGCCTTGATGAGCGAACGCTGCTTCTTCTCCCCCGCATCATCACGACCAACAGGGAAGAGAAGGTTGGGCGATCCCTTCATGATCCGTCTCTCTGCTTTCTCGGGTCGGCCCATCCTCGTTCCAATGTACGCGGGAGCGAAAGGTTTGATCATGACCGGGGAAACGGCGTTGATGACCTCAAGGGCCGAGGCATCACGGAGTTCGTCCAAGATCCCCAGCAGTCGCGATGGATCGATGCGGTCTACATCCAACATTCCAAAGGTGACGAGTAGCTCTTCTGCTTCCCCCTCGATGACCACTTCACCATCGGTCACCGAGTGTGGTAGGCACGCGATCTCAAGGGCATCCTTGCCAGCGTCATCATGCTTGAGTCTAAGATGGATGATAGTGCCCCCATCTGCATGATCTCGCGGAACACGCTCGATAGTCCCTGTCCCTAACCATCGCGCTAGTGCGGACAGCTGATCCCGTGATAGGTCGGAGTAGAAGTGTGTGTGCCGCGGGTGGAGAGGGATCTTCAACCGCTGTGAGATCGCGAGTGCTTCGGAGAACGAACCAGGGGTGCTCGGTTCCTCGTTGCTCTCACGCACGAGACCCTCCCACCACTCCTCGCACCAGCCAGCCGGTAGGAGCTTCTTTCCGTTCGTAGCGAACTCGCCGAATCCTATCAAGAGGTCCCCTAGGAAGAGCACCTTGTCGATATCCTTCCTCACTTCGCGTGCCTGCTCAATCGAAGTTACACGGACTACGGATCCGTCACTGGTCCTTACGATCGGTCCCTCGATACCGTCCACTGGCATTGCGACGGTCGCCTTTCCGGGGTACTCTATCTTGAGCTGTGTACCAACGGAGATGAACTCGTCCGTCACCACCATAGTGGCCGGATGGACACCGCAGGCCGCGAATCCCGTATTCCTGCTCCGGCCGTATCTGAGGCGGAACCCGCCCGCTCGAGATGGGTACGAGAAGACCGGACGTCCCCCGGGAAGCTCGCTCATGTACTTGTAGGAGGGTTCGACACCCTTCGAACCGGACGTCTTCTCTTCTTTCTTTCCCTTAGACATCATCTCTTCAAGGAATATCCAATGCTCGAGTTCGAAACCGGATAGGTTCCCTTTGATCCGCTTGAGGAGCTTGAAGGCCTTACCGTAGATACAGGATAGAGTGAGACAGACACCCGACCGGATATTATTGGTCTCGACACGCTCAAGGTCCTTGTAGGAGAGGACTTCCAGTTTCTCGGTGGCGTCGCCGCTCACCTCGACGGGGATGTGATGTACCATTGTCCGGATGTCATTGGCCGACACCTTGAACTGGAGGTTCGTGATCTTTGAATCGTAGTCCTCGAGCTCGGTAACGAACCGCTCCACTTCATTGTCGAGCGGATCGTACGACTGGTAACCGAACTTTGAGCGTAGGAAATCAGTGATGAGCACGGAGAGCGCGTTGGCAGTTCCACCAGCGCTCCGGATAGGCCCCGCATAGTAGATGGCTACGTACTCGCCGCCATCCATACGCTTCTTGACCTTTACCCGCGCGATGCCCTCAAGGGGCGCTGTGACGATACCTTGTGTGTTATATGCCACACCCACACGGACGCCGGCATCGAGTGCCTGTTCAGTACTCTCGAATTTACAGAACTCCTCGCGCGCCACCCGTTCAGCTGCATGAAAACAAATCCGTTCATCGTTCTTACTGAATTCGTCCTCCAGTAAACGGATTGCCTCGGCGAGCCCCGAGCCGGTCAGTTGTGGATAGATGGACGAGATGAGACCCTCCACCCGTGCCGCTACGTCCCGGGCCAGAGGAATGTTGACCTGTGACTCAGGATCAAGGCCTTTCTTCCTTGCCTCTTCTGCGATCTCGTACAACTGTCGTGCATCACGCTCCAACGCAGTGAAGTACGCACACAGGCGCGGCGACACCTCGACATCCATCTTGGACGCGTCATTCTCGGTGCACGAGTTGACATCCACGCCTCCAACCCGGCGGACAGGTATTTTTTCTTTCGGGCCGTTATCATCTCCAAGGATGGCCTGGCCGTTCCCGTTAAGAGAAGAGAGTGTCACTTGTGTAGGCCCCCCTCTGTGGATGGGAATGCGGTCGGATCCACGCTCAGTGGGTACCAGGCCACATTCAAAAAATGAACGGTCAGTGTCTCAGGGTCCATCACACGCCACCTCTATTGACCTCAGCGAAACCGAGACGCTTGATATTACCCGTCTTGAGATTCAATACGGGCACGATGGACGGAGTGGGCTGATGGCCCATCCTGACCTGGAACTCCGTCTGCCCCTGGAACGTGCCAGAGTTGATGAGATGGATACCACGATACATGGTATGATCGTACGTATGGACGTGTCCTGCATGGAACACATGGGGGACGGGTTGGATTACGAGGAGGTCCTCACGCTCGGGGAATATGCGCGTCTTATGGCCGAAGATCGGGTTGAGGTGGCGCTTGCGGATCAGCTGCTCCATGACCAGCGATGGGCGGTTGTAGCCGTCCTTGAGCTGAGGGAGAGCATCGATCATGGAGTCCAGGCTCGCACCGTGGTACATCAGTACGTCAAGAGTGTCATGGAGCCTGACCAGCGAGGGATTGGATGAGATGATGTAGCGGTCCTTCTCGTACAGGTCCCGTGCGAACTCGTTGAAGACCGCGGGCTGGGGCTCTGCCTCACGGGACACATCGTGGTTCCCCGGGATTATGACCGTCTGGATACCTTCGGGCACCATCTCCATGTAACGTGCGAAAACCTCGTACTGTTTGTAGATGTCCGTGATGGTGAGCTCCTTGTCCTGACCCTTGTAGATACCGATGCCGTCGACGAGGTCGCCGGCGATCAGAAGGTAACCGACCCGTGCCGCCATCTGACGCTTCTTCTCGTCCCCCCACTCACCACGGAGCCAGCTGAGGAACCGCTCGAACTCCTTGTCACGGAACTCGTTGCTCCCCACATGCACATCGGAGATGAACACGGCGTACACCTCCTCCTCGGTCCGGGGTATGGGGTTGCGGAGGTGTACGTTGGGGAAGATCAGGTCGTTGCAGAAGAGGATATCCTTTCCTGGGGAGCCCCGGATACCGATGACCTCGTCCTGCACTATGGCATTCCCTTTCTCCATGAGCTCCTGCTTGTCCTTGAGGATGAGCACCCGCACCGTACCGGAGGGATCCTCTATAGTGAGCATGATATGGCCGTTCTTGGTGACCGTCTTCTCTGTTACCATCCCGATAACGGATATGTCCTCTCGCCCATACTCTCCGTCAGCATTGTACGATGCGGCCCTCTCGATGGAAAGGAGCGACGAGAGCTCCGGACGTCCTTCAAGGAGCTTCTTGAGCTTCTTGTACCGTGAGGAGAAGTAGGTCATGAAATCGTCCACAGTCCCTCGCTGATCGAAGCTCTCCCGATACTCCATGAGAACCTGGGCGGAGGTCCTGAGATCCCCACGAATCATGGTCTCCGGTCGGGAGCCGAGCACGACCACCACACCCTCCTCGGCGCCCCCGGTCGCTACGGGGGATGTTGTCGGGACCTGCGTAAGGACCGTGCTATCGATGAGGATGGCGGGACCGTTCTCTTCCTTGATAAGACGGGGTGCGGTCGCTGCAGCTTCGGCCGTCGTCCCAGATTGGGCCTCCACAACAGATGGTTCCTCGATAAGAGCGCTATCATTCACGCTCTCGGTGGGGACTGACACCTTCCTCAGCTCCGCCACCATTTGCTTGAATCCCCCCTCGTCCTCGCCCCGCTCGCAACGGGCCTTTAGTTCGAGGAAGGACGCCCAGTCGATGTCCGGAAGCTCACGGTTCTCATGGAGCGCTTCAACAATCTCCTCTGTGATCGTATCGATGTCCTCATACTGTTCAACTGCAGTGACGATCTCGTCGAGGTCGTCCCTGTCGACGATGAGTTCCACCGCTTCCGGTGTGAAGTTGTAGGAGTAGCCCTCGTCACGGATGCACTCGATGAGCTTGGATCGTTCCATCAGCTACATCCCGAACTCCGATGAAAGGACCTCATGGATGTTCCCATGTACGACCGAGGGGAGGTGCAATGAGATGAACCGCGTTCTCCCATACCTCCCGAGGCTCTTCTTCTTTGCGCTGACAATCCCGAGCATGTCGAGCTCTGAGATGAGATCGGACACCCGCCGCTGTGTGAGAACGGAAAGACCGGAGTTCATGCACATATGACGGTACGTGTCGTACACATCGCCTGTCGTCACCTCCTCACCGTTGAGCCGCATGATGCTGAACAACACCGCCTTCGATTGTCGGGGCTGGGATTTTACCGTCTCGAGCACACGATCAAAGTCGATGCGGTCCTCAGCGATGTCCAGATGCTTCTCGACGACCTTCGTGTCGCCAGCACGCTCAGCGATCTCGCCGGCCACTCGCAGAAGGTCTAGCGCCTTGCGCGCGTCGCCATGCTCTCGTGCGGCTCGGGCAGCGCACTTCCGGACGACGGCTTGGTCGACCACACCGGACTTGAAGGCAATCTCAGCGCGTCGCGCCAGGATGTCCCGAAGCTGAAGAGCGTTGTAAGGGGGGAAAAGGATTTCTTCTTCCGATAGGGATGACCGAACACGCGGATCCAGCGTATCAAGGAACTTTAGGTCGTTCGTGATCCCGATGATGCACACTTTCGAGTGCTTGAGGTCGCCGGTCATACGAGTGAGGTTGTACAGGACCTCGTCGCCGGTCTTGGAGATGAGGCGATCAACCTCGTCGAGGATGACTATGATCGTGCTGTCCTTGGCGTCCACCTCGCGCTTGAAGACATCGAACACATGGGAGGTGGGAAGGCCCGTTGTGGGGATGGTGGCGCCCAGCTGTTCGCCGAGGTAGGCGAATAGCCGGTACTCGGTGTCGGCCACCCGGTCGAGTTTGATGTTAACATAGATAATCTTGAGACGAACGTCGATGGAGCCAGCCTTGCTCGAGAGCTGGTCAGCGATCCAACGGATGACCGAGGTCTTACCGGTCCCCGTCTTACCATATATGAAGATGTTTGACGGGAGCTCGTCCCGGAGCGTCGGTGCGAGAATGGAAGCAAGCTCCTTGACCAGTTCTTCACGGTGGAGGAGGTTCTTCGGTTGGTACTTTGCCTGAAGCGCCCCTTTGCATGTAAAGATACTCTCCTTTGTCAGGAACTCCTCAAAGAGGTTGTCAAGCGTCTTTTGAATCATCTCAGCACCATTTTAAGGGTTACCCCTACCTCCAGTGGAAATCAAGGTACCCTATAAAGATAGTGGTAGTGGAAGCTATACATCCATTCTCATGACTACCCCTACATTTCCTGTGGAGATTCCTGTTTTCACCGCATCGATCCCGTCAGATTCCTGACAATCTCGATTTTCTATCTTAACCGAACTCCATAGGAAGCGAAGGTCTGACCTCTTGGACCTATCCATCGGCACATGTGTTTTTTTGAAGATGAATCATGATTTCCACTGCAACCGTGCGTACGAATAACAAAGAGCAGACGTCGGTGCTAGCAGGGTTTAATATATTTTTCAGGAACGCCACACTCGGACCATATTCTAAGCTTACATCCGGCGTTCCTCCAGCGGACGCAGGTCCTCTTCCGGCCGCACTATTCCATCGGAAACCAGGGGGTCGGGGTGAGGCGTTCCATAGGAAGAGCGAGAGCCCTTCACAAATGGACACCAGGGATGCTCCCCTTTTCAAAGGTGGGTTCGTTGACGAACGCCCATTCACGTCCTTTGTGCGAGTTGTGCTTAGATCGTTCCCGGAGCTGCCGATGGGACCTGTGAACTACCCCTCTCCAAGTGGAGGAGCTTCCCGCTTCGACGCTGTTTCCAGCTCCACGGGCACATCGGGTGGTCCCCACCCTGAGCGATTCTGAATATTGATCACAGCGTTCAGAACTCCTTCCGTTACCAGACTGGGTCGAGGCATCTGCACATCCACGTGCACGCGAACCTCTCTATGAACGCTCCGTGTTATGAGCATCCCTCACCTTTCCCCCGGAAGACCGCAAGCCCGACCGATCAGCCAGCATTTTCAGCTTTGCTCATCATTGGCCGGACCTAGGCCCGCAGGACGCGACCGCTGTCTTCTGTTCAATTATCGTCCTTGGCTGACACCCCAAATAGGTAATAGGCCGTTCATCATTATATACCATAGGGGGGTGGTGTGCCGGTAATAGATCATTAGACCCCTAATATGCATAATACACCTACTGATGATTCAGGTACTGATGTTGGGATTGACCGTTCTTCTTACGCGTGTTCACCCACATTCCGTGGAACGCGATTCATCCCACGGTCGGAAACAGGCTGTCCGACAATTCGATACCATACACCGATCGATGTGAGAATGAATATCCTCAACACGGATGTACGGGAGCAAGTGTGCTTCCGACCACACCAGCGGCCCTCTCCCGCATCCGCAACCACATCTTCTTGACGTTGAAGGCCGTACAGGCCAGCCTGAACTCCGTTCTCACCGTTCCAAGGCCCCTCGTGAGAAACTCATCGAGCCCCAGGTCGTATTTGATGCATCCTATCATCGGCTCGACGGTCTCTTTACGCTGGCGGTACGTCTTCTTCGCGTTCTTGGTGCTTATCTTGGCGATCATCTCATCCCTGAGCTCGGGGTGCGGGTAGACCTTCAGGTAACGGATGCCATCCTTTCTCTTGGTGCACGATCCCTGGTGCGGGCACGTGTGGCAGCTATAGGACCGGTAAAGGTTGTACCTGTAGCCCCGGCTCTTCTCATGTCTTTCGCCGAGGAATCTCATGACGTGTCCTCCGGGACATGTGTATTCTTTCTTCTTGGGGTCGTGGATGAACTTGTCGGCGCTGTACGGGTTGGGGTCCGGTTTTTCCGTTGCGACGTACGCGTTGATCTTCTTCTCCTTGAGGAAGGCCAGGTTGTCCCCTCCGAAGTACCCATTGTCGAAGTTCCATGGCGTTCCTTCGGATATCTGGCCGAGGTTCTCTTCCGTCTGAAGCACTTGGGGCTGCAGTTGTCTCTTGTCGTTCACGTCCTGGCATACGTCGGAGGCGAGGATAAAGCAATTCCCGTCCGTCGTGACCTGAGGGTTGTACGAGAACTCCAGCCTTCCCTTCTTGGACTTCATGAATCGGCAGTCGGTGTCCGTCGTGCTCACTTTGTCGAGGTTGTGCTGTTCCATCTCCTGGCGTGCTTTCTCCAGCTTTCGGGACGCCATCTCTTCGAACCCGTCGCCCTTTTCCTTGGTATGCTTCACATAGTGTCGTACTGCAGCGCGCATCTTCTGCTTGCCCTTGCCCGGGAGCTGGTCGTATCCCCTCAGCGTGCCGAACGCCTCGTCCTCTATCCGGTCCTGTCTGGCCCATTCATCGAGCTCTTCGTCAACGAACCGGGTCATGAACTCGAGCTCTTCCCTGGTGAGCGAGCGCTTGTTGGTAGCGTTGGCCCTGATCTTGGTCCCGTCCGTCGCGAGCTGGGCCAGGTCGAGCACCCCTTCCTGTTTGGCGAGCGCCACGGTGTCCTTGAAGAGCTGCTTGACGAGATCGGCGTTCTGCTTGCGGAAGTCACTTATGGTCCTGAAGTCCGGCGTGAGCTTCTCCGCGAGGTACATGTAGACGACGTTCTCTCTGGCGTTCCGGGCAAGCTTGCGGGATGAGCGCACCCTGTCCATGACACCCATCACGAGCAGCTTCAGGATGACCCGGGGATGGTACGCGGGGTGTCCGGGGCCTGCGTACTTCTTGTCGAACCGGGTGAAGTCGATCATTTCCATGAGCGCTTCGACGAGGTAGCAGATGTGGTCGGCCGGTATCATGTCCTCGATGTTCGGGGCAAGCAGCCAGGCTTGTTTGTGGTGTGATCGTATGTATGTCATTGGCTCGCCTTCTTTTTCTGGGGTTTGTATCTTGGTTTCACGGGGCCAAGGTACTTCACAGTCCTGTGGATGACGCGGCCGTCGATCCGGAGGCTCTCGCGGAGGTACTTGTACTGCCGCCCTTTGATCGTTTTGATCTCCGTGTACACCATGACTAAAGTTAGGGTGCACAATCTTATAAACCTTCTTCTGGGGCCGCTTTTCCTTCATGCGAAGGACCTCACGTCATATGAAGTTAGGGTGCACACTTCCTGTGACATTGTTCGGTGGCCTTGAAGCGGTAGAAACTACGAATTGTCGGACAGCCTGTGAAAACGCATGGGATTTCTCGAACACGTTCAATATTACTAAGGATTCATCCCTTACCTCTCGGAAGGGGACTTCTCGCCGAAACAAAAAGAAGAGTTAAAAGTGAAGATTGCACTGGATTATCATACCATGAGCGAGACGACCGCGATGATGTATCTAGGCATCATCGTACTGTCTGCCAAGCTCGGTGGCGAGCTCGCACACCGGCTCCGTTCCCCTAGTGTACTAGGGGAGATCATGGCTGGTATCCTTATCGGTCCCGTCATCGGTATAATCGACATGACCTCTGACGCTGCGACCTTCATCAGCTATATCGGCCATCTAGCCCTCCTCTTCCTTCTGTTCAGAATCGGTCTTGAGTCGAACCTCCGCGCCATGGTGTCCTACGGTCGCAAGGCCTTCGCGATATCCTCCGCGGGCATCGTCCTCTCGGTCACCCTTGGGACCCTATGGGCCCTCACCGGTATTGGTATCGATGCCACCGCTATCCACGAGCCCATCATCGTCGGTCTCATCCTGGTCTCGACGAGCGTAGGCATCACGGCCCGTGTCATCGAGGAGATGGGGAAGCTCGATCTGCTCGAATCCACTATGATCATCGAAGCATCAATGGTGGACGATATCCTCACGCTCCTCATTCTCTCAATCGTCCTCGGATCGCTCGGGGATGGCATGAGCATGCTCAGTGTTGTGACCGTGTCAGCACGCATATTCCTCTTCATCGGTCTTTTCGTGTGGGTGGGGAGGAAGATACTCCCCAAAATCATCGCTGCCGTGGAGCGCATGGAAACGGCAGATTCTGAACTTATCGTGGTCCTCTCACTAGCGTGCTTCGCAGCCGTGGCTGCCGAGGCGATCGGTCTCGCCTATATCGCGGGCGCCTTGCTCTTAGGTATAATCCTATCCGATCTTCCCGAGCGCATGATCATCGAGAGCCGGATGGAAGGGCTGTGCAACTTCCTTGTTCCAGTGTTCTTCGTGCTCGTAGGCGTGAACATGACAATGGACGATCCGCGTACTCTCCTGGTAACGGGCTCCATCGCGACCGTTCTGGCAGTGGGGAGCAAGATCGTCGGGTGTTACCTAGCCGCACGGTGGTCAGGGTTCCAACGCGTCCAGGCCCTGCGCATCGGGGTGGGGATGATACCGCGCGCCGAGGTCTCAATCGTCGTTGCCACCATCGCGTTATCCAAGGGTCTTATCGAACAGCCCATCTTCGGTATGACGATCTTCCTCACCGTCGCAACAGCCATCATCACAATAATCCTTCTTACGGTCGTTTTCTCGGGGGAAGAGCGTGTTATCGACCTATCGGACCAGGAGGTCATGGAGCCGGGAGCTCCCGAGGGCGTGCGGATTTGTTCCTTTTCTCTCTGCCATAACGAGGACCTCGAACAGCTCATGGTGAAATCAGGTACTCATGATGTTCTCCTGATTAGAGTGTCAGAAGGATTCGAGCATGCTATCGAGCATCTGATACGACGCCTTGAACACACCCACAGTGCCAGGAAGCTCGATCTTGACCTCTACATGCTAAGCCCGCAGTGGATCCCGGCCGACAACTGAGCCGAGCAGCTCGACCTTCCGAGAGTGACGGCGAGAGCTCACTTCTTCTTGGGACCGCTCTTCTTCTTTTCCCGCACCTCGGCCTCTCTGAGATGGGGATGCTCGAGGATTTCTTCAATGTGCATTTCCACATCCTCTATGTGCTTGAGCCGGCGCAGCTCTTCCTCGAGAAGCTTCTTCTCCTCCTCAAGGAGCGCTTCCTCTTCCTCGATGAGATCGTTGATGATGAACATCCTCAGCTCGAGATAGCCGATGACCAGTGCTGCGGTGGCCGCAGCGGCAAGAGGGATGCCCTCATCAAGGGAATTCTCCCTAATCGGTTTTCCTGCGTACAGAAGGCCCACCACCCCGAAAACGAGCATGATGAGCGCGAGCATATAACTGGCAACACGAGCATTCGCCATGGTTTCATACCTCCCGTTCAAATCCTTTGATAATCACTGCGCCCACTCCCCCGATGGTAAGGAGAAGGCCAATAGCGGCTATGTTTGCGTAGTTCTCCACCGTGGATCCGGGAATCGTCTTCGCCGGATCGATGGCGCCCTTCACCCGGTGCTGCTTGAGGGAAGTGGTGTTCAGGATCTCCCCTTCTCTATAGCGCACACGATAGCCATCATTGGTAGCCTTCACGACCTGACAGATCGTCGGGTATGTGAATATATCTAGGACGCACACAGCCAGATCGTCGTTGGTCGGGGCCCCTTCCTTGAGGTAGACGAGATCGCCCTGGGACACCGTGGCGACCGATGTGGAGAACTCGTTGGCGGCGACGTATCGCCCCTGAGACGGACCTGCCGCCGACAGAGAGACGAAGAGGGTGAGCAGGAGCCCCAGCAATGTGATCCCAACGCCTACGCGGAGACCCTCCGTGCTCAGGCCAGCAGGAGGAAGAACGGTCCGCTCGGGCTCCTTCTCGGCGACCTCTACCTTCTCTTCCTTGATACTCGTATCCTCTTTCGGCACGTCCTTCTTCTTCTTGGTATCCTTACCCCCACAATCATTCTCGGTCTTTGTTGACTCGAGTTTCTTCTTTTGGGAGCCTTTCCGTGCCATGGAATCGCCTCTGTCCGGGACGGTGCTGCAGCTTTATATTTCTTGGTATAGGGCGCGGCGGGCCGAAGCCCGCCGCCGTTATCTTGCAGAATCCTTAACTACATCATGCCTGGCATGCCGCCCATACCACCAGGGGGCATCCCGGGCGGCATCCCACCGCCGCCTCCGCCAAGCTCCTTGGCGAGCACGATATCATCGATCCTGAGCACCATCTCGGCAACCTCGCTGGCGGCCTTGATGGCGTGGAGCTTGAGCCCCAAGGGTTCCAGCACCCCGGCCTTGTTCATGTTCACGACCTTTCCCGTGAACACGTTGAGGCCGAAGGGGATACCCTTCTTACCGGTGTGGGCCTTTCGCAGGGCGACCAGCTTGTCCGTGGGGTCCAGACCAGCATTCTCGGCCAGGGCGCGAGGGCACGATTCGAGACCATCGGCGAAAGCGTTGATGGCGAGCTGTTCCCGGCCGCCGACGCTCCCGGCGTACTCCCTGAGCCGCCTTGCCATCTCGACCTCGCTCGCTCCACCTCCCGCGACGAGCCGCCCGTCCTTCACAGCCACAGCAACGTCGTCGATTGCGTCCTCAAGGGCCTTCTCGGCCTCCTCAGTGACGTGCTTGGTACCGCCGCGCACGATAACGGACGCCGCCTTGGGATTCTTGCACTTTTGGATGAGAACCATCTCATCGCCAGCGATCTTCGTCTCCTCCACTTCCTCGGCATACCCGAGGTCGCCCTTGGCAAGCTCCTTGATATTCGTGACGATGCGGGCGGAGGTTGCGTTAGCGAGCATCTTCATGTCGCTCTTCTTTACCCGCCTGACGGCGAAAATACCCACCTTGGCAAGGTAATGCTGGGCAAGGTCGTCGATGCCCTTCTGGCATAAGAGTACGTTGGCGCCCGTGGCGACGACAGCATCCACCATCTCCTTGATGATGCGCTCCTCCTTGTGGAGGAAAGCTTCGAGCTGGGTTGGGTCCGTGATACGGATTTCTGCCTTCGTTTCGGTGTTCTTGATCTCGAGGGCCGAGTCAACGAGAGCGATGCGTGCCTTGCGCACGGTCCGCGGCATCCCGCTGTGTGCACGTTCCTTGTCGAGCACAACGCCTCGGATGAGAGCTGTATCGATCACGCTTCCACCCTCGCGCTTCTCGATCTTGATGCTGTCCTTGTCGACGCGGTACTTAGTGCCCTCCTTCTCGGAAACGAGCCGCACCGACTCAACGGCGATATCGGCCAGATGCTCCTTGGAACCCTCTACTCCCTTGCCCGTCATAGCGGTGGTGGCGACGGCATGGAGCTTCTTCGTGTTCTTGATAGTAACAGGGATCCCGATGTTCTTGAGCACATCTCGTGCCTTGTGGTCGGCCATTCGATATCCCTTGATAATGACAGTGGGATGAATGCTCTGTTCGATAAGATCTCCAGCACGCTTGAGGAGCTCGCCGGCGATGACCACGGCAGTGGTGGTACCGTCGCCAATCTCCTCCTGCTGGGCCTTGGATACCTCAACCATCATCTTGGCGGTCGGATGCTGGATCTCCATCTCCGAGAGGATGGTCACACCGTCGTTCGTGATAACGACATCCCCGAGGGTGTCCACGAGCATCTTGTCCATGCCCTTGGGTCCGAGCGTTGTCCGTACCACCTCGGCGATGGTCCGGGCGGCGAGGATATTAATTCGCTGAGCGTCCTTACCCGTTATCCCCTGAGAGGCCTGGGGAACGAGCACGAGCTGTTGTTGTCCTGTCATGATTGTTCACCTGATGACAGGTCCGGAGGACCCTTAGGGTCTTAAAAATGTTACGACAGGGCCAAATGTCCGTTAGGGGGCCTTTTGCTGACGTCTCTCGAGGGCCAGGTGCCCGAGCTCCTCACCCGACACGGCGAAGTGGGAGCGAAACCGTTCGGTGGTGGTGAGAAGGCGGGAACGACCGTTGGCCTTACCGCTGATGTACCTTTTCTCCATCAGAGCGGACACGTGTGTGTAGGCGTTGTTACCACGCATCTTCACCAACTTCGACTGGAGGAGGGGCTGATAATAGGCGATCACGGACAGGGTCCGTATCTCTGCCTCGGAGATCTCGGTTCGCTCGGCGAGGTGGGCCACGGCATCCACGACCTCGTTCCGAACAGAGAGCCGGTAGCCATCTCCAGTCTCAAGGATGCTCAGGCCAGCAGACCGCTCTGTGTAGAGTGCGGCGAGTTCGTCCACCAGGCGTTTCGTGGTCCGTGGTGAGCTTGCGATGATGCTCGAAAGCTCTTTCACGTCCATGGACCGGGCCGACATGAACAGTGCTGCCTCGATGACCGCTCTGTGTTCATTATCCTTTGACATATTTAACTCACCTCAATATCATGATCGTTCTGTTATTTGGATGTCCCCCCACCACTCTTTCTGATCGAGACCTACAGTGTTCTCGAAGTACAGATGGAGCAGGCATACCAGGCTCCAGAGCGCCTCGTCACGGTTCGCACCAGCGACCTCCGAGAACAGGGCCGAGCCTTTGGTCTGCCACAATTCGTTGATGCGGTCCTGCATCTGCCCCACGAGCTGGCCGATATTGAGGTCGGCTTTCACCTCCATGCGCCGCCCGCCAGCAGCATCGAGGACGCGACGTCGCTCCGCCCGCGTGCGCTTCTGGTCCATGACCGTGCGCAAAGCCGTGACCAGCTCACCAAGGGTGACGCGACGCTCGACGGACCGAGCGCGGATGGGCACGAGGCGGGGCACCGTGGGACGCTCGCGAGGCATGCCGTCCTCATCTTCCTCGTTCCAGATCTCGTCCCCCACCTCTTCCTCGTCCCAGAACTCCTTGACATCGAGCTCCTCGCTCTTGAGCTTGAGGAGAATGGCGAGTGTCAGGACGGTCTTCCCGTGCTTGCGGAAGTCCGGCAACTGGACGGATGAGAGGTAGGCGGTACAGAGCTTCTGGATGTCCACGCTCCAGGGATCGATCTCATCACTACGGATAAGCGAGACCAGCAGCGGGTCCCAGCGTTCGAGGTCCTGCATGAACAGCTCAGTGAGCCTCTTCTCGTAATCCTCCATTTCTCGCGCCCGGGGATGGATTCAGGTAATGCGTGATTCGATCCGTTCACGGTGTCCTCTAATGGACATCCTGAGGATACCAACTGAAAGTGTGAAAAGAAGAAGGAGCACCTTCATGATCACATCACTAAAAAGGTAACCAGCGGTTTCATTCGTTTTAAAGGTTAACGTACCCGGGCCCATTCGGCGAGGAAAATCTCCTTATCAGGCGGTCTGATCAGCTCCCTTCCGGATCCGCTCCCAAGCACGTCCACACCCCGCACCACTACCGCCGGTATGAGCTCGCTCGCTTCGCCCATCACAAGCTGAGCGGCCGAAGCGAGCACGTCCCCCAAAGCCACGATAGTGCTCTCCAGAGGCCTTCCGAAGAGGTCAACATCCCCGCGCCGATCATAAAGAGTAGTGATTCCGGAGGCACCCAGGGCCACACCGATACACCCCAGGCGGAGCGGCCTCCCATGAGAGTCCGACACCACGACCCCGATCCGCTTACCCGTCCGCGCTTCCAGTTCACTACGGAGAAGCTCTGCCGAGGCGTCAGAGTCTGACGGAAGGATGAGCGCCCGCCCATCGCCGGCGTTGGAGCGATCCACACCGGCGTTAGCGCACACGAGCCCGCCCTCGAGGCGTGTGAGGAGGACGTCGCGTTTGACACACAGATCCTGTGCCTGGTCGAGGATGAGCTGGACCTGCCGGGGGTTCTTGCCCGTTTGTCGCGCGACCTCGTCGGCCTTATCAGAAGGCTCGATGTCATCAAGTGAGACGGACCTGCCCTCTACCGTCGAAACGACCGACGATGCCATCACCACCACGTCGCCGTCAGAGAGCGATACTGCTTCGACTATGAGAGCGGCAAGTCCGTCGCCGGGGCCCACGGGCCGGTCGAGCTTGACCGGTATGAGGCTCACGGTGCCGCCGCCCATGTCCGATCAGGATGTGGTTAAGCTTTTATGTCTGCGATGCGAGAGTCCTCGTCATGAGCCGAGCCCTTGCGCGATCCGCTCCAATAATCCTTGCTATCGCTCTTGCCATGGTATGCCTCCCGGTCATTGCGGTGGACACGATCGTCATCAATGGCGATATCACAATCGATCCCGCTCAAGCCACCCTCTGGGACGTTCCCATCAGCCAGGAGGTGCCGGACGGAGGAGGGCCGGATTGTGATTTTGTGCCCTCTGCCGCCGAGTGTGTCGCTATCACGGGCTGTGACTGGAACGTGGACCCGCGAGGGACGATGCCGGATGGCTCGACCGTAGTCCTGCAAAGGACGACACTTGGTGGCCCGCCCGCCGAGTACTGCAGTCCCAAGGGATCGACGCCTTGGGACATGGACCGTGACCCACAGCAATCTTCGACCATGACCGTTCACGTAGATGGGATCACAGTCACCGAACCGTCCACGGCCTACGCCATCCTCACAGAGTTCGGGGCCGAACTCGATGCCTTCCCCTCTCAGGGATCCGCTAAGATAGTTCCCGGTCAGACAACGCTCGACCTGGAGGTCCCGGCCCGCTTCCTTGGGCCCGGTGTTCACCGTGTAATCGTATGTATCAATGCTACGACCTGCCCCGGCTGGAACGAGACCTGCGCCACCTGCATTGATACGGACGAGACCGTCCACTGGACCGATCCCGAAACAGGCGAGATCAGCAATAAACTTCCGTTCGCACCACTCGTGTGGCTCTCCACACCCTTCACCGGGCACCCTTCCCTGTGGGAGGACGAGCTTGACCGGGTCACGGCAACGATAGCCGTGACTACCTTCGATATGGACTGGATGGCCGAGTGCCGGCTGGAGGGGGAGAACGAGGACAACTCTGCCAATATAACCCTCTGCGGCAGGGGTGTGTTCTCGCCCGACATCTGCACGTTCCAGTCGCCCACGGGTGACAAGGCCACTGAAATTGTCATCACCCTGTCGTACGACCAGGTCGACTGGTATGCCGGACGCTACCGGCTCGAGTGTACCATCAAGGGCGTCTGGGGCGCAGGGTTCATCACCACGGAACTGGAAACAGGCTTCATGGTGGAGCGTCGCGTTCCACTGACCCCGCTCCTATTCGGTAACGAGGAAGACGAACCAGTGCTCCCGAGCCTTACTCCAACATCACCCGGTATCACTGAAGGGCCGCTCACCATCCCCGAGGGGCCACCACTGACCTCGACACCCGCCTGTGGCGATAACCGGTGTGATCCTGGTGAGACAGTGTACAACTGTTGCATGGACTGCGGGTGTCCTCTTGGGATGGCCTGCACCGATAACACGTGCACGCCCGCTCCGACCCCGGCCCCCAAGGGCACCGACTCGACCAACGTGGCCGTCATCATCGGCGTGCTGCTCATCGCAACGGTGGGATACATGGTCCTGCGACCCCGGACATGAGGCCGGTCTGATGAGGACGAAGCGTCACTTCCTGCGGAAGAAGGAGGTAAAGGCCTTCAGACAGCGCCTCGCTTCGTCCCTCTCGGAGCGGGCCGCCCGGATCCTCGACGGCCAAGTGGAGGTGTTGGAGACCGAAACATTCTCCCTTCTCATCGTGAACGGAGATCGGACCTTCGTCATAATGGGCGACGATATATTCCCTTTCCTAGGACATCTGGTTAAGGATGACCTGGGCATGAAGCGGGTCGCGGTTGACCGTGGCGCCATACCCTATGTCACTAACGGGGCCGATGTCATGCGACCCGGTATCGTGCGCAGTGATCCAGCCGTAGTAGTGGACGACCTGGTCCTTATCGTGGACGATACTCACGGTAAACCGCTCGCCGTGGGGAGATCGCTCCATCTCGCGGACGAGCTGGCGGGTGGCCAAGGCAAGGGTGTCGGAGTGCTCCACTACGTAGGCGATCCTATCTGGGAATTCAGTGAAGCATGACGTCAGGACCTACGCCACCCAGACCGTTCACGATCTCGAGAGCCTCCTCAAGGTGGGAGAAACGTCCTGGCACAGGCGGTGTTCGTTCTCCCCGGAGCACCTTCTCGAGCTCAGTGGCAACGTCCTCAGGACACCGCCTCGTGGTGTCCGCCTCGGACACCCTTTCCTCGCCCAGCGCCGTCACGGCGTCGATGAGGCAAGTATCCAGCCCTTCGGCCAGGATGTTCTCGCGGAGCTTCTCAAGGGAGTAGTCTCGAGGCGCTAGTCGATCAGCGAGCTCCCGGGGGCGACAGCGGAGCACGAAGAGCCGGCTGACCCGGTCGGCCGGTGCCAGATCGGCGAAGTGCCCTTCCACGACCGATGGCCTGTCAATCGCTTTGAGCGCCTCGTGTACGCCCTCCTCGTCCACGACCATCGAGCCATCGTATGAACCGCGCCCCAACCCACGCTCTCGAACAAGTTCGTTGAGGGCGATCACGGGCAGCCCCAGACGGGGCCCGAGCGCCTCTGCGACGGCGCTCTTTCCGGTCCCGGGTGTACCTGAAATGGCGATGAGCGGCCGCCCCTTCTCCGTCACTCGACCCCGGGCAAGCCCACCCATAGCGGGAGGTGTGCCGGGCAGACATTTAAAACTGGCTGTAGTGTATCCCGTCAATGGTGCTTGAGAGCGCGTTCTTCTGGATGGGCGGGAAGAAGGAGGCGCGGTTCACGAGCATGCTCGACCGACACATGGACATCGCGGTCGAGGCCGTAAAAGAGCTGGAGACCGCGACCAAGGGCTATGTTGCCAGGGAGCCGGACTATACTAAGCACGCCGACCGTGCCGTGGCCCTCGAGAGCCAAGCTGACGCTATCTTCGACACGCTCACCGAACGCCTGGCCAAGAGCCTGCTCCCCGCCAGTGAGAAGCAGGACCTCATGACGATCGCTCAGCGGCTCGAGCACCTTATCGAGCATATCGAGCAAGCGGCCAAGGCACTCCTTCTTGCCAACAAGATCGAGCTCCCCGCCGAGCTGAACGATGATATCCTCCGCCTTGCCGCCAAGACACGTGAGTGTGTGGAGAGCCTGCGCGGTGCCGCAGAAGAGCATCGGGACCTGACGGTACTCATGAAGTATGCGCATCGAGTGTCCCAGGCCGAGCGCGATGCCGACGAGATCAAGTTTGACATCCTATCCAAGGTCATCGAACGACGGAACCTCGACGTGACCCAGGAATTCTTCCTTCGGGAGCTCATAGGTCGGTTCGAGGATATAACTGATATGTCGGACGACGCTGTGGATGCTTTCCGCATCGTCTCCCTGAAGCGCTGACGCGTTCTGCGAAGGCATTTAATATTTTCCCCGGTCCCTGCGTACATGGAATCCGAAAAGATAATTGGAATGCTTATCATCGCCTTGGGCGCTGTCGGCGTCCTCATGTCCCTAGCGATGATCGTCATGCTGCCCGGGATGGTAGCTGAACCGCTCAAGGCCACGCTCGGCGACACTGCGGTAAAGATCGACAACCTTGCCGGCAAGGTCGGCGGGTACGAGACCAAGATCGTCCAGCTGTCCGGTGAGTTCAAGGGTTCGCTCGACGAGCTCTCCGAAAAGGTGACAACGACCGCGGACACCGGGAAGAAGAACCTCAACGAGCTCGAGTCGACGCTCGGTGACGCAGAGGGGACGCTCAACTCGTTCGGGGATGACCTCGACAAGATCTCCGGCTCCATGGGCTCTATCGGTACAAAGTTCAAGGCCATCACCATGCTCCCACAGGCGGCCTCCATCGGGACCGAGTTCGAGACAGCAGGCAAGCAGTTCGCCGGGGCTAAGGATAACACGGTGAACATCGCGGCCCAGCTCAAGAAATCGTCGGAGACGCTCGCCGAGACCGCCAAGACCTTTGAGACCATCAAGGAGATCACGGTCACCGTTGACGATGTGGGCGGCAACATTGACTCGCTCGCCAGCGAGACCGGTACCACCCTCGGCACCGTTGAGGACCTGCTCAAGGAGACTTCGGCGTCTCTCAAGTCTGCCGATGTGTCCGGGATAGGTTTGCCTTTCCAGGCCCTCGGTGTGACCTTGCTCTTCATCTTCCTGGTAATCCTCTCCATCGGCTTCAACTACATCAAGGACATTGAACGCAGCACCACTGCCATCGCTGAGCGTAAGCGCCTTGAGGCGCGTATCAGCGCTCTTGAGAGCCAGATCGAGTCGCGGACCGCGGAGACGGCGCCTCCAGTCAAGGAGGAAGTAGCCGAGGAAGCGGCTGAGGAAGTGACCGAGGAAGTAGCCGAGGACGTGGCCGAGGAAGAGGAATGATCGGGCGTCTGCCCATCATACCATTATAGGGCTGCGGACTAACCGGTCCGTAGCCCGTACACCTTTGATGCCTGCGACACGCAGAGCACCGCCCCTACCGCGTACGCAACGGCGGCAGGCCACCACGAGCCCACACCGAAGAAGAGCCGAGGGTATACTTCCAGGGGCGAGATGGCGCGGACCACCGACAGGCTCCGCAGGGGCATGGTTATCACGAGCGCTGCGAACATGAGCATCGAGAGCTGGACATAGGTCGCGTTGCGATCCTTGCTACGTGCGATGAGAAAGGTGGCTACTCCAATGATGAGCGCGCACAGGCAGACCGACACGATCAGCACACCCACGGGATCACCGAACACAAGACGCTGGAGCGAGAACACAACGACCCAGAACACGAACTGAACGAACGAGAGCGTCATGAGCGCCCAGTAGCGCCCATATACAACGTCCCGGGGCAAGGCCGCGGACAGCAAGCTCTCGGCAACACCGCCCTCCAGCTCGGGTGTGAAGAGGTCCACTGCAAGAGTGGCCATGACCAGACATGGGAAGATGAACACGAAGGGGATCATGAAGAAGTAGAGGGCCAGATAGAATGTATAGTTCGGGTCCTCTTCGAAGTCCGTGCGGAACAGAACGAGGCCCGCGTCCAGACCGCGCTCGAGCTTGAGCTGATAATTGAGCAGCTCCAGTTGCCGCATGATATAGTTCTTGCAGACCGTGGAGTAGAGCTTGGTATCGTCAGAGACGACAGAAACGATGATCTGGTTGGCCGAGTCACGGAACCGGTCCAGGTCAGCGGGAAGCACGATCAGGGTGCAGAGCTTGCCCTGCTGGAAGTCGGCCCGGGCACTCTCCAGGTCCGCATACGGACGCACTCGCGCCGACCGTGGTTCGGCGAGATAGTCCATCAGGAAGTTATCCTCGGCCGGGAACACCCCGATATTGTAGCGCATCCTCGTGCGCATCCCTCCGGGGAAGAGGACGTTGACCAGCACGAATACTACGATGAGGCATACCATGACGAACAGGCACTGGATGACAAGAGCGATGAGGAAGGAAGGATTGAGGGCCGTGGAGACCAATTCGTGCCGGAACACCCGCCACGTCCTGCCACCGCCCCTCTCCGCCATCAGATCCATACCCCCGAGAGCACGAGCGCGTTGTAGCACAGGTGTAGGGCGGTCCCGGCCGCCAGGGCACGCCACGTGCTCCATCCCCGGCGGAACCGGAGGTGGGCGAAGAGTGCCGTGGCGAGCGGGTGGACCACCAGGGTCGTCCATATGGCACGGGTCTGGAACAGGGTGTGCAGGAGCGCGTAGAGGAAGTCGACCCCGAAGAGGAGGCGGAGGAACATCAGCTGGAGATATTTCTCGGTGAGGAAGAAGGCGGTTCCGATAAGGACGCCGAACCCCACCTCGCGTCCGTTCACCTCGTTCGGGAGGCGCAGGAACGCCAGCGGCCAGGCCTTCAGGACCTCCTCCATGAACACGAATCCCGCGATGAGGAGCGGGTAGAGGAAGGGGCCGCGGGCGAGCATGAAACCGAGCATGGTCTGTACCACAAATCCTGCCAGCACCGCCGTTGCGCCGTATACCACGAAGAACGACGGAAGGAAACCCGGCCGCGGTGCGTACCGGACCAGCGCCGATGAGAGGGTCGAACGGAGCGAATTGGCCGCCACAACTCGCTCTCCCCGGAAGAGCAGCACAAGCCAGTAGGCCTGGAGCATGGCGACCAGAAGGGTAAAGGACAGGGCCCGTAAGGTAGCATCGGTGTCCACGGGCAGTCCGCTCAGGAGCTGTACAACACCAGAAAGTGGTGAGAGCGCCGCCCGCTCGGAGACATTGAGAAAGAAGGACGGAATGATGAAGTAGGCGGAGATGAACATATTGGCCAGGATGATGAGGTTTGAGACCTGGGTTACGGAGGAGCACACGACGACTACCATGAGGTTGGACAGAAAGTAGACCGCGGCCATGGGGAGGAGCAGTGCGACCGTAGACAGCATATCCAGCCAAGGTGTACCCATGGACAGGAGCACCGAGCCCTCCAGCACCATGGCGACCGCCATCAGTGGCACCATCCGCCGTGATATGTAACCCCATCTCCCCTCATAGGGGATGAGCACCTCCAGGTACCCTGCGTACTTCTCGCGCGAAATAATGAGAGCGAATAGGTTGGCGATTATGATGATGGGGAGGATAAGGACTAGCGGGGTGAAGAGCCGTTGGACCACCTCGAGCACCTCCGCACCGGGCTCGCGCAGTTCCTCTCCCTCCTCCTCCACTTCGAAGGAGAGCGGTTTGAGCGCACGCTCAAGGTCCAGCGTTAGATCGGCCCGGCCTCCCTGTACGAGGAACCGTTCGTCCTCGAAATACGAATCGAGCTGATCGTCCACGACCTCGGTCTCGCCCCGCGGTGCTGTTGACGCGATCTCAGTACGCTCGGGGACGAGCAGCCCACCGCCGCGGAAGTTGATTATGACGTCCTGGCGCAGCTCGTCCTCGTCCACCAGGAGAGGGCTGCGGTACCCCGGAGGCTGGTCGGCGAGGATGTTGTCGTTCACATCCCGTATATCGTTGTACAGGAATCCGCCGACGATCTTTCCTCCGATATTGGACGGGAAGGCGATACTCACCCGGTTCCCCTGGACGATCACCCAGTAACTGTCCCAAGAAGTCGACGATGCGAGTGTGTATCCCATGGCGCTCACTAGGCGCGCGTCACCTTTCACTGCTACGGGGAAGATGCCCTTTGACACAGGCAGTGCCTCCGCCGTAGCGTTGAAGATGAGGTAGAGGAGCATGACAAGGACGTAGAGAGAGAGCACCGATCCAAGGGCCAGCCGGTCGAGGAAAGGGAAGTGCCGTGTCATATATCCGTCCCCTGCATCGCTCCTACTGGTCGTCGGCCCCCTTTATCTCGTCGGGATCGAGCCCCAGCGCCTTCATGAAGATGGACTCCAGCCCTTCTTTCTCCTTGTGGAGGTCGACCTCACGCACCAGCCGTCCCTCGTTGAGGATGAGCACACGGTCCGACACACGCTCGGCCTCCCAGAGGTTGTGGGTGCTGGAGAGCACGCACTTGCCGCTCTTTACCAGCTCCCTCACCAGGTTGCGGACCGCATGTGCGCTCACGGGATCCAGCCCCTTGGTCATCTCGTCCAGTACAAGGAGGGGCGGGTCGTGCACGAGCGCGATGAGCAGCCCGGCACGCCGCTGGAGTCCGTAGGAGAGGATCTGGAACCGGTCATCCGCCCGCTCGGTGAGCCCCACGGTGTCCAGGAGCTTCTCATCGAAGGGCACGCCGTGCAGGTCGGCGAAGTACTCCCCAAGCTGACGCACCGTCATCTCTCGGTAGAGGCTCGTGACCTCCGGAAGGTAGCCCACGAGCTTCCGTACGGCCTCGGGATCGGTGTCGACGGACCGCCCGTCCACGACGACGGAGCCACCGTCAGGGGTGATGAGCCCCATCACCATGCGGAATATCGTGGTCTTCCCGGCACCGTTGGGGCCCAGGAGGCCGACGACCTCGCCCCTGTCCACGGCGAAGGAGACGCCGTTTACGACCGGGCGACCGTCGTACTGCTTGAACAGACCGTTCACGGAGAGGCTGGCCATGATGTCCACGCACTCTCAGTCGGTCCAGACCTTGAGATAGGCCTTCTGGTCGGACGCCACCTCGGCCACGAGGTAGCCCTCCTCGCTCGCCGGGGCCCCGATCGAGCACTCCTTGGCGTTGTGCATGGCCTTGATGTCCAAGATGAACGGCTCGAGGCTGGGGGGGATCCAGAGCTCGGCCACCTCCGAGCGGAGGTTGAGCTTGACGTCCGGTCGCTCCTTCTTCCGGTCCTCGCTCTTCTTCTCCTTCCACACGAAGGAGAGGAGCTGCGTGATGGTGCCGGTGAGGTCGGTGAACGCATCTTCCGCCAGCTCGGTGGGCTCGGGGTAGGCCTCGTGATGGATGGTGGTCTTGGCGTACACCGTGGTCCACACGTGGTCGGTGACGAAAGGCATGATCGGGGCGGTGACCTTGAGGATGGTCTTCATGCAGTAGTGCAGGGTGAACCATGCGGCCTTCTGCTGCGCCTCGGAGAACTCGCCGTCCGAGTTGTACGCCCGTCGCTTCACCGCCTCGAGGTAGATGTCGGCGAACACGCTCCACGTGAACGACCGCACGGAGACGGCGGGGAAGAGGAAGTCAAGTGCATCGTACCCCTTCTCGGCGTCGGCGACCATCTTGTTGAGGGACGCGAGCGCCCACCGGTCCATGCCCTGTAGCTCCACATCGGCCGGGTCCTCCACGAGCGGGAACATGGAGACGAACCGCGAGATGTTGAAGAGCTTCTGGACGTACTTGGACGCACCCTTGAGACGCTCCTCGGAGAACCGGATGTCGGATCCGAGCGAGGCCTCCAGGCATCCGAAGAGCCGGAGCGCGTCGGCGCCGTACTGCTTGATGAGGGGGTCAGGGTAGGTGATGTTGCCCAGGCTCTTTGACATCTTTCGCCCATCCTCGTCCACCACGTGGCCGCTGATCCACACGTGGTCGAACACCGACTTACCGGTTAGGTGATAGCCGCGCAGCAGGGTGTAGTACAGCCAGGTGCGGACGATGTCCTTGCCCTGCGGCCGCACACTGCAGGGGAACGCCTTCTTGAAGAGCTCCTCGTTGCGATTGTAGCCTGTTATGAAAAACGGTGAGATGCTCGAGTCCATCCATGTGTCGAACACGCGCTCGTCGCCGCGGAACCCGCCGTTCCCGCACTTCGTGCACGTGTCGAACGGCGGCTTGTCCTTCCACGGCTGGTAGTAGGGTCCGGGCTCGGGCACGTGTGGTTCGTTGCACTTCGTACAGTACCACACGGGCACCTCGGTTCCGTAGTACCGGCGACGGGAGATGGGCCAGTCCACAGTGACGGCGTCCAGCCAGTCGAGCAGGAGCTGGCGACTGTTGGGCGGGTGGAACTCGATATCCTTGGAGAAGTCGCGGATGGTGTCGATGTGGTCCACCTGCTTGAGGTAGTACTCGGGCATGGGGATGAACTCGATGGGGGTCTTGGAGCGCCAGCAGATGGGCGTCGGGTGCTTGATGCGCACCTTCGTGATGATGGCGTCGTCGTCGTCGAGGATCTGGACGATCTTCTCCCGTGCTTCGGTCACCGGCAATCCAGCGATCTCGCCAGCGACGTCGAGCATCTTACCATATGTGTCGATGGCGATGACGGGCTTCATGCCCAGCTCGCGGTAGAGCCGCACGTCGGTGGAGTCACCGTACGAGCAGATCATCACGACACCGGTCCCTTTCTCGGGATCGGCCTCCCGGTGGGTCATGATGGGGACCTCGATGCCGTAGTGTGGGACGATCGCGTGCTTGCCGGGGAGATGGGCGTACCGCTCGTCCTTCGGGTGCACCAGCACGCACGAGCACGAGCACAGGAGCTCGGGACGGGTGGTGGCGATGACGAGCTCGTCACCCGTCTCCTTCACGGTGAAGCGGAGATGGACGAACTGGGTGGGCGCCGTCGCGTACTCGATCTCGGCGTCGGCGATGGTCGTGTTGCAGTCGGTGCAGTAGTTGTTCGGCCGGCCCGACTCGTAGATGAGGCCCTTCTTCCACATCTCGATGAAGGTTTCCTGGGTCAAGGCGCGGTACCCGGGATCGTCGGTGCGGTACACGCCATCATGCTCCAGCGAGTTCACAGAGAATCCCAGCGCCCGGCACATGTCCACGATCTGGCTCTCGTACTTGTCTAAAAGCTCCTTGCACATGCGCAGGAAGTCCTCGCGGGGGACATCGCGCATGGAGACGTTGAATTCCTTCTCAGCCTGCACTTCGATGGGCAGTCCGTTGCGGTCGATGCCCATGGGGAAGTTCACGTTGAATCCCTTCATGCGCTTAATGCGCGCGATGATGTCGATGAGCGTGTAGTGGATGGCCCCCCCGAGGTGCCACTTGCCGCTGGCGTAGGGAGGTGGGGTGTCGATGGACCACACCTGTGCGTCCTTGGTGTGGTCGAACGTATAGTGGCCCTTCTTCTCCCAGGTGGCGCCGATCTCGGGCTCGAGCTGGATCTTCCATCGCTTGTCGGTGAGCACGGGCGTGAACTCTTGCATGACTATTCCCGGCATGGGTTGGATTGGAACCATTTTTAAGGTTTGCCGCCGCGCCGACGGCCCAGTCCGACGTACCCGTCCAACCACCGTTGCTGAGAACGAACATCTAATAAAGGAAGACCCCTGTACCCGCCACGGAGGTCTGTGAGGAATGGCGGTGGACCGTGGGTCGGACGGATCGGCACCGGGCGGACGTCCGATCGTGCTCTTCCTCTCGCGTACCTTCTCGGTGTTCGCGCTGCGCGACCGCGACATCCTCGAGGAGGAGTACGACATCGAGAGCGTCCAGGCCACCCGCAACCTCCCGCGCCTGATGCTCGAGATGTGGCGCGGGCTCAGCCGCGCCTCCCTCCTCTACGTCTACTTCGCCGGGTGGCATGCGCTACTGGCGCTGCTCCTCGCCCGGGTACGGAAGGTCTCCGTGGTGCTCGTCACCGGCGGCTACGACGTTACCTGCGTTCCGGAAATCTCGTACGGCGCACGGTGCTCGGGATGGCAGGAGGCGGTCTCCCGATACGTGCTGGAGCACGCGGACCTCGTCCTCCCCTTCTCCGAGTCGGCGCGACGCGAGGTCCTCGAGTTCGCAACACCGCGTGACATGCGCACCCTCCACTTCGGTTTCAGGCCCGAGCGGTTCGAGCCGCGTGGCGAGCGTGAGGACATCGTGGTGAGCGTGGGCAACATCAAGGCGTCCAACATGCGGCGCAAGGGCCATGGGACCTTCGTCGACGCGGCCCAGTACCTTCCCGACACACGATTCATCCTGGTGGGCGGGAGCGAGGACGGGGGCCTGGAAGAGCTCAAGTCGCGCGCGTCAGCGAACGTGGAGTTCACCGGTCCCATGGACAATGACGACGTTATCGACCTGCTCTGGCGATCGCAGGTGTACGTCCAGGTGTCGGGTCACGAGGGATTCGGCTGCTCCCTGGCCGAAGCGATGCTCTGCGGGTGCGTGCCCGTGGTCACTAAGCGGTTCGCCATCCCCGAGGTGGTGGGCGACACGGGGTATTACGTGCCGTTCGAGGATCCCGAGGCCACGGCAGAAGCCATCAGGACAGCTCTCGCCGACCGAGAACGAGGTCGGCTCGCACGCGAACGCGTGCTCGAGCGCTTCCCGCA
>JASMDC010000039.1 GCA_030753015.1 Candidatus Undinarchaeales archaeon | reverse complement strand
AAACCAGTGGTAGTACCCAAGCCGCCGACACCTCTTGGTGTACCCACACCACCGAGCTCTCCCAAACCAGTGGCTGTACCCAAGCCGCCGACGCCTCTTGGTGCACCCAAACCGCCTGCCCCTCCCAAACCAGTGGTAGTACCCAAGCCGCCGACACCTCTTGGTGTACCCACACCACCGAGCTCTCCCAAACCAGTGGCTGTGCCCAAACCACCGAAGCCCGTGGCCTTACCCAAGCCACCAGAGACACCAAAGTCACCTGAGCCTCCGAAGGAGGAGACTGTGCCGCCGCGGGCACCTAGCCCACCCAAGCCGATACCTCCGGCCTCCCCGCCCGAACCTAAGGCCGACGAGGCGCCGAAGCCCACAATCCCTGGAGGAGTTACAATGCCGGGTGCAGCTCCGCCGAAACCTGTGGAAGAAGCGGAGATTCCGGTGTACGCTCCGAAGGGAGAGGGCGCTGTAGAGTCGCCCCCGTCGCCCGCAGGCGAGGAGTCCAAACGGTCGCTCAACGAAGAGCTCGGCCACCTCCAGAAAGAGGTCAGGGAGATCCTCGATATCCTAGAGCGCATGGAACGCCTCACCTAGTGACGGGAGGCCTGTGGCGTGCCCGGGAAGGCCCCTCTCGGGCCGAGAAAGAAGAACGAAGGATCGAAGCTAGAACGGGCCCTACGACTTTTCTCCCAAATAGTTGGGACCGTCATCGCTGGTATTGATGTCTCACTGGAAAAGAGCGGTCCGAACGAAGCACGTGGAACATTGACGGGCAGTCATGCCGGGTTCCGTTTCGAAGCGGCCTTCATCCTCGATATCGATGAAGGTGGGATGAACTCGGCCACCTATCGCGTGCCCCATGCTCGGGTACAGTCCCCTCGACGGCTCCCTTTCGAGGAGGAGGCTTTCCGGGACGAGGTGGTCACCACTTTCAAATCGGACAACACGCATGCCTCTTTGGGCGACTTCGCGAGCGATCGCGTTTTTGTCCAATGGGACGATTCATACCCTGTGCTCGAACCGGTCCTCATCCAGCGACTTAGGGACGGGCTTGACGCCCTCGAGGAAGTTCGTACGCGCCACACACAACGGTGGGGGAAGCAGCACCGCATAAGGTTCTAGTGGTCAGGTGTGGACGCCCGTGCCCTTGATCTTAGGGCGTTCCCGCTCCACCCAGTCCCTGAACAGTTCCGAGAGCACCTGCACGTCACGTAGGATACGCCCGGCATCCAGTGTTGTGAACCGGCCATCTTCCAGGAGGATCTGACCCCCGGCGACCACGTGCTGCGCCTCCGAGCCGTCAGCGGCCCAGATGATGTTTTCCATCACGTTGTCACGGCGGGTTGGTACAAGGTTCGGACGCTCCAGTGAGAGGACGATCAGGTCAGCATCGCGTCCGGGCTCCAAGCAGCCAGCGTTCAGTCCCAGGACCTTGGCCGGCTCGATTGTAATGAGCTCCAGGCACTGTTGGGCAGGTAGGATGGACGCGTCCTTGTTGAAGGCCTTCTGGAACTGGCTGGCGAGCTTGGCGGCGATGATGATGTTCTGGTTGTCAGCCGAACCCGATCCATCGGTGGAAACGGCCACGGGGATGCCCATGTCCAGCATCCGGACCAAAGGCGGCATCCCCGAGCCAAGGATTGTGTTGGCCAGTGGATTGTGCACGACCTTGGTGCCTCGCTCCTTGAGAAGCTTGAGGTCGTTGTCGGTGCAGTTCACCTGGTGGGCGAGGATGGTCTCAGCGTCGAGCACACCGATGGAGTCAGCGTACTCGACAGGAGTCATCCCGTACGTGTCCCTGAACCACTTAGTGGTACCGGGCTCTTCGGAGGAATGGATGTGCAGGAATGTCTTGTTGCGTCGGGCCCAGTCCTTGAGTGCCTTGAGGAGCTCGGGCCCGTTCGAGAAGAACTGGTCGGGTCCGGGAACGATCGTCGTGCGCGAGGTGTACTTGACGAGCTTGAGTGCCGAGTCCAGGCGCTCCACGGCCTCCTCGGGCGTGTCCAGTATACGCTCGTCGTAGTGTCGGTCCTGGCTCCCGACGGCGATGATCATGCGCGTGCCTGCCGACCGGTTTGCCTCGACGATCTCGGCAACATGGTACTTGTTGAAATTGCAATGATGGACCATACACGAAGTGATGCCATAGCTGATGTCGTCGACACGGGCCTTGAGGTAGGTCACAAGGTGCGGTGAGCGGCCGAAGCGTTTGGAAAGGTCGTCCGCACGCTCGTTGAGGAAGCCTGTGAATAGGTTCACTGCTTCATCAAGCCAGGTCGTTAACGGTACATCCTTTGCGATACCGATAAGGGGTGATTCGTGGTCGTGACCGTGAGCTTTGATGAACCCGGGTAGGATGACGCCGTTGAGCTGGACAAGGTCTTCGGTGGCGAGCGGACCGTCCTCGGAGCTCTTCCCGCCAAGCACCTTGAGCGAGTGGCCCACGTCCCTCAGGATGCGCTCACCAATCTCGAAGGAGTAGGTGCCCATCTCTTTTACGGTCCCGCCGGCCGTGAGAACGTAACCGTCGGCGATACGCGTTGCGGTCCCGTCCTTTCCGGCCATGGGGAGGAGGAATCGGGCACGGGCGAAGAGATGGTCGGACGTCATGGTCAATCCCTCCGTAGAGAGCGGAGGAAGGCTTATATCTTCTTGGGCGGGGCCGCCGTGACCCCGGGGGAAAGTCTATAAAGCGCCGGGCCCCGCATGGACCATCGGACACGACCATGGTCTACGGTATTACCGACGTGGGCGCAGCGTACAGCATCCTGGGGCTGGAGGAGGGCGCAACTCGGTACGAGGTGACGAGCGTGTTCCGTAGCATGGCCAAGGACCACCACCCCGACCACCATCAAGGCAGCCGTGAGCATGAGGAGCTGTTCAAGGAGGCTCTGGCCGCACGTAACTACCTGAGAAAGCACGCTACATTCGATCCCGAGGATGATGGGAGCGAGGGATTCTACCTGCGCACGCGTAGTTACCTGGGCGAGGAGGACGTTGAGGACGCACCCGAGCCCTACAATGAGATGGAAGAGCTTCACGAAGCCTTCATGAGAGAGGAGGAACTCATGCGACGTGGAGGGAAGGTGATACGGGCCTACCGGACCGTTCTGAACGGCGATCGTTTCCGGCCGGGCCAGTTCGCGAACGGTGTCGCTTAAGCGCTATAGCTAATCACTTTGAACAGAACGCCCGATAATGACGGGAAGTTTATACTTCTTCGGCCTCGATCTTCTTGATGACCTTTTCGGCGTGCTCCAGGTGCTCCCAGGTGTGCTCGAACAGGTCGGCAAGAGCCTTGGCGAAGAAGGGTGAGTGGATCCAGATGCCGGTGTCGTAGGTGGGATGGATGGAAATGTCCGGCATGATCATGAACATCACCTCTTCGTGGTCGATGATGTTGAACCTCGCCTTGATATGGTCCATATGTCGCACCCCGGAGAACTCGAGCAGGTACTTGGCAGCTGCAAGCCCGGATCGCGATATGGGAGCGGCGATCTTGACCTTAACGCCACGCTCGGAGGCACCCTTGATGACGGGGAGATGATACTCGGCGAGACGGTTGAGACCCTCCTCGGTCGTGACGATATCGATGGATTTGATCGCGTCGTTCATCATCAGCTCAAGGTGGTCGTGGATGTTGTACCGTCCCTTGAGCGACGACGACATCTCAGTGGGATCGAGCATCCGGATGCCCTCATTGTAGAGGGTGTCGAGCTTGCCCATGAGATCCGATCCATCGAGCTTCTCGAGGGAGACATGACGCTCCTCATAATCCTTGTTGACACGCTTGCGAAGGCGCTCAACGATCTCGGAAGGATCGATAGCGAGGTACTTGATAGGTTTTCCGAGCTTCATGACGACGAAACCCTTTTTCTCTAATGTCTCGAGGACGTCGTATGCACGTGATCGCGGCACACCACCGAGCTCTGAGATCTCTCCGGCCGTGCAGATTCCCCTCGAAAGGAGGGCTGCCCACACCCTGGCTTCGTACAGGTTCAGCCCGAACTTGTCTCGCATTTCCTCAAGCACATCATCATCAATGACCATATCGTCACCACCCAGTTGTAAAGGGATGTGCCCTTGCGACGGGGACTATCCTTTAAATATACTATCTTTTGCTCGAAAGAAGGACCCCGGAGTCCACGACGACTTACTTGTTTCCAGTGGGCTTTTTGCTTCTATTCGTACAGACCGAGTTCGCTCAAGTAGAAGGCGCCATACCCAACAGAGCATGTGAGAACCGGCATGAGGCCTATCGTTATCACAGTAAGAATTGTGTCCATACCCTATCCCTGTGAGATGTTAAGTGGTTCTCGACCTTAATAAGCCTTATTATAATCCTGTCGTCCTCCGACCGTGACTTGATTTGGATCGGGCCTTCCAAGAGGATTCTTAAAGGTTCACACGTCCCCTGCCGCCATGACCGCGCCTGACGACGAGGTGTGCCTCGATGATGCCGTTCGCATCGTTGCCGAGCTCATGGCTGTATCTGCCCGCACAGCGCCCAAGACCATGGGGACGGACATCCTCGAGATCAAGATCATCAAGGGAAAGTGCAAGGACAAGCTGGCTGCCGAGATGCGCCGTCTCGACCGCGAGGGGCGACATAACTATGAGCGGGACTCACAGGCTATCGAAGCCTCCCCTGCCGTGCTGCTTATCGGCGTGAAGCCCCACTCGGGTGTGGGACTCAACTGCGCGGCGTGCGGTTTCGATTCATGCGCCGCTTTCAACGAGGCGTCCACATCTGCGGACTTCAAGGGACCGAACTGCATGCTCCGTCTCCTTGACCTCGGTATCGCCCTGGGCAGCGCTGCCAAGACGGCGAGCATGCACAACGTCGACAATCGCCTCATGATACGAATCGGCGTTGCTGCGCGCTCTGTAGGGCTGACGAAGACAAACGTGTGCTGCGGGATCCCTCTGACCGCCACGGGAAAGAGCCCCTTCTTCGACCGGTAGATCCTTCAGCCGGCGGAGAGGACAACTCGTGAGCATCGGCTCCTATCATTGCATTAATTATGCGCGATTTGTAGCGAATCTGTGGTAACGGGGATTATTGGCGGGAAGAAGGCCGAAAGACGTATTTAATTCAGGATATATTACGAAAACCAACAATTAATTTACGAATAAATAATAATATAAAGGATTATGGCCCTTTCGGCCAACATCATACGGAGGCGCTTTCCGATGACAGCCATCACCCCCAAGAACGTCCATAAGGTATTAGGCAAGCACATGCTTGTCGACGGTTTCAACATGGTGCTCGATATTCGTAAGAGCCATGGCAGCTGGATTCACGATTCGAAGAGCGGGGAGGACTTCCTTGACTTCTTCTCATTCTTCGCATCAGCACCTATCGGTTGTAATCATCCACGGCTGGCCAACGATGAGTTCATCCGCAAGATCGGGGAGGTCGCCGTGAACAAGGTAACCAACTCGGACCTCTATACGACGGAGATGGCGGAGTTCGTCGATACTTTCACGCGCGTCGCCATGCCCAAGTACATGAAGTACGTATTCTATGTGTCCGGGGGATCGGTGGGTGTAGAGAACGCTTTGAAGGTCGCCATGGACTGGAAGGTGCGCACGAACTGGAGCAGGGGTCATAAGGAGAACGTGGGCCGCAAGGTCATGCACTTCGCTCAGGCCTTCCATGGTCGCACCGGCTACACGCTCTCACTTACGAACACAGCAGACCCGAACAAGACGAAGTTCTTCACGAAGTTCGATTGGCCTCGCATCGTCAATCCCAAGATCACGTTTCCGCTAGAGGGCAAGAACCTCGAGCGGGTCGAGGAGCTGGAGCACCTGGCCTACACACAGATCAAGAAGGCCATCAAGGAGAACCCTGACGATATCAGTTCACTCATCATCGAGCCCATCCAGGGTGAAGGTGGGGACAACCACTTCCGTCCTGAGTTCCACCAGGAGCTGCGCCGTATCTGCACCGACGAGGACATCTTCTTCATCTTGGACGAGGTCCAGTCCGGGCTGGGGCTCACGGGTAAGATGTGGGCCCACCAGCACTATGATTTCGAACCTGATGCTATCGCATTCGGGAAGAAGACCCAGGTGTGTGGCTGCATGGTGGGGAAGCGGGTGGACGAGGTCGAGGACAACGTGTTCAAGGTGTCCTCGCGCATCAACTCCACCTGGGGCGGCAACATCGTGGACATGGTTCGTTCCCAGCGGTACCTTGAGGTGATCGAGGAGGAGAAGCTAGTTGAGAACGCCGCCCGCCAGGGTGAGCGCCTGATCGCGGCCATCACGGAGCTCGCCGCTGAGCATCCCGGGGGTATCACCAACGTTCGCGGGCGAGGCCTCATGTGCGCTTTCGACCTGCGCACGACGAATGTCCGCAACTCGCTCCTCAAGGAGACCTACAATAAACGGGTCATGGTGCTCCCTGCGGGGGAGCGTTCGATCCGGTTCAGACCTCCACTGAACATATCCTCAGAGGAGATCGACGAGGGGATGGCGCGCCTACGCGCTGCCATCAAGGACTTCGAGCTCAATAACAAGTACCCATTACATCTGGGGCTATAGTTCTAGAGCGTACTCGCTGCTCTGGCGACTCGTTCGCGGGCCGGTCCGTCCAGCGGACCGGCGTCCTCAACCAAGCCGTAGAGAGTCGAAAGCAACCTTGCGAGTTTCCGACGTTCGGGCACGTACACTGTTCGGAAAGAGAAACGAAGATGCGGATCGAGGCCGGACTCTTCCAGTTTGGGCTCCATCTCGTGTGCCCGTGACTCAGCTATCTCATGGACCGCTCCCAACGGCCCCTCGGGCGGCCCCTCGATGAGAGCGACTCCGTCTGCACCTGCAGCGAACGCGGACATCACATGATGCAGCCCGATGCGGGCGGTGCTGGCGACCTCGATGACGCGTATGCCCGCGGGGTAGTCCATTCTGCTGGCGCCAATATTATCGAGGGCTACCGCAGCAGCGCTCGATTCGACAAACACCAACAGACGCGGACCGTCGACCGGGATGGTCAGCATACCACGGATGCGGGCCAGGAGGACCTCTTCGTCCAGTCCGGCGAGGTCGAGGGCCAGTGTCGGGCACGCAGGTACGCAGGCGCCACATGCGGTGCACATGGGCTCCTCCACAACCACTCTTCCGTCCGTCAGAGCGAGGGCGCGCCACGAGCATACCTCGACGCACGCACCGCATCCGTCACACGCTTCGGGACGGGATAGGAAAGCGGTCCCTGCGATGGGTTCGGCCTCACCGTCCAGGAACGCCCGCGCCCTGGCAGCAGCGGCCTCGGCGGTCGCAACTGAGCTCTGGACGTCCATGGGTCCGATAGCAGCTCCGCATGCCATGACACCCTCGCGCCCCGTGCGCACTGGATCTAGCTTGGGATGACGCTCGAGCACGAAGCCGTGTTCATCGAGCGGGACACCAAGGGAGGCCGCGACAGGAGCGGCCGAGGGATGGGGTACCAAAGGCGGGCATAGGACCACCAGGTCCGCTTCCACTTCCATGGGCAGGGCCTCGCTGGTGTCCTCCACACGCACCATCAGACGGTCGCCGATATCGATGACCTGACCGGGTTTCCCCCGTACGAAGATCACGCCCTCTTCCTGGGCGGTGCGGTAGAACTCCTCGTACCGTTTCCCGGGAGCTCGCACATCGGTGTACAACACCCACACCTCGGTCCCGGGGAAGGCCGAGCGGATGACCCGTGCCTCCTTTATGGCGTACATGCAACATACTCCCGAACAGTATGGTTTACCCTTGTTCGTGTCACGGGAGCCGGCGCAGAGCACGTAGACAACTCGCTTGATTGCCCCTCGATCGGAGGGGCGGACGAGACGGCCCGCTGTTGGGCCCTCGATGTCCAACATGCGCTCCACGGCGATAGGCCCCACGACGTTCGGGTGGTCGCCCACGAGCCATTCACCATAGTCGTTGAGATCGTACAGGTCGTAACCGCTGGCGAGGACGACCGCACCGATCTCGAGCTCATGTACACTGTCGCCGAGGGTGAGGTCGACGGCACCGCCGGGGCATGCCTCGACACACGCGCCGCACTTCGTGCACGCCTCGCCGTCGATGAGGTAGGTCGTGGGAACCGCCTGGAGGAAAGGGAGGTAGGCTGCTTTACGTGATCCGAGCCCTTCCTGGCGTGGGTCTGGCACCTCTACTGGGCATACATCTGCACAGCGGCCGCAGCGAACGCAGCGCTCGGGATCAACGAACCGGGACCGTTCCCGGATACGAATGTTGTAGGAACCCGGACCCCCTTCCACACCTATCACTTCAGCAGGGGCGAGCACTCGGACGTTCTCCTCGTCACGTACCTCTGCCATGAGGGGGGTGAGGATGCACTGTGAGCAGTCGAGGGTGGGGAATACCTTCGGGTAGCGGGAGAGGTGGCCGCCCAATGAGGGCTCGCGTTCAACGAGTACAACACGAGTCCCTGCTCGTGCCAACCTGAGGGCTGCCGTGATGCCTGCCACACCACCACCCACGACAAGCACCTCCTGAGTTACCGTGATGGGCGTGCGTGCGCGTAGCGTCGCTTCTCGGACGCCTTCGACGGCAGCATGGATAGTGTCGCGGGCGGCCGCTGTGGCCCCCTCAGGATCCTCCTTATGAGCCCAAGAGCCCTGTTCGCGAATGTTGGCGATGGCCACGTGAGACGGATCGAGCCCTGCTTCACCGAACCGACGCCGGAAGGTCGCACCATGGAGACGTGGTGAGCAACAGGCCAGGACCACCCTGTCCACCTCGCCCTCCTCGATGGCCCGTGCGATCTCGTCCTGGGCATCGGGCGAGCACAGGTATTCCTTGCACAGCCCACTAGCGACGTCCGACCATCCCGCGGCCTCCTTCGCTACACCGACCGCGTCCACGACATCGCCGATGTTCCCGCCGCAACGGCATGTCCACACGCCAATTCGCTTAGGTGGTCCATCACTCACGCTTCGGCACCCCCTTGGGGAGCGGTGGCCCCTCAATCCCAAGGCGGCTGCGGTCGAGCCCGATGGCGAGGCCGACGAGCTGGGCCACGTGGAGCACCGGGACGGAGATGTCGAGGCCATGCGACTCCTGCAGCTCCTCCTGTCCCCGAACGAGCTGGAGGTGGCAGAACGAACAGGGATTGACGATGACGTCGGCACCGGCCTCATGGGCGGAACGCAGCTTGGTCGCGGTGATGCGCAGCGCCGTACTCGGCCGCCCCGCGCGTACACCGCCGCCCGCACCGCAACACGTATGGGCCTCGGACCATGCCACGGGCTGGGCGCCACAGGCGCTGACGATGTCGGTTAGTATGTTCGGTCGCTCGCTTGACCCATGGTCCCTGGTCCGTCGCGGTCTTAGGAAGTGACATCCGTGATGGACAGCAACCTTGAGCCCCTCGAGGCCAGAGGACGCCTTCGTGATGCGCTCCGGGCCCACTGCATCATGCAATGTTTCCACCAGATGGTACACGCGCGCTGTTCCGCGGACCTCCCTCCCTATCTCTTCGAGCCGCTCGTTGACCTCGTACCGCACATTCTCGTCGGCGAGGATGGCGGAGGACTCCTGCAGCGTGCCGTAACATCCGTTGCACACCGTGGTGATGTCGGCCTTCAGTTCCTCGGCCAGGGTGATGTTCCGGGCAGCTAACGTGAGCCATGTGGTGAGGTCGAACGAGCCGACCACTCCCGGGGCGGGGCAGCATGAGGCCCCCTTCATCTCCGTCCATGGCACATCGAAGTGGTCGAGCACGAGTCGTGTGGACGATACGATGCCCGGCATGCGAATGGGTGCGATGCAGCCGAGGAAGAGGGCCAGAGGTTTCAACTATCGCCCTCCTTCGTCTCGAACGCATCATGTATAAGCTGTGAGAATCCAACGCGGCTCAGGAGCATTCGTACCTCTTCGAGGGCAGCGGGGTCGGCGAGGACGGTGGGGGGCACCTCGGGCAGACCGAGCGACACGCGCTTCTCTCGGCCCTCATCCCCAAGTTCGATGGTGTGACCTGTGCGCACCACAGTGCGGGCTACCGCGACGTGCTCATCGTCGACGAGCCCCCTGGCGAACGCATGGTTGCGCAGTGCCCGAACGAGCTCGCAGGTGGGGACCTCACGAGGACATCGCTCCTGGCAGGCGTAGCAGGTCGTGCATTCCCACAGCGCGGGATCATGAGTGGGATCGCCCACGCCGAGCTGAATAGCGCGGATGATGCGACGGATGTTCAGTGCCGTCCACCGTCCGGAGGGGCACGACCCAACGCACAGACCGCACTGGACGCAGGCTGCAGACCGCTCCATGTCCCCGGGATGTAGCACGAGCCGACCGCGCTCGGCCACTACTTTCTTAAGATCGTTACGGGTCTTCCCGATAGCGAAGCGAATGGCCCGGGAGCGTTCTTCCACATCCACGGGGGGTGACCCAATAATAAAAAGGTGTGTATGAGGAGATGGACCTTCTTGTCCTGGGGGTGTGACCGCACCGATTGTCCTTAGCCTTGTTTCGTACGCCCGAGGGCAGGCCTACTCATTTTTTAGGGGGGGTGAGCGTTCTAGGCTCGTGACTCCGACCGCGTCCCTTGGAGTGTGGCTCTTGCTTGCGGGCGTACAACCACTGGATGTACGCGCTCAACTCCAATTCGTAATCCCCCATTGTTTATAATCATTTGTCGGCTGGAAAACATAGGTTTGTGTCAACATAGCACGGTTATGGGGACTCCTCGCTCTAGACGATATTCGCAAGTTGATCTGCGAGCACTTTTTCACCGAGGAGCCTGTACTCCTTCGCGAGCTCCTCGAGGTTCCTGTCACCTTTGAATGCCTTCTCGAGACCCTCCTTACCCTCGCTGGCCAGGATCCCTGCCACGACGCGGGTGCCGAGGGCGTACTTCTTGGTGAGTTCCAGCGAACGTGTGACATAGTTCTTGGCGAAAAGGCCGAACTCCTCTTGGCCCTCCTTGACCATGTCTGCGCAGTACTCGAGGGTGGTGTACACCGCCAGCCCCTCGTCGAGCACGTCGTTCTTTTCGCCGTTGACATCGTAGGTACGGTCGTTGTTGACGTGGGCGAACTCGTGTACAAGGCAGGCCCGGTAGAGCGTATCCCTGGAGAAGCGGTCCCAGTTGAAGAGCGCGTCCTGGTTTGGTTCCACGCCCTTGAACGGAGCATCCTTCTCCTTGATACGCACCCGGTTGTCCACTGGATCGTAAGAGGCCATCACGTCGAAGTTGATCATCTCCCGTGGATTGCCGATATGGATGCCCACAGTGATGTCCTGGGGTATCTGTCGCCCCTTGGACGCGTGGTAAGCCACGGCGTCCTTGTACGCATCCTCGAGCTGAGGGCGGAGGGACTGTGTGTAGCGTGCCCGTTCGACCACTGACTCCCCATCGAGTCGTCCGAGCATGTCAAGCGCACCCAGGTCGAGGACGTCATGCAGTGTGGACTCGGCCTTGGTCTGGTCCCAACCGTACTCGTCCCTGATGCGCCGGGTGAGGTCGGTACGGTCGATGTGCTCGTGCTCCTTGATGGCCCTATCGTAGACGTGGCTGTATTCGATGATATCGTGAACGAGCTCCCGGTCGGTCTCGAGCATATTATAGACTGCGCAGTGATCGCGGTCCATGTAGGCGTCAAGACCGTCCCCGGGCATCGACTATGTTATAGTTTCGCACACTTAAATATGTTACTATTTTAGAGTAGTAAATATCTCTGTATCTCCCTGGCACGTTTTCACCGACACCCTTTTAAACAGGTGGCGATTGCATCCGCGCGGACGAGGCGAGTCGACATGGCGCTCAAGCAGTACGAAAGACATGAACCGTGCAATCTCAAGCTCTTCACACCGGGACCGGTCATAGTACCGGACTACCTACTCAAGGAGCTGGCGCTTCCAAACGATACACACAGGAACGCGTGGTACTCCGAGCTACAGGAGTCAGTAGAGGAACAGGCAAAGAGGTTGATGTACACTAAGAACGACGTGCTCACCTTCATCTCAAGTGGGACCGGCGCTATGGAAGCGTGTATGTCGAACCTCCTCGATGGGGACGAGCCTGGACTGGTCCTCTCGTGTGGTGCTTTCGGGAACCGGTGGCATCAGATAGGTCAGGGTCTTGGCAAGAACGTCGATAAGTACAAGATACCTGATGGTACGGCATTCAGAGCTGATAAGGTCAAGGAGTGGCTCGACAAGAAGGACTATCGGATCGTCTGTATCGAAGCCAACGAGACTTCGGCCGGTGTAATGAACAAGATGGAAGAGATCGCACCAGTTGTCAAGGATACAGGTGCACTGTTGTGCGTGGACGCGGTCTCGGCACTGGGTGGGCTGAAGGTAGAGGTCGATAAGCTCAAGATCGACGTATGTCTCGGTTCAACGCAGAAAGCGCTGGCTCTACCGGCAGGCCTTGCTATTGCCGCGGTCTCGGACGAGGCGTTCGAGAAGGCCGAGCGAACGAAGAACCGTGGATACTACTTCGACATGGTCGAACTGCGGAAGAAGATGCTGGCAAAGCATCAGACACCGACGACGGGGCCGATCCACACGCTGAGAGCGTTGGACATTTCGCTCAACCACATCCTTGACGTAGAGGGGCTGGAAAACTGCTTCGCACGGCACCGCAGGATGGCGAACATGGTCAAGGGCTGGGCGAACGGTCGCGGGTATGAGATGGTTCCAGATCCTGGTTATGAATCGCCGACAGTATCTGCGATCAGGCGTCCCGAGGGTATGGTGACCCTGGACTTCGTCAAACAGATGATCGACCGTGGATACCGCATTGTCAATGGGTATGGGGACCTCAGGAATAAATCGTTCCGCATCGGTCACATGGGCGCGCTCATGCCAGATGATATCGGGGAGCTCCTCGGGGTCATGGACGACGTGCTCGATAAGTAGCCGTGAGGCGACACCCCGCAGGCATCCTACCCAAAGCAGACGCTTAAAAAGTGGACTGCTAGCAGTACCGCGTGATCGACGATGGGCGAAGGGATCCTGCTGGCGCCAGGAACGCCACTAGCAATGAACGAGATCGATGTGTCGTTCTACAGCGATGGTGTCAAGCTCAATGGGATCATTTACTTGCCGAGTGATCATAACGGTTCGGAACGACTTCCCGCCATCATCGTGAACTCGGGATACACGGGTCTCAACGCGATCTACCCGAGGCTCTTCGCCCAGGCGCTCACTCAGGCTGGCTACGCCGTTCTCGGTTTCGACTTCCGGGGTTGCGGTGAGAGCGAGGGCATACGCGGACGGCTCATCCTCGAGGAGCAGGTTCACGACATCCAGCATGCGCTCGCTTTCCTCAGAGAGCAGGGAACGATCGATCCTGACCGCATCGGCATCCTCGGATGGGGGATGGCTGGCGGGCTCGTCGTGGACGTCGCGTCCAAGGAAACTGACGTGAAGGCCGTAGCAGTGCTCAACGGATTCTTCGATGGGAAGGCGTTCTACAAGTACGCGTTCCCTGGTAACGCTTTCGCCGAGCTGGAACGGCGCATAGAGAAGGAGCGGGCCCACCGCGTACTCACCGGTAAGCTGACCTTCACTAATCCCTTCGAGAGCTACCCGCTCGATCCAGACACGGCGAACGTGGTGGACGACCGGTTGCGACCGGTAAAGAACTACGAGATAACTGTGTCCTTCGAGATCGCAGGTTCCATCATGAGGTTCAACGCTCTGGAGCGAGTGGACCGGCTCGATTGCCCGCTATTCGTAGCACACGGGAAGGATAATCGGCTCCATCCTATCGAGCAGTCAGAGAGACTCTACCAAATGGCCACCGTAGCAAAGCACTTCCATACAATCGATGGGAAGCACAACGACTTCATGACCTATGAGCACCCGATGTTCCAGGAACTGGCGCGAGAACTTATCGCGTGGTGCGATGACGTCCTAAAGTAATATACGTCCACACTAGAACTGAGTGGCGTGAGCTTCAGTGCTCGTTCTCCTCATGATCGTGTTCACATGAGCCCTTCTCGTGGTGGTGCTCGTTTGCGTCATCCGTGTCATGAGTGCAATTGGGCTTGACATCGGTCGAACAGCACACATCATCACATGGGGGGCCCTTCGTGTATTGCAGGTACACTCCCCGTGCTAGGAGGATGATCAGCACGATCGCTGCGCCCACCTCCACGTTGTGAGGGAACAGCTCCCCCGCGTTACCGATCGTGGTCCGGGGATCGAGCCCTGCCGATGTGTAGTAGCCGTCAACAAGCATTCCTGCTCCTAGCGAACAAATGGCGATCGACGTCAGATAGATGACCGCCGAGCGAGTTCCGAACCGCGAACGTACTACAGCGAGAGTGGCCATGTTCGTTGTCGGACCAGCGAGGAGGAACACAAGGCCCGCTCCGGGGCTCATCCCCTTGGCGATGAGGCTGGCCACGACAGGGGTGGACGATGTGGCACAGATGTAGAGCGGTATGCCCACAAGGAGCATGATGACGAGTGAGTGGAATCCACCTCCCACATAGGCGCCCAGAACGTCTTCCGGTACGAGGTAGGCGATGACACCGGCGAGGATGATGCCCACTGCCAGGGAGGGCGCCAGGTCGCCAAGGAGCTCTCCGAATCCGTACTCGAAGGCCGAGCGCACCTTCTCAGTAATCGTATGGTCGTGAGGATTGCATAGAAGGCAATCGCCGCAGTGGATGCAGGTCTCGTCCGTGCTCACCTCATGCACCTCCTCTGGATCGACCGCGTTCGAGACCAGCCCCGTGATGGTCGCCGTGACGAATGCGACCACCGGGCGTGCGATCGTCAGCACGGGGTCAAGGAGGGTCCAGGATAGGGCGATGGAGTCCACGCCCGTTTCAGGGACCGAGATAAGGAAGGCCAGGGACGCGCTCTTCGACGCTCCCTTGTTACGCAGCTCGGCGACGGCCGGGATGACACCGCACGAGCACAGGGGGAGCGGCACGCCGAACAGGGACGCCTTCAACACCGATGTCAGGCTCGACTCGCCCAGGTGGAGCAGGACCTTGTCGCGGGGTATGAGCACGTAGATGATGCCTGCAGCAAGGAATCCGAATAGGAGGAACACGCTTGCCTCCACGCACACGTCCCACGAGGCGATGAGGATTCCCGTGAGGATGGCGATCGGGTCCATGCGTCTTTTTCCCTTCTACCGACGGTCTATTTCAGCTTTGCGATTGCGGAGTCCATACGCTGTACGCCCTCTGCCAGATCCTCCTGTGACGTCGTGTAGGCAAGGCGCAAGTGGCCTGTGTCACCAAAGACCGTGGAGGGGATGAGCCCAATCCGCGCCTCGTCGATGAAGTAGTTGGACACGTCCGTGGCGTTGTTAAGGGTCGTGTTGCCGGCGGTCCGACCGAACAGCTCAGAGCAGTTGATGTAGATATAGAACGCTCCCATGGGGGGGGCGAAGGAGATACCATCGACCTCTCCAAGGAGCTTGATCGCAAGGTCACGACGGGCGGCGAACTCATCTGCGATGACCTTTAACGGCTCCTGGGGTCCGGTGAGTGCCTCCAGCGCTGCCCACTGTGCGATGGAGTTTGCGCATGTGGACAGTTGTCCATTGATCTTGGTGAGGGCCTTGATGAGATCGACGGGTCCGCCGCCGAATCCCACACGCCATCCCGTCATGCAGTATGACTTCGAGACACCCGCGACCGTGAGCGTCAGATCGTTTATCTCCTCTCCCAGTGATGCGATGGGTACGTGCTCGGCACCGCCGAAAACCAGCGATTCGTAGAGGGAGTCGGCGATGACGACGATATCGTTCTCTACGCACACGTCAGCGATCCGCTCGAGTTCCGCCCGCGGGTACACGGCACCTGTCGGATTGTTGGGGGTATTGAGGATGATCGCTCGTGTGCGTTCAGTGACATGATCGGCGATGACATCCGCATGAGGCACAAAACCCTCGTCCTGGCGGGTGGGGACGGGGATCGGCTCACCACTCGCGAACCGTATCTGATCGATGAAGGATATCCAGTAGGGGCAGGGGACGAGCACCTCGTCCCCGGGATCGCACAAGGACAGCAGCGCCATACCGATCACCTGTTTCGCACCGGGTGCCACCATGACCTGGTCTGGACCGTAGTCGAGACCATTGTCACGCTTGTACTTCATGCTTACCGCGTCTTTCAGCTCGGCCATACCGCCGGCCGAAGTGTAACGGGTCCTGTTCTCCACCATCGCTTTACGTGCTGCTTGTTTGATATGCTCGGGCGTAGGGAGGTCGGGCTCACCGACGCCGAAACTGATGGTGGAAGGGTCCTTCTTTCTCATGGCCATCATGCGGTCGTTGAAGGCCAGGGTGGCTGAGGGCTGCATAGCCTTTGTCCGGGATGAGATCTGGATTGACATCGTACTGTCCCTTTCGAGCACGGTCCGAGGATACTTAAAAAGATTGGCCCGGGGGCGACGCACCCCTAGGGCAGACATTTAAGGGTGCGGAATGTAATCTGAGGGGAGCATCATGGCAGGCGACGGGACGAAGAAGGTGACCAAGGAAGAGCTTCTGGCCAAGGCCTACAAACCGGCACAGGACGCCAAGCGCTACCATCCGTTCTACCGAGGCAAGATTGAGATGACGCCCAAGTGCGTCATCCGCGACCTGAACGACTTCGGGATCTGGTACACGCCGGGTGTCGCGGAACCTTGCCTCCAGATCAAGGAGGATCCGCTCCTCTCCTACGAGCTTACCAACCGCTGGAACACCATAGCTATTGTCTCCGACGGCACTAGAGTGCTCGGTCTCGGCGACATCGGACCGGAGGCGGCCATGCCCGTCATGGAGGGGAAGGCGCTCATCTTCAAATACCTCGGAGGGGTGGATGCGGTACCCATCTGCCTGGACACCAAGGATCCCGATGCGATCATCGAGACGGTCAAGCTCATTCAGCCATCGTTCGGCGGGATCAACCTGGAGGACATCGCCAATCCCAAGTGCTTCTACATCCTCGACCGCTTGCGGGAGGAGGCCGAGATCCCCATCTGGCACGACGACCAGCAGGGTACGGCCACCATCGTCGTCGCCGGTGTCATCAATGCACTCAAGCTAACGGGCAGAAAGATGGAGGACACTGTAGTCTCTATGGTGGGTGCGGGCGCGGCCAATATCGCCATCTCACGGATGCTGGTGGCAGCCGGTATCACCAAGCGGAACATCATAATGTGCGACTCAAAGGGCGTCCTACACCCCGGACGGACGGAGTTCGAGGGCACCGAGTACGAGGGCAAGTGGGACATGTGCCTTAACTCAAACAGCGGAGGGCGTACAGGTGACATGGCCGAGTGCATCCGCGACACCGACGTACTGGTCGCCAGCTCGCGGCCCGGTCCCGGCATCATCAAGAAGGAGATGATCGCGGCCATGAACGAGGATGCTGTGGTATTCACGTGCGCCAATCCGATCCCGGAGATCTGGCCTTGGGAGGCCAAGGAGGCAGGAGCGGTCATCGTCGCTACCGGACGCTCGGATTTCCCCAACCAGGCCAACAACTCTCTGGGCTTCCCTGGCATATTCCGTGGTACCCTGGATGTGCGGGCGACGACCATCACCGACGAGATGTGCATCGCTGCCGCTCTGGAAATCGCCAAGACGGCCGAGGACCGGGGCCTGAGCAATGACCATATCGTGCCCGATATGACCGACTGGGAGGTCTTCCCTCGGGAGGCGCTCGCTGTCGGTATGAAGGCCATGGAGCAGGGGATCGCCCGAAATAAGGTGTCCCGCCAGGAACTGTACGAGCATGCCGAGTCCATCATCCGCCGGGCACGGGAACAAACGGCTCTCCTTATGAAGGAGGGATTCATCCCGCCCCCACCGCCGGACGAGTAGTGTCCTGGTGTGCTCATGGAGGGTGAAGGCGGAACTAAAGGCGAACTTGCCCTGGTGCCTCTCTTCACACCCGGGCTCCGTCTATCAGCACGATCACGTATGCTCTCGTTGTCGACGGTCGTCCCTTTCGCGCTCCTGCAGTACAGTTTCCATGATACTTGGATTGGCGAAGGCTGGCTGGTCGCGTTCGCGCTCTTTTCCTGGGTGGCTGCCCGGTTGTACTTCGCACGGATCGAGCATCCCGAACCGGAACCGATAAGATTCCATGGTAACTCGCTCGTCGTCCCGGGTGTCGTGTTCGACGAGGACCTACCTCTCAACCTGGACGTGCGTGAGATCGATCAAGCGAATTTCACGCTCGCTTCTAAACGCGGGCAACGAGACCGTGCCTATCTGGCGCTCGAGCTCAAGGACACCTACGGCCGAACGCATCGCATCGGTGGATTGGCAACGGACCTCAGGCGGATCGAGGACCTTCTCCGGGAGCGTGGAGTGGAGATCGGATTCGAAATGGACCGCTGGGTCCGGTGGTGGGTGATGACCAGCGTTGTCTTGGCCATCGTAGCATCAGTGGCCATTGCGCTCTACTTCAGCGGTTCGTACTGACCATGCAGGCGGGATCACTCCCGGCTCGCCCGATCGTCCTCCCGGTCCAGAAGGTACTGCCTGACCCGACGCGACATGCCCTTCCCCACAACACTGGCGACCTCCGCCTCGTCAGCGGCCAGTACACCTGCTGGGGAGCCGAACGCCTGCAACAGCGCTTGTTTTCGCTTCTTGCCGATACCGTTGATCCTGTCAAGCACACTGCTGGCGAGGCTCTTCGACCGTTTATTCCGGTGATAGTCCACGGCGAACCGATGGGCCTCGTCCCGTAACGATGTGCAGAACCTGAACGCCGGTGTCCCGGGGTCAAGGATCATCGGATCCCGCCGCGGACGGTGGACGCGCTCCTCCTCCTTGGCCAGAGAGGCGAGGTCGATCGTCCGAGAGAGACCAAGCCGATCTAGGACACGCCGGGCCGCGCCCAGCTGGGTGGAACCCCCATCGATGAGCAGGAGGTCGGGCGGCTCTTCGCTAGCGAGCGATCCAGTGAACCGACGCTGCACGACCTCGGCCACCATGGCGGGATCATCCGTGCCGCTGGCCTTTCGGATAGCGAACCGCCGGTAGAGGTCCTTCGCGGGGCGTCCCTCGCGGAACACCACCCACGAACCCACTGGGGCAGTTCCGTGGTGCGTGGATATATCGACGCACGCCGCGGTACGCGGAAGCCGTCTGAGGCCCAGTACGCTCTTCACGTCCTTCATGACGGCGGTCTCCTCGGCCTCTGCACCACGGACGGTCAGGCTGCGCACTGCCATGCGGGCAAGTTCGGTGAGCTCTTGATCCTCCTCGGCGGACGTCACGACCTCTGCCCCTGGACGCTTCCTATCGAGGTAGTCCTGGAGAAGACCGGGATTCGGGAGGGTTCTGGAAAGTACGACTTTGTCGGGTACGGGGGTGCGGGTGTAATGTTGGCATAGGAGTGAGACGAGCCCCTCCGTATCGAGACCTTCCGTCTCCAACCTGTGGCGGTCCATCACCAATCCCCGACGCAGTTCGATGATCAGCACGCGACAGACACCCTTGGAGACCTCGAACGCGACGATGTCCACGTCCTGGGCCGTCCTGGCCGCGACCTTCCGATATTGTGCCATGTGCTCCAGCGCTTGCAGCCTGTCCCGGCACTCGGCGGCCCGCTCGTACTGCATTTCCTTGACACATGTCTTCATCTCCCGCTCCAACTGGCGGGCGAGACCATCGACATCACCCTTCAGGAGTCGACGGGCCTTGCTCACACGATGGAGGTAGTCACGGCGGGTAACGTGTTCCTCGCAGGGTGCACAGCACATACCGAGGCGGAGGTACAGGCAGGCTTTGTTCGGCATTCGCTTACAGGAACGCAGCCCGAACAGCCTGCGGGACATACGCAGGACCTGGTTGCGGCTAGCGCCGGATGGGTAGGGGCCGTAGTGCTCGCCAGCCCCCTTCTCCACCTTCCACGCCCTCACTACACGTGGCCACTCCTCCCGCGTGATGCGGATGTACGCGTAGCGCTGCGCCATGGCCAGGTCGGCATTATACCTCGGTCGGCGCTTGCGGACGAGCTCAGCCTCCAGCACCAGCGCCTCAAGTTCAGATGTTGTGATAGTAACCTCCACGTCACGGACCTCGGCCACGAGCTGCCGTGTCCGCTCGGGGAGCGTGGTCTTTTGGAAGTATGAGCTCACACGTTTGCGCAGATCCTTTGCCTTTCCGATGTATATGACGTCGCCCGAGGCGTTCTTGAAGAGGTACACGCCTGGTCGGTGAGGAAGGTCGTCGACCGCCGGTGGCCTCACCCGAGCATCCCTCGCAGGAACTTGCCGGTGTAGCTCTTCCTGCTGCGGGCCACCTGTTCGGGTGTACCCTCAGCTATAACGGTCCCGCCAGCCTCACCGCCCTCGGGCCCCAGGTCGATAATGCGGTCCGCGCACTTGATGACGTCCAGGTTATGCTCGATGACAACAATCGAGTTCCCCTTCTCAACGAGGCGGTCGAGCACCTTCAGGAGCTTCTTCACATCGTCGAAGTGGAGGCCTGTTGTGGGCTCGTCGAGGATGTAAAGCGTACGACCAGTTCCGCGCTTTGACAGCTCGGAGGAGAGCTTCACGCGCTGCGCCTCACCGCCCGAGAGCGTCGTCGCTGACTGTCCGAGCTTGATATAGCCCAGGCCCACGTCCATGATGGTCTGGAGCCTGCGTCGGATCTTAGGGATGTTCTCGAAGAAACGCAATGCCTCCTCAACGGTCATGTCCAACACATCAGCGATGCTCTTCTCCTTGTAGGTGACCTGCAGCGTCTCGCGGTTGTAACGCGTTCCCTTGCACTCTTCGCAAGGGATGTAGATGTCCGGCAGAAAGTTCATCTCGATGCAGATGAGCCCCGCACCCACACAGGCATGACACTGGCCGGCCTTGACGTTGAAGGAGAACCGCCCCGGCTTGTACCCGCGCACCTTTGCCTCTGAAGTGGTGGCGAAGAGTTCGCGGATGGGGGTGAACAGCCCAGTGTATGTAGCGGGATTGGATCGCGGGGTGCGGCCGATGGGGCTCTGGTCGATGGCGATGACCTTGTCGAGCTGGTCGATCCCATCAATGCGGTCGTGGGCTCCTGCCCTATCGGATGAGCGGTAGAAGCGCTGCTTGAGCGCCCGCTTGAGCGTGAGGTTGACGAGAGTGGACTTCCCCGAGCCCGACACGCCCGTTACAAGGCATAGCACCCCCAGAGGGATGCGCACGTCGATGTGCTTGAGGTTGTTCTCCCGTGCTCCGACCACGGTGAGCCCGCCTGACGGCTCGCGACGCTGCTCTGGTATCGGGATGGTCTTCTTGCCGGAAAGGTACTTCCCGGTGATCGAATCCTCGCATCCCTTGATGTCCGTGACGGTGCCCTGGGCGACGATGTGCCCTCCGTGGATGCCGGCACCTGGGCCGATGTCCACGATGTGGTCAGCTGTCCTGATGGTCTCCTCGTCATGTTCCACGACGATGAGGGTGTTCCCCAGATCCCGCAGCTTGAGCAGCGTATCGATGAGCCGTCGGTTGTCGCGCTGGTGGAGCCCGATGCTCGGCTCGTCGAGGATGTACATAACTCCGACCAGGTTCGCACCTATCTGGGTGGCCAACCTGATGCGCTGAGTCTCACCCGCCGAGAGTGTGGCCGCCGATCGCGAGAGGCTAAGGTACTCGAGGCCGACGTTCATGAGGAAATCGAGGCGTTTGTCGATCTCTTTGAGCACTTGCTTTGCGATGAGCCGGTGGGTCTTATTGAGCTTCAGCTCCTTGAAGAACTGCTGACATCGTGCGATGGAGAGCGAGGTCACCTCGTCGATGTTGAGATCACCGACGGTGACGGCGATGACCTCTGGGCGCAGACGCTTGCCCTTGCAGTTCTGGCAAGGGAGCTGGGTCATGAAACGCTCGATGTCACGTCGCCGTCGCTCGGACTTCGTCTCCCTGTGGAGGCGGATGAGGTCGGGAACGATCCCTGTATACTTGCCAGCGAATTTGTACTCTGAGTCCCCGCGCCTGCTGGTCATCTCGAACCGGATCCGCTCGTGGGACCCATGGAGGATGATGTGTCGATGTTCCTCGGAAAGCTCATTGAATGGGGTGTCCATCGGGATGTCGAAGTGGCGGGCAACACCGCGGAGGTACTGTATCCGCCAGTACTGTGTCGTCCAGGGCTTGATCGCCCCCTCTTCCAGGGTGAGGGTGGGGTCGGGCACGACGAGTTCGGGATCTAACTCCGTGCGGATTCCGAGACCGTGACACTCAGGGCAGGCACCGTAAGGATTGTTGAAACTGAACATCCGCGGCTGGAGCTCCCCGATGCTCACGTCACACTTGGGGCACGCCATTCGGATCGAGAGGATGTGCTCTTCTCCGTCGAACTCGACAATGACGGCGTCCTTCACGAGGGAGAGCGCCGTTTCCACCGCTTCCTGGAGCCGTGCACGCATCGCATCCTGCTCGGCCTTCTTCTTCGGTACCGTCAGCCTGTCCACGATCACAGCGATGTGGTGGATGACATAGCGCTCCAGGGCGGGCACGTCGTCGAGGGGGTACGTCTCGCCGTCCACTTTGACTCGAACGAACCCTCGCTGCCGCAGGTCCTCGAACAGCTGTTCATAAGTACCCTTGCGTCCACGAACGACCGGTGCCATGACCAGCACCTTACCGGGGTGCTGCAGAAGCCTGTCGACGATCATCTCGGGCGTCTGCGGGTGGATCGGCTCACCGCAGGATGGGCAGTGGGGGATACCGATGCGGGCGAACAGCAGACGCAGGTGGTCGTAGATCTCGGTGATGGTGCCCACGGTACTTCGCGGGTTGCGGGAGACCGTCTTCTGCTCGATGGAGATGGCGGGGGAGAGGCCGTCGATCGAGTCCACGTCCGGTTTGCTCATCAACCCGAGGAACTGACGGGCGTATGCCGAGAGCGACTCAACGTACCGTCGCTGACCCTCAGCGTAGAGGGTGTCGAAGGCCAGGGTCGATTTGCCCGAGCCAGAGAGGCCCGTGACTACGATGAGCTTGTTGCGTGGTAAGGTGACATCGATGTTCCCGAGGTTGTGCTCCCGAGCACCTCGGATGACAATCTGTTCCTCCACAGACCACGCTCGGAGGGTCAGGTTCAAAAAGCTTGTGGGGGGGCGGCGGGCCGGTATCCTTGGGCTCAGGCGAGCGCGAGACCGATGAGCCCTGAATAGATGACCGCATTGGCCGTTGCATGCATGATGACAGGCGGGAGGATGGAGTCGGCGTCGTCCATGGCCATGGTAGCCACGAGACCGTAGGCGAAGATACCAAAGAGGGCAGGGACGGAGAGCCGACGCTTGAGATGGACGATCGCAAAGACGCCCGAGACCGCGTAGGCCGCAATGATAGGGAACTCACGTCGCACCTTGGTGTACATCAGGCCACGGAAGAGGAGCTCCTCCGTTAGCGGTGCGAGCACGATGGCCTGGAGCAGGCCCCAGAGGGGGGCGCTCAGGTGGTCCTCCATGATACCCTCACCAGCACTTACCATGAATGAACCGAACAGGAGACCTCCGACCACCGCAAGGACAAGCGAGGATAGCGTCCGCGGCCACCTGAGCCGCAGCGAGCCCAAGTCGTCCCATGCTCTGCATGCTGCAAGGATTAGGCCGAGCTGGACGGCGTAGATCACCACGTACCTCGCGCCGTAGAGCCCGGACAGCACGAGAGCGACCAGGGCGACACCCGTCAGTCCCTCTATGATGAAGAGGAGGAAGAACGACTCGTAGGTCTCGCCAACTGAAGGGTTCCGATGAGCGAAGAAGTAGAGCATGGCTGCGGTGATTATGTAAAGATGGGAAATGGCTGAGAGGGCCAGCGCCGTGTGCACATGCATGGAAAGGAGGTAGACCAGTACGGTGAACACCAGGACGAGTATCAACGCTTCGAGATCGCGCCAGGTCCAGGATCGCTCTTCCTCCATCGACTGATATGGCATCGTGAATCTTTAAATTTGCTAACCAGCCGGGCCGGCCGTACCTATATAAACGATCTGCGTCTAACAATCACTTGTGAGAGGAGCACGATTCTTGGCCGTCCTGGGCATCGTCGTCCTCGTGTTCGGATTGGCAAAGTTCGGTGACAACGACCTGCCCGTCGGCCCTCTCTCTGGCGTGCTCCCGTGCTCGTCGGAGACCTGCGCTCATTGGGACTGCTCCGACATCATGCTCCCTCCATTAGGTAGCGGGAAGGAGACATGCGATGTATGGAATTGTAACGACTTCAAGGGCGGCCAGTGTTCGAGTTGGAGCTGCAACGCCACAGATCCCGTGATCAGCGACCAGAGCTGTGACGAGAACATATGCACCGCATGGGACCGTGGACTGTGCATCTCTTGGGACTGCAGCTCGATCGATATTCCTGCCGGTAACGACCGGGAGAGCTGCACACGGTACGCGTGCACGGACACAACAAAGGACGTGTGCGGTTTGTGGGACTGCACAGAGAACGCCATCCCTCCGCTAGTGAGCGGGCGAGAGGGGTGCAAGTCGTTCGTTTGCCGTGCATCGGCCAAGGGCGTGTGCACGGACTGGGAGTGCGTGACCGTCCTCACCAGTTACGAGAGCTGCGCGACCTGGGAGTGCGCGACCTGGGGCGACGGCCTGTGCGAGATCTGGAACTGCACATCCCAGGACTTCCCCGGGAAGAGCGGGTACGACGCGTGCGCAGGGTGGACCTGTTCGACTTGGGAGCCTGTCCAGGCCGGTAGTGACTGCGGGCCATGCACATCCAACGACCAGTGTCGGACCGGCTGCTGCATCGACGGCGCCTGCTACGATGTCGCCACGGATCCTGACACCGATGAGACGAGCTGCACTTGCCAGGACCTCAAGTGGGAGGGGGGCCAGTGCTGTGGTGACGATCCCGACGAGGCGTGGTGCGGGACCACGGGTTACTGCTCAGATGGGACATGGACCTCCCAAGCGGACGAGCACCTCTGTACTACCTGCCAGGGCGGCGCGTGGACCGAGGAGCGATGCTGCGGTCCGGACGATGGCTGGTGCGGGACAGCTGGCCGGTGCGAGGGCGGCTCATGGACCGAGGACGCCTGCGGCGAGTGCCAGGCCTGCAGTGGTGGGACGTGTACGTTCGACTGTAGCGGCTGCACGAAGGCCAATGCTACCCAGGAAGCATGCGAGTGCCTGAAGGGGAGCTGGCATGACGACCGATGCTGCTGGACCGAGGGCGCGGACAGTTGGAACGCGACAGGGGGTGCATGTGTTAATGGTGCGTGGAAGACCGACGCCGAACTGGCGCCGACGCCGGAGCCCACTCCCGAGGCGACACCCGAACCAACGTCGGAACCGACGCCCGAGGCGACACCGGAGCCGACGCCCGAACCTACCCCGACGGGATTCGTGATCCCGGGCCTTGGCATCCCCGTCGATGACACGATGATACTCGCTGGAGCTGCAGGGCTCATCCTGCTCGTGGGTATACTCGTCATCTTCATGCGGCGTGGTGGGCCACCGCCCGAGGACACGTTCTTCCCGGAAGAGGCGTTCGCCGACACGAGAAATGAATTCCGAGTCGAGGCACCGCCTATCGCCATCACGCCTCCCCAGCTCGCGGCGAAACCGTCCCCCAAGGACCTCCAGAGCGCCGTGGATGCCTCCAAGAGCCGCACAGATGACCAGATTTTCGCAGTGCCCTCGGGTGGTGCCATGACTCCTCCCGCAGCGGCCTCACCCTATCAGCAGCCCGGGGCACCCTCCTATCAGGCGCCCGCTCCCGCGCAGGCTCCAGCACAACCTCCGGTCGCGCCTCCCGGAACAGCGCCAGAACCCGTTCAGGTACCCGCCCCACCTGCGCAAGCTCCTGCAGCACAGGCACCTCACGCATACCAGTACCCCCAACAACAACAGCAATGGGCTCAGGCACCGGGGTGGGGGCAGTCGGGACAGTACTATCGCCAGCAGCAGTTCGGCTACACACGCAGGACCGCACAGGATTTCATCCCGTCCGGCCCCGCACCTACCGATGTAGTGGCTGCGACCGTCCCCTGCCCGCACTGTGGACAACAGATACATGCGAGCCTGGCAGTATGCCCTCACTGCAACAAGCCGAGGGTGTAGCAGATCAGGTACGTGGCCTCATGGGCACTTCACCGCGCACTTCCCTGAGACGGTCCCGCAACTCGATGGCACGTTCGAAGTCGAGCTCTTCAGCGGCCTTGCGCATTTTGGCCTCCAGCTCCGCCTCGAGCTCGTGATCAGCTCTACCAAGCTCGGACGATCGGGCGTGGCGCCGGCGCTTACGTCGCTTGTCACCCTCCCCGAGCCCCTCAGCTACGGCCTTGACCACTGTTGTGGGGGTGATGCCGTGCTCCCGGTTGAACTCGGTCTGGAGGTCGCGACGACGCTCGGTCTCGCTGATGGCCCTGTCCATAGCTTCTGTGACCTTGTCCGCGTACATGATGACCCTGCTCTCAGCATTGCGGGAAGCGCGACCGATGGTCTGGATGAGCGCCGTATCCGTACGCAGGTAGCCCGCCTTGTCAGCGTCGAGGATGGCCACGAGCCCGACCTCGGGCAGGTCCAGCCCCTCGCGCAGGAGGTTGATACCCACAAGGACGTCGAACGTGCCGAGCCTGAGGTCGCGGATGATTTCGGTGCGCTCAAGGGTGTCCACTTCGGCGTGGATGTATCGAACGCGGTGGCCAGCATCGGAAAGGAACGACGTGAGATCCTCGGCCATGCGCTTGGTGAGCGTGGTGACCAACGTGCGGTGATCCGCAGCGGTCGTGCGTCTGATCTCTTCCATGAGGTCGTCCACCTGGCCCTCGATCGGACGGACGACGACATCAGGGTCCACAAGCCCTGTGGGCCGGATGATCTGTTCAACGACCTGTCCGCAGCCTTGCAGCTCGAAGGACGCAGGAGTAGCTGATACGAAGAGCACCTTGCTCGTCCTCTCCATGAACTCCTCGAAGGTGAGCGGTCGGTTGTCGTAGGCCGACAGTAGGCGGAAACCATGGTCGATCAGGTTCTTCTTGCGCGAACGGTCGCCCTTTACCATCCCCCGCAACTGGGGCAGGGTCACATGCGACTCGTCCACGATGGTAAGGAATCCGTCGGGGAAGTAGTCGACCATGGTGTAGGGCGGTTCACCCGATGCCCGTCCATCGAAATGTCGCGAGTAGTTCTCGATACCAGTACAATACCCCATCTCTTCGAGCATCTCAAGGTCGTACTTCGTCCTTGTTCTAAGGCGATGCGTCTCCAATGGCCCGAGCTCCGGGAGATGAGCATCTAGCTCCGTGCGGATGCTCCCGATGGCACGGGTGAGCGAACTATCGTCAATAGCGAAGGGCTTAGCTGGGAAGATTGTGACGACATCGAGATCGCCGAGCCGGGTGCCGGTCACGGGGTGCAACCGACCGATGCGTTCCACATCGTCGCCGAAGAGCTCAATACGGATCACCTCATCGGCGTAGGGTGGGAACACATCGATGACATCGCCCCGAGCGCGAAAGGTCCCAGGTCCGAGGTCCATATCGTTGCGCTCGTACTGAACGTGGACGAGAGAGCCCAAGAGCTCGCGACGTGGGAACTGACCGCTCTGCCGAACGACAACGCTTTGCTTACGAAACTCGGCCGGCGAGCCGAACCCGAAGATGCACGAGACCGTCGCCACGATGACCACGTTGGAACCGGACATCAGGTGGGTGGCGGCCTGGAGCCGCAGCCGCTCGATCTGCGGATTCACGTCAGACTCCTTTTCGATGTAGGTATCAGTCTTGGGAAGATAGCTCTCTGGTCGATAGTAATCGTAGTACGAGACGAAATAGCCGACTCGGTCATGAGGGAAGAACGTGCGGAACTCGCCATAGAGCTGGGCTGCGAGCGTCTTGTTGTGAGAGACGACCAATGTCGGTACGTTCAAGCGCTTGATGACATTGGCCATGGTGAAGGTCTTTCCCGAACCGGTCACACCGAGAAGCGTCTGGTGCTTGTGGTGAGAGAAACCTTCGACCAGCTTGTCGATCGCCCTGGGTTGGTCGCCAGCCGGTGAGAAGGAGGCGGTCAGGTCGAAGGATGTCATTGTATCCACTCGTCAGGCTCTGGGTCGGACAGTTCAATCCCTCGTGTCAGTTATTTAAATCGTCCGAGGTGCGCACGGTGTTCTTCTCCCTCACTCGGACCGACGATACATTTATGTATCGTTCCTCACAAGACCGGTTCAATGCGATTGCGGAAGGCCGCGCTCCTGCTCACGCTCCTATTGCTCGTGGGATCCGCCGACGTCTCCGTGCAGAGCCTTTCCGTTGATTATGATCTTTCAGATGATGGTGTCGCGGCCGAGATTCTCACCTACACGCTCACGAACGTCGGTGAGGAGCCGTTACTGGACGTCTTTACACGCATCCCGGCAAAAGCTTTCGACGTTTCAGTGGAGGGTGATGGTAGTGTCACGCTCACCATGAACAGGACCTCGGACAAGGTGTTGGTGGTGTCATTCAGTCCGGCCCTTGCACCGAACGTAACCCTGTCATTTTCAGCGTCCTTCAGGGTCAAGGGCCTCATCGAGCGCTACAACACCTCGTCACTTTTCTCCGGTCGCCTCTCCCTTCCTAGAGAACTTGATGAGCTCAATGTCCGACTCCACTTACCTGAGGGTCACTTCCTCATGGTGCAGACAGACGAGCTCGACGAGTCGGAGCCAGTCATGGTCCCTCAGGCCCTCGTATCAACTGACGGTCGACGTCTCATCCTCGAGTGGTCGAGGAGCAACCTCATTGAGCGGAGCTTTGATATCTTCGTGAAGTTCCAAGCACCACAGCGCATCGAGACCATCATTGAGAGGCCGGTGCCCACAGTCATGGTAGTCGAGCGTGAAGTACCTTCCCTGAGCATGGGGCAAGGGGCGATGTTCCTCGCGATCGGTTCGGTCCTAGGTATCCTCGTCGCTGTTGTCGGACGGGGGTTGTATCCTTTAGCGACTTCCGAGGGGAGCGGCGTGACGACGTACCCCAAGGCCGAGCTGAAGTGGGACGAGCGTGAGGTCGTCGACGCGTTGCTAGGGGCTGATGGGGAACTCAACCAGAACATACTGGTCCTTGAGGTGTCATTCTCCAAGGCGAAGCTGAGCAAGCTCCTGAACCACATGGAGGCACGGGGCATCCTGGTAAAAGAAGGGATGGGTCGCGTGAACAGGATCAAGCTCACACAGTAGGTGTGCGAGCGGTCCATTTTCGAGGTAAGGAAGACTCGAAGACTCTTTTTTCGACGATGACGCACGACAAAGAATGTATCTCATAACGAGAATGACCGTATACTGGAAGAATCTCACACAATAATGGTATATGCATTAATTAAAGCGCACTTAGCTTCTATAGGGCGCAACACATGGCGGAATTCCACTAGAACCTGCAATTATTATGGTATAACGCCTAAAAAACATAGGGAAACGTTCTTTAACGATATAGCTCGTAATTATAATGCCTACGATAATCGCATCAACGATCGTTTCAATCGTTCACAGAAAACGTTTTAAATCGTTCACACCTTATCTGGAAGACGGACTGTGATACTATGTTGAAGGTGAAGGCGAAGGCACTATTGTTATCTTTGGTACTGCTGCTGTCTGTAGGACTTGCAGAGGACCTGGGTGGAGAATCAGCCGATGGGGCGCTTCCGGGCGTCATCATTGCGACGGACGCGAACTATCCCGATGCGATCGTATCGGGTGCAGCAGCAGAGTATATGGGTTTGAGCATACTCCTCACGGAAAAGGAAGCCCTTTCTGATGATATCAAGGCCTTCCTTGACGAAGAGAAGCCTGACGAGATCATCCTCATTGGTGGTGAGGCCGTAATCTCGGCAGCCATCGAGGAAGAACTTGTGACAGACGGATTCGAAGTTACCCGCCTGTGGGGTGCAACCCGGTACGGTACGTCCGCCGAGATCGCTAAATACTTCTTCAGCGAGGGCGTCGATGAGGCCGTTGTGGTCAGCGACGTTCTAGGTAACAACGAGGGGAACGAGGTCGAGCTCCTGGCAGTGGCCAAGTCACTGGCAGCCAAGGACTATCTTCCTGTTCTGCTCACGGGCAACGATGTGCTCGCCGCCGAGGTTGCATCGGCCCTCACCGATCTGGGTGTGGCCAAGGTCTACCTCATCGGTAAAGCGTTCGATGCCAATGTCACCGAGGAGCTCAAGGCCCTTAATATAGAGGTTGAGCTCATCTCGGGCGAGGACACCGAGGAAGTAACCAAGAAAGTCGAAGAGAAGGTCGTTGACGAGCTCATCAAAGAGGGTGTCACCCGCCTCCTCGTGCTCGCTCCCGGTGTCGACTTCAAGAACGTCATCGCGCTACCGGCCATGCCTGAGAAGGCTGCGGCCAAGATCATCAAGGACGAGAGCCAGATCCCGGACCTCGTTGCCTTCATCATCGAGAAGGGCATAAAGGAGGTCAAGGTGGTCGGCAAGCCCGAGATGGTGAGCAAGATCGCCGCCCAGCTCCTCCTCACCGAGGGCATTCGGGTGGACGCCATGTCCGCCAAGGACATTGGCCGCAAGCTCGTTGAGAGCGCTAAGGCCATGAAGAATGAGTGGGCCGAGAAGCGCGAAAAGTTCAAGGAGAAGGCCGCAGAGCGCCTTGCCAAGAACAAGGACAAGCTCGATGCCAGGCTCGCAGAGGCCCTCGAGGAGGCTGAAGCCTTCCTCATGGACCTGGGAGCCCAGCTCGAAGAGCTTGAGGCCACGGCCGAGACCGAGGAGGAGATTGCAGCTATCGAGGATGCGCTCAAGAGGTACGAGGCCGCCGAGGCCATCATCGCCAAGGCCAATGAGGCCCAGGCCGCAGGCAAGCTCGACCTCGCGCTCAAGACACTGCGCAAGGCCCATAACGATGCCAAGAACGCGCGCTGGGGCGCTATCAAGAAGTTCTACGCCGGTGACAAGGATCTTGCCCGGCAAAAGATCGACGAGCTCCTGGACGAGGAGCGGGCCGGCATGGACCGGTTCGCAAACGGCATCATGAAGGAGTTCGAACACTTCAAGGGCTTCATGGAGGAAGCGCAGTCCGCCGGCTTCATCGCGGACGAGTGCGCAGCGCTCATCGCCGATGCCGAGGGCATGGCCGACGACGTGCTAAGCGAGTTTGACGGTGTCGACTACCGCCGCGCCCGCATCATCGCTTCCAAGACGAAGCATAAGCTTTCGAAGTGCATGACCGCCACTCGCGTGAACGCTAAGAAGGACGCTGCCAAGGGCAAGCTCTTTGCCGCAGCCTTTGAGGCCAAGAATCTCGCAGAGGGCTTCGAGGACCGGATGGGGATGTGCGAGGACCGATGCGACGAGGAGTTCGACCGGTGCCTGGACTTCATCGGCGGGTGCGAGGAGCGGTGCTCCGCGGATGCTGCTGAGTGCGAGGACGGTGCCGCGGACATCCTTGCCCGCTGTGCCGAGGTCGGAGACCAGGACCTGAGCGCTGTCGTCGACGAGTGTCTCTCTAGCTGTGATTTCATCCTTGAGGATACCGAGGACGCCGAGGCCTCCGAGGCCGAGTATGGCCTATGCCTCGACGAGTGCGGTGCCATCCAGGAGGAGGCCGAGGCATCCATCGAGAACTGCGAGGCCGAGGCCGAGAAGTTCCTCGATAAGTGCGAGGCCAAGATCGATGACTGCAACAACTTCTGTCAGCAGTCCAGCGAGGAAAAGTGTCAAACGGGTGTGGAACAGTGCGTCCCCAAGTGCCTGGGCAAGCGGTTCTTCCGTCCCGGTCTGACCGACAACATCTGTGCTGCAAAGTGCAAGTTCGCCCGCGACAAGAAGGGCTGCCTCGACAAGTGCGAGGATGAGTCCCTCGAGGAGGGTCAGCAGCACGAGAACAAGCGCAAGTGTGAGGGCGAGGCCTTCAAGGTCGCAAACAAGTGCTTCGACGGCTGTGAGCGCAAGTGCGCAAACACCAAGGACGTGTGCATCACTCGCGAGCGCTGCAAGGTGACGCGCGAGGGTGATGAGATCACCCGCGAGTGTAAGAAGGTCGAGGAGTGCAAGCCTGAGCTCTGCTTCGCCAGGTGCGAGGAAGGGTGCAAGAAGGCGGCCATGGCCTACACCTACAAGTGCGCTGCAAAGCGCCCGAAGATCAAGTTTAACTTCGGCGGGTGCCAAGAGGAGTGCGCTGAGTACAAGCGCAGTCCCTTCAAGCACATGCAGTGCATGGAGAAGTGTCGCATCAAGACCGTGGCCAAGCACGTGGTCCCGCCCAAGCACATGAAGAAGTGCCAGGATAAGTGCAAGGGCGAGAAGAACAAGGCCAAGTGCATGACCAAGTGCATCGCGCCTCCCGGTATCGCCAAGCGCCTTGAGCGCCCTGGTAACCGGTTCGACATGCAGCTGGCCAGGGCCGAGTGTGCCATGGACTGTGCTAACAAGCTCAACATCGACATTAACACCGCTGCCAGGAAGTTCACTGGCCAGGCCGGTAAGTACGGTGGGGAGCAACCTCCCAAGGAGCGGCCTCCCAAGGAGCAGCCTCCCAAGGAGCAACCGCCAAGGGAGCAGCCCCGTGAAGGTATTGCTCCGAAGATACCTCCTGAATGCCTGAATCCTGCAAGGCCTGCGTTCCGCACGCCGAAGTGCAGGGATCTTAGAGAGAGGGCTCTCGCCAACCGCCCCGGCCAGGGTGGTCCCGGGGACGAGCCCCGACCTGCGCTCTTCGGAGCATCGGGCGCTGCTCGCGAGGGTGCAAGGGAGTTCCGGCAGGGCATGGACCTCGCCAAGGCCGCCGTCCAGATGGCTGGCGAGATGCGCGGAGGCGCTGCCAAGATGAACATCTGCATCCGGAAGTGCGTTGAGCACAAGCGTGATGCGTGGATGAAGAACAACAAGCCCACCGGACCCATCGGGCCTACCGAGCCCGAGCTCGATAAGTGCCAGGCGGATGACGATTGCGGAGGTCTCGAGTGCCCCATGGCCATCGGTATGGACACACCCATGTGCTTTGATGGCGAGTGCGTGTGCAGCGGCTATGGTGACGAGGACTTCCCTGAGGAAGAGTTCATCCCCGAGGAAGAGTGCGACGCCCTCTGTGGGGACATCGACGATCCTGAGGAGCAGTACATCTGCATCTCTTCGTGCAAGGGCGACGACATCGACTTCATCGAGCTCGACGACGATGTCGAGTACCTATTCGACGATGCCGAGGAGCTAATCGACGAGGAGCTCGAGCAGGAGTTCGCTGATGAGGCCGAAGATCTTCTGGATGAGGCCGGGGACTACTTCGACGAGTCCGGTGAGGTCTTCGACGAGTTCGGCGAGCTGGGATGTGTTGTAGATGAGGACTGTCTCGAGGGCGAACTGTGCTTTGACGGCATCTGCGAGTACGTAGGTGGCGATGACCTCGGTGATGAATACATCGACGAGGGGTACGAAGCTGAGTGCCAGGCAGACGACGACTGTGGAGAGGGCTTCTACTGCGAAGAGGAGTTCTGTATCCCTCTGACTGACGATAGCATCGGCGAGGAGGACCTTTCTGAATATGGTTACACCGCCGAGTGCGAGCTCGATGAGGACTGCAGCACCGACGAGTACTGCGAGGCCAGCTATTGCGTATACAAGGAGCTAGAACCTACGCCCGAACCCACGACGGAGCCGTCCCTCGGCGAGTGCGAGCTCCTCGTAGATGGTGAAATGTGCAACAACGGCGCTGGCGCCTGTGCCCAGGGCGAATGTGTCGACATCATCGAGGATATCGCCGAGTGCGAGCTCCTGCAAGATGGTGAGCCGTGCAACGACGGCGCTGGTGCCTGTGCCCAGGGCGAATGTGTCGACATCATCGAGGATATCGCCGAGTGCGAGCTCCTGCAAGATGGTGAGCCGTG
>JASMDC010000038.1:25961-35300 GCA_030753015.1 Candidatus Undinarchaeales archaeon | reverse complement strand
GGCGGCATTCCGGGAGGGCCCATACCGGGCTTCATCGGTGGACCCATACCGGGCTTCATCGGCGGACCCATGCCGGGCTTCATCGGTGGACCCATACCGGGCTTCATCGGCGGACCCATGCCGGGCTTCATCGGCGGACCCATGCCGGGCTTAGGCGGCATACCGGGAGGAGGACCACCAGGCTTCGGTGGTGCACTACTCTTTCCACGTAATTTATCGAATAGACCCATAAATATACCCTCCTACATATTGATGATACAGTCTGAATATGGCGATGTTGCTTTAAATAAATTTACCCATCCTACCGCAGTACGGAAGGGTAAACACCACTATTATTATTATAAACTCAAGGAGTTGCGGACATGACGAACAGTGTTGCCGACGATAAGCCCTCTATGATGGCCATTGCCACGACTGTGGCCATTCTCTTCGGGATATTATCCTACTCAACGTGGGACTTCGGCATGCTCGCCCCGATAGCTGATAATGATATCACTTCCTTCGACGCGACGAAGGTCCATGACCAGTACAGGGACATGCTCGTTGCCCGATCGATCATGGAGGACGGCCGTCCCCGTATCTTCGGTCAGAACTTCATTCTCCATCCGCCAATGTTCTTTGCGCTGATCGGCGCAGCCCACACGATCACGGGGAACTGGGTCGCGGCAGGACACCTTGCGGTAATAATCGCGTCAATAGGTGCGCTCTTGGCCTTCGGCCTCCTCGTGCGAGAACTTGCGGGGGAGCGCGCAGGCCTTATCTCCATGCTCCTCCTTGGTACCCACAGCTCCTATTATTCGTACTCACTGGCGATCCTGCATCCGATGATCCTCTGCTTCCTGTACAGCTCAGTCATCTACTGTTATCTTAGGGCATGCGCAGGATCGATGCCCCATCTTGCCATCGGTACAGTGCTGTCCGCCGTGGGGATGTTCACGAAGCTCAACTTTGTACCATGCTACCTCGTGCTCCTGGTCTTCGTGCTCATTGACGCACCCAGAACAGGGAACGGTCGTCGACGTCTTGCCCTTCTAGGGATCATTATGGCGGGGGGTGCCTTCTCCTTCCTTTTATGGAACGCTTACCTTTACTACAATGGTCTTGACACGACCATCGAGGTCGCACGTTACCTCATCCAGTTCCAGGACAAATGGCGCGATCCTTCCGAGGCGTCCATCAATCCGTTCCTCACGGCCCATGACTTCACAGGATTTACTGTGCTTTTCGCATCTTTGGCCATGCTTCTCGTCATCCCCGGACGACGGAGCACCAAGCTGCTCCTCGGCTCATGGGCGATCGTCCCACTGGTCGTGTTCCTCGTCTCACCGATATACTTCGAATGGAAGTTCGTAGCGACCGTCCTCATGCCGCTCATCGCGCTCGCCGTCATCGCTGTCATGGACATATCCCGCTACCTGGGATACGGGCCGAAGGCCGGACTTGCAGTGCTCGCCCTCCTCATGGTCACCCAGCTCGCATCCCTCCCCATCGACATGGGACAAAGTGATGAGGTCTGGAATACGAACCTTGCAGTCGTCCGCGAACTCGAGCGTCTTGAGAATCCCACGGGCGTCGTTCTATCACCGACTTTGTGCCGCGAGATAGCACTGTTCTCCGACATCGAGACCGAATGCCTACCACAGGAGCCGGACATGGCATTTCGCATGATCCTGGAGTTCGGAGCCGAGTGGGTGCTCTCCCATCGTCCGTTACCGTTCCTTGAGAATGGCGGGTTCGCGGAGCGCGTTCCCCTCACATCCTGCACTGAGTGCAGCCTCTATCGAATAAATGTTGCAGGTGTGACCCAGAGCACTATGCCAGGCCACGTCGCTCTCCAGGTCATCCTCATCTCATCGGACGATGAAAGCCCGCTACCGGGCGCTCGCATCATGGTACGTCGACAGGGCGTCTCTGCAAGGTACTACCGAACGGACGAACGTGGCATGGCGACGGTGCTCCTCGATTCAGGCGACGGGCCCGATGGGATGCTGAGCGAGGTCACTTTCATACCATTCGGTAACGAACCGACGACCGGTTTATTCCATGCCCGCGCAGGCCAGGCCGCGCTCTGTTCCGTGTCGACTGCGGGCGGTCTCGAGTGCAATGGCGTCGACATCATGAAGGTAACGCTTGATCCCCGGGATCACTACGTTCATGGTTACCCTTTCAGTCGCGCCTGACCGAGAACATCAGGTCGGTGTGCCAACGACAGGGGTCCGCTCGACGAGACCCCGGACCGCTCGAACGGTCTCAACGAAGTCCTGTGCTCGATGCACCACTGCTGCATCATCGGGGAAGTTATCCACGAGATGACGCAATGCGACCCGTGCCTCGGGAGTGAGTTCGCCTGCAGCATTGGAGAGGTACTCTCTGCACACCTGGACGAATCCAATGAATCCTGGCTTGTCTACCAACACGTCGGCGGGATGGGCATAGGTCTCGAGCCCCCAGAGCAGTCCATCGAGTCGCCCTCCTGGTGGGGGCCTTGGAATCAGGGCACCCGAACCCGAACTGAACGATGCCACGCGTATCGCCGCCTCAAGGGTGGGAACCCTAGATATGGTCGGTTTCGTTCCCCCCTTACCATCTCGAATCCGGGGTAACTTGCGTCGAGGAGAAGGTGTCTTTGGTTTGTCCCGGACAGGAATACGTTTGACGTCGTCATCCTTTCGGGCTGTACTCCCAACCTTCGTTGGCCGAGCAGGAGCGGGTATCTTGGACGCGGGCCCCTTGACTTCGCGGGGGGCTTGCTCCGCAACGCGCTTCTCAAGGCCGGGCGCGCGCGTACCTCGTACAAGCGGAGGTGACGCCTTTGGCCTATCCGCTTGCTTGATGGATGGAACGGATAATCCCGTTCTGTGACTTCGAGTAAAGAGGAGTAGAAGCTGGGCCCGTACGACCTTCGGCGCCCTGTCCAGTGGAATTCGACGCATCCGTGCAGCGAGGTCAGGCTCGTCGAACGCTCCCTCGAGCCAGGCAGCGAAGTCGTTCCTTCCGGGATTCACATGATTGAGAAGGCACCCCTCGTCGATGCCTCTGAGGATTTCACGGAACTGGGCGAGGGTGCTCGCTCGTCCCACTTCACGGCCGTCCTTGGCCCTGAACACGAACTCCCTACCTTTCGGTGCCTTCCGCTTGAGGTCGATCATGATTCCTCCAATAGGGGCCGATGCGCATTATTTTTATCCCTTTCCCAGTGGGCGGACGGAGCACGATCTTCATAGAAAGGTGTCAGGGAGGGGGCACAACCCCCTCCCTCATGGGCCCAAGGCGATTTGAACGCCTGATCTCCGCCGTGTGAAGGCGGCGTCATAACCAGCTAGACCACAGGCCCTTTATGGTGCGGGAGACGGGACTTCCGAACGTACCGGGATTGACCGGCATCGTTTTCGAACCCGCGCAGGTACTAAACCAATGGACCCTGAATCCATCACATTTGGCCAGCTCTGTCACCCCCGCACGTTACTATTCTGTGTGGAGAAGTGCTAGCATTTAAAAAAATATCTACGGAGCGTTGCGGGTCACCCTGAAGTCCACGACTACCTGGCAGATACCAGGAGAGAAGGAACGGACCTGGCGCTGGAACACGACCTCACCACCCATATCTGCTTCTTCTGCTGCGGCCTGAATGAGCGCGGCCCCCTCCTCGAACCGCACATCCTCGGGGGTGAAGTGATAGAAGTGGATGATGGCATCATCCGCAGCTGCCGCCATGGCGACATCGAGGAACGCATGAGCTCCCTTAGGCAACGGCATGAACACACGGTCGGCCCGCCCCAATGCAGGGACGACCTCACGTACGTCCCCCTGGACCGCGAGCACGGTCCCCGTCACCCGGTTCCGTTTGATATTGCGTTTCATATAGGTGACCGCCTCGGGATTCAGCTCCACTGACCAGATCCTTTCGACCGCGGGCTGGACGCGGGCCGTGAGGATGGTGAAGGGGCCAACGCCAGCGAACATCCCCATAACGGTCTCACCGGGACGGACGAGCGAGGCGACGCGTGCACGCTCGGTAGCGAGCCGCGGAGAGAAGTACACGCGGGAAAGGTCGAGCTCGTAGTTGCACCCATGCTCACGGTATACGGTCGTGGTCCGCTGCTCACCGGCGATGACACGCACGGGTCTCACGCGGAACTCACCGGCCGTCGGCCCCATCTTACGACATACCACGCGCACGCCCCCGATGACCGAGAGAAGGGCATCACCGATGGTCGCTTCCATGTCCTCGAGCCCCTCGGGAACCTCCACGACGGCTATGTCGCCGACCACGTCGAACGAGGTACGGAGCTGAGCCATCTGCTCGTCGGTGAGGACTCCCTCGAGCGCTTCAGAGAGGCTTCGCGGACGCTGCACGACCTCGACGTCGCGCTCGACCATCTCCATTCCCTGTACATCACAGTTCACGGGGATGAGCACATCGTCGTCCTTGTGGAGGAACCTGACACCGCGGAGTACCTGGCCCTTGGTATCGAGCTCTCTGCGTACCCGCTCGGTGTCCTGCTGGGGAACGCGGACGAACCGGACGAGCATGCTCCCGGGACGGTCGGCAACCCTTATAACGTTTGACAGGGACGGTGATTCCGTGCGCGTGATCGTCGATCTGAGCAAGAGCGCGGTGGAGAACGCACAGCATTACTACAAGCGGGCAAAGAAGTCACGTGAGAAGATCAAGGGGGCCGAGAAGGCCATCACCCGCACCCGTTCAAAGCTGGAGGACGCACGCACTGCTGAGATCGAGGTCGCTGCACCGGTACGCCTCCGGGTCCAGAAAGAACGTGCCTGGTACGAGGTCTTCAGGTGGTTCAAGGCGACAGACGGTAGGCTCGTCATCGGCGGTCGGGACGCCACGACCAACGAGATCATCATCAAGAAGCACACTGCCGACAAAGACATCGTGTTCCACTCCAACCTGGCAGGCTCGCCATTCATGACCGTGAAAGTGGAGGGTGACGAGGAGATATCTGAGGATGTGCTCAACCAGGTCGCGCAAGCCACCGCATCTTACTCGAAGGCCTGGGGCATGGGATACACCACCTTGGACGTGTTCTGGGTCCTGGGCTCCCAGGTATCCAAGAGCGCACCCGCAGGCGAGTACCTGACCAAGGGAAGCTTCATGATCTACGGGAAGAAGAACTACTTCCATAACGCCGACCTCAGGCTCGCCATCGGGATGACCGATGATGGGGAGATCGTGAGCGGCCCCGTGGAGGCAGTCATAGCGAACACCATCTGCCATGTGGTCATCGTCCCCGGGCATAAGAAGTCCGGTCAGTTGGCCCGCGATATCATCGCCAAGTTCCACGCAGGTATCGGTGACGGGGACCGGGACAAGGTGAAGGCACTGGGCGTGGACGACATTCAACGTGTCATCCCCGCAGGGAAGGGCGCCCTGGAGAAAGGACCACGACGAGCGATACGATGAAGGGTGCATGTCGCGGTCGTGCTTATTTAAATGATAAGAACCCCTTATAAGGGAATAGGTGATGGTCATGAGTCACATAGGTATCATCGGCGGGTCAGGGGTGTACACGCTGTTGGAGAAGACCAAGGTCGTGGACGTGGACACTCCTTTCGGCCGTGTCAAGGAGGTCCGGACCGGTACCATCGGTGGGATCGATGTCGTGTTCCTTCCGCGCCATGGTAGCGGCCACTCGATACCGCCACACCGTATCAACTTCCGCGCCAACATCTTCGCTCTCCACAAGCTCGGTGTAGAACGGATCATGTCGACCACCGCCGTAGGTTCCTGTCACAATCAGATGCCCCCAGGCTCCCTGGCCATTCTCGATCAGTTCTTGGACTTTACAAAGAACCGAATCACGACCTTTTACGAAGGTGACGAAGGCCGCGTGTTCCATGTGGACATGACAACGCCCTACTGCCCCGAGATGGGTAAGCTCCTCCTTGAGGAAGCGAAGAGCGTGACCAACCGCGAGGTGTTCCCCGAGGTGACCTATGCCTGCATGGAGGGCCCGCGGTACGAGACACCAGCAGAGATCAACGCTATCCGCGTACTAGGCGCCGATGTAGTCGGGATGACAAACGTCCCCGAGGTCGTCCTCGCAAGGGAGAAGTCCATGTGCTACTCATCCCTTGCCCTGGTCACGAACTGGGCCGCAGGCATGGCGGACAGCCCCCTTGGAACGACAGAGGTAGTAGAGCTCATGAAAAAGAACATCGAGGTCCTCAAGAGCGTGTTCTCACGGGTGATCGACCGCCTCCCAGAGGAGCGCGGGGGTGGCTGTGACTGCGCCAAGGCCCTGGACGACGCGGAGATCTAATTCGAAGAGAGATCTCTGATAGGCCATCATAGGGTCTCATATATATAATTAAATTATATTAGCTCTAATATTATTAAATCTGTAATATATTTAAGCCTAGTTATTTGGCCGTCTTAGCATCATGATCCTGACGAAACATCGAGGATTGGACCTCGCAGAGATACTCGATAATAAGCTCACGGACCATCTGCCCGAGGAGGACATCTCCCTTGAGACCCGGATCCGGGGATTCCACCTTCAAGAGGGTACTCCTCCAGACGATACGGAGCTCTGCTCCGACATACACACGACCCACGTTCATCCATTTGTTGTAGTGCTCGGTACAAAAGGTGGATTGTAGGACCTCGTACGTCGCAGCTCCCCTTGCACATTCTCAGGCCCCCTACAGAGTAATGAGAGGTCGCTCAGGGACCGTTACCCTACCGATTGACTGTAATATCCGGTGAACTAGCCGGTATTCACTCGCTGGAGCACCATGCCCTCGACCCTGAGCGGATGGGCGCCAGTGGAATACTTCACGGCGCGGTCGAGGTTGGACTCGCTGGACGAGTAGATGGTGAAGAGGGGTGCTCCCATCTCGACCCGATGCCCTTTCTTGGCATGGAGATACATACCTGCCTTCTTGTCCCTTGGAGCACCGGCCAACCGCGTGGTCCGGTTGATGACGGCATTGTTGAGCGAGGTGACGTAGCCCTCGTGTGAAGCGTTCACGGTCTGTTTGAACTTACCCAGCTCGATGTCCTCGGGCTTGATGTCGGGATTACCGCCCTGTAGCTTGATTATCTGCTTGAACTTCTTCAGGGCCTGGCCTGACTCGAGGAGCTCCTCAGCACGCGCTTTCCCCTTACCGTGAGCAGCAGCGCCTCCGAGCTCAAGGAGGATGCCTGCGAGCGAGGTCGCCTTCTCCGTGAAGCTCCCGCGGTATTTACCGTTGAGCGCCTCCAGGGCCTCTCGCGCCTCGAGCGCGGGCCCAACGGCACGCCCGACGGGCTGCCCACCGAACGTGATGGCGCATTCCACCTGCATGCCCAGGCGCTGTCCGAGCTCGATGAACTTGATGCCGAGATTACGTGCATCGTCATCGTTCGTCACCTTGCAACCGTTCCCTACGGGGATATCGATGACCACGTAATTGCTTCCTGCGGCCTTCTTCTTCCCCAGGACCGATGCGAGCACGAGGCACTCTGGGTCCAAGGACAAGGGTCGCTCGATCTCGATGAGCATAGAATCGGCGGGAAGGAGGTCCATGGTGCCCCCCCACACGAGGCAGCCCCCGGCCTTCTTGATGATCTCCTCGATCTGGTCTGCCCCGAACTCGATGGGCGCGAGCACCTCCATGACGTCCGCCGTGCCGGCAGCACTTGTGATGGCGCGCGATGACGTCTTGGGGATGACGAGGTTGGCGGCCGCGACGATGGGGACAACGAGGAGGGTCGTCTTATCGCCGGGAACGCCACCGATGGAGTGCTTGTCGAACACGCGTCCAATGTTGAGCTCGATGCGCTTTCCGGTATTCACCATCGACATGGTGAGGTTTGCGACCTCCTCCATGTCCATGCCATGAGAAGAGAGGCCCGATACGAACGCGGAGAGCTCGATGTCCGTGAGCTTGCGCTCGACAACATCGTTGACGATGCTCGCGATCTCGCTCTTATCGAGCTTTTCGCCGAGGACCTTCCTTCTGATGAGGAGGGTCGACTCGGGAAGCCCGACGGGTTCAAGTGCCAGCTCCGTACGCCCCTTCACGTTCAGCATTCGGCCGATGTCGGGGAGGATGCCTACCTCACCAGATCTCACCAGTGTGCCGGTGATGAAGGCGGTCGCTGTCGTGATGGTCCCACCCCCGCTGATACGGACACGACCACGGGCCCGTATGCCCATGGCTTTGGCGTCCTTTGCATTGAGCAGGACTGAGTTCGGACCGAGGTCAAGATCGACCGGTCGGGCCTTGAGAACGGTTTCGTGGATGTCCATGTCAGTACCTCCAATTCACCCGATGACCCGAAAAGGGTGAGGCGCCGGGGCTGGGACTTTCATACAACGGGGGTATTCCCCGCAGCACTTTGAACCCAGGAGGACTCGCGTCCACGGGTTTTCAAGACCCGCGCATTTAGCCGCTCTGCCACCCCGGCACTATGCCCTTCCTACCGAAGGTCAGGCGGTAGCATGTTAGGGATGCCGTCCTCTATCGGATAGATCGTTCCACACTCATCGTTCGTGCAGATGAGCTTATCTGCCCCGACAATCTTCACTTTGTTCTTACAGAGCGGACAGACGAGGATTTCCAATAGTTCCTTTTTGATTGGCATCGGGTTCACCGAGAACGTGCCGGGATGCGAGCCAAATACTTAAGCGTTTGCCTGGCGCCGGGCCCCTTCTCCCACGGAAATATCGGGAAAAAAAGGGGGGAGCGGGACACATTAAAAGGAGTGGCAGTGGTCCCGCTCCAGGTAGGGAAGGCAGTATATTCGGTCATGGTCAATCATAAGGTATGATGAAAAGAGGGCGGCTCTCATTCGATGAGAAGCTTGCGCCCCCTGGACTCGGCGAGCCGAGGCACAGTGACCTTGAGAACACCGTTCTCGTACGAGGCCGTGGCCTTCTCGGGATCGATCGAAACAGGGAAGCCGATGGCCTTGTAAAAGCCCCGGTGCGAGATGTTCCGTGACGTCCTCTCATCGCTCGTTTCCTCTTTCTCTTCCTTCTTTTCGGTCTTGATGACGAGGGAGTCGGGATTGACCTGTAGGTCGATCTCCCCCTTCGAGGCGCCCGGGATCTCGGCCGTCACCTCGAAGCCCTCTTCGGTCTCGCGGAGGGATGCCAAAGGATTCCGGAACCGCTCACCCGCGGAGACGTGTCCACCATCCCTGCCGGATACCTCGGGAAGAAGCAGGGTGCCTCTGAAGATCCGATCCATATCCCCTTGCATCCTTCGCATGTCCTTGAATGGGTCGCAATACCACACCATGTTTAGCACCTTGTTAACAAACTTTGTTTACCCAACATACCCTTATTAGTTCAATCCAATATTTAAACCTTTCTAAGGGATTTGGCA
>JASMDC010000038.1:0-25951 GCA_030753015.1 Candidatus Undinarchaeales archaeon | reverse complement strand
ATAGATTAACTAAAAACTGTTAACAAACATTGCTGATAAAAAAACTTTTATATAAGTTGCACCTAAGTATACACTAAGAAACGAAGCAGGTGTCCACACTGGAAGAACGCATCGTCATCTATCGCAAGCGGTTGCCGATCGAACCTAGCATCGATGAGGACCTCGAATGGATGTGCGAGGCGCTCGGCCTGTGCGGACCCAAGGACAAGGACAAGACCTGCATGCGGGTCTTCAAGCGTGTGATCATCACCACTCAGGACGGCACGGGCGTGACCAGTTCAGAGCTCGTGGAGGAGTTCGGGCTCTCACGGACGAGCATCGTCCATCACCTCAACCACCTTCTCCAGAGCGGCATCGTCGAGCGGAAGAAGAGCCGGTACCTGCTCAGGAGGAACAACCTCCAGCGCACGCTCATGGAGCTCCAGCATGATGTCCAACGTATGTTCGAGAACATGCAGGAGATCGCTAACGAGCTCGACAGGGAGCTAGAGCTTCCGCGGCGAAAGATGTTCAGGGAAGAGGAGCGGTAGTCCTCACCAGTCCCCCAAGCCCCTTCACGGCCTCAAGGAATCCCGGCCATGACACATCCAAGCAGTCCATGCCCTGGATCATCGTGGCATTTGTCGCACCGAGCCCTGCCGTGACGGCCATCATGGCGACACGGTGGTCCCCATGCGAGGTGACCTCGGCACCACGGAGTGAGGGCACTCCCCGTACGACCACCCGGTCATCACCGACGGCTATATCGGCCCCCATGGCCCTGAGCACGTCTGTGCAGGTGGAGACCCGGTCAGACTCCTTGTACCGCAGTCGGGCGGTCCCGGTAATGGTGGTCGTACCCCGGGCGCGTGCTGCGAGCAGGAGGAGAGCGGGGAATAGGTCCGGCGTGTCGGACACGTCGAGCTCGGTCCCATTGAGCTCGGATCTCCGTGCGATGAGTGTGTCCCCTTCCCATGATACCTCGCCGTCCAAGAGGTCGATGAGTCCCAACAGGGCCCGGTCCGGTTGACGGGAGGACTTCACAAGGCCTTGGACCCGGACTTCGCCACCCAGGAGTCCAGCGGCCACGGGGAAGGCAGCGGCGGACCAGTCGCCCTCGATGGTCCGCTCGATTGACGGGTACTTGATCCCACCATTGATCGTAGCGCCACCTTCATCAATCCGCGCAAACGAAGGATCGTCAAGGGCCTCGAGCGTGAGGTCGACGTACCCGCGGGATGCCAGGGGCCCTGCAAGATCGATCCGCCAGTCCCCTTCGAGCACGGGGAGCACCAGGAGCATCGCCGAGAGGTACTGGGAGCTCGCCGAGGCGTCCAATATGGTCGAGCCGGGCTTCAAGGGCCCTCGGACGGTGACGCTGCCGTCGGCGTCCCTGCGTGCGTCGGCACCCAATCCCCTGAGCGCTGCGAGCAACGGCTCCATCGGCCGCTGCGTCAAGGAACTGTCCCCTGTGAGCCGGACAGCTCCCGGAGCCAGGCATCCTGCCACGGTGAAGAAGCGCAGTGTCGTTCCCGAGTTCGCGCAGTCGATCGCCCCATCAGGGACGGTCAGTTCGGGTCCGCACCCGTGCAGCGTTATCAGCTCAGGGTCCTCTCCGACCTCTGCTCCGAAGGTACGGCAGGCCTCTAGTGTGGCAACGACGTCCGCACATCGGCTCAAGTTCTGGATGGTCGAACGGCCATGAGCAAGAAGGGCTCGTAGTAGGGCACGATGGCTGATGCTCTTCGACGGAGGGGCCCGGACGCTCCCTGTGACCTCACCCGGTCGCACGACCGCGTCCATTTCATCTCTCCACGATGGTCTCTTCGACGGCCATACCGAAGTGACGCCCCTTAGGGGCCTCGCGATAGGCAAGTACCTCGTCACCTGCCTTGAGCTCGGTCACGGGCACAAGACTCCCGTCAGGCCGCACGAGCCTTACGGTCTCGGCGTTCTGGAGTACCGTCTTTGCGGGGATATCACCCATCTTGGCCACGACAAGGACCAAAGGGCGACGCTCGATCTTGGCCCGGCCCACGGTGACGATGCGAGTGGCCCCGTCGGTCCTGACGACCAAGAGCGGCTCACCGGCTTCGAGCTCGGAGAGGTAGCGCGTACGGTCGCCCACAAGAACGTACTCATGGACCGGTCCCGCGTTCACCCTGAACGGTCTTGTAGCGATATAGGGATTCTCGACGTTCTCGGCGTGCACGAGGAAGAGGCATGCACCCTGGTTCCCAACGAGAGCGCCCTCGCCCGGCTCAAGGATGGAGCAGGTATCGATGCACACACGGTCACCCTCCCCGATCTCTCTCACTTCGGAGATCTCCACGGGCTCGAGCTCGATGTGGCGTGCCTGCTCGCTCAGCATATCACGCACGGCCTCGATATCGTCACGGACCACGAGCCCGTCCACACCCTTCTCAAGGATGGTGGCGAACAGCCTGGCCTCCTCGACATCGGAGACGACCCCCAGCACGCGGAGAGAGGATGCTATGATGTTCTCGAGCGGGATGATCCGCCAGTCGGATGCCTCGACGATTACCGTGGACGCCTCACAGCTCTCCAGCATCTTAAGTTCTTCAGCACTTGAGAGCTTGACATAGAGCACGCCACCGGCCGCCTTGGCAGGGTCCGTGGTAACGATCAGGTCAGCCTCGGGGTCCGGTGCGGCAACGGTGATGCCAAGGGCTTCACGGTGCTCGAGCGCCCATTTCACATCCTCACCGAGGGCAAGAAAGGTCGTCACACCAAGTTCGCGGACAGTCCTGACCCACGCTTCATCTGGCTGGAGAAGGGCCCACAGCTCCTTCATCCCATGACCTCCAGGCCCTCATCGACGCTCACATCGTCGACGATTATGGCACGCAAGGCACGCACCATGGTACCGGGATCTTCACAACTGAACACGTTCCTTCCGAACGCGACTCCCTGGGAACCTGCGTCGAGCGCTCCGCGGACCATCTCGAGAGTGTCGCGAGGAGTATCGCACCGCGGACCCCCTGCAATGATGACCGGGACGGGACAGCCCTCGATGACCTTCTCGAACGAGTCGGTATCCCCTGTGTACGATGTCTTGATCACGTCAGCACCCAGTTCCGCGCCGAGTCGGGCGGCATGGGCGACGAGGTCCGGATCGAACGGATTGTCGATCCCGGGTCCCCGCGGGTACATCATTGCCACTAAGGGCAGACCCCACTCCTCGCATGTCGATGATACTATCCCCAGGTCCGCGAGCATCTCTTCCTCGGTGTGGGCTCCCACGTTGACGTGGATGGAGACCGCATCGGCCCCAAGGCGAATAGCGTCCTCGACACCAGCCACAAGTACCTTCGCGTTGGGATCGGACGCCATCGATGTTGATGCCGAAAGATGGAGAATGAGCCCGCACGGTGCAGTCGTCAGCATTCGAGCGAGCCCCTTGTGGAGGAACACTGCCGTGGCTCCCGCCTCGGCGACCGAGTAGACGGTTGAGATTGGATCGACAATGCCTTTGATAGGGCCCATGGACACGCCGTGGTCCATAGGTACGGTTACGAATCGCCCATTGGTACTGATGCGAGAGAGACGGAGTTTCTTTCCCATGGATAGTCCCGCGACCGGAGTGGAGGGCGATATTTAAAAAGATGTGCGGGCGCGGACGGCATTCCGACCCCGGCCGGGCAATAGCATTATAATAGTTACCCTCCCCTGAAGCCCTAGGTGAGACCTATGACAGAACTTCCACATGCCGCCCTCGCTCGGCTAATGAAGAACGCCGGTGCCAAGCGCGTGAGCGTCGACGCTGTCGACTTCATGATCGAGAACCTCGAGGAGTTCGCTTCGGACATCTCAAAGCGTGCGTTCCAGATCGCTCAGCACAGCGGTCGCAAGACCGTGATGTCCAAGGACATCAAACTGGCCACCAGATAGTCTGTGTTCACGGTCCGGGGTCGAAAGGCCCCGACCATAAACTTTCTTCACCAACCCTCAAAGAGCCTCAGTGCGATAGCGTTCGGCAATCCTGCGTCACGGATCGCGCGTGCTGCCGCCTTCACATCATATCGGACCCTCTTCATCCGTAACTTCAATGACTCGGTGTCGAGCAGCCCGTACGCAGCATGCCAATCACCGTCGCGGGGCTGTCCCACCGATCCGGGATTGGCCACGAACCCGCCACCGACGTTCCGTATGAACTGTTGATGTGTGTGGGCCACCATGAGAGCACGTGTGGACGTCATCTCAAGAAATCTCTTGAGTCTGGACTCCTTGCACCCCGGGTCCACGTACTCATGGAGCGGATCGATGGGCGATCCGTGGACGAGCGCTACGCCATGGAGCTCCAGCGTCTCCGGGAGCCGTTCGAGGAAGGTACGTCGTTCGGCACCGATCCGACTTCTGCTCCACCGCCCCGCAGATGCAGCACGAGGATTGAACCATTTGAAGTCCCCCCTGACCACTGCATCGTCATGGTTCCCCTTGATACACCTTATGCCCTCATCCCGGACCCGGTCCACGACCTCCTCGGGGAAGGCGCCGTACCCTACAATATCACCAAGACACCAGACCTCGTCGCATTTCAGGTCGGCCAGAACTGCCTCCAGGGCGTGAAGGTTGCCGTGGATGTCTGCGACGAGGCCAACTAGCACCTGTCGACCCCTAGTCGCGGACCCCCTCAGAAGTGAGCGAGTAGATCGCTTCACCCTCGGGCAGGTCCGGTGAATCGATGAGCCGTGCCACGCGCTTTCCGCCCTTCCCTCGTCGCAGGAAGAGCCTGTACGTGGCCGCATGGCCCACTATGTTCCCTCCGATGGCCTCCAGGGTCGGTCCGAAGAACACATCGGGTTTCGACATCACCTGGTTGGTGACGAACACCACGAGGTTGTGTATATCGGCCATGCGCTGGAGGTTGTGGAGGAGGCGGTTTAGCTTCTGCTGGCGCTCGGCCAGTTTCCCTCGACCAGCGTACTCCGCTCGGAAATGCGCCGTGAGGGAGTCCACGATGATTATCTTGATGGGGATCTCGTCCTTGTTGATGAGCTCCTCGACCTTGTCGGCCATGAACATCTGATGGTCCGAGTTGAAGGCGCGTGCGATGTGGATGCGACCGAGCACTTCCTCGGGATCGAGCCCCAGCGCTTCAGCGATGCCCATGATGCGCTCGGGTCTGAAGGTGTTCTCGGTGTCGATGAAGGCGACATGGCCGTCCAAGCCACCCTTCTCGACAGGGAGCTGCGCACTGACGGCGATCTGGAAGGCGATCTGGCTCTTCCCCGAACCGAAGGGGCCGTGGACCTCTGTTATGGCCTGCGACTGGACCCCACCGCCAAGGAGCTCGTCCACCTGTGTCGACATGGTGGTGACCTTGACCACCTTCTTACGCTTCTCCAGGACGTCAAGACCGGTCTCGAAGCCAATGTCCAGCACCTGTTGTGCTGCGGCGATGACCTTCATGGCCAGGGACTCGCCCATATCAGCAGCGGCCATCAGTTCATTACTGGAAGCTGCAGCAATGGCGAGCACGTCGATGTATCCGACCTCGCGGAGCTTCTCTGCGGTCTTGGGTCCGATGCCCGGCAGCTCCTCTATCGTAGGGTCCATGATATACTACACCCGCCCAAGTATTATTAAGATGGAGAGGGTGGCGTGCCGGTACTCCCTTCAAGCTCAGTGACGAGCGCCTCGGCCTCGGCCTTGGCGTTCGGAGGGGAGACACGGTTGACCATGAGCTCGTTCCTGTCGCTGATGTCGTTGAATCGGACGCGTCCCTCGAGCAGGAGCTCGCGCCCCAGGAGAGATCCCGCTGAACGGGAAATTGCCGCGGTCATGTCGCCCGCCTTCTCGCCCTCGGAACGAACGTCGTCTACGGAAAGGCCCAGGAAGTCGCTAGCGTTATCCCGGAAGAACACAGCACGCAGACAGTTTGTACCGTCATCCACGGTGGCGGACACTACCATATTGTAGGCAGGCTCCTGTTCACCGTGCTCGGCGCACACGAACTTCCCCTTCTCGTCGGCCCTGATGCGTTTCCCGCAGGATGGACACACCTCGTAAAGAGGATTGTTCTCGAAGAGCTGTACCACCGTTGCCCTGATCCTCACGACGTCACCCGGGACAGCATCCCTGAGCAGGAGGCGCTGAGCGGGAGCGGACCCGCCGGTACTACCGGTAGCGAGCTTCTCGAGGGGCGGGATCTCCGCGTTCTTGGGATCCACGACGATGCGGGAGCGCGTTGTGAACCTCATCTCGATGCGGTCCATGTTATCCCGCTTGATGAATCCCCCGACAAGCTTGACCGGTGTGCCGGCCTCGAGACCGTGGTGATCGATGACCTCGACGCCCTTGTCCCAGAAGGAGACCCGGATGGTCCCCGTCTCATCGCCGATGATGATGTTGGCGACACGACCGAGGGACCCGTCCTTGCGGGAGAACTCACGCGGCGGGAACACCCTGACCACTCGGCCGATGATGTCCGCTTCGCGCATGTTCTCGGACAGCTCCCCGATGGAACGTACCGCAGGCCGCGTCCGCTCAAGGGTCTTTACACCCAGCTCGTTCGCGACTATGTGGGCGGCGCCGGTCTCAGACACGAGCCCAGCAAGCGCCTTCTTCTTCTTCTCTATCGCTGCGCGCACCTCGTCAGCCGTCATTTCGGACTCGGTGGCTATGCGTTCCACGAGCGTATCCATGTCATTGCTCATGAGGGATCCCGGCAGCAGCGGGGCAGGCCAACACTTATATCTTTCACCTGGCACCTTTCAATCCGGATGGCCGCTTCTACTACAGAGGGGGCAGAGGAGGACGTTCGGCTCATCCTAGTCATCGACCGGGACGACGACCTCGGCCGAAAGGCAGAGATAGACGGGCCTGTGATGGGCGAGGAGGACGTGATCAAGGCCGCCGTCAAGCTGGCCCTTGCCGATCCCACCGATACCGATGCAAACACACTCTTCGAGGGCGTTCGTGTCTACCGGGAGCTCGCTCAGAGTAAGGATGGCATCACGCGGTTCTTCATCGCGGCAATCACCGGCGATGTCTCAGTGGGGACAACGTCGGACATGAAGCTCTCCGCTCAGCTCGACAACGTCCTCGCAAAGACCAAGGCCAAGTCGGTCATCCTTGTGACGGACGGTGCCGAGGACGAGAGTGTCACTCCGATGGTGGAGTCGAGAGTGAAGATAGACTCCGTAGATCGCGTGGTGGTCAAGCAGTCCGAGCGCCTCGAGGGATTCTACTATATGACGGCCGAGTTCATCAAGAAGGCCACACTCGATCCCAACCTCTCCGCGCTCTTCCTTGGCGTACCGGGGCTGGCCGCGCTCGTCTTCTTCATCTACGGATGGGAGGGCTCGCGCATCCTCGCAGGTGTCCTTGGGACCTATCTCGTCCTCAAGGGATTCCACATGGAACGGTTCGTGGAGGACTTCTTCGGCGAGGTCTTCAACGCCTACCGCGAGGCGAGGATCTCTTTTATCACCTACCTGATCACCATCATCCTCATCCTCTTCTCGATCACGCAGGGACTGAGCGAGATGGAGCGGGGTGGGAACGATCCCATGCAGGCCGCCGGTGCATTCGTGGCCGGCGCGGTCGTGTGGTTCTCGGCAGCCGTCATCTTCACGCTCCTGGGCAAGTCCATCGACGCGCTCCCCGACACCGGAAAGCTGCTACGGTACTTCACTCTGGTGGTGTATACGGTGACCATCGCGTTCATGGCCCAGAAGGCCACCGAGCCCATCCTGAATCCCGAGTTCGGCGTCCAGGGCGTCGCCTCGAGCATCGCTGTGGGACTCGTGGTCATCTTCGGAACGGCCGTGGTCCAGATGATCGTGCGTCGTCGCTTCATCCTCGATTGAGGTGGGTTGTTTGCGTGCATCGGATGTTCTGATCGGCGCTCTTGCCGGCGTTGCGATATGCCTCGTCGTCCTGTTCGTACCGTTCGTCGAGGAGCTCGCCCCCCTTATCGGCGGCTTCGCCGCAGGCTACCTGTCAGCTCAAGGTGTGTGGGGCGGTCTCGTCACCGGTCTTCTCATGACGGCCATCATGGTCGTTCCTGCATATTTCCTGTCCGAGATGATCGTCGGCATCCTTGAGGGCATCCCGATCATAGGTGACCTCGTGCGTAGTGCCGGCTTCATCATCCTTGTGATCATCGTCACTTATGTTGGCGTTCTCGGTGTTCTCGGGGGCGTCCTTGGCGGGTACATGCGCGAGCAGGAACTCGTCGAGATGGCGATGTTCCGGCGGAGCGGGGGGAAATGCTCCTCCTGTGGAGCACCCATACCGTCAGGAAGGAGCGCATGTCCGTACTGCGACGCACCAATGCCAATCGATGAGAAGAAGGGGTGAAAGAACATGGAAGACAACATCATCTGGGGACGGTTCATCACCGTCGAATCGGCCGTGGTCGGGACGGCAGCGCGCATCGCCGCCAAGCTATCCGCAGCCCTCGAGGAGGAGGGCGTTGACCTCGTAAAGGTCCCACGTTTCTCCGCAGGTATCGCTGGTACAGCCCTCACGCACGGGTATTCCGCAGACCCGTTCCTACGCATCTCCCCCGTGGCCGAGGTCCTCCTCATGTCCGCTGATGCGGCGTTCCTCACCGAGCGCTCTATCGCCCCGGCAATCAAAGCAGGACGCTGGGCGGTGAAGCCCGGGTACATGGACACTATCGCGGCGACGCTCGTCCCCCGATTGCAGGAGGACGATGCCGAGAGCGAGGAATATCGACGATTGAAATCATGGTTGAAGACAGCCGTGGTACCCTTCGCCGTGACCCCGGACCTCGCTATCATCATCGTCGAGGATGTCGCCGCTTCGCTTGACCGCGCCTCTCTCGAAAGGGGATGGCGTGTCCGTCCGGTCGACGTGAAACTGGCCGAAGAGATCCAGCGCCGGCTCACCTCTCTCCCCAAAGAACACCGGCTCATCATCGAGATGGGACGCGACGAGGACCGGTTTGTCAAGAATGTGCTCGAGACCATTCGTGGCCTGGAAGGACCGGGGATCGCAGGTGAGCGACTGGCAAGGGGAATGCGCACACTGGACCAGTTCGACGAAGGATAGGAAGAGTCCGGAGCGTTCGCCCCTGTTCAACGAATCTAGGGCAATTCTCTGTCCATTTCGGAAATCGGTATTCTTTATGCTACCGATGGGCTAGAACTTAACAATCCTTGTTTAATTCGACGAATATCTTATAAACCATGCTAAAGTCTTATATAGATTAGAACATACAGTTAATTTTAGGGGACCTGAATGAACTCACAAAGCTCCGAGATGTTCACGGACCTGGAGACCCATAAGACTATCTGGAAGGAGAAGAAGAAGATCAACCATTACCTCGGTGATGGGAATGTCAAGGATTCGAACGACAAGGAATTCGAGAACGATGAGTCTCCGCTCAACATGAACTCGGATGAGTAAGTCTAGGACAATTCATCTTTCAGCAGCGCTCAGCTGCCTTTCTTACTACGCCCCTTGGAGCCCTTCTTCGCACGTTTCTTCTCTGGCCTCTTACGGCTCCTCTTCTTTCCCTCGTCCTTTGGCGCTTTCTTCGTTCCACCGGCCTTCTCGACCTTGTCCTCGGAGCTGGGCCCTTCGTCACGGGATAAGGATTCCTTCTTCTTGCCCTTGGGCTCAGGGGCCTCTTTTTTCCTGATAGCGGGCTTCTCCTTGATCTCGGACGCCTTCTTCTCCGTTTCCTTACGTGAATCCCACTTGAGCCGTGCTACTTCGATCTCCCGGTCGTTGAGGAACGAGGCTGTAGCTAGGAAAAGACCTACGAAGCCACCCCAGGCCGCGAAGATGTACGAGAACCCTCCTGAGAACGCGAGGTCCGCGTTCGGTGCGCCACCAATCATGATGCTCAATCCTATCACCACGATCAACGAGAACGGCATCCCAGCAGCTCCCGCCAGGGTCGACCTTACACGTCCCCTTGAATAAGGAGGGGCCAGACCGAACGCAAGTCCTACGATGCCACCCCACATGACGACCGCTGCGAGCGCTCCGAACGGCTCAGGGAAGTTCCCACCAACGAACCACCCGAGCTGAAGCCCGAGCGGCATGCCCACGAATCCGGCTATGATGTTCCGTGCGACGGTGGTCCTGTGTCCCGATGGGAGCCCTATCGCGAGCCCGAGCACTCCACCGAACACCGCCATCCCGAACGTTTCTTCGAAGACACTGGCTAGCACCACTCCAGCCACTCCACCGAAGTATCCGATCAGGAGGTAACGGGCCATATCACCTAATCTTATGAGCCCCGCCTCGTACTCGTTAATAGGATCTCGCTTCTTAACTGCGGCCATTGGCGATTTCTTGAAGGTAACCCTTTATTTCAGTTTCCATAAAGAACCGGAAATCATTAGCCTATCCTTAGGGGTGTTCTTCGTTCTCTTCAGGATCAATGAACCGTTCCCTGAACGCTGTCCATAGGTATCGGATCCCTCTCGGGATACCACCGATGAAGTATTCTGCGTACTTGCGTACCTTAATCGATGTCCGATCGTTCACCGCAGCTTTTACAGAGTCCGTCCGTCCTTCCCTAATTGCTTCTAGCAATCCCTCGACATCGTTGACATCTTCCGTAATGGTGAGCCCGAGCCCCTGGGCCCATCGTGTGTGCGCGTCCGAGCCACCGATCTTTGCCAGCCCGTACGTTTCGGCGAGCTTCTCTGCTTTCTCGTTAGCGTCCTTAGGCCAAAGCACCGAACCGTTGTACGTCTCAACGCCGTCCAGGAGCGAGAACTGACGGTCAGACAACTCTTCGAACGATAAGGGGTCCCCCGTCCCGAGCGTTGAATAGGGATGTGCCGCTACAGCGACGCCACCTTGCTCATGTATGAGAGAGGTCGTCTCCTCCAGTGATAGCCCACCGAGCACCTTCTGGGACACTCCGTATGCGAGTATGTGCCCTTTTTCTGACGAGACCTCTTCACCGGGCACGACTATGAAGCCGTCATTATACTTCTCGGCCTCCGCACGAGCTCGTTCGTACCCTTTTATGCCATCATGGTCCGTTATCGCGATACCCGAGAGCCCCAGATCGTGTGCGTACCTGACCATCTGCTCTGGGGTCCGGTCACCATCGGAGTACCTCGAATGACCGTGCAGGTCGAAAACGTCGTATCCTTGTTCTCGAAGCTGAGCGATCTCTTCTCCGAGTGAGAGGTCCTCCATCATGTCTGTCCCCAGGTGACGTCGCGCGGGTCCGCCTGATTAAAAAGTTTATGGGAAAGCTCGAGCGAAAAAATATCCGGACTCTACAGAAAAGTAATCGTTCCTTATCGATATCTGTTCGATGTCCACCTATACGAAAAGGGAAAGGTTTTTATAGTATAACTACTATATAGTAGTAACATGGAAATCCTTGACTCCTACAGTTTGGAGCCCGGACATAAGGGAATTTCCTACGGCCACAACTTCGACAGTCTCGACCTTCGAGAGGTCAAGGAGGACGGCCGGCACTACCTCGAGCTCGCGTCAGGTGACAAGAGCTTCATGTACCTCGATCCTGCCGAGGCCACCATTCTTGCTGATAATCTCAAATCGGATGAGAAGCGGTCGTTCAAACCATCCCGCGGCGGTAAGCTCTATACCTCCGCGGACCACGAGATCTACGGGAAGCGCCAGGGTATATCAGGGTTCATGTCCGGTGACCATTTCAGCGGGTATGCCACAAAGGAGAATGAGGAAGGCAAGGAACTGTTCGAGCTCCTCGAGGATTTCGGTCATCGCTATGGTAAAGAGGACTACGAAACCTACTTGGAGAAGCTCAATAAACATTCGACTGATGTCTATGACAACCTCTCACCAGGCTTCTGGGCCTCGATGGAGCTGGTAAAAGGATTCAAGGCCTGTCATCCGGTCTACACCCCCATCTACCTCGCACAGCTCGGTGCCAACCTCACCGCCCGTCATTACAATGCTCACGGTAATCCTGAAGAGCCCGAGGCCAAAGGCTTCAACAAGTACTTGCGGAAGGGTGCCAACAAAACCCGCGAATGGCTCGGTAAGAGGGATAAGGACGGTACGCTCAACGCGACCCATACCGGTATCTCTACTTCCCTCGCGTTCGTAAGCCCGTTCCCGCTCAACCTCATTTTCGCCGCTGATGCAATATACAACGGTGTCAAGGCAGAGAAGAAGGGGAGCTTCATCAAGAATAGCTCATCCTACGTCAAGGGCCTGTTCACAGGTGATGACGAGATCGATCATATAGAGATGGACGGTACCCCTTCCTGAACACTGCCTTTTTCAATAGGCTTAACCCGTTAAAGAGTGGACAATAGAAAAGTATATAAACTATCACCACTATATAGTAGTAACAGTTTCCGAAAGTGACCAATTAACTAAGTGATAAACCATGTTCCAGTTCGCCACTACGATCGAGCCGACCGGTACCGGGGTCAATGAGACCGGTGACTGCAGCTCCTATTATCATGGCACCGAGGACAGGGACGTCGTCGAACACCAAGAGACCGGTTCATCGTACAGTGATCTGGCGAACGCTCTCGATTATAGTACCGTCTCGAGCGAGCCTGACAAGGGCGAGGCATCATATTCTACCGATACCAGTCATGCACAAGGCCCGATTCGCGCTTCACCGAGGAGCACCTACATCGATGCCATGGTGGACATGGGCGTCCTACCTGACCAGTTCAACGACGGATACGTCTCCCTCGACCAGGTCGCGAACGACAATCCCTATGCAGGACGCGGCATGACCAATATGGAGACCCTTCTCCGGGTAATGGAGCTATCAGGTGAGGCCCAACAGTACGAGGACGGCTGCTTCTCCTTCTGATAGTCCGATAGGACCTTTTACCGGTTCCGACCACTAGGAGATATCCACTTCTGCCGGGAACGGGTTCTCCATGTCGAGGGAGTCCATCCCGAGATCGGAGGCCGCATCCACGACGTCAGAGTCCGGCGGGAGCTCGATATCGTCGACAGATTCGGCAGCTATCAAATCAGGTGTGGCGGTTGGCGCCGTCTCACCGGTACCAGCTTCGACCGTGGGTGTTGCGGTTGCGCTGCCTTCGGGCGGGGTTCCATCGTCCGCAGGACCGGACGAGCAGCCCGCCATAAGGCACAGCATGAGGATGCAGGCGATAACATGTTTCATCATCACTTCACCCCCTTGGCCTTGAGGTTCCCTCGCATTGATTTGCAGCTCGCACGCAACTGCTTGAGCTTGGCAACTGGCGCTGAACCCCTTATGACGATCTTACCCTCGGCACCCAGCTCCTGGAACCGGGTGAGCACGGCCTCGATCTCGGCCTCGTCCTCAAGGACACGGTCCTTGTACTCAGGGTAATGCTCGGCCACGGTGTCCACGATGTCCTGGATGATGGAATTGCGGAGCACGACCAGAGCATTGTGCTCTGTACGGAGGTCTTCCACGTCCTTGTCGACAGGCCCCTTGGGATCAGATGCACCGAATTTCTTGTCGGCGGCAGCACTCAACCTCTTGGACCGGGAGAGCGAGAGGCGGATGACCTGTGCACCCAGGTCCGAGGCGATCCTGCTCTCCACGCTGACCTTTTCCTTGAGCATGGCGCCGATGAACTCACGACGCGCCTCCTCGGTGGGGTTCGTTGCGAAGAAAGCTGCGGCCTCGGAGGCCTTCGAGGATATGAAGGTCAGACCCGAGTCGAACTCGGTGGTATCGATCCCTTCTTCTACGAGGATGTTCTTGTTCGCCTTCACCTTCTTCTCACTGTAGGCAAGGACCTTGACGGTGATCTCACCGTACAGACGGTTGAGCTCCTTCAATCCCTCTTCGTCAGGCATCGTGGAGACGGAACGGATCTCGCTCTCGAACTCCCTGAAGTATGCTTCCAGTTCTTTGGTGGACACGGACCCGCCACCCATGACGTACGAGAATATATCGTTGGTAACGGCCGTGATGGCCCCCTGTAGCTGCGGACCGAGTGCATCAGGTCCGCTCAGCTCACCAACGAGGCTCTGGGTGTTCTCGTAGTAGTTGGCAGCATCGGACGAGCACACGACATCGATCTTGTCCAGCACCTTCCCGCGTTTGGCCGCGAGAGGGGCTATGTCCAGGCTCTTGATAAAGGGATAGCGCTTCGCAGCCTCCACGTACTTTACGATGGCGAAATCGGCGGTATCGATGAAAGGCTTCGTGTTTACGCGAGCGTATTGGCACAGGATGTCGATGAACTCCGCCTCCGCACCCGCTTCGATGAGCTCTGCAGGGATGGTCTTGGGGATGCCTGTTACCGCGTACTCGGGGAGCTCGCCGGAGCCCACGGGTTCCACGGACGGCACATCTTCAACTGGTACGTCCACAGGCTCGACCGACGGGACCTCCTTGGGTGCTTCGGCAGCGGCCTGCTTCTGTGAGAGGATGGTCTGGATGGCAGCTCCGAGCGAGGCAGGGCTGGTGAGTCCCTGGTCGTAGAGCTCGCCAATCTCCTCTGCGGTGATGAGGCCCTTTTGTTCTTCAGGTATCATCCCCATTGCGGTCTCGATGGTCATGTCCCGCATCGCGTCCGCCGTTGTCATAGGGGACAGCACGACGGCGAGTACCAGGACGATGACGAACAAAGTGATCGAATTGTGTTCTCTCATACTATCACACTCCCGGCTAATCAAAGGCAGTGTAATATAAAATTACGTGCTCCGCAGACGCCATCACGGTCCGGCGGTCCTGGGTCCACGGGTAAAGAAGAATCCGCCGAGACCGAGGCCGATGACGGTGAGCAACGAGCCCAGCAGGAACGACGTCGGGCGGTAGTACAAGATCACTTCCGTATCGCCCGGCTCGATATCGACCGCGATCAGCCCGTCTTCGGCGCGTACTTGGTGGTCGGTCCCCTTCCACCCGGGATCATGGTTCTGGTTGACGATAAGGGTGTCGGGCGAGGTAACATCGACGCCGATGACGAGCCGGTTCGGCGAGAAGCTGAGGAGCTCGGGAGTTCCAGGGGACGATAGATAGTACACCTCGCCGCGGTATCCCTTGTCGCTCACGGCACGTGCACGGATCGGCGGCTTGGCCTGCTCGTAGCAATTGACCAGTCCCAGGTTCAGGAGGAAGATCGGGTACTGCACCTTGAAGCGGTCCTCTCCGGGTACTCGGACCTGATGGAAGGATCGTGCAGGGCCGACGGGCGGCAGCGTCCTCGTGAAAGAAATGTAGAACAGGTCACCGTTGACATAGATCATATCAGCGAGGAGGGCGAACACCAGTACAGAGACGACCGACGACGGGACGCCCCACCGCTTGAGCGACGAGAACGCTCGGCCCGCAAAGACCGCGAAGCAGAAGAGGAACACCATGTTGAGCCTGCTCGGAACCCTGAGGGAGCGGACCACCGGTAGGGCGTGCGCAGGGCGCCAGATATCGATAAAGGCGTTGGTGCCGAACGAGAGCATGATGATGACCATGCACGCGACCACGAGCGGCCACCGGTCGCCAAGTGACACCACGGCTCCGAGGAGAGAGGCGGACAGCCCGATCAACCCGATGTACGCGTAATACTCGTGCCAGAAGTAGACCTGGTCGGGCGAGATGCCATATGGGAGGTCGCTGGTGTTCAGCTCGTCCTCGACGAAGGCCAGCGCAAGAAGGGCCATGGTGTAGCCGGGATCCACCCGTCGCTCGAGGGAGCGCTCGAGCTGGAGCTCGATGAGCGGGACGAGCTTGACCGAGGCCACGAGAAAGGTGAGCACGAGGACGGCGAGCGTGGCTTGTAGTGGTGTCGTCGAACGGAGCTGGACTGCCTTCAGCACGGCGTGGACCACGATGAACAGCATGGTGAAGACGAACGGGTATACACCTCCACCGAACACCATGATCGCGCTAAACACGGCAGCGGGCACCACGTACCGTAGGTCGTCGAACGACCGCAGATAGGCATCGAACACCCATGGGATGAACGCGATGGGGAGGAAGGTCGTGTGCCCCAGGGCCGCATGGGAAGCGAACGCGCCGTTGAGCATGAAGACGAACGCGGCTGCGATGCGGCCGGTCCTCGGCAGCCCGAGGGTCGCCCCCACCCGGTACATGCCGTACATCCCGATAACGACATGGACAAGGACGCTCAGCTTCAGTCCGGGGATCACACCGAACAGGAGCACCAGCAGGAACGATGGCGAGAGGAAGGTCGATTGTGGATTGGCGAGCATCACGTTCCCACCGCACTGGTAGGGATTCCAGAGGGGGAACTGCCAGTAGCGTAGGACGGTCTCACGTGGTACGGCATGATAGAACTCGTGCTGGTCCCAGTCATGGATCCCCAATCGGTGGAAGTCCTGGAACAGGGGTGCCAGGAACATGATGGCGACAGCGCTGAATAGTACGGTCCGTGCCAGGACGCCCCTGGTAAGCATCCGTGCGACGGTACCTTCCATATCGGTTACTACCGGTTTCCGAACCGACGCAGGAAGTGGTTGAACACCTTATCGCCCTCTTCGGTGATGATTGGCTCCTCCAGCCCGGTGAGGAGGGACTCCTCGATGACGAAGAGCAGGAACCCCGAGACGGCCATCTCGCTGAACCGGTTGTCATCGTAGATGTCTTCGGTGGAGAAGGCCTCGTCCACTTCGGTGATGCAGATCACGCCCGCTTCCACCGGCCCCGCGCGCCGTGCCTGGATGATGTCGTCCACGTTACCGATGGACGCGTGCTCGAACCTGTCGATGATCGCCGTATGGCGCTGCTTGAGCACCATTTCAAGGGAGAAGCGGGATATGGTGTTGGAGAAGTAGAGGTGGGCGAACGGGATGCGATCGTTCATGTCGTAGAGGAACGCACGTACCTCTTCGGTGACCGCCGGTCCGCGGCAGAGTAGGTTGATGCACCCGCCGCCCATAACCGGAGCGAGTATCCAGTGCCGGGCCATGAGCCCGAGCTTCGAAGTGGGGCGGAGCAGGTAGGAGAACAGCTCTATCTCCTCCCGGGGATGGAATATCCGCTCCTGTGGCGCGTCCTGCGCCTCTGGCTTCGGGGCCTCCGCCCCGTCCTGTCGGGCCTCTTCGTCCCGGTCCTGTCCGTTCTCAGTCATCTATGATCACCTTCCCATGCTCGGTGGGCACTATCCTCATCGGGCCCGGGAACTCCAGTGATAGGGCCCCCTCACCGTAGAGGAGATGAAGGAAGATCGCCAGGGCGGCCACCTCCGAGTGCGGCTGACCGGTCACGGCGACGTTGTGGTCCGCGATGTCGTACACTTCCCTGCGGACCTTCGAACCGCCTATCACCAGGAGGAGGGGCTCGTCCGTGCCCGTCAGTGCCGGGGCGACGTCCTGTGCGGGGAGCCCGTACATCGTCAGGTGGACTACCTTGCCCTCCCAGTCCTTCATGAGCTTGAGGGGGCTCGACTCGTGCCGTGCCGTAAAGTCACCGCCCCACCGTTCGACGACATCATTGATGCTCTCCAGGGCGTTCTCGTCCTTCTCGCCGGCGATGGCGATGTCCGTGGCGCCCATTGCACGTGCCACGAGCCCGCAGTGGCTCGTTATCCGTGCATCGCGTCCTCGCCGGTGATTAAGACGCAGCACCGTGACGGAGGGGCGTTGGGTTCCCACGTTCGCGGGATGGATGTCAAGCCTTTTATTGCTTAGTCCTGCGAGCACGCGCCCGGGACGTCAACGGGACCTACTGCTCATCGTGCCACTTCTTGGCCGCGATCCCGGCAGTGATGCCCGCGGCACCCGCGCCGATGCCGGTGAGCACGGTCCCGGTGAGAGCACTCTGCATCTCGTCATAGATGGGCTGGGTCTGGTCGATGTACGAGGCCTCCTGGCCACCCGCGCTCCTGGCCATGCTACCGAGGATGTCCATGGCGCCGTTGTACTCGCCCGCAGCGATCCCATCGCGAGCCATATCGAGCGCGCCGGTCACGGCATCGGACCCGTCCTTCACCTGCGCCAGATACCCTTCTGCTGCAGCGATGTGGCCACCGGCGGAAGCGGGATCAGGGGCGTGGTGGTGGTAATGGGTGATGGGCATCATGATGGTGACGTCGCCCGAGCGCATGGGTATATAGGTCGTCGTGGTATAGTCATAGTCCTTCAGATCGCGCTGGGCATCGGACAGATCTTCCTCTATCTTCCCCCACTTGGTGGCCTCGATACCGTCAGGGTGCTCGTCATAGGCACCCTTGTGCTCGGCATACCTCGTACCATATTGCACGGCCGCCGCGCCCAGGGTGAGCGCAGCTATACCGGCCCCGATCGTTACGAGAGCCGTAGCGTGGTCGCGCATGTCCAGATCATCGCTCGAGGAGTACATGTCGGCGGTATGGGCCGACGCACCATCATCAAGACCATAAGAGTCAAGGTCGATTTCCATCATCATTGCGTACCCCGGTCCGGTCACTTCCTTTAATCACTTGGGTATATTGTGTATATACTTTGTTTCAAGCGGATGAGGCTGCTTTCCGGACCCCCAAGAGGTCTTATCGCCCCCCTTCCGCCTTTTATAGATTGCGTTTTGTGTCCATTGGCATCGCCTGCACTTCGTTATTCGTAGAATTGGCCGCGAGGTCGCGATCCCCGGTGCCATCCTGAGCCTTTATAAAAAGAAGGTGAGCAATTCAACAGGTCCGATGATCATCGATTTCCACAACCACATCGGGAAGGGCGGGCGAACGGACGAACCGGTCAAGCACCCGCAGACCATGTTCAATCCTGACGAGCTCCTATTCAAGCAGTTCGGCAAGGATATAATCGAAAAGATGGACGCGGCGGGCATTGAAAAGTCCGTGACGTTCCCCTTCGGCCGGAGCAAGGACGGCACGTTCCGCAAGGAGAACGACCTTATCTTCGATACATGCGACGAGCATCCGCGCCTGCTCGCCTTCTGCCGGCTCAACCCGAAGAACAAGGGTGTGGGCGAGCTCAAGCGCTGCATCAAGAAGGGAGCCCTTGGCATCAAGCTCCATCCGCGGACGCAGGCGTTCGGTCTCGACGATCCCCGTCTTTACAACATACTCCACATCGCCGAGGAGGAACGAATGCCCGTGCTCATCCACAGCGAGTACATCCCCAGCGAGGAACGGCTCCGTGGGGACGTTAGCTTTACTACGCCGGTCAAGTTCATCCCACTGGCCCGCCAGTTCCCCAAGCTCAAGCTGATCGTGGGCCACCTTGGGCGACACGAGGACCGCACTAGGGAGAAGCTCCGGAACATCCCCAACGTCTACTTCGAAACGTCCACCGCGGTCCACGCCGACATCCTGATCGCGGCGGCGGCTTACGGCCCGGAGCGCATCCTCTTCGGATCGGACTCACCCTTCTCCCATCCGAGCGTTGAGCGTATGAAGATCGACATCCTCCCACTTGATAAGGACGAGAAAGAGCTCATACTCGGCGGGAACGCGCGACGTCTGCTCAACTTGTGAGCCCGCGGGCATCGTTGAGCTTGCGCTGGATCTTTGCCAGGAGCGTATCGCGGTCCTCCTGCGAGAGGAGCGGATCGTCAATTATCCGCTGGCGCATGTTCTCGAGGTGCGCGATGATCGTTTGTCGATGCTCAGCGAGGTCGTCGAGCACTGCCTGGTCCGGTGCCTGGACATCTCCGGGGCCACGCTGGCGCACGGGTTGCTCCCTCGAGGATCCACCGACCTCACCTGCGCGTTCGCTCCGCTCATCGAACACCGGGGCCGGTTCGTCATGGCCCCTGTCCCCGAGACCTGAGAGGTCCTCCCGCGCCCGCCCGATCGACTCCAGGTCGCTTGCGGCCTGCTCGAGGGAGTCGGCGAGCTTTTCTACTGACGGCCCCTGTTCCCAGGACGCCATGATGGGCTCCTCGAGCCTTACGCGGGCATGTACCTCTTCCTCTGTCTCCTGCCGCTCCTGGGATGGACCTTTCAAAGCGGCGAGCTCACGGTCCTCCCGCGCCTTGCGGAGTTTGCGAGCATGCAGGAAACCCATGCGACCCATTGAGAATGAGAGGCATGTCTATTCTATAAATAGATGGCTCCGGAGAAGCGGTCCCCGGAGAAGAGAGGGTGGCCGGGCCCCGAAGGACCCGGCCGTGGTCCAGGCCTAGATCATGTCCAGGCCGATGTCCTTGAAGCGGCTCGAAACGTCCTTCGTCTCGTTCTTCTCCTGGTTCGCTCCGAGGATGCAGGTCGAGTTCACACCGGTGATGATGGTGATCACCCGGATGCGGCCCTCCATGTCGTCGTCAACGCGCGCGCCCCAGATGACGCCTGCTGACGCGTCCAGGTTGTGGCTCACAAGGTCACCGATCTCGTTGGCCTCGGCAAGGGTCAGGTCGGGTCCACCGGTTATGTGCACCAGCGCGCCCGTCGCGCCCTTGTAGTCCACATCGATGAGCGGTGTGGTCAGCGCCTTCTGGAGAGCGTCATGTGCCTTCTTCTCGCCCGTGGCCTCGCCAACACCGATCATGGCCACTCCGCCATCGCGCATGATGGCCTTGACGTCCGCGTAGTCGAGGTTCATGAGCGAGGGGACAGCGATTGTCTCCACGATACCCTTGATCATCATGGCGATCAGCTCGTCCGCCACGGCGAACGCCTGCCCGAGCGGGAGCTTCCCTGCGACCTCGACGAGCCGGTTGTTCTCGATGACGATGACCGTGTCGGCCTGCTTGCGCAGCTCGAGAAGGCCGGTCTCGGCTTTCATGCGCCGTGCCCGTTCCAGGGAGAAGGGCATCGTCACGACACCGATCACGATGGCGCCCTTGTTGCGGGCGATCTCGCCCACGATGGGGGCCGAGCCGGTTCCGGTACCACCGCCCATACCTGCCGTGATGAACACGAGGTCGGCGTTCCCTATCGCTTGCTGGAGCTCATGCTTGGACTCCTCGGCCGCCTTCTTCCCGACATCAGGGAATCCGCCGGCACCGAGACCACGGGTGACCTCGGCCCCTATAAGGATCTTGGTGTCCGCGTGCCTGTTGTCCAGGTGCTGCTTGTCCGTGTTGATCGCAATGATCTCTGCGCCGCTGACACCCATGTTGTGAAGTCGGTGGATGCTGTTGTTACCAGCCCCACCACACCCGACAACGAATATGCGGGGTGCTCCAACGGCGTCCATGAAATCCGGTGTTTCACGCGTGTTCTTCAGGGCATTTTCTATAATGAAGTCCATTCCCTCTCACCTATCAGACTGGGTAAGGATTGTGATTCCGTTCATCGTTTTTAAAGGATACTTATTTTGATATGACCTATCACGATATTAATAATTAGAGCGATAAACCGGTATCTAGAAGTAGGGTACCTAGGTCATGAAAGTGTCGAGATCGTTTATAAAACTTCACGCGAGCGCTCCTTCTCGAGACGCAGGTTGTGCTGGCGTACGCAGAGGTTGGCACGTTCGATCTCACCCACGCGTTCCCACTGCTTCGCGGCCTCCTCGAACCTCTCCCTCACCTCGAGCCGTTGGGCCTCTGCCCGCTTCTCTGCAACCGTGGCCAGCAGGCGGCTCACCGCATCTGCGTTCCCCACGCGCTCATACAGGTCGGCAGCGGTCACCGGGAACTCTGCCTTTTCCCATGCAGCAGCCGCCTTCCCCCACTCCTTCACGCGCTCCCAGTCCTTAGCTGCCCGCTTCCAGTCACCCTTCTTCTCCCAACGGGGTGCGGCCTCTTCCCAGAGATGGGCCTTCTCCAGGGCGTTTGTCAGGTCATCCTCTCTGTCCAGTGACCGCCACAGGCCGATGGCACGTGTCCAGTCGCGTGCGTTCTCCGCGGCGACCGCTGCCTTGTCGCTCTGCTCGGCTCGCTCCCATGCGTTCGCGGCCTTGCGCCATGCGCCGTTCTCGTCATCGTCCAGCCCGGCCTTGCGCCAGTCGACGGCCGCATGTTCAAGCGCCTCTGCGGCCTTGTCCCAGGTACCTTGCTCGCCCTGCAGCGCTGCGAACACCTCCCAGCCCTCGGCCGCCTCGTCCCAGTCCTCGTGCTTCTCGCTGAACCTGCACGAGATCTCCAGGCGCTCGAGGTCGTCATGCTCCGCCACTCCAATCCTTTCGACCCTCACCGTTTTATGTGTTGCTGGGATGGTCCTCTTCATGGTCCGCGCGACGGTGCTCTGCGTAGGCGATGAGGTCCTCCGTGGGGAGATCGTCAACACCAATGCCTCCGACATGGCCCGGGCGCTCGTTACCGCGGGCACCACCATCGTCCGCCAGTCGGTGGTGGGTGATGACGTTGACGCCATCGTCGCCGAGGTCAATCGTGCACGTGACGGCTCTGACATCCTTGTCGTCTCGGGCGGTCTGGGCCCCACGCATGACGATATCACCATCGATGCTGTTGCGAGCGCGCTCTCGCGCCCCGTCGCCGTGGACCCCCAGGTCGAGAAATGGGTCGAAGAGTCCTACCGGAGCAGGGGGAAGGGCGAGATCACGGACGTACGCCTGCGCATGGCCCGGGTCCCGGAGGGCGGGGTGCCTGTAAGGAACGCCGTCGGTGTTGCGCCCGCCATCCGCATCGAGTCCGGTACGCTCGTCGTGTACCTCCTCCCGGGTGTGCCCTCCGAGCTCAGGCACTTTTTGGGCGAGCTCTTTCCTCCGGTCGGGTCAAGTGACGAGGTCGTCGAGGAGCGTGTCCTCCTTACTCCCGACGAGTCCATTGTCGCCGAACCCATCTATGCGATCGTTCAGAGTACCGGTGCCAAGATCGGTATCTACCCGGGCAAGGGAGAGGTGCGTGTCCGTATCCGTGGTAAGCGGTCCATAGTGGACGCGGCCCTCTCCGCCATGACAATCGAGGGTCTTATCCCTAGTGGGTAAAAAGAGAAAAGAAGAGGGAAGGCAAAGGCGGTTTGGTCACGATAGGGCAAAAGCCCTGTTGATTAATATGGGGCTTCTCCTTAATATATTTTATTATGGGTTAATAAAATTGTCTCGTTTTTGTCTGTAATTTGGACCGAGTACCACGTTTTCTTACGGTTTTCTGCGAGGTTCACTAGAGCGAGTAACCGCCCCCCGCGATCTCCGAGATCGGTGCCCACTCCAGTTTGCCCGCTCCGTTGAACGCCAGGGTCTCGACCTTGTCATAGGGGAGCTGCTGCTGCTGGATGATGGCGTACCCGTGCTCTCCGGGATCCGGTCGGGACGGGAGGTCGTACCTGAGGTTGGCTCCTGATGTGGGATTGTACTTCGGTATCCTCAGCACCCTGAGGCCCTCATTATGGAATTTCTCGAACGCAAAACCGAGGAAGTTGGGTGTCAGGATCTGATCAAGGGAAGGATCGTCGTGAGTGTCAAGGGTATAGATGCCCCTTCCTATGGGACGTCCTGTGCGGCTGCCACGCTCGCTCGCGTACTTCTGTGCGCCGCCGGCCTTCATGTAGCCGTCCCTCAGGATGCCCTCCACACCTTCGTCCGTTGTTACGTGGATGAGGTGATTCCCTCCGACGTTGATGCCACTGTACATGTCGAGCCGCTCGTCCATCTCCATGGCTTTTAGCGAGGAGTATGACGCACTGTTCTTGGTGTCATACTGGCCATGGGCTGGATCTGTCCGAGTTGCCTGTTTGTCCTGCCATCTCTTTGGATCGTATGATGAGGCGGACTCCCAGCCGTCGTCCGTCTTGATCTGCAACTGGTCCAGCTCTTCCGTGCTGATACCCAGTGAGGCCATGAAATCGTCGACCTCACTATTACCAGACGCCATTGGAGTATAGTAGGCATTTCCAGTATATATATGTTCCGGTTATTGTTGTTACTGCGCGGTAGTGAACTGGTGCAAGGGGGTGATGTCCCATGTGCGTTAAGAATTCGTAATAATGTCCCATTTAGGTGGAATAACGCGAATAACGTAGATAATATACCCGTACCCTACGATAACTATAAAAAACAATCGGTCCTCGGGCGCCTCAGGTGAAATCAAATGTACCTTGAGAATGAACGCGTGCACATGCCCTATGAGGATAAGGTGTCCGGTGACACCTGCGAGTTCCTCGATGCGATCGGCGGCGCAGTGGCGTCCAATAATGGAATGCAGAATGTATACGCTGGAACTGAGACGAGCATCTCCTACTCCCTCATGAGGGGTAGCGGTACGATGCACGAGTCAGGCGTGAGCGAACACGACCTGCTGAACACCCTGTCCACGGTCGAGGACCAGTGCGATGAGCTCGGAATACATGCCCAGGTGGAGGGCTACCTCACCCTGATCGGATTCGGACCGGGCTATAAGTTCGTCCAACGTGAGAACGTCTCAAAGGAGGCGCTCTCGGCAGGGCCGAACACCGTGACCCGGAACACCGACACGCTCTCGGTGACCATCCAGGCCTACGGATGCCTCCCCGGGGACCTCGTCGGGAATCTGGACGCGCTAGAGGACATCTCTGGCATCCAGCAGACCGCAGCGAGGCTCGACACAAAGACCGTTGTGTACGACCTTCTCGCGGACCTGTCGAGCTACTCGAACACCTCGGGCAATACGGCCGTGGTCCTCGGACTGGATGATCCGGGATTGTACCAACAGCTCGACCAGATGGTCGAGGAGGAGCAGGTGACTCGGACCCAGAAGGTCCAGGACAGCTTTCTTGCGAAGGTGCCGTTCTTCGGGGGTCTCTACGTCAAGTACCAGATGGCGAACCTCGAAGAGCAATTAGCGGTGAAGCAGGCCGCTATCGACCAGCTGCAGGATACCTTCACGTCGTAAGGGTGCGGAAAGAACAGAGGTGCGGGGGAGTAATCCCTCGCATCTAGTTCTTACTCTAGATGATAATGATAGCGGATCCGCGAAGGCCTACTCCTTTTCTTTTTCCCGGTGCTTCCCGCGAACAAGGTCCCAGCCGGCCTTCAGTGCGAGCCGTGTACCGTGGACGGCACCAAGGCTGGCTCCGGCGATGATGTGGCTCTGCGGGAGGTACGCCTCGAGCTCGTTGGGGATGTCGTTCCCGGAAAGGACCTCATATGTGTTGACCAGCTGCTCGCCCGCAGAAATCTCGGGGATGATCACCTTGTCCCACTCGACAAAACTGTGGACGTTGCCCGCGGCGTCGGTCTGCTTGCCACCCAGTGCTGTGTGGTACCCTTCCATCAGCGGTGGCGTATCTATGACGTTGTCCCCCTCGCTCATGTCGCCTGTGACATAGTCGGCGGTCGTCTCGTAATGGTGCCATGCACCATCATCACCGCGCACCTGCAGCCATGCATGGGCCATCTCCTCTTCTCCATACACACCGAACGACCATTGGACAGCGGCCAGCTGCTCGTTGAGCTCGGGATGGTCGGCAGCTAGCTTGAGGAAAGCCGAGTAGGTCATGCCCGAGTAGTCAAAGCAGATGCCCTTTCCTGAGTTCAGAGCGTCATCGATGCCCGTGCTGGCGATGGACTGGTCGTACTCGAGCTGCGACATGACCCGGGAATGGATGCGACCGACGATATCGAGGCCGGAGTAGGACGAGGGATCGTGCTCGATCTCGGACCAGATCTCATCGGTACCCAGGGCCTCCGCGACGCGTGCCTGCCCGTCAGGGGATAGGTACTGGTCAGGATCCTGACCTATGCGGTTGGTGTATCCGCCAGCGAGGGACGTGACCGCGTCAAGGACATAGCAGCCGCCAACGAATATGGCGGCCTTGATTGCATACCCCGTGAGACGGGATCCTGAAAGGTCACAGGTGGTGACGGCCGTTTCAGAAGGGTTGGCTGCAGCATACCCATCGGATTCCAGGTCGATGTCCGCAGCACTGTACATAACCAACACCTACGGGGCGGTTCCGGGGGTAGTGGGCTATATAAAGCTTGTCTTTACTGGGCAGTGACACTTTGTGAAAGGAGTGTCAGAAGTGCGTTTTAACTTTTTTACTTCGGCGGGAAGTCCCCTTCCGAAAGGGAGGTGATGGAGCCGAAAGGTAGAAGGAGCACAGGAATACCGGTCTGCCGCCCCCCCTAAATATATGTTAACGCGCGGTCTACTATTAGTAACCATGATATACGACCTGGACAAGGGAGCTCATTCTGTCTATGCACTACAGTATCATTTCGTCCAGTGCGTAAAGTACCGAAGGAAAGCACTCGACCCTGATGCGAT
>JASMDC010000037.1 GCA_030753015.1 Candidatus Undinarchaeales archaeon | reverse complement strand
AGCCAAAGAAGGAAGCGGCTAAGAAGGCGCCCACCAAGAAGGCCGAGCCAAAGAAGGAAGCGGCTAAGAAGGCGCCCACCAAGAAGGCCGAGCCAAAGAAGGAAGCGGCTAAGAAGGCGCCCGCCAAGAAGGTGGCTACCAAGGAGGCGAAGAAATGATAACGCCACGAGACTTGGTGTGCCATGAGCTCATCGGACTCCCGATCGCGGTGGCCCGTTCGACCGACGACTCCAAGGTCGGCCTCACCGGTACGGTGGTCGATGAGTCGCGGAACATGCTCATCATAGAAACGACCGATGGTCGACGGTCCGTTGCCAAGGACGAGTGCGCGTTCCACTTCACCCTCCCCCAGGGAGAGCGCGTTGAGGTGGAGGGCGCGGTGCTCGTAGCACGGCCCGAGGACCGGATTAAGAAGTTAGGAAAGAAGATGGGGTGTGACCATGGTAGAATGTAACGATCCTCGCTGCCCGCAGCACGGAACCCTCTCAACGCGGGGCTCGACCCACGTCGGGACCGTGGTGTCGGACAAAATGCACGGGACGGTCATCGTCCACTGGGGCTTCAACCGCTACTACCCCAAGTTCGAGCGGTTCACGAAGCGCTCCACACGAGTGGCCGCCCACAATCCGCCCTGTATCGGGGCAAAGAAGGGCGATGTTGTCCGCATCGCTGAGTGCAGACCGCTCAGCAAGAGCAAGTACTTCGTCGTCATCGAGAAACTCGGTTGATTACCATGGTCCGAAGGGTAAAGCTAGCAAAGAAGAGGGCGCCCACCAAGGGTTACGTCAGGTGTCTCCCACCCGGAGCCCGGCTGCCCGTCATCGATAACACTGGGGCCAAAATCATCGAGATCATCACCGTGCCCGGTATCCAGGGCACGCACGGCCGGATGCCCACGGCCATGATCGGCGACATGGTCGTCGCTAGAGTGGTCAAGGGTACGCCTGAGATGCGCAACGAGGTCGTGCGAGCCATCGTGGTACGCACGCGCAAGGAGTTCGCGCGTCCGTCAGGCATGCACGTCAGGTTCGAGACAAATGCTGCTGTGGTCGTCAACGATCAGGGCGACCCCCGCGGCTCAGAGATCAAGAGCGTCATCGCCCGCGAGCCCGTGGAGCGTTGGCCAGGTCTAGGAAAGATCGCAAGGATGGTGGTCTGAAATGGTCGCATCGTCACGTCTACCAAGAAAACAGAGGAAGCGGCACTTCACGAAGCCGATCCACCAGAGAGGCAAGTGCATGGCCGCCCACCTCAACGAGAAGCTGAGCGGTGAGTTCAACCGCCGCTCGGTGACCGTCCGCGTTGGCGACACGGTCAAGATCGTGCGCGGCGAGTTCAAGGGCACAAAAGGCAAGGTGGAGCGTGTGGACCGGAAGACCTTCAAGATATTTGTTGAGGGCATCCAGCGCGAGCGCGCTGACGGCACGAAGCGGGCATACCCCATCCACCCGTCCAACGTCCTCATCACCGATCTGGACATCAAGGACCGCACCCGCCAGAAGGCCATAGGAGGCGAATAGTATGGTACGAAATCACCTCAAGAGGTATGCTGCACCCGGATTCTGGAACATCAGGACGAAGGAGAGAACATACATCGTCCGCCCAACCCCGGGAGCCCACTCCATCGCAACAAGTGTTCCGGTCAAGGTCGCCATCTGCGACACCCTCGGTCTCGTGAAGAGCGCCCGCGAGGCGTCCTTCGTTCTAAACCAGGGTGACGTCGTGGTCGACGGCCGGAAGGTCAAAGCGAGCGGCTTCCCTGTAGGGCCTATGGACATCCTCTCCGTCCCCAAGCTCAAGCAGAACTTCCGTCTCGTCACCTCCAAGAAGGGGCTCGAGTTCGTGCCCATCGAGGGGAAGGACGCGAAGCGGAAGCTGTGCCGAATCAACGGTAAGCGTACCGTCAAGGGCGGTAAGATCCAGCTTGAGCTCCACGATGGCCGGAACATCATCGTAAAGGACGGCTCGGCCTATCATGTGGGCGACTCCGTTCTCCTGGAGATTCCCGGTCAAAAGATCGCAGAACATATCCCGCTCAAGGAGGGTAACCTCATCCTTGTGACCGGTGGCTCACACGTGGGTCAGGTAGTCAAGCTGCTGGATGTCCGTCACAAGGTCATGAAGCCCAACGTGGCAGTCTTGGCGGGAAAGGTCCGGTTCGAGACCATCCTCGACTATGTCATGCCCGTGGGCGTTGAGGAGCCGGTCATCAACCTGGGTGGTTAATATGGCAGAAAAGAAGACCGCGAAGAAGGCCGTGCCGAAGAAGGTCCCTGCCAAGACCGCTGGGAAGACCGCGAAGAAGGCCGAGCCGGAGAAGGCTGTGGTCAAGAAGGTCGTGCCGAAGAAGGCCGAACCGGAGAATGCTGTGGTCAAGAAGGTCGTGCCAAAGAAGGCCCCTGCCAAGACCGCTGGGAAGACCGCGAAGAAGGCCGCCACCAAGGCCCCGGTCAAGAAGAAGGTTAAGCTGCCTCCGGGGAAGAATCCCATGCGACAGCCCTATATCGACAAGATAACCTTCAACATCGGCATCGGTGCCGAGCACGACCTGCTCGAGCGCGCGATCCAGCTCCTCGAACAGCTCACAGGACAGCAACCTGTCAAGACGAGCACGATCAAGCGTATCCCGACCTGGGGCATCAGGCCCGGTCAGGTCGTGGGCGCGAAGGTCACGATCAGGCACAAGGCCGCTGAGGCCCTGCTCGTGCAGGCGCTCGGGGCCCTCGAGAACAAGCTCAAGGCGCGTAACTTCGACAACCATGGGAACCTTTCCTTCGGTATCAGGGAGTCGTTGGACATCCCTGATTTCAAGTACGATCCTAAGGTCGGTGTGTTCGGGATGGACGTCTGTGTTTCGATCGCTCGCCCCGGGTACAGGGTCAAGGCGCGGCGGTTCCACAAGAACCGCGTCTCCGAGAAGCACTTGCTCACCCAAGAGGAAGGCATCGCATTCATGAAGGAGCGGTTCAAGGTGGAGGTGAACTGACATGGCTAAGGCGAACAAGCCCAATAAGAGAACATGTGGGCGTGGGTCCCGTTCCTGTCGGCGCTGCGGGCGCCATGGGGCCCTCATCCTCAAGTACGAGCTCATGATCTGTCGTCAGTGCTTCCGCGAGGTCGCAAAGGAGCTAGGCTTCAGGAAGTATGAATAGGAGGATGATGATATGACACTCAACGACACGCTCGCAGTCGCCCTGTCGACCATCTACAACCACGAGCGCATCGGTAAGACCGAGTGCGTGGTCCGACCGGCTTCAAAGATGACCACCGGTGTTCTTCGCGTGATGCAGAAGGCCGGGTACATCGGAGACTTCGAGGTCATCGATAACGGAGTTGGCGGGGTGTACCGCATCAAGCTGGGAGGCAAGATATCCTACTGTAAGGCGATCAAGCCTCGTCACTCGGTGAAGGTGGACGAGTTCGAGAAATGGGAGCGCAGGTTCCTGCCCGCTAAGAACCTCGGCATGCTCATCCTCACGACCTCGAAAGGGGTCGTCAATCACGAGAAAGCCCGGAAGTCGAAGGTTGGTGGTACGCTTCTGGCGTACGTGTACTAAGGAGGTCTTGACCATGATCACCAGAGAAATACCGATCCCGGAAGGCGTCGAGGCACGCCTTGAGGGTCGGAAGATAACGGTCAAGGGACCCAAGGGCGAGGTGAGCAGGGAACTGTTCCATCGAAAGGTCGAAATCGAGCTGAAGGACGACCGTTTCGTCGTATCCACCTCCGGGACCCACGCGGGACCCCACGCCATGGTGGGTACCTTTGCAGCCCACATCACCAACCTGGTGAAGGGTTCGACCGAAGGCTTCCATTACATACTCAAGATGGTCCAGACCCACTTCCCCATGACCGTGAAGGTCAAGGGAAAACAGGTCTTCGTGGAGAACCTGCTTGGCGAGCGCCACCCGCGCCGATGCAATATCATCGGAACGACCAAAGTCAACGTCAAGAAGGACGAGGTCCACGTCGAGGGCATCGACAAAGAGCATGTCGGCCAGACGGCCGCGAACATCGAGAGGATGAGCGCATGGAACAACTCGCGGGACAAGCGCGTGTTCCAGGACGGGATCCTCATCATGAAGAAGGGATGATCCATGGATCTTATGGATTTGAAGAAGAGAATCGCGGCGCGCCGACCGACGTTCAAGCGCACCGAATGGTTCCGATACAAGAAGCTCAAGCCCGTGTGGCGCAAGCCCCGTGGGATCACGAACAAGATTCGGTTGGGCAGACGTGGTAAGCCCGCTATGCCCGATTCAGGGTACCGTTCTCCCAAGGCAGTCCGCGGTCTCCACCCCTCCGGACTTACCGAGGTCCTGGTGTTCAATCCTAAAATGCTGGACGCCATTGACCCGAAGACTCAGGGTGCCCGCATCGGCGGGACCGTGGGGACACGCAAGCGCGAGACCATCCTGAAGAAAGCCGACGACCTGGGTATCCAGGTATTCAACCGGTGATGACGATGAATGTCTCAAATCACAAGAAGGTCGCGAGCAGGATCATGAAGACGGGAACCCACCGCGTGTGGATCGATCCCACGAGGCTCTCACAGGTAAGCGATGCCCTCACCCGGGAGGACTTACGCACCCTCATCTCCGAGGGTGTCATCTCCGTCCACCAGAAGAAGGGTACGTCACGACACAGGGCCCGGGAGCGCCATATCAAGCGCACCAAGGGTCACCGCCGTGGGTATGGCAACCGAAGGGGTACCAAGAACGCCCGGCTCCCAGCCAAGCGGCGTTGGATCAATTTGGTGCGGCCCTGTCGCGAGCTCATCCGCCACCTCAGGGACGTGGGCAAGCTCACGCCCAAGGACTACCGATACCTCTACCGCCACATCAAGGGTAACATGTTTCGTAACAAGGCTCACCTGAAACTCTACATACGGGAGCACGACCTGATCGTCGAGCCGACGCCGGAACCGGCGCCGGAAGCCCCCAAGGAGGTCGAGTAGCATGGCCAAGAACGCAGTCTACCGTGTCCCCTTCCGGCGTCGCCGGGAGAAGCGCACCGATTACCGGAGCCGGCGTATCCTGCTCCAAGCACGCAAGCCTCGCTTCGTTGTCAGGCGCTCGAACAAGTACATCAGTGCTCAGGTCGTGCAGTTCGACTCCAAGGGTGACCTTACCCTGGCTTCCGCTACCTCACAGCAGTTGGCGAAGTTCGGCTGGGACAAGGGGACCAAGAACCTACCTGCAGCCTACCTCACCGGCTACCTGATCGGTAAGCGTGCTCAGGCCGCGAAGGTGAAGGAGGGGATACTGGACCTCGGCGTTGTGACGTCACAGCGTGGCGGCAGGCTCTACGCGACCCTCAAGGGCATCCTCGACAGCGGGGTCGCCATCCCTCACAGTGATGATATCTTTCCGCCCGAAGAGCGCATCAACGGGCAGCACATCGACGAGAAGCTGAACACGCTCGTCGAGACCACCAAGAACAAGATCGACAAGGCGTGATCACCATGGCACCAGGACCAGGACAAAGATCAAGATCAAGACAACGACCACAACAAAGGATCAACCGTGATCTGGAAGCGCTCGAGACTTGGGTCCCTCGCACGAAGCTGGGAATGAAGGTGAAGGCTGGCGAGATTACCTCGGTAGAGGAGATCCTCAGTCTGAACCTCACTGTCCAGGAACCTCAAATCGTTGACTTCATCCTGCGCGAGAACCTCGAGTCAGAGCTCATCCTCATCGGTCAGGCCAAGGGTAAGTTCGGCGGCGGTGCCCGACGCCCCTTCAAGCACACTCAGAAGAAGGTGCGTGAGGGTGCACGGCTCAAGTTCTCCTATGTCGCAGTCGTGGGTAACCGCGACGGGCTCGTAGGACTTGGTCGTGGGAGCAGCCGATCCAGCGTCCCCGCCAGGCAGCGTGCCGTCGCTAACGCGAAGCTCAACATGATCCGCGTGCCCCGAGCGTGCGGGAGTTGGGAGTGCGGTTGCTCTGGACCCCATTCCATCCCGGCCAAGGTCGAGGGGAAGTGCGGGAGCGTCCGAGTGACCCTTCTGCCTGCACCCAAGGGTATCAAGCTTGCTATCAACGACGAGTCCAAGAAGATCCTGGAGCTCGCTGGTGTCAAGGACGTCTGGTCCAAGACCACGGGCCAGACCCGAAGCCGCACCAACCTCGCTAACGCGACGTTCGATGCTCTGCGAAACCTTCACCTCATCAAGTACCAGAACGAGTACGTTGAATCGGCAGGTGTTGTTCTATGAAGCTCGCTATCGTAAGGGTCCGCGGGTCCATAGGTGTTCGCACCGGGATCAACCAGACACTCACCTATCTGCGCCTTGACCGGGTCAACCACTGTGTCGTGGTGGACGATTCCCCCACAACACGCGGGATGATCAAGAAGGCCAAGGACTACATCACCTGGGGCACACCCAGCCTTGATTTGCTCGCCGCTATGCTGAAGAAGCGCGGCCAGCTGGTAGGTAACAAGCCTATCACAGACGAGTACGTGAAGGAGTCGACCGGAGGCAAGTACAAGACCATCGATGCCTTCGTAAAGGCATGGGCCGATAGCAAGGAGACGACAGAGCTCCTTCCTGACCTGAAGCCCGTGTTCCGCCTTCACCCGCCTCGTAAGGGCCACGGTGCAATCAAGCGGCACGTGACCATTGGCGGCGCTCTGGGCGACCGCAAGGAAGAAATCGACAAGCTCATCGAGCGTATGATCTAACCTCCGAGGTGGACATCATGATCCGAAAACGAAAGAAGATCGAGAGCATGCGTGGGACCAAGTCCTGCGGTGGCGGTTCCAAGAAGAAGCGCCGCGGAGCTGGGAACAAGGGTGGACATGGCAACGCCGGTATGCACAAAGGCAAGTGGACCTACGTTGTCAAGTACGACCCGAAGCACTTCGGCAAGTACGGCTTCAACAAGCCCATGGGCTTCATCCCTATTACAATCAACCTCAAAGAACTCGACCAGTCCCTAGAGGCGTGGGTCGAGGCCGGAAGGGCCGAGAAGAAGAAGGACACCTATGCTGTGGACCTTGGCGCCCTGGGATTCCATAAGGTCCTGGGGAACGGCTACCTTACAAAGAAGGTACACATCAAGGCACCGTACTTCACAGAGAAGGCCCGCGCAGGCATCGAGAAAAGCGGCGGGGTCGCCGAGGCCCCGGCCGGTTTCGAGGAAGAACCAGCTGAGGACAAGTCCTAGGGAGATCATTTATGGTGGACCTCGACTCGATCCTGGGCAACCTCCCCGAGGTTGAGAAACCGAAGCGACGGCTGTCGTTCAACGAGAAGCTGAAATGGACGGGCACAGTGCTCATCCTCTATTTCATACTCGGCCAGCTCAAGCTCTATGGGCTTTCCCCCCAGGCGATCGACTACTTCCAGAACCTTCGCGCGATCGTGGCAGGTAACTTCGGTTCGATCATCACCCTAGGTATCTCGCCCATCGTCACCGCATCTATCATCCTGCAGCTGCTACAGGGTGTGGACCTGCTCCCGTTCGATATCACGACGGCCGAGGGCCGTCGCAGGTTCCAAGGGACACAGAAGCTGGTCACCATCGGCTTCACCATCTTCGAGGCCGCAGTGTACGTTATATCCGGAGGACTACCGCCTTCAGATCCCAGCAATTTTGGACTGACGGCGCTCCTCATAGCGCAGCTCTCCATCGGCGGACTGCTCATTATCATCCTTGACGAGATCATCAGCAAGTGGGGCTTCGGCTCCGGAGTGTCGCTCTTCATCGCGGCCGGTGTGAGCACCAGCATCATTGTATCGTCGCTCAACCCGATGCCCAGCCCGACCAATCCGGACGTGCCTACCGGTATCGTCTGGTTCGCAATGCAACAGATGGCGCAGGGTAATCCAGAGGGTGCGGTCTACAGCCTGATGCCCATATTATTCACGGTCTTCGTGTTCACCGTGGTAGTCTACGTCCAGGCCATGAAGGTCGAGATCCCCCTCACCTTCGCGCGTGTGCGTGGCTACACGACCAAGTGGCCGTTGCGGTTCGTCTACACATCGAACATCCCGGTCATCCTGGCGGCAGCAGTGCTCGCCAACCTCCAGTTGTGGGCCGGACTGCTCGACCAGAACGGATTCCCCTATCTGGGGACCTTTGCTGGTGGTGGCGCCACGCCCACAGGTGGGCTGGCGTTCTTCATCGACTCCCCCCGAGGGATAATCTCCCGGGAGCTGCTGGACACGTCTAAGTGGTTTGTGTTCGCAACGGGGGTGTCGGGAGAACGGTTACCCTTGAACGAGCTATGGTTCTATCAAGTGGGTGTTGATGCGAGCAACTTCATGTCAGGGCTCACGGACCCGACGGTGATGACATCAATTTATCTTGGATGTCCGCTGGAACGGGACAAGCTCACGGGTCTCGGATACTCTTCGTGCCGATTCATCGGCGATGGCGCGCTCGGAGAAGTACTGCGGGGTATCATCTATACCGTGTTCATGATCATCGGCGCTGTGATCTTCTCGGTGTTCTGGGTCAGGACATCGAACATGGACGCAAAGGCCGTGGCCAAGCAGATCAAGGACTCCAACATGTCCGTGCGGGGCTTCCGCCGCGATCCGCGGATGATGGAGGCCATCCTCAACCGCTACATCCCGGCCCTGACCGTCATGGGTGGGGCGTTCGTGGGATTCCTGGCCGCCTTCGCCGACCTCACAGGTTCGATCGGTGGCGGTACCGGGATCCTGCTGACGGTCATGATCGTCTACAACCTCTACGAGGAAGTCCACACACAGCACATGGTCGACATGTACCCAGCGCTCAGGCGCTTTATGAAGGGATAAGGACGGGAGGTGAGATGGTCGATGGATGCGGTGGACTCGGTGCTGAACGCCACCTTGCTACCGTTGGGCACCTTCGCTCCTGTGGGAGCAGGCGAACGTCAACAGGCCATGCTCGTCATCATGGGCGCCGCCGCTCTGGTCAGCCTCATCTCGACGGTCGTCTACAAGATGTTCGTGGACCCCGAGGAGATGCGAGGGTACAAGACCAAGCTGGAGAAGCTCCAGAAGGAGCTCCAGAAGCATCAAAAGGACAACCAGCCCAAGAAGGTGAGCGAGGTGTTCTCAAAGATCACCGAGACACAGATGGAGATGATGAACACCAGCATGAAGCCGACGTTCTTCTCCATGCTCCCCATCATCACTATCTTCATGTGGCTCCGCTCGTACGCGGGTGGGCTGCAGCTCGAGACGCTCGCCTATATCCCTTTCCCATTCATCTACGACAAGCTGGGATGGCTCGGATGGTACATCATGTCATCCATGGCTGTGTCGTTCCCCCTGCGGAAGCTGATGGGGGTAGAACATTAGTAGGAATGCTTGCGAGGTGAACAGAATATGGTACGACCGGCATTGCGCTCAACGACGCTGAAAAAGAAGTACAAGGCTACGCCCGGCGGGAAGGTGGTCACACACTACTCCCGGAAGAAGGCGGGTATCCCCCACTGCGCCGAGTGCGGCGCCATCCTCAGCGGGGTACCCCGGGAGGGCGCGAAGGTGCGCTCGACGAGGCGGAACGTCCATCGACCCTACGGTGGAAAGCTGTGCTCACGCTGCACCCGTGAGATGATCAAGAACAACGCCGTCCTCCCTCTGCGAGGTGACACTGATGCCAGCAATTGATGTGGGTCGTGTCTGCATCAAGATGGCTGGCCGCGACATGGGCGGCAAGTGCGTGATCATCGACATCGTAGACGACACCAACGTTCTGGTGTCCGGTGACGGCGTGCGGCGGAGGAAGGTGAACATCGCTCACCTTGAGCTCCTCACCGATATGGTCGAGGTCAAGAAGGGTGCCAGCGACGCCGACGTGGCCAAGGCGCTCCAGAAGCTCGACAAGGATAAGAGCGGGAAATGAACCGACCGGGAAAGCGTTTTCCCAGGCGCCACCGGACACGGGACCTACCGTCTCCGGAACGTCCGCGCCGGACCACACCGCTCTTTGCCACGCCCAGGGAGACCACCGTCAAGGTAGAGACAGCTACTGACGATAAGTTCGGCTGCCCGCCGAGCGAGCGTGACATCGCCACCCACTTGCGCTTCGGTATCGTGAACCTCGACAAGCCTGCAGGCCCTACGTCCCACGAGGTATCCTCATGGGTGAAGAACATCCTCGGGGCTGAGAAGGCCGGTCATGGCGGTACCCTCGATCCCGCCGTCACGGGTGTTCTCCCGGTCGCGCTCGACGATGCTACGAAAGCGGTCCAGGCCCTGCTCCCCTCGGGAAAGGAGTATATCGCTCTCATGCGGCTCCATGGCGATGTGAAGCCCGGGCTCCTCCAAAAGACCATAGATGAGTTCAAGGGCGAGATACTCCAGAAGCCGCCGGTGCGCTCGGCCGTCCGTCGTCGTGTGCGCAAGCGTACGATCTACTACATGCACCTCCTAGAGTTCAAGGGCAGGGAGGTGCTCCTCCAGGTGGGATGCGAGGCAGGCACCTACATCCGTAAGCTCTGCCATGACATGGGGACCGCCCTCATGAGCGGGGCCCACATGGCCGAGCTCCGTCGCACACGGGCCGGGCCGTTCGTGGAGGGCGAATCGCAAGTCACGCTTCACGACCTCCTGGATGCATACGTGTTCTGGAAGGAGGACGGGCGTGAGGACCTCCTGCGCAAGGCCGTGCTCCCCGTGGAGCATGCGGTGGGGAACCTCCCGAAGATCACGATCCTCGATAGCGCCGTGTCCGCTGTCGCCCACGGAGCTCCCCTGGCCCTCCCCGGTGTGGCCACGCTCGAGTCCAACATCGAAGTGAAGGACCTTGTCGCGATCATGTCCCTGAAGGGAGAACTGGTGGCCATCGGGAAGGCGACCATGGACTCCGACCGCATGGCCCAGGGCAGGAAGGGCGTGTGCGCGAGCATCGATCGCGTTTTCATCCCCCGCGGCGTGTACCCCAAGATGTGGCACAGGACGCCATCGTGACCATGGAGGTCCCTGACCTCTCCCCGTTGTACAGGTACCAGGACATCGTTCCCCACTTCGACGCCTTCCTTGAGAGCTGTGAGCAGCCGCTACCGTCGACCGTGCGAGTGAACACACTTCGCGCCGACCCGGCAGCTGTGCGGGAGTCGCTCGAAGAACGGGGCATCGCTGCCGATCCCTTTAGCTGGTACCCGGCCGGGCTGCGAATCGACGCTGATCGGCCCGGTACGCTCTTCGAGCACTTCATCGGCCACATCCACTCACAGGAGGAGGTGTCGATGGTGCCACCAATCGTGCTCGCGCCGCGACCCGGCGAGCGCGTGCTCGACCTGTGCGCTGCACCCGGCTCCAAGACGACACACCTCGCTCAGATGATGGAGAACACCGGCCACATCATCGCCAACGACGTCGCCAAAGGACGGCTCCCCATGCTCCGCGCGAACTGCGAACGGCTGGGAGTGATGAACACGGGCTTCTCCTCTATTGACGGCCGGAGGTTCCCCAACGCGTCGTTCGATCGGGTACTGCTCGATCCGGCCTGCTCCAGCGAAGGCATGGCGCGCAAGCGACCTGACGTGCTCTGGCGCTATCATCGTAGGTTCAGGCAGGAGCTCCAGCGAAGCCAGTCGGCCATGATCGACCGGGCATGCGAGCTTGTGCGTCCCGGTGGTATGCTCGTGTACTCGACCTGCACCTATGCGCCCGAGGACAACGAGGTACAGGTCGCACGAGCGCTGGAGCGTGGGTTCGAGCTCGTGGACGGGTCGGCCCCACCCGGATTCATCTGCTCCCCCGGGCTCACCGAATGGGAGGAACATCGGTTCCCCGACCAGATGCGCCGGTGCCTGCGCGTGTACCCGCACCTCAACGATACGGGAGGTTTTTTCGTTGCCTCGCTTCGAAAGCGTCGAGCGTGAAGCCATCATTGCCTGGTGGGCCGAGCAGTTCGGCATACCTGAAGAGGCCTTCGACGATATGGTCTTCTTCCGCAAGGGCGCGAACGCGGTCTGGATGGTGGTCGATGGGCTCACAGAGGGTGTCCGGTACGATACGGTGGGCATCACGATCATGCGATCGTCGAGCATAGGGCCCGATGGCTGGCGTCCGACCGGAACGGCGCTCCAAGCACTGGCCGAGCACATCACGCACAACAGGGTGAGCCTCGACAGGGAGCATGCGGTGCGGTTCATCGCTGGCGAGGAGGTATCCCTCACCGATGAGCATGAGGACGAAGGACGACGGTACGTGCTGGTCTGCTACAAAGGTCGTGCCCTTGGGTGCGGTCTTGCAAGCAGTACACGACTGATACCCCAGGTGTCCAAGGACAGGCGTATCAGGGACATCGTCCTGCCGTGAGGCGCCTCCCGCCTCGAAACGTATATAAACCGGGTGACCTGCCCGTTCTTACTGGGACAGATGGGAGGATACGAGCTCGAGGATGAACTCAGCGTTCCCGAAGGCTATACTGTGGAACAGGTCACCGTCCCCGGGGACGGCGCTGAGCTCATTGGTGAGGTATGGACGCCTGACGATCCGAATGGCGCTGGAGTAGTGCTCTGTCACGGGTACAAAGGGAGCCGGGCCAACCACTACGACCTCGCCCAGATGCTCTACGACGAGGGTTTCACCGTCCTCCTATACGACGAGCGTGCCCATGCCGCCTCGGAGGCCGACTTCGATCTGCGCGGTATGATGGACGACTCATCCACTGCCGTTGAGTGGCTACGGGACCGTGTCGATGGCGACAAGGTCGGTCTGTTCGGCCATAGCATGGGCGGGTATGTGACCGCTTCCTCAGCCGCTCTGTACGGGAACATGGACTGCCTGGTCACCTGGGGCGCTCCGATCAGCATGCGCACTGCGACCAAGGACCACGCCGACGGACGACTGCCCCGCTTCCTGTACTTTAGTCAACTATATCGAATCCTCCACATCCCGTTCACCCGCGACTTCCTCCACGTGGACGACCTCGGGGCCCTCGTTGCCGATGTCATGGACCCCGACCAGCCTAACCTCACGGAGCTTGCGGCCAAGATCGACGTGCCCTACACGATCATCCACGGCACTGAGGACGATGAGGTCCTCCCGTACAACGCCGAAGGCATCCACAAAGCGGCAGGTGGTTCCACCGAGCTCGCATGGGTCCCCGGAGGCCACCATAATCTCGACCCGCTCCATCCATATGCGGACGACGACGGCACGCGGGTCGTGGCCATGGAGACCGCGGTGGAGCGGTTCAAGCGATACCTCCTCGACGCATAGAACGGTAGTTTTCCACCGCGCGGGTTCATAACCTTTATATACCCCGTGCCACGCCATCGCACGACTGGGGACATATGGAAGCGTACGAAGACGTAGAGCTAGCTTCACGTTTCGACGGGGTGTGGTTCGAAGTCTACGACGTCAATGGATACCAGAGCCTCATAGACGCCGCTGACGGCTACAGGAGCCTCATAGACGCTACACGGGCGCTGGCCGATGGCGGGACGGGGGGCGACGACGCCTATCTGGTGGAAACGCTCGGATATCTTCGGGACAACGGGATACGGGTACGCGCATGCCTTCCGCTCGACCTCTACAAGGAAGGTCTCTTCGACGAGCTGATGGACGTTTCCAGGGAGGCCGGTCTCGGTATCGACGTCTGGCCGGTGCTCAACAAGGAGCACGGAATCTGGGTCAACAAGGAGAACATCGACGTGTACGTCGACTACGTCAAGGATCTGGAGGCTCGGTACGGGGACACCTTCAGGGAGATGGACTCGCGGCTCATGGTGGACATCGAACCCCAGGAGAGCTGGTCCGGCCACATCATCGACCAGGTGGCCATGCTGTTCTCCCCCGGACGTCGCGAGGAGCATGATCGGGCCGTGAAGGAGGCTGGTGAGAAGCTCACAGGGCTCGCCGATTACCTCAAGGAGCGGGGCATCGGTTCGGTGGCCATCCTCCCCGAGCGCGAGCGCGGCTTCCTCGAACGGTTCGGAGCACCGCTCCCGGACCTCTCCCACTTCGACGGTATCGAGCTGATGAGCTACGCTTCCATGACGTTGAAGCCCTTCATGACCGACACGTTCGCCCACAAGGTGCTCACCGACCACGTCAACAAGCTGTACGAGGCCTATCCCGACAAGGATATCGGTGTCAGCCTCGGCATCACCGAGGCCGGGTACGGCCACCGCTCCATGGTGGAGCTGTTCGACCTTTACTACCACACCCCCGAGGGCAGGGAGAAGCTGTGTGACCAGCGCGAGGTCATCGAGGCCGTGGCTCGTGGAGCGCGGGAGCGTACGGGGAGCGACAAGCAGTTCGCCGTGTCGCTTTTCCAGCTCGTGGACCTGAAGCGCGACTGGGCCGAACGGTTCGATATCAAGGAGTACGAGGGACCATCAAGGCCTGACGATCCTGGCTGGCGGAACGCGCTGGCCCGGTGGTTCGGACGCCTGGTACAGCGGGGAACCCCCGTAGAGGAGGTATGAGCTCGATATGTACGAGTATGCCGTGGAAGAGGTGACGGTCCCTGGCTATGGGACAGATGTCCACGGTGAGGTATGGACACCGGACGACCCCAATGGTGCGGGTGTCGTGCTCTGCCATGGGTACGCGGGAGGCCGCTCGGACCTGTACGACCTTGCAGGGATGCTGTGCGACGAGGGCTTCAAGGTCATGGTCTACGACGAGAGGTGCCATGGCGCGTCAACGGCCGAGTTCGACCTTGACGGGATGGTGGACGATGCCACGACCGTCGTCGGTTACATGCGTGACCTGCTCGACGATGGGAATGTTGGGATATTCGGCCACAGCATGGGCGGGTACGTAGCATCGCGGGTCGCCGCTAGTGATGCGCCCGTTGATGCGCTCGTCACCTGGGGTTCACCGACGAGCCTGTCAGATGCCGCCGAGTCCTATCCCATGGGTAGCGTCGTCCGCTGGCTCTACAGGATCGGTATCCACCGGCTCCTGCACTTCCCGTACAACCGCCACGGGATCCATGCAGCCGACTTCGGAGAGCTCATCGAAAAGGTCCTCGATCCTACTCAGGAGAACCTTCGGAACGTCGCGAAGGACATCTCCCCGACACCCCATACGATCATCCATGGCACAAACGACCGGACCGTGTTCCCACGTAACGCCGACGCCATTTACGAGGCCACCGGGGGGTCTGCCGAGATGGTGTGGGTGGAAGATGGACGGCATGTCCTCTCAATCTTCTTCCCGGAAGCGGATGAGCGCCCTCCCCGACAAGTGGCGCTGGAGACGGCCGTGGACAGGTTCAAGCGGTACCTGCTGGATACATGATCGGACCTTCCTCTACGCTCTCCGGGGAGGGGTGATCTCCCCAAAAGGTCGACAGTTCCTCGATGATATCGTCCGTGCACAGTTCGTCCGCACGCTTGTCGAACCAGTGAGTGGGCATCATCCTAGCGTAGAAGGGCTGGGCAAAGCGCTCACCCACCAGTACAATCGTCCCCACGTCCTCAGGTGTGCGTATGACGCGGCCTGCGGCCTGGACCACCTTGTTCATCCCCGGGTAGGCGAAGGCGTATGCGAACCCGAAGCCCTGGGTGCGATCGAAGTGGCGCTTCACCAGCTCCTGTACGAGGCACACCTTGGGGAGGGCAGGACCTACAACAACGCTCGCTGCCAGCGCCTCACCCGGTAGGTCGATCCCCTCGGAGAGGGTACCACCGAGGACGCCGAGTAGAAGTAGGTTACGCGCCTGCTTCATCCGCTCAAGGAGCAGGGTCCGCTCGAGATCTCTCATACCCGAACGCTGAACGATCAGCTCCCTCTCGGGCGGGACGGTCAGATGACCGCGCACCAGCTCCAGGTAAGCGAACGAGGGAAAGTATGCCACGGCGTTCCCCCTGGCGTTCTGTGCAACCGCCGTTATGGTGTCGGCCACCCTCTGTGCCGAGTCGTTCCGGTCCCTATACCGTGTCGACGGATCGGGGACCACGCTGACAAGACGGTTCTCACGTGGGAAGGGTGATGGCAGGGAGACCGTGCGACAGTCCTTTGGGAATCCCAGCACGTCCCGGAAGAACCGCATGGGCTCGAGCGTGGCGGACATCCCCACCGCGGCATGGAATCCGCTGATGCGTCGCGAGAGCACCCGTGATGGATCGAGGCACACTATCTGGAAAGTGTCCTCCTCCCGCCTGTAGATGTAGGCGAACTCATCGCCGGCCTGATCGAGCACCACATGGAAGTGGAGGAGCGTGGAGAAGGCATCAGCAAGCTTGTCCCGGCGTTCTCCCTTCAACCTCCGCTTCCTTGGGAGTGAGAAGTACTCCTCCATGGCCTCCGTCACAGCCATAGCGACAAGATGGAAGCGTTCGGCGTCCAGCTCGACAAGGAAGGAGTCCTCGGGACGGTACCACCGCTCCGGGTCCAGGTACACGGAGTCAAGCACGGCACCCACCTCCCCCCACGCCTCGGCCAGGCGGGTGAACACCGGTTCACGACGGTCCCGACATCGGGTGATGACGTCATCGACCAGGGCGCGAGAGAGCGCAGGGCTGAAAGCGTCCATCGCCCTGTCCCGGAGGTTGTGCGCCTCATCCGCCACCAGCAACATGTCATCGTAGTGCCCCGAGAAGTACCGCTGGATGAACACGGTCGGGTGGAAGACGTAGTTGTAGTCGCACACCACCACCGAGCAGGACATCGAGGCGTCCAGGGACACCTCGTACGGACATACTCCCCCGCATGCCTCCGATACCTTGAGCACGTGACGGGGGAGTATGATAGAGCGTTCCGCCAGCCGCGCCAGCGCATCGCCTGATCCCTTGCGGTGGTAGGCGTTCATGCGCGGACAGCTGGGACACACCCCGTCCGTCTCCGGACAGATACGTCCCTTGGCCGCGATACGGATCGCCCGCAGTCCCCAACCGGCCTCCACCATCTTGGCGTAGGTGTCCATCACGACGAGCTGATGGGTGGTACGTGCTGTAACGTAGAAGAGCCGGTCACCAGTGACTGCCTGATGCCGTGCTGCACCATACACGGCCGCGGCCGTCTTGCCGATACCCGTCGGGGCAGAGAGGAGGAGCCGGGCCCCATCGTCCAGCGTCGCCGTGATGGCGTCCGCGGCCTCGTCCTGATACGGTCGTATGGCCTGGAATGGGAACGTTCCCTCGACCGGACCATCCTGCTCATCCACTATAAAGGGAACAGTGTCGCGAGTTTATAAGTCAGACAGGGGTGCCGTGCCGGTATCGCGGACCGCCTCAACTGGACGAGGTGCCTATGGTGACTACGAACGCCTTCTTCTCAACATCGTAAGAGATACTGGTAACGTCACCCTTCTTCAATCCGAGCAGATCCACAATCCGACGCGGAAGCGTGACCGCCAAGGAGTTACCGACCTGCACGATGCGCCTGCGTTCTGGTCGAGCACCTAGGAGGCGCTTCTGGACCTCGGCGAGCTCTTGTGCATCCACGAGTTCCTCACCGCATCCCGGACAGGTCCAGAGCGTGATCGTCTCTCCGAACAGCTCTCGGGTAGACTCCTTGAAATCCGTCCCGCATTCACCACACCTCATCGTATCACCCCCATGGTCGCCACCGTCGCGAACCTCCAGTCAATGTAACGGTGAGCAGGATAAGGTATTCCCCCCAATCCCTGAATATCACTACGAGGAGCTTCCCGTCCTTGACCGGGAGGACCGCACGGTACTTGCCCCTTCCCTCTGGCGAGATGTCGCCGTGCCTCATGGCCTCGACTACCGCCTCTAATGAGGCATTGTCCTCCACCCTGCGTTCTGCATGCTTGTTGAGTATACGAAGCGGCTTCCGCCTCATCTCTTCGTACGGGTCCTGCTCGATGCTCATGGCGCGACTCCATAGTATTATAACTAGATGTTCGAATATATATTACTTATCCTATGTTATGTCGTTTCCAGGAAGAAATGGACGCGGTCCCCTAAATCATTTCACTACCCTTTGAAGGAGTACCTATCGAGATCCTGATCATTGGATCGAATGTTCACGTGCGTTTTGAAGATGACACTTCAATCATATGGACAGTGATCCCCGTGCCGGTATCGCGGACGGACCTACTCCTTCCTAGAACGTGCGGTGGCCACTGCGACATGCTCGTCACCGGCACCGTAGTAGAAGATGTACTGGCCGTCGCGCTCCACCATACCCTCGATGAACACCACGTCGGTGAGGTGGGCGTGCTTGTGGTCGCGCTCGTAATCCTCCGTCGGTGAGAGGATCGGTCCCTCGGTCCGCTGGACCAGATGGCGCGGATCCTCCAGGCTGAACAGGGCGGCGCCAGCATTGTAGCGTCCAGTGTCGTCGCACGAGTTGTAGACCAGGAGGATGCCGTCGTCGGTCACAAGGGGCGCGGGCCCCGACTCGACCAGCACATTGTCGAAGTGTGCCGGCCGCGGCTTCATCACGGGATCGGGATCACGGTTCCAGTTGATACCGTCGTCTGAGCGGGCAAGCCAGAGGTTCGTGTCGCCGCAGTACATGACGTACTGGCCGTCCACCTTCTGTGGTACGATGGCCCCTGCCTTCATGCCGTCGAGGATGGGGCCATGCTCGGTCCAATGCTCCAGGTCATCCGAGGTCGCCAGGAACATCCGGACATGCTCGCCATCGTAGCCTGTGTAGGTCATGAGGTACTGGCCCTCCACCTCCACGACCCGAGGGTCCTCCACTCCGCGGCACTTCATTGCGGCGTAGGGGCCTGTGTCCGCGTCGATGATGGGCTCGTCGGAGGTGCGCTGAAAGTGAATGCCATCGTCGGAGACCGCCAGGCCTATGCGGGAGACATACTCGCGCTGCTCGGGATCCTCCTCGGGTGTTCTGTCCTCGCCCCGGTAGAAAAGATAGACCTTTCCGTCCTTCTGGATGGCCGTCGCGTTATAGGCTGCGCCATGCTCCCAGTAGAGCGACGGATCGGGCGACAGTACCGGATTGTCGCTATATTTTTCTAGCTCCCCGTCCCAAGGGAGGTGTTCCAAGTCCTCCATACCCGTTTTCCCAGTGTGACACAGCAGCTCACGGTGTATTTATACCTTTCTCAAAGCTCGCCTGTGTGTAGAGCCCGGTTATTATTTCGTCCCATCATCTTCTTCTTCATGTCGGGCTCACCAGCCCTCCTGGACCGGCTGGTACTGGTAGGAGCCGTAGTAGCTTTTGAGCGAGGCCATGTGGGCGTAGAGCGCCTCCCGCTCTGCGACGATGGCAGGGACCAAGGGATTGTCCTTGCACTGCATGTAGAGGTAGGTGGCAACCACGGCCGTGAACGGGAGGAAGAGGACATAGTCTGCAAGTTCTCCCGTGACAGCGATGACAGCAGTGTATGAGTTGTGCCAGTAGAAACCGGTGTGCTCCCAGTCCTTTACGAGGAGCTTGAAGAACATCGAAGCCGGTTGCCAAGCGACCCTACCCATCTCTAGCACGGCCGTGATGGCAATGACAGCGGGCGCGCTGGACATAGCGCGGGAAGCGGTCGCCCAGGCGATCTCAAGTGCATCATAATCCTCGTCCATGAAGAGAGCGTCATGGACGATGAAGAAGAAGGGCAGGCCAACGAGCACGGGCACGAGAGGACCTATTGTATCGAGCAACGAGCTCAGGGCCCGTACTTTCCCACCTTCCTCTACAGCGAAGTGGAGGAGCGAAACACCTGCGGCATAGAGCAGGAGGTAGAGCAGCAGTCGGGTGAACAACCGCGGCGCGCGGTCGTGGAGGAGCATGATCGCGGAGCCGACGCTCCGGTCCCGCCTCCCCAGGTAGCCGTACACGGAAGCGGCGTAGATGAGATAGATGGCGAGCGTTGCGATCCTGTGCAGGGACCCGTAGAGCGTCGTGAAGAACATGAACTCGATGTCCCGCGCGTTCCGCCAGTCGGGCCCGAGCACGTTCAGACTGATGAGAGTGAACCAGTCGTGTGGTACGGGGAGGAACGCCACGACCACCGTGATAACGACACCTATCGCGACCGAGAGTGATAGAAGGTGGAGGTTCTCTTTGAAAAAGGAAAGAGAAGGGCCGATGATCGAGTCCATGTCCTCCGAAGCCATGGTATCCCTCCGACAGGTACTACTGTCAGACAACTACACTATCCCGCTAATGATAGCACATAAAAAGGTTTGGTGGATTCATGGCCCCATGGTGCTCGACTGGCTGCTCGGTAAGAAGAACACGGATGCTCAACCACCTCAACCTGCCCCACCCGGTGCGGGACCCATGCCACCACAACCCGTCGGTGGACCTATGCCACCAAAGCCCATGGGAGGACCCATGCCGCCGAAACCCATGGGAGGACCCATGCCGCCAAAGCCCATGGGAGGACCCATGCCGCCAAAGCCCATGGGAGGACCCATGCCGCCAAAGCCCATGGGAGGACCCATGCCGCCGAAGCCCATGGGAGGACCCATGCCGCCACCGGTACCCGAGGTGAAGGTGCCTGTGGTCGAGGCCCCGAAGGTAGAGGCACCCACGATCGCACCTCCTCCCGGACCTGCGCCACCAGTCATGGCACCTCCGGCCGAGGCACCTAAGGTCAAGGAGCCCGAGAAGGCCCCGGAACGCCCAAAGTCCCCCGCCCGTGAGACGATCGACGAGCTAAAACAGAAGATCGGGATCATCGAGGACCAGGTCAAGACCAAGGGGCCCGCTGCTCCTGGCGCTAAGAAAGAGGACGGTGTAGCTATGATACTCAAGGAGATGGCGGAGGACATCAAGTTCATCCACGAGCTCTCCCAGCGTATCAAGAACCTCGAGGATGCGGTCGACCGGAAGAACGCCACAATCGTCGAACTCCAGGAGAAGCTCGATGATAAGGGGCGGGATCTTGAGGCGATCAACAAGAAGTTCGGTGATCTCGAAAAGCAGATGCACATGGAGCTCTCCATGATCCGCAAGGAGATCGGTGGCAAGTAATAGGGAACAAGAGCACGAGTAAAGGACGCACGGTGGTGCGTCCAATCATCAGTTCTAGACAGTGGAACGTCGCAGTCGAACTGTCACGGGGGACCATTCCTCCGCCTCGCCGGATAGGAAAGGAAAAAGGGGCTGGCAGGGGCCATTTCCCCCTGCCAGTCGAGCCACCCCCCAGGCTTTCATAAAAAAGTATTCGCTATGTATGTATTGAAATATATAAGTCTTGCGATTCGATTTGAACGAAAACGGCCTTAAAATGAGCATTTGTCGACAATTAAACGTTCTACCTTGAAAAAATACGAATTTCCGTTCTCGGTGTGCGCCAATGTCCGTTCACACTAACCCGTATATCACGAATGATGGAGGCCAACACCTGTGAGCAACGATTGTCCAAAGACGGGCGGCGCCTACATAATCACCGTCATTATCGACGTACTGACACCCTTCGGTAGGGGAGGGACGGTCCAACCGGGAACGTACCTCTACGTGGGATCCGCCTATGGTCCGGGAGGGCTCGCTGCGCGTCTGTCCCGTCATGCTCGCAAGCACAAGCGCAGGCACTGGCATATCGACGCGCTCACCGAGGGCCGCGGTGTCAACGCGATCCGTATCTATCCCGGGAGCGATGAATGCGTTCTTGCCAGGGAGCTGGCGGAGCGATGCAGGGCAGTGAAGGGATTCGGATCGTCCGACTGCGATTGCCCCTCCCATCTCTTCCGCTCCGACGATCCGGAGGGTGACATGCCTCCGGGGGGTTCGGACGTTGAGCCGTCCAGCATCAAAGCGGGCCTCACTGTATCGGCATTATAAGTCTTGGCCGCCCGCTCACAGGTATGGAGACCGGGGTAAACGACATCCACGTGGTCAGGCTACGCGAGGGTGAGGAGATAATCTCATCGCTTGTGCAGTACGCACAGGAACGGCAGGTGACGGGGCCGTTCTGGGCCATCGGCGCCCTGGACGAGGTTGAGTACGCCTTCTTTGACCGCGAAAAGGGTGGGTACGATCCAAGAAGGCTCAAGGGCTTCATGGAGATCGTCTCCCTGATGGGGAACATCACTCGACTGGAGGGCGATCCTGTGGTCCATTGTCACATCCATGCCGTATCGCCTTCTGGTGAACGGGCGGCAGGGCACCTGCTCTCGGCCCGGGTCTCTGTTACCTGCGAGGTGTTCCTCATCACCGCCCGCGACACCATCGAGCGTGTGCAAGGCGATGGTTTCAATCCTATACGAGACTGACACCGAGTGACAACAATCCCTACCACAACAATCGCTTTATAAAGCTTGCTTTATAAAAGACTCATTGATAGGTGGTTCACATGACACTCGTTGAGATTAAAGTCGAGAACATCGTTGCCTCCTGCAACCTTTACTGTTCAATTCCCCTCGAGCGGGTAGCCGCCGGGAGTGAGAACGCAGAGTTCAACCCCGAGCAGTTCCCCGGTCTCGTGCTCAGGCTGCCCGAGCCCAAGACGGCCAACCTCCTCTTTGGGTCCGGTAAGATGGTCTGCACTGGTTCGCGGTCCATCGAGGACGTGAAGCGGGCCGTTGGCCTGGTCAAGGTTCTCCTCGCCGATTACGGAGTGGAGTTCAATGGCGAGCCCCTCATCGAGATCCAGAACATCGTCTCCTCGGTCAAGACCGATCTCGAGCTCAACCTGGACCGACTGGCCTACAAGCTCGAAGGTGTGGAGTACGAGCCCGAGCAGTTCCCCGGCATGGTGTTCCGGATGATCAAGCCCAAGGTGGCCATCCTCATATTCAGTACCGGCCGCTTCGTGGTCACCGGCGCCAAGCGCATCGAGGACGTCCGTGAAGCCTTCGACAAGCTCTTGGAGAAGTTCAAGGAGATCGGTGAGATCTAGGACCGGTCGTCGTCCGTTCATTGTAGCCTTTCTAGTCAGTGGATTATTGGGCCCGGCCTGTGCGTACCTGCGTGGATTGCGGCCGCTCTCGACAGGTTGTGCACGATGATAGTAGACCTATAAGGAAAGGACTATGTGTTTCAATGTTTTTCAATAACCTTTTCAAGATTGACCTTCACCTCGGGGGCTGAGGGGGATCAATGCCTTCGACAAAGAGAAAGGACGAGATCCCGGTAGAGCACGAGCCGGGTACCGTCCTGCTTGAGCTCCACGAAGAGATATGCGGGAGCATCAACGACCTGGTGGTGTTCATCGACCGCACAGGCACCGTCATCGATGTGAATCCGCGTGTGGAGAACCTCGTCGGTTACTCGCAGGAAGAGGTCATCGGTCGGAACGTCCTCAAGCTCGGTGTTCTCAGTTCCAGGGAGATACCCCGGATCGCCAAGTTGATCACCGACGCTGTCACGAAGGGCAAGGAGAGCCCACTGATCACTCTCGAGCTCATCCGTAAAGACGGCACCACCGTCCCCGTGGAAGCGAGCAACCATCTCGTCCGGAAGGGCGGGAGCATCATCGGTGCAGTGGGCATCCTCCGGGACATCACCGAGCGCAAGCATACCGAAGAGGAGCTCGAGCATCACCGGGACCACCTCCAAAACTTGGTGGACGAGCGTGTTGCCGAACTGCAGGCAAAGACCGTTGAACTGGAGCGTGAGGTGACCGAGCGTAAGAAGGCCGAAGAGGAGCTACGTGTCTCCGAAGAGCGGTTCAGGGCCCTCTTCGAGAGGTCGCCGGACGCGATCTACCTCCACGACCTGAAAGGGGTGTTCATCGACGGCAACGAGGCCGCCGAACGGTTGGTAGGCTACAAGAAGGAGGAGCTGATCGGGAAGAGCTTCCTGACGCTCAACCTGATCACTAAGAAGACCATCAAGGACGCGATAAAGGTATTGGCTGATCTCGCAAGGACCGGGGAAGCGACCGATGCGCTCCCCGTCACCCTGGCCCGGAAGGACGGAAGCATGGCCGAGGTCGAGGTGAAGGGATTCCCCTTAACGATCGATGGCAGGAGCGTGTGCATGGGCATCGCTCGTGACATCAGTGAGCGAAAGAGGACCGAGGCGGCCTTGGCGGAGAGCGAGTCGAAGACCCGTGCCATCCTCGACGCGATGCCCGACCTCATGTTCCAGGTCCACAAGGATGGTACTTTCATCAGTTACAAGGGCGGAAGTGATGATCTTTATGCGACTCCCGAGGAGTTCCTGGGAAAGAAGGTGAACGACATCCTCCCGCGTGACCTTGCCCGTTTGACGACGCGTCACATGAAGCAATGCCTGGAGACCGGTGAACTGCAGGTGTACGAGTATAAGCTCACGGTTGGTGGCGATGAGCGGGAATTCGAGGCGAGGATGGCCACGTCCGGCAAGGACACCGTGCTCATCATGATCCGCAACATCACTGCACGCAAGAAGGCCGAGCAGGCCATCAAGGCAAGCGAGGAGAAGTACAGGACGCTCGTGGAGACGTCCACCGACGCCGTTCTCCTCGAGACCCTCAACGGGAACATCATCGACTGTAACGTTACTGCCTGCGAGATGTTCGGTTACTCCAAGGTCGAGCTTCGTGGAATGAACGCCATAGACCTCGTACCGGATGACGTCGCGGGCACGCTCCCCCGGACAATCAGGAAGCAGCTCAAGAAGGAGGGCCTGTTCATCGGTTCATCCGGTAGACGTAAGGACGGTACCGAGTTCCCGACAGAGGTGAGCTTCAGGGTAGCATCTGTCGGTGGACAGCGGCTCGTCCACGCCTACGTTCGCGACATCACGGAGCGTACCAGGTCGGAGAAGGCCCTGCGTGAGTCAGAGGAACGATACCGCGCCATCTTCGATCAGGCAGCAGACTCCATCGTTCTGATCGATACTGGTTCGAAGACGTTCACCGAGTTCAACGAGCGGGCCCATAAGAACCTAGGATATTCCCGTGAGGAGTTCGCTCAGCTCACGCTCGCGGACATCGAGGTCATCGAGTCCCCCGAGGAGACCACAGAGCACATCAAGAAGATCACGAAAGAGGGTGGCGACCTCTTCGAGACCAAGCACCGGACAAAGGACGGCAGGACGCGTGTTATCATGGTGAGCACCAGGCCCATCCAGGCCGGGGGAAAGACCTTCATCCAAGGCATCTGGCGGGACATCACCGAGCACAAGAGGGCCGAGGAGCAGCTCGTCAGGCAGGAGGCGTTCTCCAGAAGCCTTCACGAGTCCATGAAGGACGGTCTCCTCCTCGTCGACCTCGATGGAATGACAACGTACGTGAACCCGGCCTTCTGCTCAATGACGGGATTCAGTGAGAAGGAGCTCGTTGGTATCAAGCCGCCATTCCCGTTCTGGAACGAGGGGACGAGGGACAGGGCCATGGCACTCTTCAAACGGTACGTGTTCGAAGAACGGGGCGGGGAGGGTGAGTTCGAAGGTGCCCTGCGGAGAAAGGACGGGGACCTCATCCACTGCTTGATCACACCTGCGCCAATCAAGGGTGCCGACGCAGCTACGTCCGGATGGCTTGCAGTGTTCAAGGACATCACCGAGCGCAAGCGTTCCGAGGAGGAGATGCGACGCCGCCTGATGCGCTACAGCCTCGAGGACGGACAGCTCTACCTCGCTCAAGAGCAAGCGGCAGGGCTTGCACTCGAGGCGTTCTCCGATCTCCTGAAGGCAGGATTCCCCGGCCTTGTGATCTCCCGGGCCCCCGAGAAGGAGTTCAAGAAGGATCTGGATGCGGAGTACACGTTCCATTGGCTCACGGACCGCGCAGGAGCTGGTAGCATAGCACCCCGAGCAGCACAGGTCGAGAACTGCATCGAGGAGCTTCAACGGGCACACACGGTTCTCATCGACAGACTGGACTTCCTCGTTCTGAAGATCGGGTTCAGCGAGACACTGTCTCTAGTGGAACGGCTGCGTGAGGTAGCCTACCTCAAAGGTCACATCATCATTGTCTCCGTTGATCCTACGACCATGGACCCGCGGGAGCTGAGGCTGCTCGAGAAGGAATGTCTGGAGATCAATCCGATGATCAAGGTAAGCCTTCCCGAGGACCTTCTGGAGGTCCTTCGGTACGTATATCAGCGGAACCTGCTCGGGCTCAAGCCCTCCAACACCGAAATCGGCGCTGAGCTGGGAATCAGCCAACCCACCGTACGCAAGCGGGTAAGGAATCTCGTGAGCGCCGGCCACCTGCTCCAGCACGAAAAGGGTAGGAGCAAGGTCGTGGAGCTCTCCGAGCGCGGTCGCCACCTCTTCGTTGACGGACGTGTGTGAGGCAATCTAGATAGGTTTCAATGTTTTTCATATTCTTTTTCATAATGGTTATTTTAAGAAAAAACCATTACATCCCTCAGAGGAATGGAACTCTCGGTAATGCGGGAGTGGCAGCGAGGCGAGAATTGGTGGCAATTGTGTGATGCTTTTTGGATTTCCTTCCCCCCGGGGTCCGGCTTTGCCGGACCCCACTACCTTTTTTCTTTTTTGACCGGCGAAGCAGGGGAGTCCTCAGCCGGTGCGAGCCGGAATCCTAGCCCATTCTTCACGACCGCAAGGGTGCTGATGACCTCGTCGATGTCCTCGCCAGCGATATTCACCAGGCAGTACCGATAGGTATATGCGTCCTGCAGGTAGTCCGAAAGGCGCGTCCCTGGCGCCACCAAGGGGAATACACGCACATTGGGACGCTCCGCCTCGATGCGCGCGACGTCCTCTGATGAGGGCACGTCGACCACCCACCGGTCCTCAGGCGTGCGAAGGACGCATGAGCTCGACATTGAATAAGGTCCGGCCCCTTCAGTAGCTAACCTTTTGGGTTCTCGCCCTACAGCTATGTCGCACATGATGCGGAGAGGGCTGACGCCACGCACCCATTCGATGAGGGGTACGAACTGGAACGAGAGGCGGGTGTTGAGCTCGACTATGCTTATCGCGCCCGTTCCCCCGTCCACCATGAGCTCCATGTTGAACAGAGTATCATCCAGACCGATATGAGTGACCACGCGCTGGACGAGCCCAGCGACCCGGGAGTCGATCTCCGGATCGAACTGATGTGGGAAGTCGAAGCGTGAGAAGCTGATCGTCCCCGGGACGAACACCGAGAGGGTCGTCCCCAGGAGCACAACGCCCCCCTCTCGCACATAGCCGTCCACGGTGACCTGTGTGCCCGTGATCACCCCCTCACATAACAGCTCACTATGAAGGGGCGCCCACGGGTGGTCGATGTAACCGAGCTCGATGACCTCGCTGTTGAGCCGGTTGCCTGAAGGAACTATATCGCGTCCTTCGCGTATGATCCGTCGGAGCTCGCCCGCATCCTCAACATGGTGGGAGTAGAAGGACAGGGCCGAGGTCACCGGCTTGACAAAGAGAGGGAACTGCACACCGGGGACCTCTCCCACAAGCCAGTCCCGGGCCAGGAAGAAGTCCGGCGTGGCCTCGGGAGCGCATTCCCGCTGGAGCGTGCGCTGCACAAGCTTGTTCTGACAGGCGAACACAGCGCCCGGAGCGGGTCCGGCAAGACCGGCCTCACGTGCGATGACGGACGCAACTAACGCGAGGTCCTCGGTGGTTGTGGCGATACCGTCGACCGAAAGCCGGCCCGATCGTATCTTCTCTGCGATCCGCTCGACGTAGGCCCCCACGCCATCGCGCTCGATAGCGGACTGCGGATCGATGACGGCGTCGTAGGTGGTATCGCGCTCGAAGAACTCCCTGATGAGACGCACATGGCTATCGAAGCAGAGCACGAGGACGGTGGGCATGGTGCTCTGGACCGGAGGACCGGCTAGCTTTAAAGGGATGTCGCTAGGTCGCCTGGGTCTATAATAAGGTACGAAATTCGTACCTTTCAAGGGACAACTAAAGAGAAAGTATATAAGTCGGAAGTCGGGCAGGAGACGGCTACCCTCTCTATTAACTTGGAGAAGGTGGGGTACTGACGATGTACGGAGAAATCAGCGAGGATATCACTATTCCAGTCGGTGAAACGCTCAAGATCTATGACGAGAACACTGGCAGGGCAAGAGATCTGAAGATCGAGGGTATCGACAACGGGTCCAACGAGGTGCACGCGAAGTACCTGGACACCGGAGAAGAGGTCGACCTCAATCTAGGGGCGCCGGACGAGATCAACATCGACGATTACAAGATCACCAAGGAGCCATACTACCTACCCGTCAAGGAGTACCACAAGGTAGTGGACGGCAACCAGGTAGATGTGAACGAGCTCGACGTGCTCATGGACGCCTATGCGGTCAAGAAACCTATGATGCTCAAGGGACCGACCGGGTGCGGCAAGACACGTCTTATAGAGCACTTCTGCTTCAAGACGGACCAGCCCATGTTCTACGCCATAGGGAACGAGGACCTGTCGTCCAACGACCTCATCGGCCGCTACATCGTCAAGGGCGATGAGATCAAGTGGCAGGACGGGCCGCTGACCCTGGCCGCTCGGTACGGCGGTGTGTTCTACCTGGACGAGATCGCCGAGGCGCGCAAGGACGTGCTCTCGAAGGTCAACGAGGCCACCGACCACCAGCGCAAGATCACACTGGAAAAGAAAGGTGGCGAGATCGTTCACGCTGCCGAAGACTTCTACTTCGTCTCAGCCTACAATCCCGGTTACCAGCGCGCTCAGCTGAAACCCTCGCTCCAGCAGCGCTTCATGGCAGTCGACATCGACTACGCTCGCGATATGAAGTCACCTCAGGCCGAGCTCGAGACCCAGATCGTCGCCCACGAGGGCAACGTCGCCATGAAGGACTCACAGATGCTCGTCGAGATCGGCGTGTTCACACGCAAGATGAAGGAGCTCAAGGAGGGAGCCGGTACACGCACCCTTATCGCCACTGCCGAGCTCATGGGCCAAGGCTATGCATTCCACGACGCGTGCCAGATGGGTATCGTTAGCGTCATCACGGAACCGCTGCCCGACTACTCCGACGTGCGCGAGGCCATCATGCGGCAGGTCGACGTCATCGACGGCCAGTACAACCGCGGTGAGGTCGCCCAGGAGCCAGAGGCGGAAGCCGAGGCCCAGCAGTAGACACGTCCTGTACAAGATACTAACACGGACCTGACGATGGATACCTCCGCCACCACCACAGAACCTCTCGAACGCCCCGACCTCTCCGGGTTGGGGCTCTCCGACGACCAGCTCACCAAATGGAACGCTGTCGCGGACAAGCTCGAGCGACTCAACAGGTGGAACGCGAGCAAGTTCATCGACAAGACCAAAGAAGTCTTCACCCACTTCAGCGACAGCGAGGCCCGGGACAAGCTCCTGGGATTCATGGAGAAGCCCGAGTACGGCTACCACGTCTCGAACTTCACCGAGATGTGGGAGAAGCTCGCTGAGCGGGGCGAACAGCTCGCACCCGCCCACCGTGAGCTCGCGTCATTCATCTCTACTGTTGACAATTCCGATGTCTCGACAATGGCCCGCTCCATCGACTCCTTTGTGGACAAGGTGGACCCGAACGCGTACGTCACAGTGCTAGGCCGGGCCGCCGAGCTCGCAGCAGACAAACCCGCTGACGGGAAGTCCTACTTCACTAACGCCGACGACCTGTTCAGCAATCTCAGCGATGAGCAGAACGACAGGATCTACACCATGGGCAAGGAGTACGAGGATGGCTCGTTCAAGCTTGCTCGCAGCCAGTTCTTCACCAAGGCCGCCAACACCTTCAAGCGCCTGGACGAGGACGTGCGCGAGCACGTCATCGAGGGCATGGAATCATACTACCAGGACAGCAAGCCCCTGGCCTACTCCTTCATGAACGCCTCCGGCGACGTCCGGGGCGTGGTGGAGGAGGCCGGCACGGTCGCTGCCTGGGAGGATACCGCCGACTCGTTCTCCGACCCGGAGCTGCGCAAGCGGTACTTCGACGACTCCTATGCCGTTCTCAGACAGGTCAAGGACCGAGACAAGGTCCTGGGCATCGTCAAGGACGTCGCCCAGCAGAACGAAGCCATGGGCGCCGCCACCTTCAAGGCGGGCCAGTATATCGAGGAGGCCAAGGCCTCCACGCTCAGTGCTTGGGCCGATGTCGGTGCATCATACTACGATCCGGTTAAGTTCGTGGACAAGACCAAGACGTCCCTGAGCGATGTCAACGCCAAGACGATCACTCAGATCGGCGATGTGGCCAACCGCATCTCCCAGAAGGACATTGACGTCGCCGACCGCGTGCTCGACAGGACACAGACGTTCGTCCGCTCCTATGACGGGCACAAGCGCGGCAAGCTCTTCCGTATGGTGGAGTACGCTGTGGAAGAGGGCGAGGGCGATGCTGCCAAGGAGGTCCTCCAGAGCCACGACCACTTCAAGGACCGCTCTCTCAAGGATGTACGGAAGTGGATCGATGTCAGCCGCGGTCTGGACGACCAGCTCAAGAAATCATACTTCGACCGCACCAAGGAGCTCATCGACGATCTCGGTAACCGCTTCATGTTCGACTGGGTGAAGACGGCCAACGTCTTCGCCGGCGACCCCGCCGCCTACAAGTTCTTCGAGAACTCCAAGAAGGTCATCCCGACCCTCGAGGGGAAGCCCACCAAGCGGGCTTTCGAGCTCACCCGCGAGCTCGCCGGGACGAACGGCCTGGCGGCCGCCGAGTTCTTCAACCAGCTGCAGGAGCAGTACGATCCCGGTCAGGGCGACGAGAACCTCGAGACCTGGGCGGCCTTCGGCAAGGAGCTTATGGACAAGCGCCTTGCTGGCGACGGCTACGTGGGCGAGCGCTACTTCGCACACACCGGCGGGATCACCGACATCCTCCGCCCCGACGCCTTCGGGGTATGGAAGGAGATCGCCCTCAGGCTCACCACCGACGATGCCCGCAAGGCCGTCCTCTACCATTCCCGTGACGAGCTTGCCGCCCTCGAACAGGAGGGACAGGACAAGTACCTCCACGCCGTCGAGGGGATCAACGAGAAGCTCGTGGAGACGGTGGTCAAAAAGGCAGCCGCGTTCACTCCCTTCCTCGGAAAGGAAGAGCTCGACACCCTCAATACCCTCGCCTACAAGCTCAACGAGGTCACAGATAAGGACGAGTACGCACCCTACCACATGGACGCCAAGCTCCTGGAGAAGGTGACCGACAAGGGGCGCCTGTTCGAGATGGCCACCATGGCCACCGAGAAGAAGCGCGCCAGCCTCGCCCGGGCCATCCTTGAGAACGGTCGCGCTCTGGAGGGTATGAACGACCGCAGCCTCAAGCAGTTCATCCGCGAGGGCACCACCATCAACGAAGACGACTTCACCAGCAGTGGCTACTACTACTCATCCTCGAACGCCATCGATGCCGCTACCTACGGTGCCTTTGTGCGCTCGATACCCTTCCTTGCCGAGATGTCGGCGCCCGACTACCTCACCTGGAAGGGTGAGCTCGACAGCACCACTTACAAAGGCCGGAAGGAGGACCTGCTCAAGAACACCGAGACGTTCTTCCGCACAGTCAAGCCCGAAGACCGCCAGCAGTTCTTCGACTACCACGCCACCATCTACGAGCGGAACGACACTGCCGCCATCAGCGACCTGAAGGAGCTGGGTCGCCTCTCCAAGTTCCCCGACATGATCAAGGACTTCGTACTGGGCCTGGGAGAGAAGCTCTCCGTCGATTACAGCTCCCAGATGAACAACTACCTCAACAACACCATCACCTCCATGGAGGCCGTCAAGGACCCACAGCAGCTCGCAGCCGTCTACCAGGCCGAGCAGAAGGTGGAGGTGGTCGATACCAAGCTCGCCAAGGCGTTCATGGAGAACTTCGGCGTCATCCTCAAGGAGTTCGACGGTCGTGTCCTCCAGGACTGGGCCGAGAAGGGCCTGGACGTCTACAAGGAGCACGGCGTCGACGCCGCGGAGAAGTTCTTCAAGCTCGGGCTCACCCGCGGCTTCATGGACGATCTCAAGGAAAAGTACCACTACGTGGCTTTCGAGGACATCCAGGGTTCCGCCGGCAAGTGGGTGGGCGGCATCCTCGAGAAACCCGTGGGCGTGGACATCGTCAAGGGAAGCGCCATAGCCTACACTGACAACAACACCATCTTCATCCCCAAGCGCGTGGACGCGTACACCGATAACGACCAGAACCGCATGCTCTACTGGGGCCTCATGGACCATGAGATGTCCCACATCAAGTACGACTCCTTCGCCGTGGAGATCAAGGAAGCTGTAAAAGAGTACGAGAAGCAGGGCCTTGCCAAGCACATCTGGAACCTGCTCGAGGACGGTCGCATCGAGCACAACCTCCGCGACGAGTACGGCGGCCTCATCTCCGAGGAACTGGACCTCACAAACGCGGCTTATATCATGAAGCCTCTCGAGGGGCCCGAGGCCCAGGACCCGGGGCAGCAGTTCATGTCCGCGCTCCTCCAGAAGGTCAAGATGGGCACGACCGTCACCCAGATAGATCCCCAGTACCAGGCACCATTCGACCAGTGCTACGACATATACAAGACCGAATCCGAACCGGGCACTGTGTACGACACATGGAGCGCCACGCGCAAGGTCTATGACATTGTCACCGATCTCTTCCCCCAGCTCACCGAGCCACAGGACCAGCAGCCGGGAGACGACGTGGGCGACCACGGCGGCGACGGCGAGCCACAGGAGGGCCAGGGCGGAGGGGAGTCCGGCGACGGCGAGCCCCAGGACGGCCAGGGTGACGGCGGAGAGTCCGGTGATGACGAGGGCGACGACCAGGACGGCGGCGGTGGCGACGGCGACGACCAGGGAGACGACCAGCAGGACGGTGACGGCGACCCGCAGCAGGGCGGCAGCGGCAAGCCCCAGGGTGGCAGCGATGCGCCCCCCGATCCCGACCAGGGCGGTGGCGGCGATCCGACGGACCGCAACGAGGTCATCGAGGAGTTCAAGTACGACGAGTGGGACTCCACCCTCAGCGACTACCTCTACGAGTTCTGCACCGTAAAAGAGATCATCCGCGAGAAGGCCTCCACCGAGTTCTACTCAGCCACAATCAGGGACATGGACACGATCAGGCGCCAGATCATCGACACCATGTCCGAGCTCAAACCGGCCCACCTCGAGAAGGAGCGCCGACTCCCCGAGGGGTCCGACGTGGACATGGACGCCTACACCGATGCGTGGGGCGAGCGCCGGGCAACAGGCCACGGCATGGACGACAAGATCTTCGAGGAGTCGAGGAAGCAGGGTCGCGATGTGGCCGTGTGCATCCTTGTCGACCAGAGCGGCTCCACCTACGGCAACATCATCAAGAAGTCCAAAGAGTCCATGATCCTCATGAGCGAGGCGCTCGATAATCTCGGTGACCAGTTCGCCATCTACGGATTCGACACGTCGGGCAAGGACGACGTGCGCGTCTACCGCGTAAAATCCTTCGAGGAGGATTACAACGGGATAACCCATGGCCGCATCGAGGGCATGGAGCCCGGTTCGATGACCAAGATGGGCCCCGCCATGCGACACGCCATGGCCCAGCTCGACCAGACCGACGCCCGCACCAAGATATTCCTCTACCTCACCGACGGTGAGCCTAACGACTACAGCGACTCGCCCAACAAGCAGGGCAAGGACTACGTGTTCAACGACATCCGCAAGGCCATCGACGAGGGCCACAACATGGGCATCCAGTCGTATGCCATGGCCATCGACAGCCGGGGTGGCGAGTACCTGGAGACCATGTTCGGGCACGGTAACTACTGTGTGCTCGATAACGTGGACGCCCTCCCCGAGAGGCTTTCGGACTTCTACTCCGAGATCACGGAGACGACTTAAGCGAATCGCCAATCCAGCGCGATCACATCACGAGGGGCGCTCATTCCTCGATATCAGTCCCCGTCATCCAATCATTAACAGTGATGCACTCAAAAGATCGTGGAACGCGAGGGCAGAGGGCTTTGGAACTGAGTTAGCTCGGGAAGCCGATAAATTAAAACTCCAACATTATATTGACAAAGTATTAATAAATATTTGACAATATAATATCTATGAATAAAGACCTCCTCAAGAGGATCATATCCGACCAACAGATAGAGACGGAGGCGATCCTCGAACGGGAGGAGATTATTAAGAGGGAAAGGACCTCGGATGCGCTCCGGTTTCTGTCACATCCGAACCTGAGCTCCCCCGTTTTAGGCACAGGTTAATCCGAGCGCCTCCATCAGCTCCCTCTGCTTCTTCGTGATCTCGGTTGTGAACATTTCCCCGTTTTCCATCTCGACTTTGCTTAGTTTCTCCATCTCCAAGAGGAACTTGTCAACGGACCACTTCCTTCCCAGGCCCGCATCCTTGAGCATCCTGATGAGCCTGAATCGGATGATTAGCGCGAGGAATGTCACGAACACGAATCCCTTCATGGTCTCTGTGGACTGCACGTTCATGGGCATTGCCTCCAGGTCGCGCTTGAGGACCTGGAAGATTTTCTCGATGATGTCCTTCTCCCGGTACAGTGTGAGCGCGCCGTCCCACGTATGGTCGCCGTTGTAGAGAAGGACGGTGAACCCCATCTTGTTCACCCGCTGCGAGATCGCCTTCTTCTTCAGCGTGACGCTGATCCTGTTCCCGTCCACCTTCTTCCACCTGATGAACGTGACGAGCTTTTTCGCGATCCCCCCCACGACCTTCGCCGGCTTCTGCCATGATCTCGGTCTGGCCTCCTCGATCTGCTCTACGCATCGGCGGAGAGCCTTGTAGAACGCGTCCTTCTGCTCCTGTGCCCGTCTCAGGTCGTAGTAGAGGTACGCCGGAACGTCCTTCTCCTTCTCGTCGCTCTTGATCCTCACCGTCACGTCCTTGACGAAGAGCGTCCTGTCCTGATACAACCTGAGGAAGGACGGGTCCTCCTTCTTGGTGTGGTTCTTCGAGATGAGGTTCTTGACCTCCTTGAGCGACGCCTTGGCCGGGATCACGAAGTCGAGCTCCGCATCGAGCATGTCCATGACGTTGTCGGAGCTGAAGAACCCGCGGTCGAGGACGAGGCGAAAGGACTTGGCGCCGCAGTCACCGAGCTTCGTCAGCGTGTTCTTGAAGGTGGACACGTCCGGGACGCTCCCCGGGTACACGTCGAACAGTACGGGGATGCCGCGCTCCTTGTCGAGGACCATGGAGAGGTTCACCTGTGGCAGACTGAGCCCGTCACGGTTGTACCCGTACTCGAGGAGACTGATCAGGTCCGAGTAGGAGGAGAGAGATGTGATGTCGTACACGAGGGTGTCGGCGCTCGGGCGGCTCCGCGTGAACGACTTGCAGAACTCGTAGGGCGCCGAGCTCTGCCCGGTGGCGGAGAGGACCTTGCTGATGTTCTGGGACGAGAGCGGGAGGTCGCCGTACTCCTTGACGAGGATCGTGCCCTCGTACCAGTTCCTGACGTTGTGGAACGCGACAGGGCGAAGCGCCCGGTTCATGGCGAGGGCGAGAAGGAGCTTCGTTCGCGCCTCGCCGAAGGTCCGGGTCAGGATCTCGTCGACCTTGAGCTCACTGATGACGTGGAGGGCGGGGATGAACTGACCGTAGGAAAACGAGTTGCGCGGGAGCTTCTGTCGCACCTTGCGTATCGAGCCATCGCTTTGGACCGCGCCAAGATACTTGCTCTTCTGCCGCGTATTCTTGGTCTTCGGGTCGTAGTACGGGGTGATCTCGTACGCGTACTCGCGGCCGTTGATGATCTTGATACGGGTGTACTTCTTCATGAGCCTATTTAGGCGCATTAATTTTATAAACCTAT
>JASMDC010000036.1 GCA_030753015.1 Candidatus Undinarchaeales archaeon | reverse complement strand
GGGGAGCATGACGGGTGCTTCGGGTGCTGGCCCCCGGCGGAGGGAGAGCGATGACAGAGCGCTGGTCACCATCATGATGACGAGGATGCCGGCGAGGAGGAACACGCTGGGGATGCCGGAGGCAGCGGTCTCCACGCGTGCGCAGCCGCCCTCCCGGCACACCTCGTTCGCAGGGCAGCCGCAATCATCGCAGCACGTGGCCTTGTCCTCGTCACCCAGACATTGCCCGTCGCCGCACACAGACGCATCGATGCACTGCTCCTCCAGACAGATGAATGATCCAGCGCACCCGCAATCGGCGGCGCATGTGGCGCAGGTCTCGGGCTCCAGGCACGAGGTGGCACCGCCGGTGAGCGTGAGGCACCGGCGCTCGGTGTCGCACACGCCGTTCCCACAGGGACAGTCCTGTGGGCATGTGTCGGAATTCTCGGAGGGCTCGCACGCCATGTTCCCGCACAGCTCCTCCTCGACGAGCACCACTGGTCGTTCATACGAGGTGACGGTCCGCAGGTCCCGGGCGACGGAATAGGTGAGGGCAACCTTCTCGCCTGGCGGGATGTCCACCGTCCATGCGACCACAGGGTCCGCTTTGATGATCATGTCCGGTTGGCGCTCGAAAACGAGCTGGGACACATCGCCCGCCACGTCCTTGGGAATTGTCTCGACGATCCGGACGTCACGGCGGAAGGTCGTTCCCGTGTTCTCCACCTCGAGCCCTACTGTGGAACGGTACCCTGCAGATGTATCCTTGACCGTTACTGTCCGGTGCGATGCGACCTCGCGGCTCGCCTCAACGGAACGCTCCACCATGGACCTGACCTTGCTGGCGAGCTCACTGGTGTCAGCGGCCGTCCCGCTCCCGGCCCGGGCTCTCGTTACGAGCGCTGCGACCTCCTCCACCGTGCGCGTCTTCTCCCGCTCGTGTGTTTCCTGTTCCTCGGCCGATGCGGGGGTTCCGTCCACTCCTGCGGACAACGAGTGGTCGAAGGTCAGGGTCTTCTCGTCCGTAACGATCACGCAGCTGACGGTGAGCGGGTCGCACACTTCGTCCCCGAAGCAGCCGCAGTCGGTGCAGCAGGACTCGCCCTCGTCGCACGTACCGTCACCGCATCTGACACAGTCCTCCGGGCAGGTGATCCCTTCCCCCGCGTCGCAGGTGCCATCACCGCAGGTCGTCGTCACGCAGGTGTTGAGCACGGGATTGCACGTGCCCTCGTCGCACGAGCAGTCAGCACAGCACGAGGCCGTGTCCTCGTCACCGGAGCAAACACCATCGCCACATGTCGCGCAGTCCTCGGAGCAGGATGCGGCCGTCTCGGCGAGGTCGCAGGTCCCGTCACCGCAGGTGGAGAGAGCTCGGCAGAGGGAGAGCTCGACATCGCACGTCATGTTCTCATCGCAGCCGCAGTCGACGCAGCACGTCGTTATGCTCTCCTTCCCCGTGCACTGGCCGTCGCCGCACACCGAGCAGTCGTTCGGGCACGACGCGGCATCCTCGCTTCCTGTGCATTGCCCGTCGCCGCACGCCGAGCAATCCTCCGGACAGGTGGCCAATACCTCACCTGATGAACAGGTCCCGTCGCCGCATCTTGCACAGTCGCCAGCACACGTCCCCAGCGTCTCGTCCCCGGTGCACTGTCCGTCGCCGCACTGCGTGCAATCATCGGGACACTTCTCGGCGTCCTCGCCCGATGAGCACTGTCCGTCACCGCAGACCGTGCAGTCGCCGGGGCAGGCCGTGACGTTCTCTCCCTCCGAACATGTGCCGTCACCGCAGATCGCGCAATCGTCCGGGCACGCGATCAGGTCCTCACTGGACGAGCAGGTGCCATCCCCACAGACCGCGCAGTCCTCGGGGCAGGCGTCCACGCTCTCGCGTCCTGTGCACGCTCCGTCTCCGCACACATGGCACTCGTCTTGGGACATAACGGTGACCGGGAGGACGGTACCGTTGAAGAGCGGACCCGACCGTGTGTCGAAGGACGCGTTTACGATAACGGAGCTGACGGAGTCGGTGCACATGTCCAGACCCTCGGCCGAGACGTTGAGAGCCACCTCGCGCACGTTCGAGTAATCTCCAAGGTCCGGGTCATAGTAGTAGAGCCGGTCCACGGAGAATGAGGTGGGCTCCACGATGATATCGCCCGCGGTCTCTGCGGTGCCTTCGAGGTAGGGGGTGGACCCCTCCAGCTGCCGGAACATGCAGATTGCACCGGCCCGCCCGCCGGCCGTGACGGTGACCGCAGGGCACGTGACCTCGAAGGTGTCGGTGAGAGCACCACCGCCTCCGCCTCCTCCCCCGCCGCCTGCGGCGCCGCCGCCGGTCGTCCCGCCAGTGCTGCTCGATGATGACGAGCTCGAGCTGGACGAGCCGCCGCACCCGCCCCACATCTCCTCGAAGTCGTACTCCATCGTGTACTGGGCAGAATTGTTCACCCTGCCCTTGTAGAGCTCCTTTTCGAAATGGTAGTCATCGAACTTGACATCGAGCGGGTGATCGTCGTCAAGGGTGGGATCGACCGGGAGGTAGTAGTGGGCGGTCCCGTCCTCGTTCACGGCCGTGGCGTACAGTGTCGTCCCGTTGACGACGGTGACGTTAGCATTGTTCTGGGGGCGGCGCTCGCACCCGTAGAACGAGACCTTGAACGTGTACTTGACGGACTGGTCGCAGCGGAGGGACGCGTTAGTGGTGCAGGAGGTGCCGTTCGTACCGAAGGTGACCACGACCTGCTCGGTATTGGAGAGGGGGGAGGCGCTGGCCGATGTGGTCGTGAGATAGCCCGTCCGCTCCACTGTGAACGTATTGGCCACCGTGGTCGCGACGTACGCGACGTCGTTCACGTAATTGATGGTCGCGCTGCCGGAGGCCGTCACCTTGCCGTTGGCCAGGGTACCGTCCAGTGGGAATGTTAGATTGAGCTCGTCGTGGGCCACGACCGTCATGGTGTACCGTACAAGGGTGGCGTTGTAGGGGGGGGGGACGTTCTTGTGCACGAGTGCGTCATCGTACACCTTGGTGACGAATCCCTCGAGCTCCACCTTGATGTCAGTCGGGTCGTGGTTGAACGGGAGTGCACAGTAGTAGGTACCGTTGGGAACGGAAGGCTCGGCACACGTCGTCCCGAACCCGTCGCCGGTAGTGACCGTGGCGCCCTTGAGCGTCTTGTTGATCTCGTCCCACACGTCGACCCGGTACCAGACGTCCTGGTCCCAGTCCCAGCTCTCGTAGTTATCGGTGGCGAAGACCGGGGCATCACCGCCGAGGTCAAGGTAGTAGGACGTGGTCTCTCCCGAGGCAACGTTCATCACCATCTCCTCGTCCTCCAGGACGAAGGTTGTTGACTCGACCGCCGCGGCCGAAAGCGACATGAACATGGCGATGGCCAGGAAGAGGACCGGGAGGACGTGTCGAGAGGACGGGCTCACGACGTCACCTCCACTGCCGATAGCTCGTCCTGGTGCGTCATGGTGCCTCTCGTTTCCTATGGATCTCCAGCAGCACAGTTGCTGTCGGTCCCGCTCAGTGCTTGCCATGCGGATCCGTCGTAGAAGCACAGTTCGTCTGCACTTCCACCGGCGGTGTCTACATATATCCAGCCTGCGGATGGCGTTCCTGGCGGATTCTGTGATGGTGTCAGCTTGAGCGCACCGCTAATCGAAATGGTATCGATCTGGCTGCTGCCATCGAGCACGACCGCCTTGCTCGCAGTAGCTGTTCCAGCGGTGACATCGACGTAGTTGAGCTCGGCGGCGGTGGCAGAGACGGCGGTTCCCCCGATTTCCAGACCACTCACATCGACGATATTGATAGTCTTGCCCGTCTTGATACTGACCTCCGATGCGGTGGCCGATACCGTCTCCTCGAAGTTGGTGATGGCGTTGATGTCCTCAGTGGAGGCGGTCACGCCGTCTATGATGTTGAGCTCGGCGGCCGTGGCCGAGATAGCCGTTCCAGCGATCTTCAGACCGCTATTGTCAACGACGTTCAGTGTCTTTCCTGTCTTGATCTCTGCGTTCTGTTCAATTACCAGCTTCTCGGCAGCGTTCGTTGAATCGAACGTGATGTACGTGTTGGAGCCAGAAACCGCATTATCCTTGATAACGAGGCCAGTCGCACTGTTGTCGACAGCCTTGAGGGTGTCGACCGTGATCGTATCTATCTTGGAGTTGGCATCGAGAACGACCGCCTTGCTTGCGGCAGCGGTACCTGCGGTGACGTCGACATAGTTGAGCTCTGCAGCAGTGGATGTGACCGTCGTACCACCGATCTTTAGAGTCGTGATGTCCATCGAGTTAATCTTGGACGAGCCGTCCAGTACGACCGCTTTACTTGCCGTAGCGGTTCCAGGGGTAACATCCACATAGTTGAGTTCCGCAGCGGTGGCGGTCACTAGTGTGCCCGCCAGCTTGAGACCATTGGAACCGTCATGACTTGCGACATCCAGATCGTTCGTCCCGTCAGTTACTGTCAATGAACCGCCGACATAGAGGTTCTTCTCGACGCCAACACCACCCTCGACCACCAGCGCGCCCGTGTCCTTGTTCGTACTGGCGGTACTGCTGGTGAGGGTGACGTCGCCCGTCACACCCATATCACCGTCCACGTCGAGCGTCTTTGCAGGGGTTCCCTTGTTGATTCCGACGCGGTTGTTTGTCGTGTCCACGACGAGGTCGGCGGAGGTGTCCGTGATGAGGTACCCGGTCTTGATGCCGCCATGGAGAGCGTAGAAGGGCTGTCGCTCCGCTCCGTTGAAGTCTGCATCCTCGCCACCGATGGTGTACTCCTTCCAGTACTGTTTACCGTACTCGAGCTCGACGGGCCCCACGGCGATGTTCCACCTCCCGTTGGTGGCAGTACCGTCCTTGGTGTAGAGCTTGGTACCCACCGTGGCCTGGTCCCATATCTCGATCCTCACCGTCGTATTGACGTATTCACGGGTGGTCTTCTGCTTCACCCGTCCTCTATCATAGAAGTTTACATCCAGACCAGCGACCATGACCAGCATGATGATCAAAGCTGCCAGGAGTACGTTCTTTCCTGTCATGATTATTGCCCTCCTAAAGTCGTACCTCGTCGTACAGAGAATATGTGCCGGTCTTCGGTTTTAATACTAGCGTCCATATTATCTATAGAGGAACGGGTAACGTCGGCCTCACTTGGAGGATCAAAATGGGCGGTATATGGCCCGGACCGCTCACACGCGCAGACGGTGGAGGCCTATGAGGAACACGGCCACCAGGGCAGGGAAGAGTGCATCGATCCCGGCATTGTTGGGCGAGAGGTTGAAGCTACCGAGCCCTTCTGGTGCTGGCTCAGGGATGGGCGTTTCACCCTGGGTGATGACCGTCTCTTCGACATCGCCCCCTCCACCGTAGTAGTCGGGCGGCATGGTGGCGCCGGGTGGCGGCACGAGATCGGGGCACCGGAGGCAGGGGACGTTGGTGTAGTTGGCCACGAAATGGATATCGAGGAGCGTGTTTACTCTGTTCTGGTCACCGCACCACATGTCGCGCATCGCTTCTATGATGCCGCTCCCCTGGAGGTCATCGCACAGGTCCGTTGGCTCCGGCTCGACCGCGGGTACGGCATCCAATCCCCGAAGGTACCAGCCACCGCGCATGGACTCGTTGTCGCAGCGCCCCCATCCAGCGTCGCACACACCGGACATGCAGTTGTCGCTGCGCCAGTTGCGGCCCATAGCGTCCAGCTGCTCCCCGTCCGGCGTGCAGGGTTGCTCACCGAGAATCTTCCTTCGACAGAAGCGGGTGTTTGTGTCGCACATGGCGTTGTCCGCCAGCCTGCGCATGTGGCCGACCACGAAGGGACTGGTGATGTTGTTCAGCTCGGTGAGCACCGTCCCCATGAGAAGGTCGGTCGCGTTGATGAAGCAGGTCGAGCATTTCTGCGAGCAGTACTCGTCGCCGCCCGGGCCACAGGTCTTGTCATCGAACAGGTCGGCGCAGGAGGCGTCGTCGGTGTCCAGGCCACATGTGTGGCAGTTGGCATCGGTGCAGCACATCCCCCGACGCACGTCGACGCAGTAGCCGTTCAGCATGCATTCGAAAGTGCCCTTGAACGAGTCATGCATCTGCTCGAACACGTCGCCAACGTTCCCACATGCATCGTCGCACCAAGTAGCGGGTCGAACGTCCTCGATGGCGTTGAGGTTGAACGTATTGATCGCCGTCGTGCACTGGAGGACCTGAGCGGAGGTCATGCAGCATTCCGTGGCGTCGTCGTACTCGGGGAAGGGCCCGCACACCTGATTTCGGGTGCGGCCTCCCGCTGTGACATCGCTATCGAGCCGTCCGGCCACATAACCCGGGATCTCCACACCGGGCGGTTGTCGGAAGACCATCACACGCAGGTCGATGTCGGTTACGGCAACGGTCCCGCCGTTCTGGAACGACAGCGTAACGTTGATCGTGCAGTTCTCGTATTCTGGCAGGACGCATGCGTCCAGCTCGGCCTGGAATGCCGCGGAGAGGTCGCCGGTGGTGACCGGGCCTGATAGCACACCTGCTCTGGACCAGTCATCGGTATCGTCGCTCCCCACGTCCAGAGTGATGTCGCTTGGGAGCGGTGCCCCGCTCCCCGTCAGCTCGAACCGGGCCGAGAGCATGCTCCCGCCCGAGGTGAGGTTCACCTCGAAGGTCGTGTTGGTCTCAACGACGAGATCGGGGATGCGGACCGAGCCCGTGTTCCCCGGGGTTGCGTAGATATAGTCGACATCCGATGAGACGGCCCATCCGCTCGCCAAGTTACGCACGAGGTTGACCGGGTCCCAGGTGCCGCCCCGGTCCCACACCATGATCGTACCGTTGCCCACGACGGCGAACACGTAGTCCGCCCTAGCATCGACGTCGGTTATCGCGGTAGCGGCCTCGAGGATAGTGAGGATTGTGAAAGGGGGTGTGCGCTGACGAACTATGACCGTGCCGTCCAGGGAGGCGGAGTAGAGGTAGTCGCCATCGGAGTATACCTCCATCACGATGCCGAGATGGTCCACCAGAGTGGCCAAAGGACCACCTGTGACCCTGTCCCGCACGATAACAGCGAAGTCCTGTCCACCGGAGATGATGTAGTCAGGATCGATGTGAACAGCAGTGACCGCGCCCGCGTGCCCTCCGAGCGTCTGGAGCGCAGTGAAGTCGTCCCCGTTCTCCCATATCTGGACCGTGCCGTTGACGCATGCCACTGCGATGCGGTCACCGTTGACCGATACGTCGTTCACGCCCGAGTGGGAGAGCGTGGTGTTGTGCGTGAAGCTGCCTCCGTTCTCCCACACACGCACTGTGCTGTCCGATGATGCCGTGTAAATCGATGTGGCGTCCTTAGCAAGTCTGATGACCGGGGAGGTGTGTCCCGTTAGATTGGCGAGGTTGGCCCAGGTGCCGCCCCGCTCCCATACCGTGACGTTCTCGTCGTTCGAAGCGGTAAGGATGTGGTCGTCGTCGGCCAGGATGTCCCACACACGGCCCGAGTGGCCGCTGAGCGTTGCCACGACCTCGAGGGCGGGATCCACGTCCACGTCGAACGTATCCCGACCGTCCCTGGTCGTGACCGTCCTTTCCTCGGTGACACCGACGTCGGTGCGCACGTCGTCACAGGCCCTGCTCCCCACCTCGTCAGGGTCCGACCGGCAGTTGTCGATGCTGTTAGTCTCGTCCCGCATCTCGGTGATGTTGAGGATCGCGTCGATCTCACCGGAGCAGCATGGGTCGGCACCTCGCTGACGTCCGGGCCCCGTGCACTGGCGCCACTCGCCCCCGTGACAGTAATCAACGGTCACCACGTCCTCGGTCGTCTGGTCCCAATCCGCGAGTGGGGTCCGGCTGTCGATCGTATCCCGACGACACTTGGACTCTTCAGGAAGGTCGCCGCCGCTGGTGGTGCAGCTGTACTCCTGGAGGTCATCGGACGAGAGGCAGTAGTCGAACCGCTGGCATTCCACGTTCGTGGGCTGGCAGAACTCCTCCTTCACGTCGTCCAGATCGGCGGGCACCGGCGGGGTCACGGGACTGTACGCGTAACGCAGCCAGTTCTCATGGGTGGCGCCGTCGCGCACCCGACCGTCCTCGGTACCGTCCGTGGAGCACCAGTCGTCGCACTTGTGGATGACGTCGGCGTAGGTGCACTGCTTGTCACGTTGTTCCTCCAGATCGGTCTCGCAGCGCATGAAGTAGATGCCTTCGCTGGGGATGACACGGCCGTCGTTGCCCGCGAACGAGAACGACCAGCCGGTCGGCGAGTGGTAGAAGTGTGCCGCAAAGTTCTGCTCGAAGCAGTCGGTGTCACGCTCGTCCGCGCACGACGCGAGGCCGTCGGCCTCGAGCTGGCAGTAGTACTTATGGATCTGGCGGTCGAAACTCTCAGTAGTCTGGTGCCCATCAGCTGCAGGGCTCCACCCGGTGACGTCCGCCTGGGGATCGAAGCACTCATCGATACAGTAACCAAGGTCCGAGTGGCCGCCCGGGTCCGGATTGTATGCCGGATCGAACCGGTCGTCGCACTGGGCGTCGGGCTGGAACGGGAGCGTCTGGGGGCTGCAGTACCCTTCGTGGATACGCTTGCTGGTGGCGCACCGGTCGTCGCAATGCTCGACTCCGGGGGTCGATCCGTCGCCACGGGATGTATCGAGGATGCATGATGCGAGGCCCGTGCCGCCGTCAACCTGGCACATCCAGAACCTGGAGTGCCGGTCATCGTCACAGGAGTCGTCGCACCGCTCCTGGAACCGGTCGTTGCACACTGCGTCCAGGCCCGAGTCGTCACAGAATCCTTCCCGGACCTCTTTGTCGTAACCGCCATCGATGGCGCACCGGTCGTCGCAGCGGTCTGTCGTATCCACAACGCACACCGGCGCGCCCGACGTGTCATCGCAGCTCTTGAGCTGGAGGTTGCGCGGGTCCGCGCAGGTGTCCCCGCACCGGACGGTGGAGTCCACGACGCACAAGGCATCGCCGCTCGAGTCGTCGCAGGACCGGCTCTCGCCGTCCCGTTGGGATGTGCACCGGTCATCGCAGAGCTCGTCGGGCACCGTGTTCTCGCAACGGTCGACGTTGCACGTCCCGATGAGGATCTGGTCGCCCGAGCACTCCGAGTTGGTGTTGCAGAACTCATCACCGGAGTAGAGGCAGCCCAACGTCCCGTCGCCCGAGTCCTCGCATCCCGCGTACGTGCGCAGCCGGTTTGAGTCGACGCATCTCTCCACACCCGCTGCAGTGCAGGTCTGGAGCACGGTGTCGACGCATGCGCCGCCCTGGCACTCGTTGACCGTCAGGTCGAGGCCGTCACAGCGCTCGCCTGTACAGACTGCGTCGACCACCTCCTCGCAATGAGGTGCGGGTGCGTCCACGCACTCCTCGTGGGAGACCTCGGTGCGATCGAAACTGCAGACGAGGCCCGAGGCACAGGTCTGGATGACCTGCCAATCGCACTCCATGCCGCACTGGCACTCCTCCACGGAGTTGCCCGAGCATCGGCGTTCGCCCTCGATAGGACAGATCGCTGTTCCGACGGCCATTACTAGCACTAGAACTAGCATCACCCGTCTATCCAACGGGGTCCACCCCCCACCTGCAGAACGGGCCATAGAAGATCCGGAGCATGTGGCGCATGCACTCCTCCTTCTCTGCGGTCCATTCGCAGTCCTTACCTCGCGTGAGGATGTCGGGTGCCCCCACTCCGCCGAGCCCGGTCAGGGACGGGGAGTCGAATGTGAGCGATAGGATGTTGTCCACGTAATCGGGTTCGAGGAGGACGTCGTACCCGATGGCAGGATCGTTGCGTACCCAGAACTGCTCGCCATCGCTGTCCGTCTCGTTACGCACGAGGAGCGCCCGGAGGTCATCACTGTCCTCCCGAGCGAGCAGACCGGGGTCCATGGCAGCGATCCCCCCTCCGAGGCCGGATTCGAGCGAGCGGTAGCGACATGTGTTGCCTGGCTGGCACCGGGCCTGGACACCGGCAGGAGCCGATCCCGCGGCATCGATGAAATGGTAGTCGTTGCCATCGACGCTGAAGGCGTCGCGGTTGGACAGAATCGCCTCGATGAGCGCGCCGATGAGGGCTGGTGGACCGAGAGCGCTGGCATTGACGTCGGTCGAACCATCGGTGTAGTTGAAGCCGAGGACGACGTTGGGCACGCCCGAGCTCACGAGGTAATCCGTCCAGATCCCGTCCAGGCCCACGAACACCTGGTACATCGTGGGCGGCGCCACCTCCTGGACCGCGGAAAGGACGCGGCAGGCCGCTTCCATGGCCGCCCAGTCGATGCGGCGGAGGGAGCAGCGTCGGCCGATCCGCCGCCTGCCGGACATCTTGAAGGACGACGAGATGCGGTAGAGGTCATCGGCCAGGGAGACGTCGACCCGTACCGGGAGCGAAGTGCGGATGGTGAAGTGGTTGCAGGTATTGGTCGTCATGCGACAGGTGCGTTCCACGACGATGCCCGTATCGTCCACCTCGGGATCCTCGAACAAGGACACCCTCTCCCTGTCCCATGAAGTGCCATTGAGGTGGAGCTGGTCATCGAGCTCGTCCATCATGGTCAGGTCTACCGTATTGTTGCAGGAAAGGCAGATGCGAGTGGTCGTGAACTCGGGCGAGGTGTCGTTGCACAGGCAGCAGTGTTGGCCGCCGTAGGTCTGTCGCGGTGTGTCGAGCAGTCCGGCGCCACCGCAGGCGTCGAAGATGTCATATCCCGAACAAACCATGGACTCAACTCTTTCGTCGTCCACCACGCCATCCTCGAAGACCGATGGTCCCAGCAGCCGCTTGTCCTCATCACTGCCGGGCCAGTCGACATCCCTGGAGTCGCGGGAACAGTAGCTGCGCACGGGCACGCCCACAGTGATGTCGTGCCATTTCCCGTAAGGGCAGCTCGAGAGGAACGCCAGCCCCATGCCCCGGCCAACGTTCTGTGCGAACCCCTCCACGGCACGGCATGCGGGTGATGCCGACTCGGGGCACTTGGGGAACCGGATGTCCCGCGAGAGCGTCTGGCCGGTGGCGTGGTCGATGCAGTCCGGACAGGCCGCGGTGAAGCCGAAGAGGTTGGACATGGCTAGGCTCCCCGCAGAGTGACCGATCCCGGAGTAGTACTGGGCCAGTGTCTGGGCGTCCTCGTACACCTCGCACGGGCTGATCGCCATGCAGAAGTCACTGGGAAGGCCTGTTGGCACCGCAGGGCATCCCGGCCACTCGTCGGTGCACAGGTCATGGCCACCGTACCGGGCATCGATGTCGGACACGGGCGGCTCGCGAGTGTCGTTAGTGAAGGGGAACGTGATGTCGCAGCAGCCGTTCATTCCACAGTCCGACCTGTCCATCTCCAAGGTTAATGCGTCGGCGAGGTCGGTCAGGTCCCCGTCCGCACCGTCCACGGTGATGTTCACCTCCTTACCTTCGAACCGCAGGAGCACGGCCGTCGCCCGGGCCCATTTCAGGAGGTTCCGCCGTGTAGCGTTCTGGAGGAGACCGTCCACATCGATCTCGCATGGTAGGAAGAACCGTTCTCTCGTGAAGAGCGTGTCCGCTACCGGGTACCGTCTGGTGCCCTCACGCATGTCGGCGCCGTACGCGAGCCCGAAGCTCTGGTCCACGACGCCCCAGTAACTGTTGGCGATATTGGACTCGATGTAGACCATCTGGTCGAGCGCCATCCCGATGTCCAGCTGCTGCTGGCTCACACGGAGGGTGTCATAGTAGAGGTTGAGGATATCGAGGAGGGTGTACACCATCATGAGGAAGGCGACCACCGAAAGGAATCCACGTCGACGCCTGTTCATGGCTCAGCTACCCCCTGTCACGAGGAACCGGTTCCAGATGCACAGCCGGACAACGACCGGGTACGGGCACACCATCGACCTACAGTACGGATCATCAGCAACGGCCTCCTCGGCCAGGGTCAGATTACCGTCGTTGGCGGCCAGGGCGGTGATGTACCGGTAGTTGAGCGCGCACACGGACACCACACGTCTGACGCAGCCCTGCATAGAGGTCTGGTAGGGATCAGCGTCGGGGAACCGCACGGTGATCTCCTGGTCCGTCGTACCCTCGAGGGGCGGGAGCCACCTGAGGTCGTTCTCCGTCTCGATCTCATCGGCCCGGTCCTTGAAGCCCTGGATGTGATGGCTCGTCAGGTGCTGGGCGAGGATGGTGTCCATGAGGACGCTGTTGGTGAGATTGAACCCCTTCGCACTCCTGGTAAAGGCCGACCAGTCGAGCGGACGTTCGAGCTGGAGCACCAGCGACGAGTTCCCCACGCGCTGTAGCTCTTCGCGCAGCTCCCCGGCGCGAGTGATCATGGGGGGGAGGTCCCCCTCAGGGAAGCCATTGTCGATGTAGTCCTGTACCAACAGTTCGAGCCCCGCCTCGTACACACCGAAATAGGGGGTCTCGTACGTTAAACGTGCCGCCATGTTCGAATTCACGTTCTCGAGCCAGTGTTCGAAAGGACAGCTCTCATGGAGCGTGAGAGAACAGGACTCATCAGGAAGGTGCCCTGCGCACGCCTCCATGAGGTTGTTGGCCAGGCGGGAGGTCTCCAGCTCCGTGTAGTCGGGGATAGGTCTATTGCCGTAGTCCAGAGCGGATATGAGGAGAGCTACGATGGTGAGGGATATGAGGGCGTCTAGGGTGAAGATGAACCCGCGCTCGGCCCTCCCACTCATAGTCAAGGTACTTCTCGCTTAACCTTATATATGTGCTGAAAGGACCGTATATATGTAATATAATGCCTCGCTAACCGCTAGACGTCAAGGTCGTCAAGGAGATCGTCGAGGCCATCGAGGTCGCCGGCCTCGTCGCCGCCGAGGACGTCATCGATACCTGCCGGTTTTGGTGCGTTCGGATCGGGTTTCGGGGTATCGGTTCCAAGGATATCATCGACGCCTGCAGGTTTTGGAGCGGCTGCGGGCTCGGCTGGTGGTTCTTTAGAGCCTCCGCCAAGCATGTTCTTCACAGCGGACACGAGACCCCCGGGCTTTGCGGGAGCCGCTTCCGGTGGAGCTGTAGCCGCCGCTGGTTTCGCTGGCTCGCCGAGAAGGTCGTCGACACCTGTGGGCTTGGGAGCGGCTGTTGGTTCGGTGGGCGGTCTCTGGGTCGTCGTCCCGAGTATATCTCCCACGGCCGATGACAGGCTGCCGGGCTTTGCGGGAGCCGCTTTCGGTGGAGCTGCAGCCACCGCTGGCGTCACTGCCTCGCCGAGGAGATCATCGACACCTGCAGGCTTAGGTGCAGCCTTGGGCTCGGTGGGCGGTCTCTGGGTCGTCGTCCCGAGTATATCTCCCACGGCCGACGTCAGATTGCCTGGCTTCGCGGGAGCCGCCTTGGGTGGCGGTGCCGCAGCTGCTGCCGGTTTTGGGGCTGCTTTCGGCTGAGCGGGCCCGCCTATGTCCGCAAGGAGGTCATCGACACCTCTGGGGGCCGGTGCAGGCTTCGGAGCGGCCTTCGGTTGAGCAGGCCCACCTATGTCCGCTAGGAGGTCATCGACACCTCCGGGAGCCGGTGCAGGCTTCGGCGCTGGTTTTACGGCTGCTGCCGGTTTCGGGGAGGCCTTCGGCTGAGCAGGCCCACCTATGTCCGCTAGAAGGTCGTCGATACCCCCTGGGGTCGGCGCGGGCTTCGGGGCTGCTTTTGGCGGCGCAGGCCCTCCGAGGTTCCCGAGGATGTCGTCAACGCCCCCTGGCTTGGGTGCGGGCTTCGGTGCCGGTTTTGCTACGGCGGGTGCTACTTTGGGATGCGCATCAGGGGCTGCTGCCGGTTTTGGGGCTACTTTCGGCTGCGCACCAGACCCGAGTTGACGATGATGTTCCCGCCCATGAAGGCGCCGAAGCCTATGGAAAAGAGCGGATCGGTGATATTGCTGCCCATGCTGGCCGATAAAACGAAGCAGAGGCTCAACTTCAAGGCCTATGACTCCAACGGCAGGCGCATCCCCATCCCATACATGTTCGAGGCCCTCCTTGAGACGGCAATGATCAGCCACAACAAGGACCTTCCTCCCATCAAGACCACAGGATGGATCCCATGGGAGAAGGAGTACAGCCTAGAGGGCCTTCAGTAAGAACAACAGTCCAACATGATACGTGATAAAAGAGGGTACTACTATGGAAAAAGCACAGAAGGACCTAATCGAGCGGGTCAGGGACGAGGTTACCAGCCTCCGCGGCCAGAAGCTACAGCTCCTTGGTAAGATCAAGGATCTTGGTAGCCAGAACACGAGACATCTCAAGCAGATCAACGAGCTTGAGAATACCGTTGGCGAACTTCAGGGTCGCATGGCGGACGTCGAGAAGATGCTCGACGAAGTCCTGAAGATCTGAGCGATACAGGAAAAGAGCGACAGCTGAGAATAAATTTTTAAAACTCAGTGACATCGGCACACCCAGGTGATTGTTATGCAAAAAGAGCAGAGGGACCTCATCGAGAGGGTCCGGGACGAGGTGACTGGCCTTCGTGAACAGAAGAAGGATCTCATCTCCAAGATCAAGGACCTTTCAAAACAGAACGAGAGACACGTGGGTAATATCCACGAGCTCGAACAGACCGTTGGCGAGCTTCAGGGCCGACTCATCGACATCGAGAAGATGCTCGGCGACGTCCTGAAGATCAAGTAGACTCGATGGAGAAGTTCAAGGTAAAGGTCCTCTCCGAGTTCCAGGAGACCCGGCTTCCCATCGAGCGGAAGGACGAGATCGTCAACCGGATCGATGAGGAACTAGGTACGCTCCAAAAGGAGCGGGAGGACACCGTCCAGGAGATAGAGCGGCTTTCGCTCCAGAAGGAGGAGAACCGTAGCGTCATCGAGAGGCTCACCGAGGAACGTATCGAGCTCTCAGGACGTGTTAAAGAGGCCGAGAAGCTTCTCAAGGAGATCGTAGGCACGCGGTAATCCCGGTATCTTAGTAGATCGGACGGATGCGGGCGCCCCGGTTGTCCGCCTGGGTGATGAACACCTTGCCCCCTTCTCTGAGGTGGGGCATCACTGAGTCTTGGAGCTGGCGTGCTCCTCGTGCCCCCTCGACTATCCCGTACACCACCGGACCGAAAGAGGAGATCCCTGCGCCGGCAGCACCTTCGTGCAAGAGATGCTCGACCAGTTCTATCGAACGAGGAGGAGAAAGGTCCGCTCCCACGCGGCCGAATCCCTCGAGTCTGAGGGCCGTGACCGCTTCGCCGAACCCCGAGATGTCTCGCTCGACCACCGCGGGCAAGAGCTTCATGAGAACAAGCCGGCAGAGGGACTCGACAGCGTCGCGTGGGACGGGACATCGTTCAGCGAACGCGGCCCGCTCGGCATCGCCGTGGATGCCGGGCGCCGTGTGCGGGACCACAACGACGAAGCGCCAACTTGATGGAAAGGCGATGCGCATGAGGACGGGGGGTGGATCTGCACGAGAGGCGCTGGATGGGAGGAACCTCTCCTTCTCCTGTCCCGGACCGAAAGAGTGACCACCATCAACGATGAACCCCCCTCTGTCGAACGTGGCCACACCGATGCCGGACGTACCACCCCGTCCGAGGTCACACGCCACCTGCTGTGGTGTCCGTTCAAGCCCGTTGAGGCGAGCAATGGCACTCCCCGCGACCAGTGCGGACTGAGTACCTGAACCGAATCCGACATGGCGGGGGATGGAGGCCTTGATGGTGAGCTTAGCCCCGTCGATCCCATGCTGAGCACAGAACCGTTTGGCATAGGAACGAACCAGGTCCTTCCCGGGACCGGTCACCGAAAGACCGGGCGCGTGCTCCGCTATAAGGTGCAAGCGTGGTTCTCGGAGCGCCACTCCGAGACCGCCGTCGATCCTTCCCAAGTCGCCATTGAGGTCCAGGAGGGAGAGGTGCAGCCGTGATGGCGATGATACCTCAACAGATTGGAGTGGCTCCTCCTCCACAGGAGGGGGAGCGGGCTGGTAAGAGTTATAACTGTTCCGCACCCCCCGTGAACGGGAGGCTGAACGGGTGAAAACGGACGACGGGGAGGCGATGCTCAAACGGATACGCAAACTGTCCAAGAAGAGGTTAGTGGTCCCGCGTATCGCCAACAAACCCTCCGGCAAGCCGGCCATCATCGGCGATCGGCACATGCAGGTGAAGACCGTGCATTGCCCGCAGTGCGGCGCTCCGCTCGAACAGGACGACCTCACCGATGATGGTGTGTGTACCTGTGCTTACTGCAACTCCCTCGTGCGGGTGGGGGTGGACTATAACGGATGATACTGATATCGAACTGGACCGTGCCCTCTCCCATTTAGATGAGGGCGTTGTCCACGAGTGCCTGATATCCTGCAGGGGACACGCCGTTCCCGTTGGTTGCGTCCGGCGAGGCAGCTCCGTGCACGTTCGTCTTTTCCCCGGACGGATGCGCGATGCGCTGCTCGAGGAGGGGAATGGGGCCGTACACCTCACTCATGATCCCCTGGTGCTCCTTGCGGCGCTCGAAGGGTCGCTTAGCGAAGAGGGGGATGGTCCTGTTCCGCGGATCGCGGGGTGCTTCGCCTCGATCACCGTGAAGGTGGCGCGACAGGAGGCGAAGATGGTGAGCGACGGTATCGGCGAGACCAACGTCATATCCGTCACCCTCAGACCGGACCGTGCCGTCATCTCTGTGATATCGCCACGCCCCCTGTCCCGAGGTGATGGCCAGCTCATGGAGGCGCTGGTCCATGCCACGAGGGCCCGCGTATCGACACCTGAGCAACGCCGAGAATGGCTTGAGCGTGTCGAGATCGCACTCGACATCGTGCAGCGGACGCGTCCAGATGGTGAGGACCTTGCCAGCCGCATCAGGGCGCTCGCGGGGGATGTGACGTAAGTGGCTCGAAGGAAGCGAGTGCTCCTCGTGACCGCCCGGCGTGCTGAGGCTGCTGTCCGTGCCGCGGTCGCAGGTATGCCCGGGGATGGGCCGGATGTCGAAGTGCGGATCGCTCCGAGGGACGTGGCAGCGCTCCTGATACCGGACGAGGTCGCACCGCTCCTCGATGGCGGAGAATGGGACATTGTAATCCTCCCTGGATTGATACGGGGGGACGTTGCTGCCCTGGCCAGTAGTGCAGGCGTGCGTGTGGTCAAGGGTCCGAGATACGCGTTCGACCTTCCCTCGACGCTCGCGGAACTCGACGATCTTCCCCTGTCACCCGACGAACCGGCAGATGCGCTCCTGTCCCGCTCGAGAGCGGAACGTGCCGGGAGGCTCCTTAAGGACGCCGAGGCGGTCGATATCAAGGGGCCAAGTCACGAGGTCCGAGGACTGCGGATAGGGCGAGGGCTCCCGGTACGGGTGCTCGCAGAGATCGACGACTGCGATGCTCGCCCGACCGACGAGGTGGTCGCAAAGGCGCAGCGCTTCCTGGACGAGGGGGCCGAGATAATCGACCTGGGATTCACGGTGGACGCGACCGCGATTCGGGCTGCCGAGATCGTGGAGGCGGTGCTCCCCCTGGGGGCCCCCGTGAGCGTGGACACGCTCAATCCCGACATCATCAATGCCGCTGTGGACGCAGGTGTCCATTTGGTGCTATCGCTCCATCCTGATAATCTTGATAAGGTCAGGCCCACCGATGCTGTGTGTGTCGTCGTTCCAGGCCCCGGGGACAAGGTCCAAGGAGTACTGTCCATGGCCGACCGGGCCAGGGCTCGCGGTTTCACGCGCATCGTGCTCGATCCCGTGCTCGATCCGCCAGGTTTTGGTCTTGCGCGCTCGCTCGCAGCCTACGCCCATATCTCGGGGACATCGGACCTCCCTGTGCTCATGGGCGTGGGGAACGCGGTCGAACTGATGGACGCGGACTCCCCTGGCGCGAACGCCATGCTCTGCGCCATAGCTCACGAGCTCGACGTCGCCGTCATCCTCACGGTCGAGGCCTCGCACAAGACGCGGGGCACGGTTCGTGAGTGCAGGGCGGCCCGGGACATGATGGTCGTCGCTGGCAGCCTAGGGACCTACCCGAAGGACCTGGGGATCTCGCTCCTCGGGTTCAAGGACAAGGTACGTGTACGTGATCCTGTCGGTTCGGACCTTACACCGGAACCACAATCCGACCGGTCTCCGGATCTTGAGGGGGGAGTGGCGCTCTCCATCTCGGTCACGACCGATGACCGCATCCAGTGCTTGGTCCAGCGTGATGGCGTGGATGTATGCCTTGTGGATGGGGTATCGGCACGACAGGTTTGGTCGGAAGTGCTTGCACGGGGCCTCGTGCGGGCTCTTGACCACGTCGCGTACCTTGGTGCCGAGCTCGCAAGAGCAGAGATCGCCATCGCTGCCGGCAAGGGGTACGTCCAGGACGAACCTCTGTTCCGGCGACAGCGTCGTCACTGGGAGTGACAACTCACGTTCCGGCCTGGTGTGTGAAAAAAACGCACGATTCTTCCGATTTAGCATATATTAAGGCCGGATAATCCTTAATAAGTCTTATTAACCGAAATCCTTTTATATAGGAGCCCCTGCAGAACACGTCCATACTGATCAAGAGGGATTCAAAATGTACGATATCGAAGAACTTAACGAAGAGGTCAACTGGCTCTCCTATATGCACGATGTCCGGTACGACGGAAACGAGGTCGATACCTGGAACACCGATGAACTGGTAAAGGCCACATCACGCGTGGACCATTACCATGACAGCTTGGAGCTCCTAAACTGGAGCGAACCGACCAAGAGCGTCTACCGCGAGAATCTGGAGACTTTCGAGGCCGATGTGTTCGCGCACGGTATGGAGTCCCCTGGCTACGTTCGCGAGGCGTACATTCGCAAGCTTGCGGATGATATCGGCCCCGAGCACTCCATCTCGCTCATCGACGGCTATCTCAGCACACTGGGCGACGAGGAGCTGACGGACTTCCTTACCGACGAGACCCGTCGCGGCGCCGAGACGCTCGGGCTCATCCCCGGTTCGACCGGAGTGTACCCCAGCGGCCGCGCTTCCCAGCGCGACGAGTACCGCGAGGCGTCCTTGGAGATCTCAGGAGCGATCCTCACCGAGGGGACCATGGAGGTCGCCCGACGCGTGTTTGAGGGGCTATTCGGTCCTGAGGACGAGCAGTAGAACAGCGACAAGTTCCATTTTCAGGACGTGGGCGTCCCTCTAGGAGGGGGGCGCCCCATCCGTTCCTTTCTCGGAAGACTCTTCCTTGGGCTTGGGAGGCACCGGCATGCGTCCTTTCATCGGCCACTTCTTCTTCAGCCACGCGATCAGGTTCCTGATGAAGGTCTCGTGCTCGTAGGGCGCTTCCGAAGAGATGAGGCGTGCATCGCCCAAACACACGATCTTTCCCCTTCCGTAATCGACGTTCGCCATGAACGGGGTGTCGCCCCGACGATTTGTGGGATCTGGATCCCGGGAAGGCTCTGCATACGAGAAGCTCGTGGCCCCGCCGTATGCTACGGCGCTGCCCTTCTCGACGAACAGGGTGCAGCTGTTGATTATCTTGAGGCGACGGAATCCCTCGGTAAGACGGTGGCGTACGAGCGTGGTGGTCATGGGCGAGAGCGTGAAGAGGGACGTAGTGCCCGCCTGTTCGATGTCGCAGAGTATGTCGTTCATGAAGCGTATCCCGGCAGCGACGGAGAGCGAGTTCATGGCCGCAGCATTCATCTCCACCCTGCTAGATCCCAGGAGGAGCAGATGCATCCCCCGGTCGAACACTTGCTGCATGATCATGCGCGCCTCGTCGGCCGTGAAGAGCCGTGTGGGGAGCAGGACCACGAGCACATCGGCGTTGGTGATTGTCCAGGCGAAGTCGGTGGAGGTCTGGACCACGAAGCCACCTGACGTCGCTTCCCGACGGAAGGGGACCAGTGTATTGATGCGCTCAACGGGCTCGCCGTGCGACAGGTCGAACACAAGGTTGAGGTTACGTCCCTCCATGATCCTCTGGTAGATGGTGATGGCAAGGACGAGGATGATGACCCCCGCGGTCGCAGCCAGTCCCATGAGGATGAAGCCGTACTCGCCCGTCCCCACTGTACTGGTGGGAGGGGCCGTTGTTGCATTGATGTCGCCCGCATCCCCTTCAACTGGGACTGTCGCGTTCACGGCCTCGGGGACCTCCGTCGGGGCCGGCGCTCTCTCGATGACGGTGTCGAGGATGAGCACACGGTGGTTCGGCGTGTCCGCCAGGGCCACGGTCGTTCCGGTAGCCGTGACGTCCTTCAGTGAGGCTACGGTGACACCGTCGGTGTTCGCACCCCCAGCATAGGTCGTGATATGGGTCCCGTTGATATCGAACACCTGGAGACGGTTATTGCCGGTGTCCGCCACGTAGACCTGCTCGCCGTACACGTCCACACCCCGAGGGGCGTTGAGCTGATCGTTCCCGGCACCAGCCTCCCCGGTAGCGATCTGGGTAACGTACTCCCCGCGATGGTTGAACACGGCGATGCGGTTATTGCCGGTATCGGCGATGTACACGTGCTCAGGATCCGTGGCGATACGTGAAGGCCGGTCGAGCTGGAGCTCCCCGCCCCCCGCTTCACCGTTCCCTATTTGGGATATGCGTCGCCCGTCGAGGGTGAGCACGACGACTCGGTGGTTCCTTGTGTCGGCTACGTACACGCGGTCCCCCGCCACGGACATACCAGAAGGGGCGTTGAAGTTGTCGGGGCCAGCACCCGGCAGCCCGAAACCGAAGGACGAGGTCTGTGATCCGGTGAGCGAGTACACCATGATCCTGTGGTTCCCGGTGTCCGCAACGTAGATACGGTCATTGCTGACGAACACATCAGCGGGCTCGTTCAGCTCTTCCTTGCCGTTACCGGGGGATCCCGTACCAATGTCGAGCACGTGATTGCCCAGGGAGTCGAACACCATGACCCGGTGGTTGAGCGTGTCTGCGACGTAGGTCTTCATGGCGGCGGTGTGCACTCCTCCGGGAGAGTTGAGATGGTGAAGATCGCTACCGGGCGTACCGGTAAGTCCGAGCGAGAGCTGGGCGGTGATGGCCGTTCCCGGTGTGGTCAGGAGGAGGAGCGCGGCTAGGACGACAAGTATCGTCCGATGTAGGGGCGCGACCGAGTGCACGTTGCATTGGTGGACGACTTCTCATTTAAAACTGTCGCGTGCCGGTCCCCACTCACTTTAACACCAGAAATGGGCCGCCGCTCCTTTTCCAAACATTTTTCAAGGTATGGTGCGGACCAACGGACGGCGAGCATATGGTCATCTACATCAGCAGGAACATCCTCGGAGTGTACGCAGTGGACGAAGGGGGAGAGCTCCGTGCTAATGTACCCTTCCCGCGTGAGCCCGCAGAAGTGGCCGACCGTCTCCACAGCATCGCTTCAGGCGAGATAGTGGAGGAGGAGAAGGCCCTTCTCAAGAAGGTCAAGCCCAAGAAGGGAGAGGACGTGGTGTTCGACACCAAGAAAGAGGGCTATCAGAAAGAGCGCCTGAACCCTGCTACCCGGTACATCCTCAAGAACGAGGCCGAATTATTCCGATCCGGGGATGTGGAAGACATCATTGCCCTCAAGAATGCTGTGGCCTTAGACCTGGTGCGGTTCGCCATGCACGAGGGCGTCGGGCGTGACCGGCTCGCTACGAACGCCATCGAAGCGCTCGACGTGCTGGACAAGACCCTGAACCTCCTTTCCGAGCGGATCAGGGAGTGGTACGGCATCCACTTCCCCGAGCTCGACCAGGAGGTGACCGACCACGAACGGTTCGTCTCGCTGGTGCTCGCCGGTGAACGGGATGTCGTGGCCCAGACCTCAGGCGATCCCACTATCGTCGAGTACGCTGGCCGTTCCCTTGGCATAAAGCTCGCCGATGCAGACATCACGGCCGTGTCCGGATTCGCCGCGTCCCTCCGTGAGATGTACACCCAGCGTGACGCCATCGTCAATTACATCGATGTGCTTATGACCGAGCTCGCCCCCAACATAAGAACCGTGGCGGGAGCGAACCTGGGCGCACGGATAATCTCGATCTCAGGAACCCTCGAACGGTTGGCCCGCATGCCATCGTCAACGGTCCAGATCCTTGGAGCAGAGCGAGCGCTGTTCAAGCACCTGGCCAAGGGGACCCCATCCCCCAAGCACGGTGTCATATTCCAGCATCCTGCCATCGGCCACGCTCCTCCCAAGCTTCGGGGAAAGGTGGCGCGGGCGCTGGCAGCGAAGATATCACTTGCCGCCAAGATGGACTTCTACTCGCACGAGGACCACGGCGAGGAGCTCAAGACGGCCCTCGATGAGAAGGTCGAGCGCATCATAGCCCAGGGCAAGGCCAAAGGGGGTGGCGCCTGATGGGAAACGACAGACCGCGACGCAACTTCGGCAACTCCGGGGGCAGAAACTGGGACCGTGGCCGTGACCGCGGACGTGGCGGTCGACCGCCGCAACGCGACCGGCCATACCGCCAACAGCGCGACCGACCTCGTCAGTTCGATCGGCATCCGGGGCTCACCATGAGCCCGGGCAAGAACGTCGAACCCCTGGGTCCCAACATGTTCAAGGTACGGGAGGGCACGCGTGTTCGTCCGGCCACAAAGAACCTCATCCCCGGTTCGCGCGTGTACGACGAGCGGCTCATCAAGCATGGTGACGACGAGCTGCGCGTTTGGGACCCATTCCGGTCCAAGTTCTCCGCGGCCATCCTTAAGGGATGCGCATCCCTTCCCTTCAAACGCGACTCGCGTGTGCTCTACCTCGGTGCGGCATCTGGGACTACCATATCCCACATCAGTGACATAGTCACTCGAGGTGTGGTGTACGCGGTTGAGTTCGCCCCGCGCTCCATGCGCGACCTGTTCCGGCTAGCAGAGCGGCGCCCCAACATCGTACCCATCCTTGCGGACGCCAGGAAACCAGCGAGATATTCCGATCTGGTGGGACCTGTGGACGTGGTGTACCAGGACGTGGCCCAGCCTGACCAGGCTGATATATCCGTGGCGAACGTTCGTGCCTTCATGCCCGAAGGGACCCTCGTGCTGATGATCAAGGCGCGGTCGATAGACGTGTCGCAACAGCCCTCCAAGATCTTCGCTGAACAGATGGGGATTCTGAAACGCTCGGGGCTCGCCATCGCCGAAACGAGGCACCTTATGCCATTCGAGAAGGATCACGCTGCGGTGATCGCTCGGGTGAGCTGAGCCATCCCCGCTCCCTGGATGAAAATATAAATAACATGGGAGTGGTTGAAATGCTATGCTTAGGGCGTATCTTGTCGCCGTCATACTCATGACAGTGGCAACCGCCGAGGAGGCGGGCCTGTTCTCGGGACTCACCTCTACTCCTGAGGGAAAGATATTTGTGGCATGCGCCGGTATGTTCCTCTTCGCGTTCGTCGGGCTCATCGGGTACATCATGCTCGCCCTGAAAAATAAAAAGAAGAAGACGATAAAGGCCCCGAGCGCCACCGGCGCCGAACAGCCGCAGATGCCACAGCAGTGGGGTCAGCAGCAGCAGCAGCAGCAGCAGTGGGGCCAACAACAGGGTCAGCAGGGCTACCCGCAGCAACAACAGGGCCAGCAGCAGGGCTACCCGCAGCAACAACAGGGCCAGCAGCAGGGCTACCCGCAGCAACAGCAGTGGGGCTAAGGATCGACCTCACGCGGAGATTGTCCTCTCGACCAGCCGCATGTTCTCACGGAGCACTCCCAGGTCCGAGCTCGTGATCTCCATCACCACGGGCACATCGTTCTCGATGCGCCGGACCAGCTCGAGCTCACCGATGTCGCTCGGCCCGAGGGGCTCGTGGGAGTCGATGATGCCGTCGTTGGAGTTCACATGGACCTCGCCCACGAGCGATGCGAAGGTGTCCACGAATCTGGTGGGATCGAACCGGTGCTTCCGTGCCGCTATGCGGAGGTGTCCGATGTCGAGGAGGATGCCCAGGCCTCCTCCGACGTCGCGAACGAAGCGATTTAGCTCATCGGCGGTGCAGAGGATGTACGACTCGTTCTTGTTCTCGAGGTTCTCCACAAGGATCCTGATGCCCGCCTCGCGTCCGCGGTCGACGAAGAGCCCGGCCGAGCGTACGGCCCGCTCGTAGGCGTCATCGGCATCGGTGAGCTGGGAGGTGTCTTCAAGGACGTGGCCGAAACCGAGCGAGCGCTCGAGGCGGAATCCCGGATGGAAGCCGTACACTGGACTTCCCAGGGTGGCAGCGGCGTCGATGGCTTCGAGCATGAAGGCCCGGGACCGCTCGACGAACGCCTCGTCGCTTGCCGCGGGATTGAGCATGAAAGGATTCTTGCACGGGGGAAAGTAGTTATGGGTGAGGAGCGTCAGGTCCAGTTCCCTGGCCTCTCGTGCGATGGTGGGCACCAGCTCTCTCTCGTAACGATGTGATGAACCCATCTCAAGGCGTTTGAAACCGCCCTCGGCGAGCGTCCGAAGGACCTCTGACGCCGAGGTCCCGCCACCAAGACACGTAGTGGAGAGGAAAACCTGCTTCATAATGTGTTCCGGGGGCGCTTTCCCCAATACTTATTTAAATGGATGATCCTGTTCTCACCCTCCTGGGTGAGAGGTTCATGTGGGCAGATAACAGGCTGACAAGGTTCGAAAAGGCGCGTATCATCGGGGCTCGCGCTCTTCAGATCGCATATGGCTCCCCGACGACCATCGAACCACCCGAGGGAATGATGGATCCCATCGAGATCGCGAAGCTCGAGTTTCAGGAAGGTCGCATCCCCGTGGAGATCGTCCGCACGGTCGCTGGAACTCAAATACGTGTCGATCCGAACACAGCCATCGACTAGACAACTCCTCGGTCGTTCCTATGCCGCGTCTTGTCGTCGGATTCTGGAGGCCGCACGAAGGCATTGCAGATGACGATTCCCGGATCTGTGGCAGCCGTCCCGACGAGGATCTGGTGCTGCTGGAGAGCGATGTGGTCGAGCTAGAGGTGAACGAATCGTTCTATTTCGTGCTTGAAGACAAGCGCGTGAACGCTCTCATGGAGTACCTTCATGGTTCGAGCAGGACAAAGGGTTCGGTATCCACCACCGCGCTCACCGAGCCCGATCGCTTTGACTGTATCGTTGAACTCTACCACAATTCGGGATTCGCACCGCTCGGGGAACTGGCCTCTGGTATTGAGCGATGCCGCCGGCTTGGAGGGATGGTGCAGGTCACCTTCGAGTAGGTTCTAGGTAACTTGTACTCACTGCCAATCATATGCGGGTTTCACATAGACTCTGTTAGACCAGGTCGGCATAGACATGGCGGAAGAGAATATTTCGCTGCCGTATCCCGATCCGGAGGATACTGATGGCCCGCGTTTAGGGTAGGATGGGAATTGTTTGGCTGTGAACTGAACTGCTTGTTCGGGTTTCTTGAACGTTCTTCCTCCTAGTGCTTCTGTCTTATCAAAGTCAGGTTGTGCTCTGGATAGATCTCCCAGGTCCATGTTATAATACGTAGTTCCCCGGTTGTAATACGCATCAGCGTAAGTGGGTGCTAATTCTATGACCTTCGTATAATCGGATATGGCTTTGATATACTCTTCTGAAGCTCTGGATTTTTCTCCTTGTACGTAGGATTTTGCGCCCATGCTCGCATAGGCATTTCCTCTACCCAAATATGCTAAAGCAGAATTCGGATCCAGCTCAATAGCTTTGGTGGCGTCGGATACTGCCTTTGAGTAGTCTTTCAATAGGCCATGAACACTTCCCCTGGAAACATATGCCATGACATATCCCGGGTCCAACTCGATGGCTTTATCAAAATCAGGTAAGGCATCAGAATATTCCATCGACGCGCCGTAGGCATCGCCTCGCTCGTAATAAACCACGGCATCGGCTGCACCTAGCTCAATGACTTTACTATAGTCAGTTAGAGCAGTGGAATGTTCTCCTAACAAGAAGGAGGTCCTTGCCCTAGCATAATATGCAGTAGCATCCTTTGAGTCTAGCATAATAGCATTATCATAATCTGATACGGCGTTAGTCTCATCCCCCAATGCGTTAAGTAACTGGTAAGCAGAGATTCTGCCCTGATATGCTTTTGAATTTCTTGGATCCAACTCGATTACCTTATCGTAGTCGGATATCGCCTTGGACGCGCTTTCCAGCTCCTTGGAGCTTACGCCCACGAACCAGTGAGCGGTCCCTCTGTTGTAATATGCCTTGAAATTCTCTGGATCCAGTTCGATCGTTTTGCTGAAGTCGGATATGGCACTGGAGTAGTCACCTGACTTGTAGTAGGTACTTCCTCTATCATAATATGCGCTGGAGAATTCTGAGTTCAGTTCAATGACCCTGCTATAGTCAGATGAGGCTTTGGGATCCTCCCCTAATTCGCTATGGATGGCGCCTCTGATGTAATAGATCTTGAACAATCCCGCAGAGTCTTCCGTGCTCAGCTCAATCGCCTTATCAAAGTCAGATATGGCTTTGGAGAAATCTCCAAGCATACCTTGGATCATTCCTCTATTGAAAAATGTATCAACATCTTTTGAGTCCAGTTCGATCGCTTTGTCAAAATCGGATATCGCGCTGGCACTATCTCCTGTCGCCTGGTGTACAGCTCCTCTATTACGATATGACACCGCATCTTTCGGATCCAGCTCAATAGCCTTACTAAAGTCGGATATCGCACTGGTATGTTCTACAAGCATTGCTTGAGCGGTCGCTCTACTGGAATATGCCAGAGCGTTATTGGGCTCCAATTCGATAGCTCTGCTATAGTCGGTTATCGCTTTGGAGTAATCCCCTGAATCAGCGTTAGCATCACCACTGATCATGTATTCGTTAGCATCGGGTGCATCCGGGATTGTTGACGGTGTCGGTGGGATCACTTCGGACGGTTCAGGAGTGGCTTCCGTCGTCTTCTGGTCCGGGTCGGATATTCCTGGTACCGGTTGGATCCTTTCGGACACTTCGGAGGTGGTTTCTGGTGTTTTCTGGTTCGGGTCGGGTACTTCTGCTGGGGGTTGACTTTCTGTACAACCGCTCATAAAAAGTACAGCTATGATCATAATCGATACTAGAAGTCGATATCCCCGATTGGTCTTCATTGTGTGTGATTTAGATTGTATTGTATATATACCTGCTTGAACCTGTGGCCACGTGAAATAGAAGGATTAATTAAGCCGTTAAGTATACCCATGGGTAACTCGAACCAACCTTCGAGTGATCACCAGCGCCCTGACCAGTCGAACAGTCCTGCCCGGTCCCACACGATCGCCAGTCCGAGCACGAAAAGGCCCAGGATGACGCTGGACATGACGGGGTAATCGGTCCGACAACCGAGCGGGCCCCACCATGTGCCCGCAGGACAGCATCTACCGAAGGAGCAGCTGCTGTCGGCGCAATGGAAGTCAGTGGTGCATCGACCGCCTGTCTTTTCGGGCGTGGCGCACGTACCGTCCCTGCGCACGGTCCCCGCCGGGCAGCACATGCCATGGGAGCAGGATCCCGAGAGGCACGCTACGTCGCTGGAACAGAGGGCGCCATCGTCACCCTTCGTGAGGCAAGCATCAGCGGGGCCGCAGAACTCGTCCTCCCCGCAGTCAGCGTGGTCGGTACAACACTGCAGCCCCCGTGGACAGCACACGTAATTGCTGCAACGCATACCGCCGGGGCACCCGCAGTCCTGGCAGCAGACGTCCTGCTCGCATTTCCCGCACACGCCATCGCCACACTTGGGGGGGAGCTGCCACACGAACACCGTATCGTCCCATGCACCCGAGTAGAGCCGGCGCCCGTCGACGACCAGGGCATTAACGTCACCCCGATGGCCGGACAGCTTCGCGACCTCCTCCCACGTGACGGGATCGAGCACACGCACGAGACCGTTGGCATATCCCGCGTAGATGTAACGGTCATCCGCTGTGAGCGCGAGCACCAGAGGGCCCGGGCCGGGCTTCACGACGGGAGCGTCGCCATCACGCCATACGCCGATACTCCCTTCGTAGGAACCCGTGTACACCAGTCCCTCGTGAACGATCACACTGTACACGTTCCCCAGATGGCCCGTGAGCGTGCGCACCGGCTCCAGGGTAGTGGCGTTCCAGACCCTGACCGAGTTGTCCTTCGAGGCCGTGTAGACGAGTCCGTCAGCAGCGAATATATCCAGTACGGGGAAGCGGTGCGCTTGTACTGTGTCGATGCTCTCCAGACCGGGGAATCCGTACACGAGAAGCTTTCCGCCCCACGTCCCGACGTACAGACGCCCATCATGGACAAAGAGCGCGTACACGGCTTCTCCCACGGAGAGCCGGCTGCCTACGGGCAGGAAGGTACCCCGGGCAGCATCGAGCAGGGTGATCGAGCCTCCCTTGGTCCCCACGATGAGCAGCCCGTCCTGGGCCTGGAGCGCATTGACGATTGATCCGTCCGGCCTCAGGGTCTTATAGGCCGCCAGCTCGTTGGCCAGGTCCCACACCCGTACGGTGTCATCGGCGGAGCCCGAGTAGAGGAACTGCTCATCGACCGCGAGCGCATTGACATAGCTGTCGTGGTCGGACAGCACGACGGGTTCACCGAACCCACCACAGGTGTCGCCGGTCCCGGCCAGTACCGGTGCTAGGATGAGCACGAGGCACAGCACGCCGATGAGAACGCGGTCAGCCACAGTCATCGTCCTCAGCATGCCTCTGTGAGACGGACATGCGCTGCATGGAGAGGCCCTTGACGGCTCGCTTGCTCGCCTTGGCCGCTTTAGGGCGTATCTCCGACTCAGCCTTGCTCAATCGATCGATCTCACGCTCCACGAACGCGAGGTTCTTGGTGGCGGTGTCCTGGGCCTTACCGATCGGGGCGCTCGACGCGACGGTGGCGAGGTTGTTCTTCATGGCCCGCAGCCGATCGAGAGACGACGCCGTCCGATTGCGGAAGTACTCCTCGCCCGCCTCCTGCATGGCCATGACCGTCGGGATGTCAGTATCGTACCCTTTGGCGTACGCCTTGGCGTCCTTGATGGTGTCGACGTTGATGGAGGACACGCGCAGGTGACGCCTGCCCTGGGCGTCGCGGTACTCGATCTGGGCCTGGAGCGGGACCTTCTTCTTCTCGAGCTTGCCCGAACGCTTGAGCCTGATGAACACCTCGCGGTCGGCGGTGACCGCTCCCAGACGCGTCTTAGCAGCATCCGCCTTCGCCCCCGGGCCGGTGATGCGCTCGACCTCGAGGGTACGGGGAGTCACGAGGCGAAGGGACACGTCATGCCCCAGGAACTCCTGGCCCCTGATCTGGCGGAAGCTCCCCTCCACCTCGGCAGCGGAGACGTAGTAGATGCCACCGCCGGACGATGAGGCCAGCTCACCGATGACGTCCAGCGCCATCTCGTTGCTCTCGCTCTTATCGCGCATCCCGACCACGTCGACGACGATCCCCGCATCCATGGCCGACCGGGCAGCACGCTTGTAGAAGTCACGCCCCGACGAGGACGGTCCAGTGAGCGTGCCCAGGCCAACGTTGGCCATGCCGTCGGTGAGGAGTACGAGCCTGCCTCCACCACGGGTCTTGAGGAGCCAGAGTGCGGAGTTGACCGCGGGTCCGAGGGCGGTCATCCCTCGCGCCGGTAACGAGGTGACGAGCTCGGTCCAGCGCTCCCCCATCTCCCCCACTGGCTGGAGTGTACGGGGGTCGATCATTTCAACGAGCTGAGCGATCAGCTGGTCGCTGTTCCTGAGCACATCGCCCGACAGCACGACGGGCGCCTCTCCGGGGAGGGTGTGCACGGCCACCGTGGAGTCGAAGGTTATGAGGGCGAAGGCGCTCGTGGGTGCGTTGACGCGCAGGTCTGCCAGCGTCTCGTTCAATGACTGCTTCACGGCATCGAGCTTGTTGAATGACATGCTCCCCGACGTGTCGATGACCGCTACGGTGTCGACACTCTTGGACTCCGGAAGGGACCCCGGGCTCTCCTTCGTGTCGGGTGGCTCGTCGAGGACAAAGTCGATATCGTCGCCGCCCCCGGGTGGTATTTCGTCCTTGGAGATGATGTTCACGGTCGAGCAGTACTCGCACGTCCAGTGCACACCTAGTCGCTCGTCCTCCTTGACATGTCGGGGATTGGTGAGCACAGCTCCACAGCCCGAGCACCTCACCGGCTGGCAGCTCACAACGGTGCGTGCCTTTGAGAGCTCCTCGAAGCTGATGCTCGCGACCAGCGGCATCCGCTCTTCCAGCTCGGAACGCTCGGCAGTCAGCGCAGAGAACGCAGTCCTCATCAGGGCCATGGCCAACAACTTGCCAGTATGGATTAAATCGTTTTGCGTGACGGCAGCGTCACGGACGTACGTGGACCGGGGTCGCCGATGCGCCCATCGCGCCACCCTCCATGATGGCCCCGAAGTACACGATGCAGTCCTGGCGACAGGTCGTCCTGTCCGCGGGGATGGACGCGCACAGGTTGGGATCGTTGCGCGTGGTATAGCCCCGACGCGCGCAGGTGAAATCATGTGGTGGGGAGAGCTTCCAGCAAGGGGCGAGGTCACCGGTGTAGGCCACGTACTTACCAACGCATGCTGCCTTCTCGGCCTCCGTTCCGTCGCACTCCTCGGGTGGGACGGGCGGCTGGGAGGAGCATCCGACCAGGAGGGCTGCGACGATCAGCACTGCCGCGAGAAATTTTCTGTCCATGGTACCCCTCACCCGCTCATCCTTCCGTACAGAGCGCTCCTTACTTGGTCGGGATGAACTTCCTGATCCAGGAAGCGAACGCCCCGGGGCTCCTGCTCTGGACCATGACTGTACCCTGTCCGCGGAGCCGTGAGACGAGACCCTCTCCAGATAAGAGCGAGGCCTTTAAGCCGCCGACACGTTCGACCTCGTAGTTGAGGCCCTCGGAGTAGGCGACGAGGTTACCCGTGTCGACGACGAACTCGCCGTTGACCTGGTGCTGGGAGAGCCCGCCAAAGCAGTTGATGAGTAGCTGGCCGCTTCCGTTAGCCTTGATGAAGAAGAGACCCTCGCGGGATAGTAAACCCTTCATCCCCTGGAACTTGGTATCGATATTGATGGTGGGCGAACTGGCCAGGTAGGCCGATCCCTCGAGGAACCAGGTCTCGCCCTGCATCTCCACCAGCTCAACGTCGCCGGGAGCACTTGGAGCGAGGCCGATCTCGCCTTGGCCCCCCTGGGCTGTGAACGTGTTCACGAAAAGGCTCTCGCCGCCGAGCACGGACTTCTTCAGGGCGCCCAACACGCCGCCCGACTGCATGCTCGTCTCCATCTGCATGTTGGGTGTCATGTAGACCATGGCCCCTGACTCTGCGCGAATGGACTCGCCGTCGCCGAGGCTGACCTTGGCAAGGGAGTAGGCAGGCTTGTGGTCGAACTGAATCTGCATGCCTCTAGGTCACCGCTCAACAATAAAAATGGAACGCATAGCGCAAACGGGTAGGTCCGGGGGTTCCTTCCGGACCCCCCGTTCGCAGCGTGCTCACAGGAGCCTGGTGCACAGGTCAAGGAGGCGACAGGAGTAGCCCCACTCGTTATCGTACCAGCTGAGCACCTTCACCATGTCACCGATGACATAGGTGGAGGGTGCGTCGAAGATGGACGAGGCAGGGTTGCCGTTGTAGTCCGTGGACACCAAGGGAGTCTCCTCGTAAACGAGGATGCCCTTCAGCTCGCCCTCGGCAGCCTTCTTCATGGCGGCGTTGACCTCTTCCTTGGTCACGGGCCGCTTGAGCTGGGCCACCAGGTCCACAACGGAGACGTTGGGGGTAGGCACGCGGATCGACATGCCGTCGAGCTTTCCCTTGAGATGGGGCATTACGACCCCCACGGCCTTGGCGGCACCGGTGGTGGTCGGGATAATGGACACGGCACACGCGCGGGCCCGTCGCAGGTCCTTGTGGGGGAAGTCGAGGATACGCTGGTCGTTGGTGTAGGAATGGATGGTGGTGATGAGCCCCTTCTCCATCCCGAATTCGTCGTCGAGCACCTTGGCCAACGGGGCCAGGCAGTTGGTGGTGCACGAGGCGTTGGAGATGATGTGGTGCTTCTCCTTGTCGTAGAGATTGTCGTTGACCCCGAGAACGAGGGTTATGTCCACGCCCTTGGCGGGGGCCGAGATGATGACCTTCTTGGCACCTGCCTCGAGATGCTTGGTCGCGCCCTCCCTGTCCCGGAAGCGCCCCGTGGACTCGATGACCACCTCGACACCGAGCTCCTTCCAGGGGAGCTGGGCCGGATCCTTGATGGCATAGACCTTGATCTTCTTCCCGTCCACGATGATAGTGTCGCCCTCGTAGGAGACGTCCTTGTCGAATATACCAGCCACCGAGTCGTACTTGAGGAGGTGGGCCAGCGTCTTGGCGTCCGCAAGGTCGTTGACAGCCACGAACTCCACGTCGTCGCGGTCGAACCCAGCACGGAACACCATGCGCCCGATGCGGCCGAAGCCGTTGATGCCTACCTTAACTACCATGTCATGTCACCTATCGTTGTGAAGCAGGTCGGACGGTAGGATTAAAAATGAACCCTTTTTTCGGGGCCGAGCTTATATCGTGATGCCTAGCGGCATCATGCACTGGATAAATAACGGCGAGACGACGTTCTTGGGCTCCCTTCCGGAGAGTATGAGCTTCAGGATCGCCTTGACGCCCGGGGATGGTGGCGCGTAAACGCGGCGGGAGCGGTCCACCTCGTGGAGCCTGGGCTCCTCTGACGGGTCGTGGGGATCGATATGGGGGATGGCCCAGACGTCCGCCTTATCGGCCGTCAGCGGAAGGAAGTCCACGTGGAGGCGCGGGCAGAGGGAATAGCGCTGAACCAACGAGCGTTTGATGGCGCAAAGTGGCCGGCTCATGCTCAATACGTGGGCGTCCTCGTCCTCGACGACCTCCTCGATGACGAACCCCTGGCGCTGGTAGAAGGACGCGAGGCATCCTATGTCGTTGAGGATCTTGCGGTACCCGTAACCGATGCAGCCTGCGCGTCCCGATTTCAGAAGCGTCCGGTACTTCTGCAGGAGCTTATCCTTAGGTGAGAGCTCATGGATGGCTTCCATCCCTGAACAGGCAGCCGCTTCGAGCTTATCCCACTGGTCGCGGTCCCACATAATCTAAGTCTTTGTCTGGAACGACCTTTATAATTACCCCGGAACCGTTCCACACGGTCGGACGACACCCCTCTCGGCCATTCCCGGACCGTTCCACGGCACGCTGAACATTCCCCGTCGTTCCCGGCGTGAAACGGTGGCATATTACGTGATAATGGGTACAATCCGTGGCTTAGGATAATAAATAACTATATATTGTAGAACTGGACGGGGAAATAGCCTTCTACGTGGATAGATTACTGAATTGACGAATTTAATAAAGTATAATACAACAAATCGCTCAATTTAAGGGATTCTTAATCGACATTCAGAAGGTGGGCCCGATCCACCCACGCTCGCGCCGTAGATTTAAGGTTTTTCATCTCGTGCATCTCCATGGAGTTCAAGATCCCCATCGGAGACGACGATGCTTCTCAGGACGAGCCCGCCCAGCTGGGCGAGGAGACCGTCGAGATACAGGACGCGCAAGTGGAGAACATCACCGCGAACGAGGTCCACATGGAGCGGAGCGGAGCCCAGATCGTCCAGGGCGAGGATATCCGCATCACTCAGGGCGGCTGTGGCCTCATAAAGGCAAAGCGTGTGTCCATGAACCAGGCCGGAGCAGGTGCCGTCGTTGCCCAGAAGGTGGAGGGAACTGAGATATCCTGCGGGATCCTGCTGGCGCGCGAGGTCAAGGGCGATGTCAGGGCCGTCTTCACACCTATGGCCGCAGCGGGACTCGGTATAGGTCTGGTGCTCGCCTTATCCATCAGGCACACTCTCTTCAGCAGGGAGTGACGCCGGCCGGGCCGCCGAAGTATAGCTATAAAAGCTTGACAGGGCCTCTATTCTGACATGCCCAAGCTAGGTGCGCGAAAGGTAGGCATGCTCATCCCCTACACTGAGAACGAGGACGAGGTCACCGACTGCTTCCAGCACGGTGCGGACCTCGCCGTGATCATCCACCGCAAGAAGGAGAAACCGGCGGCCAAGGCGTTCCTGGAACGCATCTCGAAGGAGTACCGCATCAAGGCCACAGCAAAGGCCGTGGACGAAGGCGACCTGTTCTCGGATGCTGCGAAGGTGTTCAAGGCCATCGACAAGAAGGCCTCGCACAAGAAGAACAACTTCCATGCCGTCCTCACGTCAGGCAAGACCGCGGCGGCCGTGATGTACGCGGCCTACGTACACCCGAAGATCAGGATAGTGTTCGCGGATGACGGCCGACTCGTCAGTGCACCTGTAACTGCTCCGGACGCTGATGGTGGTTTCAGTGACAGAGTGGCTCGCCTCGGGAGCGCTGAGCCGGAGAAGGGCTCCATCGTCGCACCCTCGTCCGTCTCGGGCTTCGGGAACACCGTAAAGGTGGAGGAGCCGTCACGCATCACGCTCGTGGAGAAGGTGTACTCGAACTCGTCCGGCGCATCGGTCCTCGCCACCGATCCGTTCTTCCTCCTGGGAGCCTACCTCAACCGGTCCGCAGTGGCGGTCTATCCCGCTGGCGGCGCGTTCAAGGCGCTCCCCATGGTAAAGCGAGATGCTCTATCGGACGAGGGACAGGAGACCGTGCTAGGATTCGTGAAGGCGAACAGTGGACCGGTGAACGATCCAATGGGCACCATCGCGAAGGAGACCGGTCTCCCTGAGTTCAAGGTGGGACGTCATCTCAAGGCACTCTCGGACCTGGGCTTCCTGACCGTCGACGGAAGGACCGACACGGTCGTGCTCTCGCCACTGGGCAAGCTCTACCTGAAGTAGGAGTGACGATCCCGGGACCTGTATCCAGTCGACCTGACTGTGGAATCAGTCAGGCACGATGTGCGTGCCGCTCTTTCCGGCAAGGGCCGCTCCGATGTTCTCGGGGGAGGTGATGATGACCTCCTTGCCGCCATTCTCCAAGAACTGGATGGCAGCTTCGACCTTGGGGCCCATGCTCCCCTTGAGGAAATGGCCCTCCTCGGAGTAGCGCTTCGCTTCCGACACGGTGATGGTGTCCAGCTCCTTCTGGTCCGGCTTCTTGAAGTTGAGGCACACCTTCGCCACGTCGGTCGAGATGAGGACGAGGTCGGCGCTGATGAGGGTTCCCAGGAGGCTGGAAGCCCGGTCCTTGTCGATGACCGCTTCCACTCCCATGATCTCGCCCGACTCCTTCCGGATGACGGGGATGCCGCCCCCGCCGACAGCGATCACGATGGAGCCCGAATCGATGACGGTGTTGATGGCCTTCTTCTCGATGATGTCGATGGGAATCGGGGACGGGACCACACGACGCCAGCCACGACCGGCGTCCTCGATGACGTCCCAGCCGTCCCGGTCTCGCCGGATCCCGGCATCCTTCTCGTCCATGAACGTACCGATGGGCTTTGAGGGGCTCTGGAACGAGGGATCTTCCCGGTCGACGAGGGTCTGGGTCACGATCGCTGTAACGTTGCGCTCGATGCCGCGCTTTAAGAGCGCGTTCGACAGCACCTGCAGGATCATATAGCCCATCCCTCCCTGGGAATCCGCACCGCATATGTCCAGGGGGAGCGGATAGAGCTGGATCTGCTGGCAGGCAAGCTCCGAGCGGCGGAGGATGTTGCCCACTTGTGGCCCGTTGCCATGAGTAATGACGACGTTGTACCCCTGCTCGATCATGTCGACGATGTGCTCTGCGGTCTCGGCCGT
>JASMDC010000035.1 GCA_030753015.1 Candidatus Undinarchaeales archaeon | reverse complement strand
TTCTTGTACATCTCCCGTCCGTTCTTTGTCAGGAGCTTCCTCTCCATCCGCCCCTTCAGCGTGGCGGACTTCGGTATTCTCCCCTGAGGCGGCGGGCGGTGGCCCTGGACGACGCTAGATCCAAGGATTCCGCCCTTCATCGAAGCTCCTCGACCCGGGCCTCATGAACGCGAGGAGCCCCAGTGAGGATGAGCTGCTGGCCTTGAAAGAAATCGTGGGGAGAAATGTGGCATCATGTCAGATAAGGTAGGACGTGTGGTGGAAGTGGTCATGGCCCGCCCGGACCACAGGGATTACACCTCGGAACGAGGGCGGACTATGAAGGTTTCCAAATGGAAACCGGCACCTATATTAATCCGCTATCCGGCTCGGACATCACATGATAGAGTCATATCTTGATCCTGAAGAGGTCCACCACAAGGAAAAGGACCATGGTGAGATGTATAAGCGCATCAAGCATATGGCCGAGACGGGAGAGACACCCTTCCCGAAGTACGGCAGTCACCCGTGGAGCTCACGGAAAGGGTATCCCGGGCTCGACGACCTCCAGATCATGCCCCGGCTCTTCGGCGGCCACGACAAGCGGGTCGAGCTGGGACGGGATCCCGTCTACACCGACGTGGACACCGCAACCGAGATAGGCGGCCTCACGTCGTACATACCGGCCACGGTCTGCGCCCTTGGCTCTACCAAGGCCGCGAACGGCGTCGCCGACCAGATCGTGGTCGCTGCGGCCAGGCAGGGCGTACCCTATGTCATCGGCGAGAACGTCATGGTGACGCACGGGGAGGACCGGCTCAAGGAACTCATCGACCTCTACCACACCAACCAGATGACGGGCTACGGCGGTATCCTCGTCGAGGGTAACGAGAACGAGATCGCTCTGGGCATCTTCGACAAGGCCGCAGCCTACGGAGCCGACGGCATAGAGATCAAGCTGGGTCAGGGCGCCAAGCCGGGCCTGGGCGGCATCGTGCGGCTGACCGATGCGCAGGAGGTGGATCGCTACCGAAAGCTCGGTTACCACGTGGAGGATATGGGCGACGGCACATGGATCCGCCATTCGGCAGCGGGCGCCCCCTCCATTGAAGGTCTCATAGACCAGGTGAAGGTCCTCAAGGAGACGTACGATATGCCGGTATGGGCCAAGCTCGGTGGGTTCAACGACATGCACGAGATCGTGTATGCGCTGGCTGAGGCCGGCGTTGACAACATCACGGTGGACGGCTCCGAGGGTGGGACCGGAATGGCCCCCACCGATGTCATGAACGAGGTAGGTCTGCCCACGCTGGCTCTCCTCAGGAAGACCCGCTCAGAGCTCGATGCGTACGCGGAGGAGTTCCCGGACGCCGAGAATGACCTGCCGACGCTGATAATAGCCGGGGGCATCTACAAGGGCTCACAGGTCGTGAAATCTCTGGCTCTCGGCGCCGACGCGGCAGGGATGGGTCGCCCCTGGGTGAACGCTGCGCGGTTCAACGGCGAGGAAGGGGTGGAGAACTACGGAGGGGCACTTCTCCAGGAGGTCCAGATGTCCACCATCACCACGAAGAGGTACGACACTGCAGACCTGGACCGCTCGGACGTCCGCGCACTCACCGTCGAGACCTCCCGGGTCGCTGACCTGCCGCTCATCGGCGAGGACGAATGATGACGGCCATGCTTTGAAGCGGGCCCGACTCATGTAGAAGGTGTTCGGGCGGGCGATCGATACCTGTCATTTCTAGGCACCTTTTTCCTGGAAATCAATTGGTACCCTGAACGGACACAGGGGATCTCGTTTCTTAAGCGTACCATGTACGACAAGACGGGTCGCAGGGCATCCACCGTGACAGCTGTCGGCATGCTCACAACCGATGCAAGCTCCCGGAAGGTCCTCCTGTGCCCGCTCGTGGACCACCTTCGATGGATTGTCGAACCTTACCGGGTAGAAGGGGCATGGCGACCATTTCCCGTAGATGTCACAGAACACCCTACCCTTGCATCGGCACCGCGGTGTCGAGTACCCGTAGAGTATGTTGGCAAAGATTTCATATATTGTGATCTGTGGTGATCCCGTGGAGGCGTCTGCTTCCGAGCTCAGAGCGTCGAGGGATTCGAGGGCGATTTTCATTTCCGCGGTTGTCAAAGCGGAAGGATTGCTGAAACAAGGGACATACCTATCAAAGACGATATCGTCCACGTTGTGCTCGTGCGCGAACCTGACGATAGCGTCTATGTTATCGGCATCCATGTTCTCATGGAACATCGTGACCAAGAGGTTTATCTTCGGTCGAGCCTTGTGCGGCATCGTCATCGTAGTGAGCTGATCGATAAGCCTGCCAACATTCTCTTGAAGCCCGTTCATGCCCCTGTTCTCGTCATGTCGGTCATCAGCCCAGTCGAGTGATACGTTCACCACGTCGGCCTCGTAGATGGTGCGCATGATCGCCTCGGACCATCTTGCAGCATTCGTGATCAGGATGACCTTCCCATCCTCGCCAACTCGCTCCTTTGCAATGCTAATGATGTGACGAAGGTCCGGGTGTAGTGTCGGTTCTCCTCCGGTGAGGATGATGTTGTTGGACTTGACCTGGTGAATCCGGTCCTTAAGCTCCTTGACGGGAACATCGATCTCCTCACATTCGGGCCGAAAGCAATGACAGCATTTGAGGTTGCACTTACCAGTGATCTCGATGAAGAGGTCACGGAATGATGGCTCCACCGTCACAATGCTCACCTTCTCTCCCGATCGCGTCGATCCTGCATAAAGACAAACTCCTTTCCCCTATATTCTCAACTAACCTAGCAGTGCAAGGCTCTCTGAGAGCGACGGGGGCGCAATTCGAAACTTTTATAAATTATAAAACATAACTATTGTGATATGACTCGGGGGGAGTGCCTTTGTCGGTCGCATCCACAGGCCCCTTCTGAGTAGCAACCTTTCTTCTTTCCACGCACAACACCTCTCGCTACCGGCGGGTATGCTCTCTGTGAACGATCGCAAGGTCCCCTGGGGGGAGTGCCTTTGTCGGTCGCAGCACAAAGGATCCCAGCAGTAGCGTCGATTTCTTCTTCTTAGTGACCCGGAGCCCTCACATCCGGGGAGCGGTCGCTCGACCCCCTTCGGGGATTCGTGGGAGCAATGTCCGTCTGCCGCCGTTCAGTAGAGTGCGGCAAGGCGCGCAGAACGTTCTGACAAGAATACTGATAGGTGATACCACATGATAGAACCAGCATTAGTGATCCTCGGTTTCCTCGTGGGAGGGCTCGTGGGATTGAGCGGGATAGGTCTAGGTACCATTGGAGCCTCGTCACTTCTCTTCGTCTTCGGTATCAATCCGAAGGTCGTGGTGGCCTCAAATATGCTCTTTGGAACCCTCATGAAGTCGATAGCTGCGCTGAGGCATGCCAGCTATAAGAACCTCGAAAAGGCAGTTATCATTCCGGCCCTTATGGGTGGGATCCCCGGAGTTCTCATAGGGACCCAACTGCTCGGAGCGCTCCCGGAATGGATCCTGAGAAGGTCCCTCGGAGCGATCCTCATGACGGCAGCGCTCGCCTTCTTCTTGAAGAAGAAGGGGGAGAGCCACCCACATGAACTATCAACGATGAACCGTCGTACGAGGATTAGCATAATGGCAAGCAGCCTCTCCATAGGTCTCGTCATAGGCTTGAGCTCGATGGGGAGCGGAACGTTCTTCATCCTCATGTTCGTCGGAGGCCTTGGCCTCGAACCGCAAAAAGCCGTGGGCACGAACCTGGTGATCGCGACACTCCTCTCGATCCCGGCCACGCTCGCCTTCCTTCACATGGGCCTCGTGGACATACCGCTCGCCATGAACCTTACGCTCGGTTCCCTTCCCGGACTGCTGATCGGGAGCCATTTCTGTGTTAGGTCGAAGCAGGAGAACATGCATCTTGCGCTCAGCTCGATGATCGCACTCTCGGGCATGAAGCTCATGCTCTTCTGACCGAAAGGTGAAAGGCATGGACGATAACCTCTTAAACAGGTGTGCGGCTGGAGTAAGATGATGAGTGGTAGGATTGGTTCGGTGAGAAGAATGTGCCCGACCATCTCCATTCCGCAGGACAATGACCCATTGGACACCGGGAGCGGGTCCGGGCAATCGAGTGGTGATGTCGGATCGTGAATCCCGCCTACGTGCTCGTCGGTTTCCTCGTGGGGGGGGTAGTGGGGATGACCAGCATCGGGATGGGAATCATAGGGATGGCCATCCTCTTCTCCATCTTCGGGATCGATCCCCGGACCGTCGTCGCGTCCAACATGCTCTTCGGGACCATCATGAAATCGATCGCGACCATGACGCACATGGGGCACGACAACTATGACCTGCGGTACATACCGCCCGTGCTGGTCGGGGGGATCCCGGGGATCCTCGTGGGTGCCCGCCTTCTCGGAGCGCTCCCCGAATGGCTCCTTAGTCAGTTCCTCGGAGTTATCCTCATCGCAGCGGCCCTGTCCTTTCTCTTCAAGAAGGAAGAAAAGCATCAATCCCACGACCCGTCGAATTTCAGCGTTAGGAGGAACGTCCTCCTCGTGTCGTACTTTCTCCTCATCGGCCTCCTCATGGGCATCAGCTCCATAGGCGGACCGTTCATCATCATAGCGCTCATACACATCAACGGCCTCGAGCCGAGGAAGGCAGTGGGCACGAACCTCATGATCATGGCGCTCCTCTCCCTCCCGGCCACCGCGGCGTTCATCTCAATGGGCATCGTGGACTACAGCCTCACGTTCGACCTCACTCTGGGGGCCATACCGGGATTGTTGATCGGAAGCCACTATTGTCTAACGATGGAGAACAGGAGGATTAACCTCGCCATCGGCTCGATGGTCGCGCTCTCGGGAGTCAAGCTCATGCTCATCTAACATTACAGGTGATACAAGATGGACGAATCAATCAAAGAAGAAATCGAAGCCGCGAACAAAAAACTTGAGAATGCTGACGCGAAGGAGGTCCTTATATGGGCCATCGACCGCTTCTCCCCCAAGATCGGTATCGCCTCGAGCTTCGGGGCAGAGGACGTGGTACTGATGGACCTGGCACTGAAGGCCCGACCTGACGTGAAGGTTTTCACCCTGGACACGGGACGGCTCCACGAGGATACCTACTCCGTCATGGAGGAGGTCAGGAAGAAGTATGGCAAGGAGCTTGTGGTCTACTCCCCCGACACGAAGGCCCTTCAAGAGCTCTCTGAGCAGAAGGGATTCTTCTCCTTCAAGGAGAGCGTGGACAACCGAAGGGAATGCTGCGTCATCAGGAAGGTCGAACCTCTCAAAAGGGCCCTCTCGGTCCTTGACGCGTGGGTCACCGGCCTCCGCCGGGCCCAGTCCACCACCCGGGTGGGGCTGCCAAAGGTGGAGTGGGACGAGGGGAACGGGCTCGTCAAGCTGAATCCGCTGGCCGACTGGAGCGAGGAGGAGATCTGGGCCTACATCAAGGAGAACGACATCCCTTACAACAAGCTCCACGACAAGGGCTTCCCGAGCATCGGATGCGAGCCCTGCACCCGGGCGATCGAGTCGGGAGAGAACGTCCGGGCTGGTCGCTGGTGGTGGGAATCACCCGACACCAAGGAATGCGGTCTGCATCCGGGAAGAAAGCAGTGTTAGGACGTGACGCAATGACGATCTCACCGCATGGCGGCCGGCTCATCGACAGGACCGTATCAGAGAGAAAAGGGAAAGAGGCGTGCCGTGAGGCCGGTGAGCTCCAACGGATAGAGCTCGATGAGTGGTCCATCGCCGATCTCGAGCTCATTTCAGTTGGCGCCTTCAGTCCCCTTGAGGGTTTCATGACGCAGGAGGACTATCTGAGCGTGGTGGAGGAAATGAGGCTGTCCAACGGCCTCATCTGGTCACTGCCTATCACGCTCCCCGTGACGAAAACAGTAGCGAAGGGGATCGATGTCGGCGACGAGCGTGCCCTCTCAACACCTGCGGGCGAGATCCTCGGGACGATCAGGATCGAGGAGAAGTTCACCCGCGACAAGGAGAAGGAAGCCAGTCTCGTCTTCCGGACCACTGACATCGACCACCCAGGTGTGAATAAGATCTACTCGGACAGCGAGACGCTCGTGGGGGGGAAGGTAACCCTGCTCCGCAGACCAGGCCACGGTTCCTTGGAGAAGTACTGTCTCGATCCGGCTCTGACGCGGAAGTCCTTCGAGCAGAAGGGCTGGAGGACAGTGGTGGGATTCCAGACGCGGAATCCCATCCACAGGGGGCACGAGTACATCCAGAAGTGCGCCTTGGAGACCGTCGACGGACTCCTCATCCACCCTCTTGTCGGACAGACCAAGAAGGGGGACGTACCTGCCAACGTCATATTGAACTCCTACGAGTCCGCCATAGAGGAATACTACCCGAAGGACAGGGTCCAATTGAGCGTGTTCCCAGCGGCCATGAGATACGCGGGACCGCGGGAAGCCATCTTCCACGCGCTCGTTCGGAAGAACTACGGGTGCACCCACTTCATCGTTGGGAGGGATCACGCGGGTGTGGGTAACTATTACGGCACGTTCGACGCGCAGAATCTCTTTCTGGAGTTCACCATGGAGGAGCTCTCGATCACGCCCATTATGTTCGACCATGCTTTCTACTGCAAGAGATGCGATGCCATGGCCACAACTAAAACGTGCCCGCATCCAAAGAGCGACCACATATTCTTAAGCGGTACGAAGGTACGTGAACTCCTGAGAATCGGAGCGTCCCTGCCGAAGGAGTGCACACGAGGCGAGGTCGCCGAGATCCTAGCGATGCACTACCAGGATGGAGGAGGGATCTGAGCTGAGATCGTTCGAGCACGGAGGCACATCAGGACTAGAAGCCTGGAGAGGGGGGGTGATGCGTGGACGCGTTCCCGGTCAATCTCCATCTTGAAGATCGGCGGTGTGTCGTTGTCGGCGGCGGAACGGTCGCTGAACGCAAGGTCCGCTCCATCCTTCGCTGTACTGAGCAGGTGACGGTGGTCAGCCCGGACGTTACTCCGGGGATCGCGGAACTTGAGGGCGAGGGCAGGGTGATCCACATCCGAGAGGAGTACAAGGTACAACACGTCCGGGATGCATTCCTCGTCATCGCTGCCACCGATGACCTGGCCATGAACTCGGCCGTCTCTCGTGATGCCCGCGCCAACGGAACCATCGTCAACGTCGCGGACTCCCGCGATGACAGCGACTTTATCATGCCATCCGTGCTCCGAAGGGGATCTCTCACCATAGCCGTCGGCACGGACGGGAAGAGCCCGGCCCTGGCCAGGAGCATACGGCTGGAGCTGGGGGATTTGTATGGAGAGGAGTACGGAAGGCTCCTCGACATCCTTGGTAGCCTGAGACCAACGGTCAAGAGAAGGCTGGTGAACGTCGAGGAGAGGATGGCGTTCTTCAATGCCATCCCACACCAGGTGCTACTGGACCTACTCAAAGGCGGGGCCTCTGAGACAGAGATCGTACGGAGGGTTGAGGAATTCACATCGTCGTCGTAGGGATGAGCCACCTGACCACCCCCCTCTCGGTCCGGGGACGGTTCACATCCAAGCGCACCCTGCGCCGCGTCAACGATCTCCTACCATGCCAGAGGATGACTGAGACGGTCGTGGTGGCAACGTGCAACCGGTTGGAGGTCTACTCGGTCGGAGAGAGCGCGGATGACCTGATCGCAACGACGCTCGAGATAATCCGAGAAGCGTCAGGAACGGATATGGAGGCCCTCAGGAACGTGGTCTATACCTACTCGGGTGCGGACGCGATCAGGCACCTGTTCCGTGTGGCATCCAGCCTGGACTCGCTCATGGTCGGGGAGGGTCAGATACTTGGCCAGGTCCGGGATGCGCTCGCATCCTCCGAGGAGAACGGGACCTCGGGCCCGGTCCTGGGTCGTATCTTCCAGAAAGCGGTCTGCGTCGGGAAGCGGGTTAGAACCGTCACAGGTGTGTCTCGGGGGACCGTCTCAGTGGCCTCGGCCGCGGTCAAGCTCGCGGAAGGATTGTTCGACGACACAGGGCTCCAGCAGGTGCTCGTGATCGGCGCAGGTAAGAACGCTGAGTTGATCGCGGGCATTCTCGCGGAAAAAGGAGTGGGGACGATCATCTTTGCCAACCGGACCTTTACGAAGGCGGAACGGATCGCCCGGCGCTTTGGAGGGACGGCCCAGCGGCTCGACCGTCTCCAGGACGCTCTCGTGGAAGCGGACCTGGTCATCAGCTCGACCGCCGCCCCGCGCCACATCGTACGACGAGAGGATATGGAACGGGTCATCAAGGCACGGGTGGGGCAGGAGAACGAGCGAGACCTCCACATCATCGACATCGCGGTCCCCCGGGACTTCGATCCGGCCATCACGGAGATCCAAGGCGTACATCTCCACGACATGGACTCGCTGGACCGGATCGCCGAGGAGAACCGTCTGAACCGCCAGAAGGAATCCCATCGAGCGGAACACATCGTCGAGGACGAGGTGGCCACGTTCACCGCTCGGCTCTCCCGCATCCACATCGAACCGATCATCTCATCCCTCTACTCGAGGATCGAGGACATCAGGTCACGCGAGCTCAGGCGGGCACTCGCCATGCTGGGCGAGCTCTCCGAGCGAGACAGAAGAATCATCCATGACATGAGCCGTAGCCTCACCAAGAAGATTCTCGAGGACCCTGTCAGGAACCTGAGGATGCAGGCGACCTCCGCGGAGGGTGAGCGGCAGGCGGAATCCGTCCGTGACCTCTTCGAACTGGACGCTGCGCCCGACCAGCGACTTCTCATCGAGGGGATGCGAAGATGACATTGAGGATCGGGACCCGAGGTAGCAGGCTTGCCATGCGCCAGGCCGAGATCCTTGTTGAAAAGCTGAGTAGCGCGTTCCCCGATCAGGACACAAAGATCGTCAAGATACGGACCTCGGGGGATGCGGTCGGGAGTGATCGCACACCTAAGGTGCAGGACAAGGGTATGTTCGTGAAGGAGATCGACCGAGCGCTCCTGGACGACCGTGTGGACGTGGCCGTGCACAGCATGAAGGACATCCCCGTGGAGCGGGACGAGGGGATCGCACTTGGAGCCATCCTGGAGCGGGAGGATCCCCGGGATGCCCTCATCACGACGGATGGTTGCACCCTGGAGAATATCCACAGCGCCGCTCAGGTGGGTACCGGCAGCCTGAGGAGGCGAGCGCTTGCCCTCTACGCAAGGTCCGACCTTAACATCATGGACATCAGGGGTAACGTCGACACCCGGATCGAGAAGGTGCGCTCCGGTGAGCTTGACGCCGTCATCCTGGCGCAGGCCGGCATCCTCCGGCTCCGACCAGAAGATGTCAGGACCACGGTCATACCCGAGGACGTCATCACGCCTGCTGCGGGGCAGGGCGCCATCGGTGTGGAGGCGAGAGCCGATGATGATGAGATACGTTCCATCCTGGAGAGGGTGGACCACTTTTCGAGCCGGCAGGAGGTTGCTGCGGAGCGTTGCTTCCTTGAGGGGGTTGGCGGAGGGTGCCAGGTCCCAATTGGCGTGCTTGCCCGCATGTCCTCCACTGTCCTTCGTCTGCAGGTGGCCGTGGCATCCCCCGACGGGAAATGGAGGATCGACCTAGCGGGTGAAGGATCTCCCGATGACGGTTCCGGGACCGCAAGCAAGCTCGCAAAGAAACTGGTCTCACTGGGGGGGTTGGACCTCCTCAAAGGAACCCCACAACAACAAGGAGGATCATGAGGTCTGTTTGACATGGCTGGCAAGGTCTATCTCGTAGGAGCGGGGCCGGGGGATCCCGGGCTCATCACCGTCAAGGGGATGGAGGTGATCCGGAACGCGGACGTCGTCGTGTACGACCGTCTGGTGGACCCTGTGCTCCTTTCCGAGGTAGGAGCTGGATGCAAGCTCATCCATGTCGGGAAGGTTCCGGGAGGGGAAGGCCGTAGCCAGAAGGAGATCAACGACATCCTCGTCGACCTAGCATTAAAGGGAAAGCGAGTTGTCCGGTTGAAAGGGGGCGATCCCTTCGTGTTCGGTCGGGGCGGTGAGGAGGCGGAACGTCTGGTCGAGGCCGGGATCGAGTTCGAGATAGTCCCTGGCATCTCGTCGGCCATCGCAGTACCCGCCTATGCAGGGATCCCTCTGACACATAGACGACATGCCTCCTCCTTCATCTGCCTCACAGGACACGAGGACCCGATAAAGACCGTTCCGTCCATCCGATGGAACGAGTTCACCGACCGTGCCCAGACCCTAGTCATCCTCATGGGCGTGGCGAACCTCTCACACATCGTGCAGAACCTCCTCGATGCGGGTGTCGATGCAGGCACCCCCGCAGCGATCATAGAGGACGGAACGACACATCGTCAGCGGACCGTCAATGCTCCCCTGTGCGAGCTTGTGGAACAAGCTGCCAATGCACGCATCCGACCTCCGGCGGTTATCGTGATCGGTGACGTGGTACCTCTGGGAGAGAGGCTGAGTTGGTTCGTGCCAAGCCCGCTTGCCGGGAAGACCGTCCTCGTAACGAGACCGAAAGCACAGGCCGATACCTTCAGCCGGCTCCTCACCGGTGCTGGTGCGGTCCCCGAGGTCGTGCCGGTCATCGCGGTGGAGGGTCTGGACGATACAAGGGCGATCGAGGAGGAGGTCCTGCGGATCGACCACTACGATTGGGTGCTCTTCACAAGCGTCAACGGAGTCCGTACCTTCCTTGACAGGATGGATGCTTGCGGCGTTTCGCCACAAACGCTCTCCCGGTCCTCCGTCGGGGCCATCGGACCCGTGACCGCAAAAGAGCTGGAGTCACGAGGCGTGACCGTTTCCGTAGTGCCAGAAGTGTTCACATCGAACGGACTCTTGGCCGTGCTGCGCGAAAGGTCACTGGAGGGGAAGAAGGTCCTTATCCCACGGGCAGCCGGGGCCAACCCCGCGCTCCCGGACGGGCTATCCCGGATGGGGGCCGAGGTCCGTGACCTCCCCGTCTACCGGACCGTGGAATGCGACTTCGACGGAGAACGCCTCATCGCGCAACTCGAGTCGGGAGGGCTCCACACCATCACCTTCCTGAGCCCTTCAGCGGTCAAGACGTTCTTCAAGGGCATAGGGAGCCAGGGGACCGAGCTCCTTGCAGGGGGCGCGGCCACCATCGCCTGCATCGGTCCTGTGACCGCTGCGGCGGTCAGGGAACTTGGTATCGAGTCTGATGTTGTAGCGACGACGTCGACCATGGAGGGCCTCGTGGCAGCGCTCGAGAGCCATCTACGAGATACGACCTCTGAGGACGGAGGGGAACGAGTACCATGATGAACGATACAGGAACTCATGTCCCGGAACGTGGGGAACGCTCGAAGAAGTTGTTCGACCTTGCGAAAAGCTATATCCCAGGAGGAGTCAACAGCCCGGTCCGTGCCTTCAGTGGTGTGGGGGGGAATCCGTTCTTCGTGTCACGGGCCACGGGATCGAGGATCCATGATGTCGACGGGAAGGAGTACATCGACTATGTGTGCTCCTGGGGTCCCCTCATCCTCGGCCATGCCCACCCCGAGGTGATGGCGTGCGTGCGGGACCAGACCGAGCGGGGTGTGAGCTATGGTGCACCCACCGAGATGGAGTCCACACTGGCCAGGATGATCGTGGAAGCGCTGCCCGCCGTGGAGCTTGTGCGAATGGTCAACTCCGGCACCGAGGCCACCATGTCCGCGATCCGTCTCGCCCGGGGATTCACGGGCAGGGACATTATCATCAAGTTCGATGGCTGTTACCACGGTCATGTGGACCATCTCCTCATCCAGGCCGGATCAGGCGGACTGACCCTTGGTGTTCCCGACAGCAAGGGCGTGCCTGCTGACTTTGCGAGGAACACCATCTCGCTCCCATATAACGACCTTCTCGCTGTTGACACCGTCGTGAAGAACCACCGTGGCAGGATCGCGTGCATCATCCTCGAGCCCGTGTGCGGGAACATGGGTGTCGTACCGCCACGTGAGGGATTCCTGGAGGGTCTACGGGAGATCTGCGACCGCGAGGACATCCTGCTCGTGTTCGACGAGGTGATCACAGGGTTCCGGGTCGGGTACAACGGAGCGCAGGGCCGGTTCGGCGTTGTCCCGGACCTAACTTGTCTAGGAAAGGTCATCGGCGGGGGATTCCCCGTAGGGGCCTACGGAGGAAGGAGGGACATAATGGAACAGGTCGCACCCATCGGTAAGGTCTACCAAGCAGGGACTCTCTCGGGGAATCCCGTTGCGATGCGCGCAGGTATCAAGACCCTCGAGGTCCTTGGACGTGAAGGTGTGTACGATCGTCTCGAGCGGGCATCGTCCACTCTCGACAAGGGTCTGACAGCTGCTGCCGAAGAACATGGCGTGGATGTCTTCCCCACCAGAGTAGGGTCCATGTTCTCGATGTTCTTCACAACAACGGAGGTCCGGGACCATGCAACTGCCAAAGGATCGGACACGGCACGGTACGCAAGGTTCTTCTGGGCGCTCCAGTCCGCAGGTGTCAACCTCGCACCATCACAGTTCGAGTCCGGGTTCGTCTCCACTGCACATTCGGACCATGACATCGAGGAGACTATCGCCATCGCCGACCGCGCTTTCGGGAGCATGGTGAGTGGAGGGGGTGGGTGAACATGCCAATTTTGTATTATAACGAGAACGTGATCTTTACCAAGGGGGGATCGTCCTGTCCGGCTTCCCGGTGATACGACCCCGGAGGCTCCGCCGCTCGGAGGCCATCCGGAGGATGATGCGGGAGACGCAGCTGAGCGTCAACGACCTGGTCGCACCCTTGTTCGTGCGGGAGGGCATCACCGAGAAGAGCGAGATCCCCTCGATGCCGGGCGTCTTCCACGTCCCATACGAGGGCGTAGTGGAAGAGGCCCGGTCCGTGGTGGACCTCGGAATCCCTGCGGTGCTCCTCTTCGGCATCCCCCTGAAAAAGGACCCAAATGCGTCCTCTGCCTCGTCTTCGGAGGGTGTAGTGCAGCAGGCCGTTACCGCACTCAAGGAGGCCTACGGCGACAGACTGGTGGTCATCACCGATGTGTGCCTCTGCCAGTACACTACATCGGGTCACTGCGGCGTGGTCTCGGACGGCAGCGTGCTCAACGATCCCTCTCTCGACCTGCTTACCAAGGTCGCACGGTCCCACGCAGAGGCGGGAGCTGACATGGTGGCGCCGTCGGACATGATGGACGGGCGGGTGGGTGCCATCAGGACCGCGCTCGACGGTGCAGGGTACGAGCACATCGGTATCATGTCCTATGCTGCCAAGTTCGCGTCCTCCTTCTACGGTCCCTTTCGCGAGGCGGCGTACTCGACTCCCCAATTCGGGGATCGACGAAGCTACCAGATGGACCCTGCTAACGGGGAGGAGGCTTTGCGGGAGGTGGCCCTGGACATCGACGAGGGCGCCGATATCGTCATGGTCAAACCGGCCCTACCGTACCTGGACATCATCCGGCGGGTGAAGGAACGGTTCGGTCATCCAACCGCAGCGTACAATGTCAGCGGCGAGTACTCCATGGTGAAGGCCGCGGCCAGATCCGGGTGGCTGGACGAGAGGGCGACGGCCATGGAGGTGCTGACCAGCATCAAGCGGGCCGGAGCGGACCTCATCATCACCTACTTCGCAAAAGACGCTGCGCGATGGCTCAAGGAAGTGTGACAATAGATGTTTCAATCTGACATACGATGCAGGGGGCACTGAAATGGAGATAGAAACCGACGACCTCATGCGGTTCATGGACAGATATTCTCTGGGAAGAGACCGGGGGCTCGGCTCCCATCAGTTCCTCAGGATAAAGGTCCCGGCCGGGACATTGACATCTGAACAGCTCCGCGCCATCGCCCAGATGTCCGACGACTACGGCCGCGGCTATACGGAGATCACGGATCGACAGGACATACAGCTCCACTGGATAGAGGGTGAGCATGCGCCGAAGGCCTTTGCCCGGATGGAGAAGCTCGGATTCACCACCGACAAATGCGGCCAGGCCTTTCCGGGGGCGCGGTACGGCGATGTTCGGAACATCGTCGTGTGCCCGGTAGCAGGCGTCGACAGGGACGAGCTCATCGACGTCCGGCCGCTGGCCAAGAAGATGAACGATTTCTTCATCGGCAACCGGGACTTCCTCGACATGCCCAAGAAGTTCAAGATCTCGATCACGGGGTGTGATATCAGGTGCACCAAGCCCGAGGTCCAGGACATAGGGCTGTTCGCCGTGGAGCATGAGGGTGAGGTTGGATTCGCTGCCCTCATCGGTGGAGGGGTCGGGGCGACGCAGCCGGGGCCGAGGCTCGCCGAGCCGCTGGGCGCGTTCATCAAGCCCTCCGATGTCTTCGACGTCACCCGGGCCATGGCCGAGATCCACCGGGACCACGGCAACCGCGAGAGCAAGGCGAAGGCGCGGTTCAAGTACCTGGTCGCGAACTGGGGCGTCCAGCAGGTGAGGGAGAAGCTCGAAGAAAAGCTGGGCAGGAAGCTGGAGCCGCTCGAGGTCCGCCCGAGGATAAGCGGCGAAGAGCACAGCGGGATCCAGGAACAGAAGGACGGAAACTACTTCATCACCATCCCGCTGATCGGGGGGATCCTTTCCAGCGAGCGCATGCGGCGCGTGTCCGACATCGTCGACGAGTTCGGGAGCGGCGAGGTTCGGAACACCACGTTCCAGAACATGATCCTCGTGAACATCCCCCAGGACGGGCTGGAGGACGCCCTGAAGCAGCTTGGGGACATAGACCTGCCAGTTCGGGGCCCGCCGCTCCGATGGACGGCAATCGGCTGCGCGGCCGACTTCTGTGGAAAAGCCGCAGAACCCTATCCAAAGCAGATGGCGAGGGGGATCGTCGAGCATCTAGAGCGTCGCTTTGGCACGGCTCTCGATGACCTGAAGCTGAGGCTGTACGTGTCCGGGTGCCCGAACGATTGTTGCTTGCGGACGACTGGGGACATAGGCCTGATGGGCATTCCGGTGAGCGCGAGCGAGGCCAGGGAGTTATACCACATCTACCTCGGCGGCAGGCTTGGAGAGAAGGCGCAGCTCAGCAAGCTCGTGGCGAAGAAGGTGGACCCGGAGCACGTGAGGGACGTGATCGAGAGGCTCGTGGACTACTGTCTGAAGGAGGGTTTTGCGGACTTCGCAGAGTTCTGCGCATCACATTCAGCAGAGGAACTGGGATCGATGGTACAACTAGAGGTGAAATAGGATGACATCACATGGAAAGCTCGGTCTTGAGGAACTTGAAAAGGGGCGGTACGCACTGGATGCGTTGGGATACTCCTGCCCCTACCCTGAGGTCCTTGTGAGGAGGGCCTTGAAGACGCTCTCCTCCGGGGATGTGCTCGAGGTGGTTACCGACAACGTACCGTCCTTCGAGACCATCCTCAGCGCCGCTGATAAGCTCGGGTGCACGGTGCTCGAGACCACCGACGTGGACAAGACCTCCCGAAAAATAATCATCAAGAAGGGCTAGGTGCCGCTCTCTATACCAAGGAGGTGTATGTATGACAGGACCGAACGATCAGCTCAGGGTCTACGATAGCATAGAGGGCCTCATCTCGAACCCGGAGAATCCGACACCGATGGTACGGGTGAACGAGGGTATCAATCCACATCCTGGCTTTCCGATTTACCTCAAGCTGGAGCGGTACAATCCCTTCGGTTCCGTCAAGGACAGGATCGCCTTATCGATGTTGGAGCATGCCGGGATCAAGAAAGGCCAGTCCTTGATCGAGCCCTCCTCAGGTAATACCGGCATCGCCTTGGCATCGTTGGCGAACGCCAGGGGCATCCCCGTCGAGATCGCCGTACCTGATCGGATCCCGGAGGAGAAGAAGAAGCTGTTGAGACTCCTGGGCGTCGAGCTCTGGGAGGCGGACGACGGCCTGTGTCCGTTGTTCCCGAACGAGGGAGCACGGGGCTTGGCAAAGAGCATCGCTGAGAGCCCACGGAACGAGGGCTCGTATGTCTACCCGAACCAGTATGAGAACGAACTGAACGTTCGAGCGCACTACGAGACGACGGGTCCGGAGATCTGGCGACAGACACGAGGCAAGATCGATTATTTCTTCGCTGCGTTCGGGACGTGTGGGACGATAACTGGTGTGAGCAAGTATCTAAAGGAGAAGAAACCCGATATCAAAGTGATAGGGATCGAGCCGGAAACGGCAGAGCACAACCTGCCTGGGATGAAGAGGATAACGGGTCTGAGGGATGACCTTGTCCCGAAGATACTTGACATGTCGCTTATTGACGAGGTCATCTCGGTCTCGGACGAGGACGCCTACAGGACCGGAATCCTTTTAGCAAGGAAGGGGGGCCTTCTCGTGGGACCCACAACGGGTGCGATTCTGTTCGCCGCGCTGCAGTGCGCAAAGGAGCAGAAGGGGTTGGCGGTAGCCATCTCCCCGGACGACATCTACAAGTACATCAATACTTACATCAAATTCATTGACGGACAAACTTAGGGGGCAACAGTATACTTGGGTACAGAGCTTGATGAATATGTGCTTTCGTACCTCTCCCAGGGCTATGACGGCGATCAGATCCGCGAGTATCTGCTCTCCCAAGAGTACGCTCCCGAGGACGTCGAGGACGCACTCGACCGGGCCTTGATGACGTCACCCCCGGCCGAGGTGGCCGCGGATAGCCCCTTGGCGGGCCGCCGGCTGGACATAGCCATGCTGGGTCTCATCCTGCTCTTCATCACGGCCGTCCTCGTCTTCCTGTTCTGGGGAGCGAACGATATCCCGGCGGAGGTCATTGACCATCTCTCACAGAGATACGCTTCCTCGGACTCCGAGCTCATGACATCCGCCCACGCAGGCCCATTGAGCACCTACCTTGTAAGGGCCGACACGATCGGCCTGGTGCGGATCCGGACTACAGATGGTCGCATCGACAGCTCGGAGGTGGTCCAATGCACGGACCCGTCGGAAATCCGGTCATGCACTCCCATCAAGGCGGAGCCAACACCCGGGCGAACGCCGTCGCCCTCAGCCACCACCGTGGCTCCTTCCCCCGGTAGCGCTACAGGGACCGATGGAAGGGATAGGTTTCAAGCGCTGATGACGGCGCTGAAGGAGGCCTACCCGCTAGTGGAAGACATCGAGGTCGTCACCTCTGTTCTGGACGGCTCATCCACCATCTATATCGTTCGGACCGGCACGGGTATATTGGTACGTGTGTGGGTGAGTGCGGGCGATATCGAACGCTCGGAAGCGGTGGAATGCACGGACCTCAAGGATGCCAACACATGTACCCCCTTCGGATTTGTACCGACGCCTGAGCCGACACCTGCACCCACTCCCGTCCCGACGCCATCACCAACGCCCGCTCCATCCACCACCACCGGCCCCACACCAGCTCTGACGCCAGTTCCAACTCCCATCCCAACGCCCCTTCCAACCATCGAGGAGGTCAAACAGGTGGACCTGAAAGAGGTGTACCCGCTGGCCGAGCGTTTTGAAGGGCTTGGGGAGCACAAGCTCGTCTCCGACGAGCCTGTGTATCCCGGCGACAGGGGACGAGTACGTCAGGTATACGCGGGCTACTCTGGCGGGGAGGTCGCAGGGTACGCGCTCCTCATGGAAGCCAGTGGATACCACGGATCGATAAAGATGCTTGTGGGCATGGATGTCTCAGCTGGCGTTCCTGCAACCGTGACCGGCATCAAGATCCTCGAGCAGCATGAGACCCCGGGCATCGGTGCACGGATCCTGGAGGCTGCCTTCTCCAGCCAGTTCACCGGTGCGTCGTCACCCGTCGCGAATAATGATTTCGACACCATAACCGGCGCGACGATCTCCTCGGACACCGTCATCGCCCAGGTCGTGGAGGCGGTCAACCAGCTCGAGGCCGCGAGGTGAACTGCAAGGCAATCCCTTGGCGATATGTGATCTCGATATCACATCCATCTAGGAACCGGGAACCGTGTCTATATACCCGTTCTCGGAGTGTTGCACCATCGACCACGATGTTCAAGTCATTCCGGTTCACGGCGATCATCCTACGAACGGCGGGGCCGACCCGGTTCTCCTTATGAGGGTGCAAACACCGCGGGTAGGAAATAATAAAAATAACAATTGTTATTTTGGAGGAGTTCTGAGGGGAGGACCATGTTGCTTCCATGTGAGCTCACAATAAGGTATCTCCTCCCACCTATCCGCAGAGGGATCGCCAAGGAGCTCGAACGTCTCGGCCTATCCCAAAGGGAAATCGCGAAACTCTTGGGTTTCACCCAACCAGCGGTCTCCCATTACCTGAAGGATAAGCGAGGAGGGGTGCTGAAGCTCTCTAAGAATGGGACCGACAAGGTGAAGGCGCTCGCACGCGAGATGTACGATGGTCTGGAGAGGCCCCTATTCCTTATGAGAGTGTGCGAGATCTGCAAGCATGAGATGCAGGATAGAATCCTGTGTGACATCCATCGCAGCCTTGAGGATGTCCCTGAGACTTGCGACTTCTGTACACGGGACTGAGGTTCTGTATGTCTCGGAGCTAGGGACACGTCTTCGTAGAAAACGGCATCTATATTCGTAGATGGAGTCTGAAGGTAGTAGCCTTAACTCGAATCATCTAAAGCTCTGCTGATACGGCAGGCAGGTCAACGGTCATCCCTGAACTATGGCCCTGAGAACTGGATAATCATCGTCTCTTTTCTGCCAAACCTTCTCGAAGTCCCAGGTGTCCAGAGGTGGATTCTTCGGATCGTAGAACTTCGCCTTGTCTTCAACCGGCTCGGCGTTCTCATTGCCCAGGTACTGCCCCTGGCAGTAGAACTGGCCCTTGAATCCCTCTTTCTCCTTCCACGTGCAGCCCTCGGGCGTGCATGCGGATTCCTGGAATAGCATCATGCAGTCGGACGTAAAACCTCCGCCCGGGTTCCCGGCATGGTCGTACCAGTGGTTGTTCTCCAGCCGTCCATATATCATGGACGTGATCCCCACGAATCCACCCACAGGCGCTGCGCCCTTCACGCTGCCTGTTGAAAACGAATTGGTGATGGTACCGTACCCGGAACCCACGAGCCCCCCGGTGACGTTGATACCGGCCACGCCGCCGGTAGCATAGGAGTTGAGTATCACTCCCTGTTCCGGGATGTTGATGCCCACCAGCCCGCCTACCGCTTCGGTGCCGCTCACAACGCCGGTGGCGTAGCAGTTCTCGATGTCACCCAGGTTGTCGCCCATGAGCCCACCCACGTTGTCGGCCCCTGTGACCTTCCCTGTCGCGTATGAACCGGTGACGATCCCGCCGTCGCTGAAGCTCACAAGACCCCCCACGAACGTGTCGTTCCCGGTGACGCTACCCGTGGCGTACGAGTCCTTGATGGTACCGGTGCTGGCCAGGCTGGCAACGAGCCCTCCCACCCAGCGTTCACCGATGACGTCCCCGGTCGCATAGGACCCTTCGATGAGGTCCTGATTTGCTCCGACCAGCCCGCCGGTCGTGAAACGACCCTTCACGTTCCCGGTAGCGTAGCAGTCGATTATCTCGGCGCCCCAGTTACGTCCGACCAGTCCCCCGGTCTCGCCCTTGAAGGCGAGGGCTCCTTCGCTCACGACGCTGGCCGTGGAGTGCGAGCCCTTGATCGTGCCCTCATAGACACCCCCGGCCAATCCCCCCACGTAATCGTCGCCGATCACGCTCCCGCTCGAGGAGGATCCGTCGATGTACTCGCCCCTGAAGTGACCGACAAGGCCTGCAATGCTCGTGCTACCGGACACGTCCACGTCAGCCTCACAGTCCTTTATCTTGCTCCTGATACCATCGCCCACCAGGCCACCGACGTGCTCATCCCCGGACACACTACCGCTAACGGACGTGCCTTCAATGACGCTCCCATCGTCCTTGCCGCTCAAACCCCCCACGTACTTGGTCCCGGTCACGTCGACGCCCTCCAGCCGGAGATCGGTGATGGTGGCGCGTTGGGTCTGCCCGAAGAGGCCGATGTACTCTTCTGGTCGGTTTATGTACAGACCCGATATCGTTTGTCCCCGGCCGTTGAAGCTGCCCCTGTAGTTGCTGAGGGGAACGAACCCCAGTCCACCGTTCCAGATCCTCGTCCCCGAGCAATCTATGTCCATGGCGAGGAAATAGTCGCCGTCAAGGTCGTTCTCTATGGCCTGTAATGTCATGCAGTCGATGATGGGAAGGCCTATCCCTAGAGGAAGCCCGAGGCCGGGATCCTCGGTCGGTGTTGGTCCCTCCGTAGGTGATGGTCCATCCGAAGGTACCGGTGTACCGGTCGGCCCGGGTCCTCCGGTCGGTGTCGCTTCCCCGACAGGTCCTGGTTTCCCGCTGACATCCGGCTCACCTCCGGCAGTACCTGTGCCATTGCCTGGGGATCCCCCTGTGCCCGTCCCGGCCCCCACACCCTGGCTGTCCATTAGGAAGTAGCCTCCGGCGACGAGGACCACGAGCACGAGCGCGAGCCCAAGCCACATCCCGCTACCGGATGACGACTCTTGTGGCTCCTCGGGTGGCTCTGGCTGCTGGGCCGGATATGGCTGCTGGGCCGGATAGGCCTGCTGGCCATCATACTGCGGCGCCTGTGCCTGATAGCCTTGCCCCGGCTGGTAGCCCTGCTGGGCGCCATAGGCCGCCTGCTGTTGATACTGCTGATTGTACTGACCGTAGGCGTACTGAGGAGTGTCCTGTCGGTACTGGTAGTAATAGGACTGGTCCTGAGCCATCTCCCTATACGGTAGATAATTTCACTATAGATAAACCTTCAGTAAAAGAACCGCGGACACCGGATGCTTGTTTACGGGCCCCCCAGATGACCTGCCGGCCCAAGCTTTAATAATCGTCAAGCACAGAAATCTTCCCATGAGTAGTGGGAGGTATATCCGGCCTGTGGTCGTCCTCTTGTTGCTCATTGCCCTTGCCGCGGCCGACGTCTGGGAGACGGACGACAAGGAGAGCTTCGATGAGGGCACCTACTCAAGCACCCTGTGGAGCACCGATCACGTCCAGCTCACCTCGGGGGGATCCGGCACCTACACATCCAAGGTGTTCGACGCCCAGACAGACTCCCAGTGGCAGTCCATCGCGTGGGAGCGGGGCGCGCCGTACGACAAGCCGTTCCCCGACAACAGGGGGATCGAGACCATGCGCGGTGGTGCCGACATGACCGGGAACGTGCTCCTCCTCCACCTGGACGAAACGGGGGGCGCGCCCCAGGACGCCTCGGGCCAGGGGAACCACGGTACCGCTTCCGGCGGTCCCACGTACGAGGCCGAGGGCCGGTTCGGCACGGGCATCCAGTTCGGCGGATGGGACGACGTGGTCACCATCGCGGACGCTGCTAGCCTGGACATCACCGATGCCATTACGATCGAAGCATTTGTGAAGCTCGGACCGGAATGGGAGCATCCCGATTCAGTTGCGGGCGGCCTTGAGTTCGACACGAGCGCAGGCTCTTGGGCGGACATCATCCACGTGGACGGCGACGTGTATGCCATCGCCTATCGCGGCGCCTCCGCGGACAAGGGGTACGTGAAGACCGTGTCCATTGCAGATGACGGGCCGATCGGGAACAAGGCACTTGGTACCAAGGAGTTCGATGGCCACGGCGACCAGCCCGTCCTCATTCATGTGACTGGCGACATATATGCCATCGCGTTCAGCAAGTTCGACAACCAGGACGGGAAGATCAAGACAGTGTCCATCAGCCCTACGGGGACCATTGGTTCCAAGGTCCTTGGTGACCTGAAGTTCGCCGACACCGGTCTGGACCCTGATATCGTGCATGTCAAAGGCACCGTGTACGCCGTGGTCTACCGAACGGACAACGACGCAGGAGTGCTCGAGACCGTGACCATCTCTGCAGATGGCACAGGAGTGGCCAAGACCGGCTCCTCCCTGGAGTTCGACGGAACGAAGGGATACGAGCCGCGCATCAGCCATGTGGACGGCACCGTGTTCGCCATCGTCTATCGGGGGGACAACGACTGCGGGTATCTCAAGACCGTGTCCATCGACAAAAAAGGGACCATCGGCGCGGTCATCGACACGCTCTCGATCAACACAGATGCCGAGGGCACATGCTACAAGGTCTATGAGCCTGTGATCGTCAACGTGGCGGGGAACGTGTTCGCTATCGCCTACCGGGGGGACAGCGACCACGGAGAGATCAGGACCGTGTCCATCGCCGACAACGGCCAGATCGGGGACGAGACCCTTGCCCTTCTGCAGTTCGCCTCCGATTCCCAGAAAGGGTACGAGCCTGACATCGTCCACATCGATCACGACCTGTTCGCCCTCGTCTACTCCAATCACAACACGTATGGAGTGGTGAAGATGGTATCCATCGGCGAGGACGGGACGAGCGGGCTTGCCGTCATCAATTCCAATCAGTTCGAGGGCACATTCGCACGAAGACCGGTCATCGTCCCGGTCACCGACACCGTGTTCGCCATCGCCTACCGCGGCCCGAACGACGACGGGTTCCTGCAGACCGTGTGGTTGGCCCCGGACCGTGGTATCGTCAAGCCCGGGGCCTACGCGCTCACCATCGACTCCGATTCGGTCGTCGGCAGGATCAACCGACAGAAGATATCGACCACGCTGTCGTCCGGATGGTACCACGTGGCGCTCACCTATGACCGGACCGCTCCCGCGGGCGCTCAGCAGAAGATATACGTCAACGGCCAGATGCAGAAGTCTAAAGAGCTCACTGGGGCCATCGTCACCAACTCGTACGACCTCTTCGTGGGCAGGTACGATACCAACACGTTCGACGAGGTGGCCATCTACGACAGGGCGCTCTCCGCCGCCGAGATCCAGGACCACTACGCACGGGGCTTCCTAGAGCTCACGCCAAAGGTGCGGAGCTGCGATGATCCCTCGTGCACGGGCGAGGAGTTCACGACCATCGCCATTACCTCGCCCCAGGCCCCGGGTGTTGCTGACAACCGGTACTTCCAGTACAGGTTCGATCTGTCCACTCCCCATACCAGCTCTCCCGATCTGTACGGTGTCACCGTCACATACCTGCAAGGGACCATGTGCGGTGATGGCTCCTGTGATGACGGAACGGGCGAGGACCACGCCTCCTGTCCCCAGGACTGCTGCGAGGCCGACGGGACGGCCGAGGGCGACACGGAGTGCCATGCCGAGTGCAACGGCCAGAACGGAGCGAGCGTGTCCACCCAGTGCGACGGACTCGATGTGGGCGGTGGCGCCATCTGCTCCGCGACGGAGGGGACCTGCTCGTCCACCTGCGGCTACACCGCCTGCCCCGGGTGCAGCGACTGCTCCGGTGGTGCGTGCACCGCGGACGACTCCAGCGAGTGCGAGGGCAGTGCCAACTCCTGCTCCTGCGTGGGCGGTACGTGCGTCACCTGCAGCGGGGGCGAGTTCTGCGCCACGGTGCCCCCCCAGTGCACCGCGTGCCCCGCGGTCTGCGACGCCATCTGCCTGTCGTCCGAGTGTTTCGGGACGGACCCGGACTGCAACGAGGCCGGAGAGGCGGCCCTCGTCTGCTGCGGCAACGGGAAGTGCGAGGCGGGCGAGGACTGCGGCACTTGCCTCCTTGACTGCCCCTGCCAGGCCGGCTACCAGTGCATCGGGGGCTCCTGCCTCCTCCGCGACGGCCAAACCTGCACCGACGGCGGGCAGTGCGCCAGCGGGCTGTGCATCGACAAGACCGGTGCCGGTGGCCAGTGCGGCGCCTGCCACCCTGGTGAGGACAACGGCAATCCTGCCACCGACAACATGGGCCAGAGCGGCGTGTGCTGCGTGGGCCAGCTGTGCGCCGACGTGTGCCGGGACAGCGACGGTGACAGCCTCGTTGACACTTGCAGCTCCTGTGCGGGGATGGAGACGGGCCGGTTGTGCTACACGGGGGACGGCGAGGGTGCCTGCTGCAACGACCTGTGCTACGTGACCAAGCTCCCCAACGGCGCCGACTGTGCGAAGGGCTGCGAGTGCGCGGCCGGATTCTGCGACAGCAACACCAACACCTGCACGGACCTGGCAGGGGAAGGCGCAGCATGCGCTTCGGACACCGATTGCCAGGACGGACTGTCGTGCATCGACACCGACGGCACGGGCGGGCTGGACACCTGTTCCACCTGCTCCAACCATGCTACAAAGCAGTGCCAGGAAGGCATCCAGGCCGGGTACTGCTGTGGTGGAGAGTGCGCGGGCATGCTCATCTTCGACTGGACGCCAGGGGTCGCCTGCGGGGAGGCCCCGTGCGACGGTATAGTGGCGTGCGCGACCGGAAGCTGGCAGTGCAGCTCCGCGGGACGTGCGGCCTGTTCCCAGGACAAGTCGTCCACCTGCAGCCTGACGGGTGTGTTCAACGCTGCCCAGGCGAAGTTGTGCGCCCCCTACCGGTGCGACGATGCCTCGGGAGAGTGCCTCACCGGGTGCGTATCCAACGAGCAATGCCTAGCGCCCGCAGCCTGCATCGACGTGGACGGCGACAGAGCGCCCGACAGCTGCAGTGGATGCGTCGAGCACGAGGCATCTGTGTGCGACCTGGACGGTGCGACGGGATTCTGCTGCGGTGACTCTTGCCAAGGCATGCCGCTGCCCGCATGGACGCCCAGCAACGCGTGCGGCGCGGGCAACTGCACCGGGGCGGTGACCTGTAGGGACGGCTCCTGGGCCTGTGACTCCCTGGACGATCCTGTATGCTCCGATGACCTCGCCCGCCGGGGCCAGTGCTCGACCACCGGGACCTTCGAGAGCAGGGGCGACTGCTCGCCCTACCGTTGCGATCCGTCCGCTGGCCAGTGCCGGGAGGGCTGCACGTCGAGCGGCGATTGCCAGGATCTCTTCCCTTGCCTCGATACGGACGGTATCGGCGGCCTCGACCGCTGCGCTTCGTGCGCCGCCTTCGGCGCCGCCGCTTGTGAGCACGGGTCCACGGCAGGGTACTGTTGCGGGACCGGGTGCCAGTCGATGCCCGACCTCCTATGGACGCCACGCGGGGCGTGCGGGACCGAACCGTGCCCCGGGGGCCTCGTTGCATGCCAGAGCAACGAATGGCAGTGCGACATCGCCGGCAGTGACGTGTGCAACGACGAGCGGACCATGACCTCCACGTGCACCGGTCTCGGCGCGTTTGACGGGACGACGGCGCAGGAGTGCGGCGACTACGTTTGTGATGGCACCGTGGGCACGTGCATGAGCGGTTGCTCGTCCGAGACCCATTGCGCCTCCCAGTGCTGCGTAGCGGGAGCATGCGTCCCGATCCAGACCAAGGGCGCGGGCGATCTGTGCACAAAGGACTGCGAGTGCGGCGGGGAACTGGTGTGCGATCCCGGTTCCGGGACATGCAGTCAGGCAGTCACTTGCCCCAACGGCCAGGTGGACAACTGCGGTGAGGCGGCCCCTATGTGCGTGGACGATCCCAACAAGGACTGGCTGTGCAAGGGCTCGTGCGAGCCCGACCACGCACCCTGCGTAACCGCCTCGGGGAGCGGGTTCTGCTGCAGTGGCCAGTGCGTGGCACCGCCACCGGGATTCGAGCCCGGGAAAGCGTGCGGCAGCGCGGGATGTGCGGGTGAAGTGCGGTGCGCCCAGGACACAGCCCAGCTGGCGTGCTCTTCCCTGGCCCAGCCCTGCTGCTCCGGGAACGCGCCCGGTGCGTGCTCCGAGGTGGGCGAATGCAGCGCCACTGCGCCCGGGTGCGCCGACGAGTGCGGCGGGACGGACGGACGCACCTACCTCAACAGCACCTGCAGCGCTGGCGTCTGTAACGTGACGGAGTCGTCCTGCGGCGATCTGGACCTCCAGTGCAACAGCGAGCGCGGGTGCGTGTCCTGCCTCGAGGACGGCCATTGTGAGGACACCTGCCAGCGCTACTCCTTCCTCGACTATTCCTGTAGCGACATGCGGTGCGAGATCCAGGTAGAGAACATCCACGACTGTTCCGCCACCGGTATCAACCAGGTATGCCAGCTCCCGTCCGGCTGCCTCTCCTGCATCTCCAACGAGCAGTGCCAGTCGCAGTACGGACCCAACTATGCTTGCGACATCGAGGGCCTCTTCTGCAAGGTGGCCTCCTGCTTCCGTAACGAGAACTGTCGCTACTCCTGCGAGCACAACGTGTTCAGCGGGCAGGGATGCGACAACTACGTGTGCAAGGAGCGTCCTTCGACCAACTGCACGGAGTCGGGCGCCGTGTGCTCCCGGGAGGGATGCGTCGGATGTACAGCAGATATCAACTGCACGGCCTCATTCACCTACGGCTCGGCCTTCGGGTGCCGCGACGGCAAGTGTCAGCGGCTGTGCGGGAACGGTGTGTGCGACCCGAGCGAGAACTGCGGTCGATGTCTCCAGGACTGCGGGTGTCAGGAGGGCGAGACGTGCGATCCGTCCTCGGACAAACCCAAGGGATGTGCTCCGGACTTCGACGGCGACGGGTTCGGCGACGACACGGACCCGTGCCCACGCGATCCCAAGAATGCCTGCAAATCCTGCGCCAACGACGACGACTGCGCCGGGCTCTGTCACCAGAACGCCCACATCACGTTCTCGTGCGTGGAGGGCGTGTGCACCCCCGGTCTGGAGAGGGCGTGCACCAGCGAGGGTCTCGTGTGCGAACCGTCCGTCGGGTGCGCACGGTGCGGCAATATGACCGAACCCGACACGGCCTGCAGGACCGCGTTCGAGGTCACGTTCATCTGTGCCGACGACGCGTGCCTGTCAGACCGCGACCTGGACGGCATCCCGGACGACGAGGACCCCTGCCCCTCCGACCCGCACAACGCCTGCACCGCCGAATGCCCCAACAGCGTGTGCGAGGCCACCGAGGACTGCAACACCTGTCCCGAAGATTGTGGGTGCGATGACGGGAATCCCTGCACCGAGGACAAGTGCTTTGGCGGCCAGTGCATCCCCGAGATGCGGTCGTGCGGGAGCGTGTGCGAGCTGGGGGTGTGTGACGGCGCGGGGGGATGCGTGCTCCGCGGTGCCGGCGGCGACTCATGCACATGCGAGGGGATGTGCGAGAAGGGATTCACCTGTGACGCATCCGACCGATGCGCCACCGCCGAGTGCGGTGACGGCAAGTGCCAGAACGAGTGCGGCCAATGCCCGGCCGACTGCTCGATCCTGGACTGCCGCGGGAACGGTGTGTGCGACACGGCACTGGGCGAGGACTGTATCCTCGCCCCCAAGGACTGCTTGTGCATGCTCGGATTCATCTGCGACTCGTCCCGCGCCGGTGCCAACGAAATAGGATGCAACCGGGTCACCTGCGGCGACGGTCAATGCGACAGCCCTGACGAAGGCTCGAGCTCATGCTGCGAGGACTGCGGCTGCCCGAGCACCATGACATGCGATCTGGAGAGCCATTCCTGCCGTGGCGGATGCGGCGACGGGACGTGCGAGAATGCCACCGAGTGCGTGACATGCGCTCTGGACTGCGGTCCCGACCAGTGCGTCGACGATACGTGCGAACCGGGCGTCGGCGAGGACTGCCGCACATCGCCCGACTGCGTGTGCTCGGCCGACATCGAGGGCCCGGGATCGCTCGAGATGGTTGAGCAGGAGACACGGCTGCTGGCCTTCACGGTGAAGAACACGGGCTCATTACGGGAAGCGTTCGACATCTCCCTGAAAGCGGACACCAAAGCCATAGGGCTATCGTGGACCGCCCGGCATAAGGTGGTAATCGACGAGGACGCCACCCTACCGCTCTCGGTGGACGTCCAGGGGGTCGTACCGGGGGAGCATGAGCTCACCATCAAGGTTCTGCCTGTGGGCATGCCCAATGCCACGATCGAACACAAGGTCACCGTCGAAGTAGGGGCGGTCGCTGTGATCGACAAGATCGGTGAGCTCGCCAACATCAAGGACTTCATCGAGGTTCTGGTGATCATCGGCGCCCTCGCCCTCGCCCTCAAGCGGCAGGTGTTCCCCGGTATGGGCATTGACAAAGCGACCGGCGCTGCTGCCATGGATGGATACCAGCAGGGACAACAGCAGTTCTACGGTCCGCAACAGCAGTACTACGGTGGGAGCCAATACTACGGCCAGCGGGCCTACTACGGCGCCCAGACCGTCCATTCCCCGCAGATACAAAGTCAGCAGCAACAGCAACAGCACGGGTGGGGGCCGTCAGGGCAGCAGCCGGCGAGCGACCAGGGTGCTCAGCAAGCAGCCCACGGTCTCCATCCCGGGGCCATGGGCCAACCACAGGTCCCGCAGCCACCTCAAGCCCCGCAGCAGCCCCCGGACACGACCGGGGGGAAGCCCAAGAAGAAGGACGAGGGAGAGGACAAGGGGCTGCACGGATTCCATCCCTAGGCCGGAACGGTGGGGCCCTGCACCGTCTTCCCCCGGGATAGACCATCAGGGGAAACTATAAATACAGGCTTCGGAGCGCGGTCTATCACTCACAGATTAATGGTGATGCATTATGCTCGATCCAGGTCATTTCGTGCTCGGCGCGGTAACAGCCGGTCTACTGGCGCGCGGGTTCCTGTACAACGGCACCGACAGGTGCCTTGGCGACTTCGACGGTGATTACGTATCCCTCAACACCGCCTCGGAGGACTACCAGATCCGAGGCAAGGTACTCCAGATCGACGACCACGACAACATCCTTCTCGACGTCAACGGCTCCTACGTGGCCGCCAACCAGACCATCTACTCCCCCAGCGAGGTGTACTCCGTCACCCGGTTCGAGCAGGACCTGGGCGACAAGAAGCTCGCCAAGCGCGACACCGAGCTCTCCAAGCTCGTGCAGCATGGGACGGGTCGGGGCTGGCTCCACAAGTTCTGGGACCGGACCAAGGCACCCCTGGCGAACTCCGTGAACGCCGTGAGCCGCGCCACCTCCATGGGCGCCAGCATGTACATGGGTGGCTCGGTGACCACCGAGGGCGCTCAGGCTGTGTTCGATAACATCGGCGGTAGCTGGGACGATAACCTTGAGCACCTGGTCGGGTACGGCGTTGCCGTCAAGGACCCAAGTGGTCGCGAGTACCGTGGCATCCTCACTGATTACAGCGATGGCTATCTCCAGCTCTCGGACGTGAAGACCGAGCGCTTCGGCAAGACACAGAACGCCGATGTCGTCATCCCACTCCCCCAGAAGGCGCTGGACTTCACCGTCCCCGCCGACTTCAACACCTACCTCGTGGAGTCGCTGCGGCGTACCAAGAACGAAGCGGACGGCGGCGATGGCCTGAAGGTGTGGAAGACCATCGGTAAGAAGGTGTTCCGCTCCAGCTTCGATGGTGCGCTCGATCCCTACAAGGGAGCTGTCGAGGACGTCTACGAGGGCGTGTCCGACCTCATGACCCGGCTCAATGTCCACGAGCTGGGCACCCTCACCAACAAGGAGATCGAGGGCAAGGAGCTGCTGGTGGCAGGGAACGCAGCCTTCAAGATGCTCGAGGACATCGACGAGGTCACCGACACCATGGCCCGGGTGTACGCCCAGGATGCCACGGTGTTCGACGAGCTGGTGGAGCGCAACGCTGACTACTCGCGCGTGTTCGAGGTGCTCCGTGTCGAGAACACCGGTGCGCTCGAGCGGATGCACGGGTACTCACAGGGGCACGACAAGGTGGTCCGGGAGGAGCTGGAGGTGAAGCGTGAGGGCTACGTGGCCGCGCTGACCCACGCCCTCGAGGTATGGACCGGTCGCGACTGGGACGACGCCATCGAGAACATCACAGATCCCGCTGAGGCCGGTGAACTGGAAAAGGTCGCCGAGGGCATCGAGGACCTGGTCCTGCGGACAGGTGAGCGCTACGACGGGCAGGTGCCCGAGAACTGGACGACACTGGGCGACAGCGTGGGGCACATCAAGGCCACGGCTCGGCTCTGGCGCGAAGAGCTGGAGCGCGACCAGGAAACGAAATAGGTCCCGGGAGCTCTCGTCCGCGACGTATGCTGTCCGCCATGACAATGGTTATATAGCAGAGCGACCTATAGACTAATCGTAATATTTAATCGCAGGGGGATCGGGGGCGACCTCAGAGCGCTTCCGTGGCTAGCTCTTCACCGGCTTCCCCGGTCTCTCTGCGTTCTTATCTTATACCCGATAGGTCCGGTTGCTAGCTGAGCTTGCACTCGCACCCGCAGTGCTGGGTCGAGAGGGAACAGGTCGTAGGGTCCACATGGAGCTCGCACACCGGCAGGCACGCTCCGCACGACACCCGCACCTCGCACGCCGTGAAGATGAGGTGCGTGCTGATGTCGTTGCGCTCGTCGGCCACCTCCTCCTCGTCGATCACCACCAGCGTCCCGTGGGGAAAGAGATACTTGCTGACGAGCTGGTCGTTCCAGACGGTACCGTCCGTCCCCGCCGCACGGACGCGGATGGTGTAGGTCGAGCCCCTGGTGGCCTGGAACGATGGCGTCTCTAGACGCTTTGTGCCACCACGGGCCGGGAGCTCGGTATCGACCAGGGCATGTCCCTGGGCCACATCGGCCCCGTCGTCCCCGGCGACTATGGCCTCCAGGACGCCGGTGAAGGCGAGGGGGGCGCCGTTGTCGACGACCACCACGGCCCGCATCTCGGTGTCCTCGTAGAGGGTGTTGACAGCGTTCCCGTCGGGGTTCATGAAGTACGCGTCCGTCACGCGGAGCCTGAGGGGTCGCACCTCCAGGAAGCCTGCGGGGTAGGAACGGAGGACGCTCCCCCTGCCCTCGTAGCAGGCGGTGGTCATCACCGAACCACCGCAGTCCGCTGCTCCCGTCCCCTGCTCGAGCAGCGTCCGCTTCATGAGGACGTCGCCGTCAGGGGATACCACCTCGACACCCATGCGTGCCAACGCATCGATCCTATCGGCGGCCACCTCCCAGGGTAGGGTGGTCATGGACAGGCTGCTAACGGGCTCAGTGACCTCCACAGTAGTGCGGGTGCCCTCGATCTCGACACCATCGATCTCCAGGTAGAGGCTCACGTTCAGCGGGAACCATTGCGAGGATAGCTCGGCCATACCAGTTATCTCCGCGCCCGGATAGGCGCTTGTGGCACGCTCACCGCCCATCTCGAACCAGGCCTCGGTGACCTCCAGCTGTCCCATCTCCAGTACGTGGACGAGCTCGCCCCGGGCCTCGGCCACGGGCGAACCGGTCCGGGCCACCGTCGCTACCGGCTGGACGGTCCCGTTGGCCAGGGACTCTGCGAGCGGTATGGTGTCGGTGCGGTACAGGAAGGTCTCTCCCGGTCGGAGGAGCGTGAGCTCGCGGGTTGCCGTGGCGGTGCGCTCCTCCTGGCATTCGCAATCGCATGTGTAGCCTGCGGGACAGGTCGGGCAGTCGCACGCGACAAGGTTGATAATGGCGGTCTCAACTGCGCCCGAGAAGCCGAACTGACCGGCGTTGTACACCCCCACCTCGACCTGAGCGGGCTCACCCGCGTAGAAGGTGGTGGAGAACTCACTGCCCCTCACCATGTCCACGGTCACCTTGAGGTCGGGATGGAGGGCCTTCTCCACCTTAAGGCACTCCTCGTAGGGTCCGCACCCGACCAGACGCTCGGTGAGGAGGGGGTCAGCACCGCACTCGTCGCGGAGGCAGACCTCCTGTGAGGATTGTCCCGGGTTATCGGCCAGGCACCGTTCCTCGCAGGCCACGTCCTCCTCCAGGGCGAGGTCGCGGCAGCGTTCGGCCAGCCGCGTCTCTCCCGGGTTCCGCACGTTGCACTCGTCGAGCACCGGGTCCTCGTACCCGTCCTCGACACCGCTGCAGTCCAGGGGCAGGGCCCGTTCCTCGAACCCTAGAGAGCAGCAGAATCCCGTGCCCGAGCTGACGGTGCGGCACCGGTCGTAGCTGACGCCGGTGGTGAGCCCCGACGGCGTCATGCACATGGACAGGTCACCCTCGCCGAAGGTGGACCCGGGGTCCACGACGCGGAACCTGTGCTCGACGCACCGCCGTGCGCCCGTCAGGCAGTCATCACCGGCCACCGCGGTACAGTAGCACATCTCCACCTTGTAGCTCCCGACCCCCAGCGGTCCGGGCTCGTCCTCCTCGTCGATGACGCCCTCCAGGTCCCAGTTTACGGCGGCGCTCGATGGCACGGCCATGCACCCGACAGGGAGGTCCTTCTCTACCTGTTGCACCTCGGTCCAGCCCTCGACGGAGGCGAACGCGCGCCACCACTCGCCGCACACATGGACCGATGACGCGTCCGGGTTCCGTAGTCGGAGGGTCACGGCGGTCCCTGCCGCGTAGGTCGCGTCACCCTCGATGAAGGGCCCGTCCATGGCCTCGGGCGGCTCGATCACCAGCACGTCAGCGAACAGCGCCTCGCAGCACGCCTGGTAGCGGGCGTTCATGGGCGGGGGGACGCTCTGTGGACACTTCTGACCGGTGGTCCGCCACTCGCGTCCCATCTCGCACACACAGACCCCTGCACGGGCCTGGCAGTGTGAGTTGGGTGTGTCGAAGCACTGCTGGCAGGCCTCGTTGCACTCGACGGGATTGGTGGCGTCCAGGTCCTCCTCGTCGAAGCGCGTCCGGCAGTAGGATGCGCCGAGCCGGCATACGGACACGTCACCGTCCGTCGGAACGCAGCAAATGCCCTGTGGCTTCCCGCGCTCCTCGAAGCAGGGAGCACCGTCGTCCTGGCCCTCGCACTCCTGGGCGAAGGTCGGGTCGTCCGGGCACTCGTCCGCACCAGCCAGGCAGTAGAGCTTGTCGTCGCCGGTGCAGCACAATCCGTCCTCGTCGTCGAGCGTGCAGGGATCGGTGCGCCGTGCATCGTGGCACGAGAGGCGGGCCTCGGGATCGTCCGGACCCTCTTCCTCCTCTTCGCCGGGATCTTCCTCTTCCTCCTCGTCGGGATCTTCCTCTTCCTCCTCGCCAGGCTCCTCTCCCTCTTCCTCTCCGGGAAGCGGCTCTTCCTCCTCGCCACCGGGCATTCCCTCCTCCTCACCCGGGGGCGGAGTGGGGCTGGGCGCGGGACCGCCGGGTGGTTGCTGGCCGGGACCGCCGGGGCCCGAGGGACCGTACGCATTGCACGCAGTCGCATCGGTGCACTCGCCCGAGCAGCATTTGCCGTCGGAGCACTTGAACCCGTCGTTCTTGCCCTTGCATTCCTGGGCGGGATCGACCTTGTCGATGGCGTAATCGTAGCACCCGTCGATCTTGGTGAACACCTCGTCGGGCAGTCCCTTGAGGTTCTCCACGGTCTTGAGCGCAGAGCCGCCCCAGGCGTCCGTGTTGCGATGGCGGTCGAAGTCCACGGACGAGGAGAGCCCGTCCTCCACGCACTTGTCCTTCTCGGACCGGCATGCCTTCGACGGGTTCTTGCACTTGCCGATGACCTGGGGCAGGAGGTGGCAGCCCTTACAGTCCTTCTCCACGGCGGCCTTGGTCCGCTCGATGAGCTTGGTCCGCGCCTTCTCGGTGTCAGCGAGGGCGCCGCCATCAGCGTCCTTGCATTTGGAGGCCTCCAGTTGGCACAACGTCTCGTCCTCCTTGGCGATCGACCAGGCGTACCCCTCGTACATGGGCGCGTCCTTGTCCTTGCCGGAGTTCATCGTGGGCCGGAGGTGGCCCTCCTTGGTGACGAAGGTCGCCGGATCGAATGCCTTGCCGAAGTCGTCGTGCTTGGTCGTGATGTCCCAATGCAGCCCCTTTTCGGCCTTGGCGAGGGTGATGAGCTTCTTCACCCGGCCCTGGAACTCCTTCATCCCGATACCGAACTCGGCCTGTTCCTTCCGCAGCGAGCCCACGGTGCGCATCTCGGTGGTGATGGTGTTCGCCTTGATCTGCTCGGGCGTGGCTCCCGTGCCCGTGGTCCCGCCCGGCGGGCTGCCGCCCTTCAGGCCCGTGAACCGGCACGCGCCCTTCCAGTGGCTCTTGTAGTGCCGCGAGGTGGAGAACCGCACGGTCCGCACCACGTCACCTGTCTTGGGTGCGTGGACGTACTGGTCGTTGCCCACGTAGATACCCGTGTGGCTGACGCCCTTCTTGTAGGTATTCTGGAAGTAGAGGAGGTCGCCCGACTGGAGCTCGTTGGCGCTCACGTACGTCCCGCCGCTACGCTGGCAGGCCGCCCACTGGCTGGCCGCCGTCCGTGGGATGTTCACGCCGTTCTTGCGCATGACCTGCTGGGTGAACCCGGAGCAGTCGATACCCCTGCGGGTGTTCCCTCCGAACACATAAGGCGTACCCTTCCAGGTGTTCGCCTCGCTGACGATGGCGCTGGAGTCGGCCGAGCCCTTCTTGGCCCGCTCCTCCTCCTTCTTCTTCTCGTCCGCGGCCACCTGGGTGGCGACCTGGCCGTTGTCCGTCCCGCCCCCCTTCATCGCAGCCTTCGGATCGACCCCGGGGCCGCCCAGCTCGCCCTTGCACTTCAGCTTGCCCCACATGGTCTGGATCTGGTCCTTCACGCCTCCCGAGCCCAGGTAACGGTAGTGGAAGTTCTCGATGTACTCCATCATCTCCTTGACGATCGGGGCCAGGGCACAGGGGGTAATATCGGTCCCGCCCTTGCCGAAGGTCTTAGAGCCCGAGACGGTGCACACGTCCTTGAGGTTGGCCACCCGCACCTGGCACTCGGCGAGGGCAGCAGGGAGCACGACGGCGTTCTCCGCGGGCGTCACCTCCACCACGGCGCTCACGGAGTCCCTGTCCTTGCAGTTCCCGTCCTTGTCGCACGTGTACCGGTGGTACTGGTCGGTGTTGGCAAAGCAGTATGTGTGCTTCTTCACCTCGTCCTCGCTGATACCCTCCTGCTCGCACCTGGGATTGGCGTCCTTGTAACCGTAGCATTCGAGGACGTTCTTGTCGTAGTCCTTGCTGCGCGTTTCGCTGGGGCCGCCCTCCTCCCATTTGCATCCACTGCACGCGTCCTTGTACTTGCATATGGCCGGTCGGCGCTTCTTGTCGCCACCGTCGTCCACGCACCACTTCATCGCCGAGTTGTCGCTCTTCCCCGAATCGGTGGACGGGCTGTCGCCCCAGATCTTATTTTTGCATCTGGTAGGATTGCCCGTCAATGAGCAGGCACCGGACGATGCGGACGTGCACCCCGCAGGCGGCTTCCCCTGGCCCGTCTTCGAGCACGAGGCGGCGGCACTGGGCTTATCGCACAGGCCCCGGGCGCCATGGATCCCAAGATCGTCCTTCTGCTTCTTCTTCAGAGGCCCGTCCTTGACGGTGCACTCCCACGTCCGGGAATCGGGGCACGGACCCTCCTTCGGATTTATCTTGTCCTCGTTGCACGCTCCGGCCGCGGCATCGGGGTCCTCGAACCCGCCGGGCAGGACCTTCTTCCCCGCGCAGCAGGATACCACCACACATACACCGCACTGGCGGGCGCCCTCGAGCGCACCGCTCTTACTCCCCTCGCGGGCCATGCACTTGCGAGCGTCGTTGGCGAGGCAGACGAACTTCCCCGCATCATCACAGATGGCAGGTCCGAACTGGTCGGTGGTGGCCGCGGCGATGGCATTGATATCGAAGGCGAGGTTCCCGGCGCGACCGCCGCCGGTCTTGGCGCAGTCATCGTACGTGGTCGCCTGGAAGTCCTTGTGCGTATCGGTGCAGTTGGCGCACTGCTTGACGAGCGCGGCGTGCAGCTCCTCCAGGTGGCCCATAAGACCTCCCGTCCCGTCCTTGCCGAACATGAAACCGTCTATGCTATCGTAGGACGAGCCCATCTTCTTGAGATGCTCGCACATGTTACGGGCATCGATGTTGCCCATCTTGGACGAGTCGCAATTGAGGTCCTCGACGTTCAGGGGAGCAGGACCCGTCCCGCTGCCGGAGATGAGATCGTCCTCGGGCTTCGCGGGGGCCTGGACCGTGTCGGACGAGACCTTACCACCACCGGACGTGCACTCTTGGCGCGTGGCCATGCTTGCGCCGCTGGACCCCTCGCAGCACACGTTATCGCTGCCAGCGGGAGCGTCCGCAGCGATGGCGACAAGTACGAGCCATGCGCAGAGCAACACCGCTGCCGATCGAACTATACGTCCAGCCATCGTCCCATCGCCCCGTCGACCGACGGAGCACCCCCTGTTCAATGAAAATTCTATGGTTCGTCGTATATTTAACTCTTTTTTGTTTCGACGGGAAGTCCCCTTACGAGAGGGAGGGGATGGAGTCGAAAGGGAAATCTGCATGG
>JASMDC010000034.1:239-37159 GCA_030753015.1 Candidatus Undinarchaeales archaeon | reverse complement strand
GTCGAGAGCGGATCGAACACGGGGAGGTTTGCCTGGCTCCCGAGGAGTGATGTCAGCCGTTGGTGGAACGCAGCGTCCCATCCGAGAGGAGCGACGTTGGCCGCGATGGGATAGATATGGAATGGGAGCGCGATAAGAAGCATCAACAACGAGAGAGCAGCGGTAGAGAGGGTTCCGCTCCACCACACACCACCCGCCACAACGAGCGCCAACACAGGGAGCACACGGGACAGGCTTGTGAAAATGTTCTGTTGTCGCTCCAACTTGGGGATATGGACCTCGATGGGAGGTGATGTGTTGTGCACCTCGTACACCTGAGCGTAGGTGTTGTTGTACACAAGGTTGAACTCCTCCGTATCATTGACGTAAGAGAGCAGACCGTACTTCTCCCATCCCCACAACTCCCACTGACGCATCGGTGAGTCGATGAGGATGTGACTGACATTGTACTTGGCCAGTAATCCCATGGACTTGGTAACGTTATCACCCTGGAAGATTATGCGCGTATCCCACCAGACCTCGTCGGCATGGTCCACGTACTCAGCGAAGAAGTCCATGACGTTCTGTCGACCAGCTACTGTCGCAATCCAATGGCCTTTCGACCACTCAGAGAGCACGACAGCGTCCGGGGGGGTATTGTTGCCGAGCCAGCGCATCGCGTCCAGTATGGGTGTGTTTGGGGGGAGGATCGCCATGAACGCAGTCTGGTTCCACGCATAGTACAACAAGAGGACAAGTATAGGGACCATGAGACGTCGCGGGAGCTTGCGCAATACAACGGATGCGGCAAGCGAGAACGGCATCGCGAGGTGAATGTTCTCTCGATTCCCCACGACCATTACGAACACGAGGGTCACGAACATCCACCACGCCACAGCTCTCCCCTCGGGGCTACGGGAGAGGATGGGGATAGCAAGGAGGGATGCAGCATACACAAGAAGGCTCAAGGACGTTAGCCGCAACTCGAAGATCAGGTCGGGAAAGTAGGCTGTCAGGTCGCCGAAGTTCTGGTGGAACGCGTTCTCCTCAGGTATACCGAGCGTCGTGTAGATATGCACATACCAGAAACCTACGAGGAGGAAGGATCCTGCGAAGAGCAGAAGGGCTTCCGAACGACGGCACCCCCCCTCGTAGAGGAGACCAGCTGCAAGGATACAGGCGTAGAGGCTAACCGCAAGATGCGATCCCCAGGTCGTAGCGAGACAGAGGACAGAGAGGGCCAAGTACGCGGTCCGGCGCGAGCGTAGATAGCAGAGGAGCAGGAGGAGGAGAGCGTAGGTCTCGAACACGGGAAGGATACGTGACATCGAGTGACTGGCAGAGTACACCTGAGGTGGGCTGATGGAAAATATCACTGCTGCTAACAGAGGGGGTACACCGACCCGTCGGGCGATGGCATAGACGAGAGCGATGGAGACCGCTCCGATGATCGGGGGGACGATGATGACCGATAAGCTTGGTTCCCACCCATTAACGATGGCCACTACAGCGAGGAGCGATGGGAATCCTGGTGGATAGGACCAGGGTCTTCCGCCGAAGGACTGCTCGTCATACTCAGGGAAGGCCTGCTCGTTGACGATGAGTCGGGCGATCCGTGTGTGGTAATAGGTTGGCCAGCCAACGAAACCGTACGTTCCAAGGAAGAGCTCTCGCAAGATCTCTGGGAGTATGTAGAGGAGTGCCGCGACAACCATGACCACGACAAGCCTCGAGGCCCGTTTCACAATGACCCCACCCTTGCCTAAGCTTGAAAAGGGTTTCCCCGTAACAGGCGAATCCCGTCACCCATGCCTTTATAAAATGTGAGCGCCCAGCTGCCACCGTGGTCAGTCAGCAGGATATCGCCTCAGCTCTGGCCTTTATCCTCTTATTAATGGGCATGCTATTCCCAACGACGGGGTTGAACAATCCCTATCTGCTCTTCCTCTGTGGTATCGTTGTGCTCGTATCCGGTGCTGACCGGTTCACTGAGGGCGCGTCCAATCTCGGGATCCACTTTGGAGTACCGGCATTCTTGGTCGGCTCCACGATAGTCGCACTGGGAACGAGCCTTCCGGAACTTGGCGCATCGCTGATGGCTCTCACTATCGATAAACCTGACCTGGTGCTCGGTAACATCGTAGGTTCCAACATCGCCAACATCACTCTCGTGCTCGGTATCTGTGGTATGGTCCATGGTATCGATATCAAGTGGAACGTGCTCCTTGCCGAGGTCCCTTTCCTTCTTGTGTCCACGTTCGCGTTCGTCATCGTCTCGCTCGACGGGAAGATCGTCCCCCTGGAAGGTGTCATCCTCCTTATGATGTACGTGGCATATGTCACGAACCTCCGCGGATCCCGCAGCAAGGCGGAGGAGCCAAGCATACCTCCCCGCAAGGCCGGGATGCTTGTCCTGCTGGGGATCGTGTTCGTGTTCTTAGGTTCCCGAGCAACGGTGACCGGTGCGGTCTCCATCGGTACCGATGTGGGCAGGATGCTGGGCATCGCCGATGACGTCCTCGACGTCATTATCGGATTCACCATCGTCGCCATCGGTACATCGCTCCCAGAGCTCGTCACCTCGCTCATATCCCAGTTCAAGGGACAAGAGGAGATGATCACGGGCGGTATAATGGGCTCGAACAACTTCAACATCCTGGTCGTCATCGGGATTTGCTCCATTATCTACCCCTCGATGTCCGGCGGTAGTGTGATGATGGTACCTCCCCTCATCCTCTCGTTCTATGCACCGGCCATGGTGCTGGTGACCCTCCTCCTGGTCATCATGCTCATTGACAGGCGCCTTACTCGGTTCGAGGCCTCGCTCCTGTTCCTGCTCTACTTGGCGCTCATAGTGAACATCGTCGGTTCAGGTACCGGTGCGTAGGATGCTCCCTCCCGGGGTGCGGGTCGCTATCCCGCACATGTTATGGAGGTTCGTCGAGGGGGTTCTTTTCGGCCTCGGCCTGGTCTTTCTGGGTAATCTCGCGGCACCTATCCGATCAGGCCAAGCTATTACCGTGGCAATGACCCGGGTCGTCGCGCCGGTTGCGGTCGGGCATGCAGTAGGAGAGGCCGCAGGCGCGACAGGTGCTGGCATCTCCCTTGCCTTGATGGCCAACAACGTCATTGCTCTCCTATTCATGGCACTTGGTGGACTGTTCCTCGCACGGATCACCGAACGTCGCCCTCCGGGACCGGTCTCTCGTGCAATCTACAGGCTAGGTGCCTATGTCGATCCCGGTCTGGATGATGTTACGGACGAGGACCAGGACACATACTTCCTCCTATTCCTTTTCCCTGGAGGCGGGATGGCGCTCAATGGAGCGGTCGCGGGTATGCTCCTCGGTCTCGCTGGCCTGACCGGCCTCGATGGTCTCTACGCGCTCGTCCGGTACGTGCTCCCACATGCGATCGTAGAGCTTCCTGTCCTGGTTATCGGTGCATCGGTAGGCTACGCAATCGCATGTGAGGTCCTGACGGTCATGGACAGCAGTGGGGACGTGGACTCCGCCGTTCGAAGAGTGCATAGACCATACGTCCGTCTGCTCGGGGTGCTCTGCACCGCGCTCGTGGTGGCGGGCGTTGTCGAAGCATACCTCATCGTGTGAGGCTCGTGACAACGAAGGCGATGACACCAATGACGACCAGTCCAAGACCTCCATAGAGCAGGTTGAGGTTCGCGGTCTGGTACCGAGCAAATACCATCACCAGCAATCCTGACAGTGCAATAACAAGCGGGAGTATGTCGCGCTGTGGAATCCCAAGGGGACCGGCCTCTTCCGCCTTCTTCTTGGGAGCGGGGGGTTTAGTTGGGCGTTTAGCAAGAGGCTTTCGCTCTTCCGTCTTCTCCTCTTCTTCCTCGTCCTCGGTAGACTCTTCCTCAGCAGCATCCTCTTCCTGTGAATCTTTCTCTTCGCGGGGTGCTTCGACCGTCTTCTCCTCAATCGTATCGGACGCCGACTCGTCGACATCATCCTTTCGATCCTTGTCCTTCTTGTCTTCACTCATGGTCAAGCACCTCGTAGCATCCCTCTCTCCGCCCAAAGCACTTAAAGCTATCCTGCGGCGTTACCGGAGCGCTTTTTCTGTGACGTGGACCTTGTTTGTGCGTCCACACCTCACCTTCTTGATGAAACCCTTCGCCTCGAGTCGGTCCAGGGTTCGCGATAGCTTTGCCTTGCTGAATCCGAGGATGTCCTGAATCTCACGCTGGGTGATGGGCTCGACCTGTTCCACGACCTTGGATAGCACGCATGCTTCGTCCTCGTCAAGGCTATCGAGGATAAGGGAGCTGACGCCCTGGGCGGCGCGGGCGCGGGAGAATAGGTGGAAGTAAGCGATGAGTGCCAGGGCCACGGTCTCTAAAAGGAGGAATGCATAGAGCATCAGCTTCGTGGACTGCTCGTCCTGGAGCTGGACCCGCAGGAGCTCGGAGGTGTTGAGCGCACTATCTAGCATGCGACGTGTATCATTATTCTCAATCAGTACGGTCTTGACGATCGTAGTGACCTCTGGTGGGAATTCGTAGAGGATGAAGGTGACAAAGGACTCGCGTGCAGCAAGGTCGTTCACGGCCCAGGAAAGTTTGAGCCTGCGGCCATCATGTGAAATGTCACCCAGTGGGAAGAAGAGAGCTGGTGCCTCTTCCTTTCCCGGAGTGGGCAGCATGGCCCCGATGGGAAGGTATACGGAGGATTTGAAGAGGGAGGACCGCTTTTTGAAACCGAAGCTGCGGGAGAACATATACCCGTCCCCCACCTTCTCGACATGCCCATGCGTTCTGACCTTAATAATGAAGCTGGAGCGGTCCCCAGGATCAATCGGCCGACTGAACGGCACTCGCAGTTGTACACGTGAGCCACGCTCATCAAGTGGATGCAGTTCATAAGACGGTTTCTGCCCATCCATGAGCACTGAGAACACTTCGAGAGAACCTGAGAATGTATGGTTGAAAGAGTCCAGTGTCGTGTTCTCGTCATTGATGATGGTAAACTCGATCTCCTCGTCAGAGGCCGTCTCGTTTATGATACTGATGGAGTAAGTGATCGAATCGAAGCTATAACCCACACAAGGTATGGCTAGTAGCGCCAATACGAACAGAGCGAAGGTCCATCCTCGCGGTACCATATTAGACGTCCTTCGTACCACCGCTCATCTTCTTGTGCATATCGACAAGATTCTTCTCGGCTTCCGCATGACTCTCACGCACATCGTCGAGAGCCGAAATGATGCCCTCGAGCTCTTCCTCGCGTTCGACAAGAAGGTTGTCGATGACCTCGGAGGTGAAGGCTCTCTTGCAGAAGGGACATGTACCATTCTTCTCGGCCCGAAGATGATGGAGCTCGTACACCTCACGTTCGAGGATGCGTATCTCGTCCCTAAGAACGCGACGCTGGGACTCGAGCCTGATAAATTCCGCTTCCAGGGCCACTGCCTTTTCCGCTAGCTTCCCCTTCGTACCCATCGCGCGACCTTTCCTCGTTATGTTTTATATACCTAGACCTGGAGTGGTAAATGTGCGCGGGAGCCCCTGCCCACGGTCTCAGCTAATTGCTCTCCTTTGGTTTGATGAGTCCTACCATGCCAACAATGGAGCAGAAACGTCGAGCGTCGTCCTCGTTGCCCACGATGGTCCCCCAATGCATCGGGATGGCAGCTTTGGGCTTTATCGCCTGGACCGCACGCGCGGCCTCGCTCGCATCCATGGTGAACTTCCCGCCCACCGGTAGAAGTACTATGTCAGCGGTGACGCGCTGCATCTCGGGAGTCAGGTCGGAATCACCAGCATGATAGATGCGTGTATCGTCGAGAGTGAACACATATCCGTTCCATCCGTTGGAGCTGGGATGAAATGGTTTAGCAGGATTGTATGCAGCGACCGCCTCGACTGCCATACCCTTCACAGTAGCTGCCTGCCCGGGACCGAGTGGCTGGAATGCGAGGCCCGTGGGACCGATCTTACCCTCCGCGCCCGGGGGTGCCACGACAACGGCGTCCGGTTTGGCGACTCGGGCGACATCGTCCACCGAGAGGTGGTCGTAGTGGTCGTGCGTGACCAGCACGATGTCAGCATCATGGGTCTCGGAGACGTTCCAAGGATCGATATAGACCGTGAGCGGTCCAGTGACTTTGAAGCTCGCATGACCGAGCCAGTGGATGTTGTCCAACATTTCCATTATTGATCCCTCGCCGATTAGCATTCGGTCAAGATTGAAAAATACAGTGGTGAGTGTGAGAGAACTAGGCCCACACTCCTGCAATGGATTCACCACATTTCGGGCAGGAGCCACCTTCTAAATCGAACTTTGTTACCACGAAACCAGTGCGCTCGATGACGGCCTGTCCACATGACGGACAGTAGGTCGTCTCGGGATCGGGGATGTCGGAGGATGGGGCGACGTTACCCACATAGACATAATGCTCCCCAGCATCTCGTGCGATCTCACGAGCTTCCTTCAGTGCCTTCATAGGTGTCCAAGGAAGGTGAGTAAGCTTATAGTCCGGATGGAACCGGGAGATATGATGCGGCACATCAGGACCGAGGGCCTTGACCAGCCAAGTGCACATATCACGTAAAAGGTCCATGTCATCGGTATACCCGGGGACCAGTAGTGTTGCAACCTCCACCCATACACCCTGTTCCCTGAGCGTCACGATGGTGTCCTTGACCGGTCGTAATGTCCCCGAGCATAGCTCGCTGTACATCTTCTCAGAGAATGCCTTGAGGTCGACGTTCGCACCATCGAGCACCTTGCACAGCTCCTTGAGCGGCCTCTGGTTGAGATAGCCGTTCGTCACCCACACGTTCCGCATACCCAGTGCACGTGTCGCGGTCCCACTGTCGAGCATGTACTCGTACCACGCAGATGGCTCCGAGTACGTATAGGCGACCGATGCACAGCCGTCCCGTTTGGCGAGCTCGGCTACCTCGGCAGGGGTTAACTCCCCTTGCTCGACCTCCTCGGGAGTACGCTGGGAGATCTCCCAGTTCTGACAGTTGAGACATCTGAAGTTACATCCACCGATAGCGATAGAGAACGCCGTGGTGGTCGGGAGGAAGTGGAGCAGTGGCTTCTTCTCGATGGGATCAATATGGATCGAGCACGGATTCCCATAACCGTGGGTATAAAGGCGTCCGTCATGGTTCTCCCGGACCCGACAGATGCCGCGTTGGCCTGGCGAGAGGACACAGCCATGAGGGCACAGGTCGCAGGCGACCTTGCCACCTGCTGCCTGGACATAGAAGCTCGCTTCTTGCAGACCTGGAACGGGAGTGCCTGCTGGTGACGGTCCAGAAGCGCTATCACCCGGAATGGGTGAAGGTGGGCCCTCAAGGGGGTGGAGTGTCGGATCAGGTCCTGTCGTCGGGGGTTTGAGCGCACGTAAGCTTATACCGGCAAGACCGGCCAGCGCAAGAAAGGTAATCCCTTCCTGCACGAAGTCCCGACGGTTCACGACTTGGAGCGGCCTCTCATCACCGATCTCTTTCAACTCGATTGCATCGTCAACAGGAGCGTGATCCCGGGAGTCATCACGTGATCCTTTGGGGGATGATCGACGTTCGCGTCCTGCCTTCTTCTTCCCTTCTCGTACCATTCTCACGGAGGGTTTTCCAACACCCTAGCATATATCATGTCAATGGCTGCTTATAGCATTTACTACGGTAGCTGTCGTGGGAGTATGTCACAAGGTGACACTGATTTAATAAACTTTAATAAATCTTTATCACCATTAAGTAGTCCAGTAGAAAAAAACGATGTACCAAGCAACCTTTACCTGGTTGCGGGACTTAATGTCCCGACCGTTAGGCGCCCGACGGGTGGCGTCTGGAAAAATAACCCATATACTATGTCCCGGCCGATGATGCTGATCGAGCGGAGGTGGCGACGTGGCTTTTCCATCATTGTGATAATGAGCGGTTCACCTACGTAGATATGAGCTTGCTCAGAAATCAATGAACTGCAGTTCGGAAAGCGAACGTGCAGCTCAATACTCGTTCGGTGGGGAGGCCATCTCCATTGAACGGAGCGATACGAACATGGTATCGATGATCTCATCGATCCGTCGCAGCTCCTCCCCATGCAGAAACTGCTCATCCCCCTCGTCCATGAGAGTCTGACAGAGTCCTTCATGATTCATAAAGCTCAAACCCAAATCGCGCTCCTACAATGGATCAGGACGTCGCCCACGTGGCACGCCCATCACCCATGAGGTCGAGAAGTGTGGCCGCAAGCGCCTTTGCATGAATCGTCAGTGAATCCGTCTCGACATACTCATTGCGAGCGTGGGCACCGTTCCCCCGGGGGCCTACTTCGATGCATTGGGCACCTGTACCGGGGAAATACCTAAGATCGGACTGGCCTGCGCCCTCCCGAACGAGGGTCACTGGTAACTCCTCGCCCCTCGACTTCCTGAGTGACATGAGGTTGCGCTCCATGGATCTGAAGAGTACGCTCGTTGGCGAAGTCATGAGGGAACGGTCCGAGTGGACGATATCGAGGGACGAGAACGACACACCTGCGTTGTACAGGGAATTCCGGAAGGAATGCGCCACCTCTGCTGAGTGGTCGGTCATCACTCGCGTGTCAACCTTCAGGACATACCCACCGCGCCCTTCGTTGACGATGACATTGGGCCCGATGGCAACTCCGTAATCAGAGGTCTCGGCCTGTGGTACGTGTGTGTCACTGATTACAGCCACTGCCCGGAGGAGATGCTCTAGGCCCTCGTCCGTCACACCGGCAGCGACGGGGAACAGCAGTTTGTATGGAACACCCAGTCTCTCGAGGTCCGCTGCGCTCACAACGAGCTTGAGGTCACAGTGTTCGGGTGTTCGGTTCTTGACATCACCGAACCGCAGTCCAAGGACACCGACGTTGAACTGCTGGCGTATATCCTCGAGGAACCGTGCCGCGTTCACAGCTGCGTGAGCACGGCACTTCCACATATGGCTGGAGTGCACAGCATGGCCGTCCACACGGACGTACACAGCGCATGGATCAATAAAACCACGAGGTACCAGACGCTGAGGGAACCGGACATCAATGATGTGCATGGCACGCCTTCGGACGACTATCCCGAGGTCCGTGGGCTCCATACCGATGACATGGTCGGGGCGCTCCATCATAGTGGCCATGTGCCCGACTCCATACATCCCACCGGTCTCCTCGTCGGCACCGAGGGCGAGATAGAGCTTCCCGCCCAGCTCTTCGTCCGACTCCTTGATTGCCTTGATAGCAACGATACTGGTAGGGACCGAGCAGAGCATATCGAGGGCACCACGCCCGATGATCCTGTCCTCGGTCACACGTGGCTCGAACTGGTCCTCCGCTCCAGGAACGACGTCAAGATGGCCCTCCATCACCACTGTGGGTCCCGTTCGGCCGGTGTCCAGGATCCCTAGCGCTGAATAATAGCCGTTCCTTTCATGCACCATCGCCTTAAGACCAACCTTCTCCATGAGGTCACAGCAGATATGGGCGGTCTCAGATGGGGGCTTGATACCCCGCTCAGGATGGTTCACAGGCCGGGTCCGGACGAGGCCACAGAGTGTGTCGATGATGGTCGCGTGCTCCCGTTCGATCCGGGAATAGAGGCTCTTTCGGGTGTGCCTCATTAACTGATATCAAAGACGAATCATCGTTTAAAAGTCTTGATCAGGTAGTCGGCGATGATCTCCTTTACATCTACACCCGTGGCCCGCGTAAGGCCACGGAAGTCAGCGGAACCGTTCACCTCGAGGACAAAGAGCCCTTCCTTGCTCTCCATGAGGTCGACGCCCATGATCTCACCACCCAAGAGCTCGAGGGAGCGGACGGCTAGTTCCTCAATCTCAGGCGTTATCTTGCAAGGCTCTCCACGGCCACCGAGAGAGATGTTGGTACGCCACTCACCTCGAGGCGCGTACCGGTACATAGCAGCGACGACACGATCCTCCACGACAAGAGCTCTGATGTCTCTACCTGGATTGTCGATGTACCGTTGGATGAGGATACCTGATTCATGGAACCAACCACGTTCAGAGAGGTTCTCAAGGATGTAGTGGCCCTCCTCCAGATCATTTACCAGGAATGCATCGCGACCCCACGAACCGAACACAGGCTTGATGACAAGTGGGAGATCACTCCGGTTAAGGATGGACTCGGCCTGTACAACGTCCTGGGCAAGAATGGTGCGCGGGAGCCTAATCCCCCCATCCATGAGAGCCGCAAACGTGTTGAACTTGTTATGAGCTCTCGCGATAGATGCTGGGCTGTTGACGATGGGCACACCGGCCTTGTCGATGTACTTGATCGCCTGGAATGCATGGTAGGGCATACCGAGGTCGGGAGTGACGTCCAAACGATTATACACACCACTGAGATGTGTCAAATCATAGTCTTCGAGCCTTGCTTTTATCCCGTCAGAGATCTCGAAACGGATCTCCTCGGGAGATATCGTGAGAACGTCGCATCCCTTCTTGATGAGGGCTACGAGCACCTTCTGGTTTTCCCATGTGAGTTTACGTGTGAATAGCCCTATATTGAGGGACATGAACCGCAAGGGTGCCAACAGCTTTTTATGTGTTTGTTGCGCACCTCTCGATACGACCGCGTACTGCGGTCATTGAGCTGGTTCACATGTGTACGGGCATTATCATCGGCGCTGACCGTTCTTCTTTCGGCCGGGTGTTCATGGCTAAGAACAGGGACAAGGAGTGCGGGGAGATTCGCGGGGAGGAGATGGTCGTCAAGGACCGCTTGGACTACTCCTTCATGGGCGTCAATCACAGGAGCCGACCGGACATCATCACCCAGGGGATCAATGAGAAGGGACTATGCCTGGGTACATTCTTCGTCAAGATCAATAAACCAGGATGGGAAGAGGATTGGAAACCTATCCCTGGCGCGGACGCTACTCTGCGGAAGTGTGGTGTACTTGGTCGAGCCATCCTCGGCCTCTGTGCGAACGTCGAGGAGGCCATCCGGTTCGTTACAGAGGAGATCGAGCACGGACGGTACATGGGCGGGAGCATGCTCTTGGCAGATGCTACCGAGGGTGCGATCATCGAAGGCACGGACTCCGAGTTCGCGGTCCAGCGCATCACGAAGGGGATCCAAGTCCGCACCAATCATTTCATCTTCCTGGATGAGTTCGGTCCTGATGTCTACTCATACCCGAGCTCCTACATGCGAAGGAAGCGAGTACAGGATCTCCTAGCACCTAAGAAGAAGGTGGCTCCCAAGGATATCATGGAGGTCTACCGCGACCACGATCCCGATCCCTCCGAATACTCGATCTGCCGCCACGCCATCCCCGAGAATCTCATGAACCACGACACAGTGTCCTCATCCATCATGATCCCAAAGAACGATGATGGTGTCCCGGAGCTCCTCAACGCTCCCGGTAACGGCTGCACCCACGATTTTATATCACACATTTTCGACTAAGAGGTCCGTACGATGAAGAAGATCACGCTTGACCGGACAGAGACCATCGAGGTGCTGGAGAACCTCGCACTCGCTGACGGACCGCCCGCCCGCGAGGGTGCGGTCAGAGAGGCCCTCACAGAGCTCCTGCGACCGTACGTGGACGAGATCAAGGTCGACCGCCTCGGGAACGTCGTGGGCATCATCAAGGGCACTGATGACAACGGGACCTCCATCCTAATGGCTGCACACATGGACGAGATCGCCATGCTCGCCACCGTCATTGAGGACACAGGCCAGATCAGGTTCACTACCCTGAGCGGGCTGGATCCGCGCATGGTCCTCGGTCAGCAAGCCAAGGTGCTCACAAGGGAGAAGGGAGCATTCCACGGTGTCATGGGCGCTCTCCCGCCCCACCTTCGCAAGAAGGAGGATGTGAAGAAGCTCAAGATCAACGATCTCTTCCTTGATGTCGGAACGTCGACCAAGGATGAGACACTCGCCCTTGGGATCTCGCCAGGAGACTTCATCGTCTTCGAAAAGGGTGTCAGGATGCTCGGGAAGGACCGTGTGATGATATCCGCGGCTGATGACCGTGTAGGTTGTCTCATGCTCGTGTTCCTGGCCCGCCACCTTCATGATAACCGACCTAAGAATACGGTATACCTTGCTGGTACGGTCCAAGAGGAGTTCGGTACCGTGGGTGCAGCCACCGCGGCGTACGCGGTCCAGCCTGATGCCGCTCTTGCTCTCGAGGTCTCGATCGCAACGGATTTCCCAGGTGTGCCCGAGGGACAACCCAAGATCGAACTTGGAAAGGGTCCTGCAATCGTCATCGCCGATTGGGGGCTCATCGTCCACGAACGGGTGCTCAAGGCGCTCCAGGACGCGGCTGCAGAGGGGAAGATCCCCATCCAGTACGAGATCGCTGAAGGCTCGACAACCGACGCGGCCGCCATCCAGTCCGTCAGACGGGGAGTGATGAGCGGTGCCGTAGGTGTGCCTACACGATACATCCACTCCACGGCGGAGATATTCTCTCTCAAGGACCTGGAGGCATCCCTACGCCTCCTGGAGGGATTCATTAGGGCCCTGTGAGGGGCCAATAGGTGATGCTCATGGGTTTCGACAACGTCAAGTCTTTCACACGATGCGATATCTGTCCGCTAGGAAAGATGCTGGGCTACAAAGAGGGCGTCGAATGCAATGCTGATCCCGCGAACGATATGCATGCGCTCATCTGCGCTATGCACGGTATCCGACGTGAGGGTGTTACTGTGAATGCTCAGGTTGGCTTCTTGGTCGACATGCTCGAGCCTCTGCGTGAGTTCCTGGACAAGGCGAACGAGGACGGCCTTAAGGTCCAAGGGACCGGCTGGGATGGCCAGTTCGAGGTCGTGGTGAAAAAGAAGGAGTGAGCTGGTCCGTTAAAGGGCTGGTTTTAAAAAAAAGGAGGCCTAGTGGGGACCGTACCCATGGGACGCTCTAAGGAGCTAACGCTCACCCTGGTCACCATGCGCACCGTGGGCCAGGGAATAACGATCCACAAGAAACTCCACGCCGAATACCGCGAGAATGTGGGTGTTTGCTCCCTTTCTCCATCGGACATGCATTCGTTGAGCGTTGCTGAAGGGGATACCGTCCGCGTCACAACCGATGGTGGCTCGGTCGTCGTCCGGGTCCTGGCAGGCCTCGAGGGTATTAAGGGACTTGTACTGATACCTCTCGGGCCATGGGCCAGTGCCGTGAGCACCGCCGCGTGCGAAGGCTCAGGATTGCCTGGCCTCAAAGGTTTGGAAGCCAAAGTCTCACGAGCGCCCGGTGAGGATGTCGAGGATGTGCGCGAACTTCTCAGGAGGGCAGTGCCGTGAAGGATGTCGTGTGTCCCTACTGCGGATGCCTCTGTGACGACATAGAAGTGCGTACTTCGGGGAACATGATAACGGAGGTCTGCAATGCCTGCAAGGTCGGCGATCACGTCTTCTCCAGGCCAACATCTCGAGAGCTCGTCCCCAGAATCAGGGTAAAGAGCGGAGATTTGAAGGATGTCCGGGCTGACCACTTCCACGATGCCACACTGGATGAATCCCTGACACAAGCGGCAATGCTCCTTGAGAAGGCAGAGCGTCCAGTCCTGTTCGGCTGGAGCTCAACAAGTACTGAGACCATATGCGAGGGGCTTGATCTCGCTGAGGAATTGGGCGCCCTGGTCGACAATTGCTCATCCTTCTGCCACGGACCCTCCATCCAGGCCATCCAGGAAGTGGGAATATCCTCCGCGACACTTGGCGAGGTGCTCAACCACGCGGACTGTGTGGTATACTGGGGCTCGAATCCCGCCGCATCCCATGACCGGCACTTGAGCCGCTACACCGTCTTCCCGCAGGGTGCTTTCCGTGAAAAGGGCCGGGACGATCGAAAGGTGGTCGTGGTCGACGTCCGCCCCACTGGTACGGCTGAAGTAGCGGACAAGTTCATCAAGGTCCGACCTGGGAGCGATTACGAGACTCTATGCGCTCTACGTATGCTAGTACAAGGAAAGGACGTTCCGGATCCCATCGAAGGTGTTCCCCTGGATGAGCTCCGCTGGCTCTCCGACACGCTCAAGAGCAGTGAGTTCTGTGCCTTCTTCTTCGGATTGGGACTGACGACATCGACCGGCCGTCATCGTAACGTTGACGCCCTCCTCTCCCTCATCAGGGACCTGAGTGAACACACGAAGGCTGTGGTCCTCCCCATGCGAGGCCATTATAACGTCACGGGTGCATGTGAGGCGTTCACTTGGCGAACGGGCTACCCTTTCGCCGTTGACCTCTCCCGCGGCCACCCCCGCTATAATCCGGGTGAGACGGACCTGTTCCCTGTCCTCTCCTCGGGGGAGTGCGACTGTCTCCTAGTGGTAGCTTCGGACCCGGCTGCTCACTTACCGCTCAAGTCCCTCGGCGCCCTACGACGAATCCCCGTCATCGTTATCGATCCGGTATGGAACGTCACGTCCGAGCTCGCGGACGTGTACATTCCCTGCACTTTCACAGGAATTGAGTCCGAGGGGACAGCATACCGGATGGATGGTGTACCTGTACGCATGCGGGCACCTCTGTCTGCACCCGGTGGTCTGCTCCCTGACCGTGAGATCGTCCACCGCCTCAGGAAAGAGGTCGCACGCTTAAGGGAGAAAGAACCCACAGAATACAGCTAGTCCTCGGGCATCCACCGAGCATGGCGCAATATCCCTATGTGCATGTCGCAGAGGAAGAATGCGTATCCCGCGAACAGGCCGAGCACGAATCCTTGGGACGTAAAGGCGTACTGCGCGATATACATTTCGACAGTGCCTTGGGAACTCATTGGAACATCCTGGAGAACATTTACTGCCAAGGCGCCGACCGCACCACCGACACTGAGGAGAGGGACGAACATATGCCAGACATTAAGGCGCAGGATCTGGGCCAGGAAGGCACCATAAAGACAGCCGAGGAGCGCTCCATGTAGGATATGGCCGACGACATCAACGAGTCCAGGGAGTATCATTGCAAGGAGTTCGATTATAGCGCTCGCGCCCAGAAGAGAGAATCCCAAGGAGAGGGAGCACAAGGTAAATTGGGAGGAGTGCGTCTTCTGTCGTTTACCTCGAGCCTGGGAAACACCGAGGAACAGGAAGAATCCCCACAGCGAACCAGATACCAAGGTCACCAGATGGTCAGCAAGTCCCGGGATGAGCCGCCCCACAGCACCCAACGAAACAACGATCTCGTTGGCCAGGTACACGAACACTATGTTCAGGGCCCATGTAAGGATGACACCGGAGAAACCGAAGAGAGAGACTAGTAGTAGATAGCGCATCTCATCTGTTAGACCCATACCATGGCCCATATCGATGCCTTGGCCATTAATCAATATAAATTGATGCTCGTAGCCGAGAGCTCAATCATCGTCGGTGTCGTTGCCCTCTTCTTCAGAATCAGGTTTTTTCCCACCCAGCACGAGAGGGGAGAGTATGTAGCCGACGCCCACTGCTGATCCTGCGGTCCCAAGGACGTTACCACCCAAGGAGCCTATTGCAAGGTAGACCGATACTCCAAGGATGGCGATGAGGAGGATCTGACGGGACGAGAAGCTCTTCTGGGACCGGTACTCGATGTCGCAGACCATGAGGAAAGAGAGCACGATGAGTGTACCATGGAGCATCTGCCACGAAAGACCACCAAGCGTTAAGGCCGTAGCAGTGAGGGCGGCCACAGGCGAAGGTATTCCTGTGAAGTTCTTCTGTGTCGTGACATTGAAGCGCGCCAAGCGGAAGATCGCACCGGCGAGGTAGATCAAGGGGGCCGCAAGATAGTAAAGAGGTGCGGTCGGACCCTGGAAGAACACAAGTGCGGCCGGAGCCAATCCGAAGGAGACGGCATCACAGAGTGAGTCAAGTTCCTTGCCAAATGGATTGGGCGCTGTTGCGCGTGCCAAGGCACCATCGAGGAAGTCGAAAACCGCTGCAAGGAAGATTAGCCCGCATGCGAGCGGGAGATTCCCCCCTTTGGCGGCCACAACGATTGCGGCGAATCCTGCGAAGGCATTGCAGATTGTGACCAGGTCCTTTATTCCAATGAAAGCGAGCATCCCACGGATCATCGTTGGTCGGACACCTTATCTTCCTTCGGTACTGTACCTGAGACCACTGCTCCGGGAGCGAAGGTGATTATCGTGAACGCGGAGTGGATACTCTGGAGACCGACCTCACGGAATAGGTGTCGTACCTTCTGTGCAAAATGGGTTTCCTGGACGACAGTGCCGCCGGGTTTGGTCGCGTCGTAAAGGCTCTTGATATAACTGGTCGGATCGGGCATGTAGCTAACGGGCACTGTCGAGAGCACAGAATCGAACCGCTCGGCTCGTTCGTCTAAGTCCGAGAGGTACTCGCGCAGCTTGAAGGCGTCACCCTGGATAAGTGTAATGCGGTTTTCCAGATCCGCGCTCGCGATGCGTTTACGTGCTTTGGTACAGAGGTTCTCGTTCATCTCGACGGCTATTACGTGACCGGACGGACCGACCTTACGCGCAGCCTCGATTGCGATGACACCTGTGCCGGCTCCTGCGTCGGCCACGATATCCCCTTCCTTCACTCCGGCCTGGCGGACCATGAGTCGGACGGCCATCCCAAGGGTAGGTATGGGGGATCCAATGGCACGGAAGTCTCTGGCACACTCGCAAAGGAATGTGAAGCTCATTGTCGTAACCTTGCCAAGATGGAGGTCCCTGCCCGGACGCGCATCCCCTTGCGGGCAACAATCTCGAGCCCCTCCTTATCAGGAAGGATCACATCGACCTGGCTCCCGAGCCGGATCATACCGATGCGCTGACCAAGCTCGACGAGCTCACCGTCAGCGACGTAACAATCTATCTTGCGCACGAAAGGTGAGGCGATCTGGACAACTCCTACTCTCATGTCAGTGTCCTCATTCTGGAGCACAAGTGTGTTTCTCTCGTTCTCCGCTTGGAACGTGCGTCCCATAAGGAGCTTGAGCTTTCCCGGGCGGTACTGGATGTTCTCGACAGTCCCTCCTACGGGGGACCGGTTCACGTGGACGTCCATGAGGGACATGTAGACGCTCACCAAGAAACCGCCCTGACCCTCCTTGAGGATCCCCATGTGCGGAAGATCTACGAGCTCGATCTCACGACCATACTTCTCCACGACCGGAACCTCTCCGGCCTTGATGGGCTTGACACACTTGATCCAACCGTCTGCCGGACTGAGGATGATACCGTCCTCACTAGGAGGCATGCGTTCCGGATCCCGGTGGAAGAACATGTAGAAGAGCCCGCTCACTATTCCAATCGAGAGGAGTCCTTGTAATAGGAGGGGCTCCATGCCGTGAGATTGTGCCCTGCCTGACTTATAAATCTGTCGCTGAGAGGCAACGGAGCCCATGCGATAGTCATTCGTTAAAGGCTTTCATACCTCATCTGTTCCACCCTCATGAGGGAGATCATGCCACAGAGAGTACTTGCTGTGTCGCCGTCTGCTCAGCAGAGGCGACCATACCTCGACCGATACCATAGCCAAGGGTTGCCGTGAGCCCGTCCATGAGGTCGAGGAATCCCTTCTTGGTCTTCAGCTCGACGGTCCGTGGGCGCCATTGGATGCCTGCAAGGTCTGTCACAACACGGAGGGCGTCATCTTTACCGCCTAGCTCGTCCACAAGACCGATGTCCTTGGCCTGAATACCAATAAAGAGTCGACCCGTGGACACTTCGAGCACCTGCTCTACGGTGAGGCCCCGGTTCCGGACCACGTCCTGGATGAAAACTTTATGTGTCGTATTGACGATACCTTGGATGAGCTCTAGTTCCTCATCGGTCAAGGGACGGTGGCTCGCTCCAGCGTCCTTTAACCGGCCGCCCTTGATGATCGTTGTGTTTATCCCGAGCTTGTCGTACAGACCACCATAATCCATATGCTGTGATATAACGCCGACAGAACCTGTGACCGAGAGCTCGTCGGCCACTGTCCGATTGCATGCTGAGGCAGCCCAATAGGCTCCCGAGGCCCCCACGTCGGCAATCCATGCAACGACCGGTTTCTGCACCTTGACGCGCTCGATGGCCCGAACGAGCTCATGGCTGGCCACCGGGGCTCCGCCGGGACTATTGATGATCAGAAGCACTCCCCTGATATTACCGGCCTTGCGAGCCTTGTCGAGCTGCGTAATGACGTCATCGATGTCAGAGGTGCCTCCAAGTAATCCTGCAGACGCCTCATACGTGATGATACCATTGAGGTGTATGACACCGATCGCCTCCCCCACTACATCCTCGGCGGACACCGATACTAGAGCTCCCATAATGATGCTCACGAGGGTGAGCCCTATGAGGATGAGGATACCTATACCAATATTCTTCAGGTTCATCGCTTGTCTACCCCCTTGAAGGTAATGAACTCGCCGTTCCCGGATGAGGTGGAGCCTTTCTTGCTGTGCTCAAGCACATAGCCCTCGACGCATACCGAGCCTACGAACCGCTCGAGGTAGCGCTGGTGCTTATCAGCATAAATGATGGATATCACGTCAATGAGGAACACCACAAGGACGATAGGGGCCAGGATGGTCACCATCGTAGCGAGGAGGGCACCTTTGAGCACGTTACGACCAAATGCTGCAGAGATACCCAGTGAGGACGTGTCCTCAGCGACGACACCTATGTCCATGAAAGCCTTTCCAATGCTCTGGCCCAATGTTCCCTCGGTGACCGCGAAGTAGACGATAACAAGAATTCCTGCGAGTATGAGGGAGCGCTGTATTGCGTTGAAGAGGGTCTGGTGCTCCTCGATGAAGAGTTCGGCATCATCGCCCGAGTAATCGAAGCTCTCGGCCTCGTTCAGGTCGATGTCCGAGGAGAACGCTACAGCGACCATGCACGGCCACACGATGAATATGAGCACGAGGGCTAGATCGATCACGCCCGCTACCAACCGTTTGAAAATCCCTGCGCGTCCCACGACAGCAAGGTCGCCGATGAGCTCGAAGGCAAGGGCACGTTCATCATTGGAGAATCCTCCCTCCTCTCCAGGATACCCCGGCCCGGGGCTAACGGCCTTTGGGGTCCGCGGTTTGACGGAAGTCTCTTTCTTGTGCGAGCCCCTCACGGCCTCAGGGCTCCCTCCATTTGGGATCGATCCGTCATTATCGGATACGTCGTCCTTCATTCAAGTGCGTCTCCCCGGCATATCTTTAAGGACTTTTCCCGAGAGCCCGGTCCGTGGAGCTTTCCAGGGAGGCAGCAGGAGCCATAATCCAGAGGCTCAAGACCCGAGGTGTGGGTGACCTGGCCACTATCAAGACCGATGTTGCACGCGAGTTCGTGCTCGGCGGTGTACCGTCGAATGCGGATATCCTCACGGCCCTCTCGGAGGAGGAACAAAAGCAGTGGCGAGCCGTACTGAGGACCAAACCTGTCCGCTCCCTTTCAGGTGTTGCGGTGGTCGCCGTCATGAGCGCACCCGCGCCGTGCCCCCATGGGACCTGCTCCTACTGTCCTCGGGGCGAAAAAGCTCCACAGAGCTACACGGGACACGAACCGGCGGCAATGAGGGCCATCGCCCATGGATTCGATCCATTCGATCAGACCGATACTCGGGTCAGACAACTGGAGAGGACCGGACACTCGACCGATAAGGTCGAGCTCATCATTATGGGTGGTACCTTCCCTGCCCGTCCCCCTGCGGAGCAGGAGCACTTCGTCCACCGTTGCCTCGATGCGCTCAACGGAGAAGATTCACCTACGCTCGAGGAGGCACAGTGCAATAACGAGCGTGCCTCGCATCGCTGCGTGAGCATAACCTTCGAGACGCGGCCGGACTACTGCCGGACGGACCACATCGACCTCATGCTCAGGCTGGGAGCGACAAGGATCGAACTGGGCGTCCAGACCGTGTTCGATGATGTGTACGAGATGGTGGGACGAGGTCACACCGTGGCAGATGTTGTTGAAGCGACAAGGACGGCTCGTGATGCGGGGTTCAAGGTCAATTACCACCTCATGCCCGGTCTCCCCGGCTCGGATAGAGAACGGGACCTGGAGAGCTTCCGTCAGGTGTTCACCGATCCACGGTTCTGTCCCGATATGGTCAAGGTGTACCCCACTCAGGTCCTGGAAGGGACCGGACTGTACGACCAATGGCGCCAAGGCGACTATCGTCCCCCGAAGACGGAGGAAATGGTGGACTTGTTGGCCGAGGTGAAGTCCATGATGCCGCGCTGGGTCCGCACCATGCGTATCCTACGGGACATCCCGTCCAATCGTATCGCTGATGGAGTGTTCGCTGGAAATCTCGCAGAGCTCGTCGAAAGGGAAATGGCGAAACGCGGTACCAAGTGTTCGTGCATCAGATGCCGAGAGGTAGGCCGCGGGCAACGCAGAGTGCGACAATCCCCGGCAGCATCCATCAATCTCTCCATTGAACAGTACGACGCGGGGAACGGTACCGAGCTCTTTATCTCGGCCGACGATGAGGACGATGCCCTCCTGGGCTACTGCCGTCTTCGCTTCCCCTCCTCTCAGGCACATCGCGAGGAAGTGGGGATCGACTGCGCGATCGTCCGTGAGCTTCGAGTGTGCGGGGAGGCGCTACCACTTGGTGCACATGGACAAGGGGCCGTCCAGCATCGTGGACTGGGACGCCAGCTCCTTGAAGAAGCCGAGTCCATAGCCGGTGAACATGATAAGGAACGCCTGCTTATCCTCAGTGGCATCGGTGTCCGCCCCTACTTCCACAAGCTCGGTTACAAGCGCTCAGGACCGTATATGGTGCGACGTCCTTTAGCGAAAGGTTAATAATTGTTCATCCTTGGAGTGACGACCATGATGCAGAGTTTTGCTCGTGACATGATTCGCAGTAATGTTCCAAAGGCATCCGCCGAAGGATCAGTCGTCAAGGCAATTAGCGAGATGACGAGGAAGTCCATCAGGGAGATGATCGTCGTGTCGAACAGCACGCTTGAGGGGATGCTCACCATCCACAGTGTCCTGGACGGCACCATCAATCCGACGACATCCAAGGTCCGCACCGTGATGTTCCCGCCCCCGACCATCCGTCCAGAGGATACGGTTGAAATCGCTGCACGGAAGATGCTGCAGTCCGGTGTGGAGACCATTCCCGTCGTGGAGGAAGGCAATCTCCTGGGTGCGGTTTGCATCGACGATATCCTTGAGCAGTATGAGGGTGACGATGCGGTCGAGGAGTTCATGAGCCTCTCGCCGATCACCATCAACGAGAAGGAGAGCATCGACACTGCTCGTGCGTTGATGAAGAACCACCGTGTCAACAGGCTCGTCGTTGTCGACGACAACTTCCGTCTCAGCGGGATGGTGGAAGGGCGCGACCTTATCTCGATCCTAATCCATCCGAAGGAGCGCGAAACCCTAGGCGAGTTGGCAGGTATCAAGCACCACGCGCTAGGGAACCCGGTCACTTCAATCATGCCTCGGGAATCACACGTCCTTGAGCGGCACCGCCTCGTAACAGATGCTATCAAGCTCATGCTCGATAATCGCCTTCGTGCCGTCCCCGTGTCAAATGAGACAGGCGAGCCCATCGGGCTCGTTACACGGAAAGGCATTCTTCGAAGGCTCGTCGAACCAGCAGGACGACGCGCTCTAGTTCAGATAAAGGGTCTTGATGAGGAAGAGGGCTTCACGGTCGGCGTGTTCAAGAAGGTCACAAGTGAGTATGTCCAGAAGCTCTCGACCTTCCTGACCGACCTCGAGAAGGTCCATGTCCATGTCAAGCGCCTTCATGATAAGAAGGCCAATGTCGAGTACGAGGTCAAGGTGCGGGCGGTCGCGGGGCTCAAGGTTCATGCCGCGACGGCCAACAGCTGGGACCTCATTGCGTGCACTTCCAAGGCGTTCAAGCGCCTTGAGAAAGAGGTCACGCCCCGTAAGAGACGATGAGGTGAAAATCCATGATAGGTATCGAATCACTATTGAACAATCTACGTTACAAAGAGCTTGCTGAAATAGCCAAGGAAGAGAAGCTCCAGACAAAGGGAAAGAAGAATGAGCTCATCCAAAGACTAGCCGAGAACTTGGATGCTAACAGGCTACGGGAGTACTATGCTGAGTATCGTGGGGCCAACTTCGACCTCTTCATGCACGGTCTCGTCCCTAACCACGAGGTCCTAACCAAGGAAGATGTAGAGAAGCTCCTCGGGCAGTACAATGTCGACCTGCGACAGCTCCCAAAGATCCTCCAGAAAGATCCTGCCGTGGTATCGCTCAATGCGAAACCCGGGGACATCATCAGGATCAAGCGAGAGTCACAGACGGCAGGCGAGGTCTACTATTACCGCGTCGTCGTCGCCGCCTTGGGCCGTGAGTAGCGCTCTACAGCATGGCCCCCGAACCCAAAGCGTCGGACCTGGATGGGTCCTTTGATAAGGTGGAACTGACCGAATCCGCACAGCGTTCAGATCCCATCAGGCTCCGTAGGATCGTTGTAGTCGGGATCCTCACACTCGTGGCGTTGCATTATCTATCACTTTCCACTCCATGCGGCTCATCACGCAGCGTCCGTAATATCATGTCAGGGCTCATGCTCTGGTACGTCCTCATCGGGGGATTGGCCGAACTGGTCCGGCATAGATATGAAGATTATCTGGCTTTCCTGTCGATCGCAGGCCTGGTTATCCCCCTCGCTCTCCTTATCGGCCTGACCCAGATCCTCGTGTGCCCTTCACTCACCATGTCGTTCACCATGCTGGCCGCTGCTGTCTATATCCTTAGGGCCGAGGAATGGAACGATGCTTTCGAGACCCTCGACTTCTCGCCTTACGAGGACATCTCGAAGCCCACGGGCGAGAGACCGGAGGATATAAATGATGAAGCATAGGTGATGACCATGCCAGAACAGCGTCGCCTTTCCATCGGTTATGGGATCGTGATGGCGCTCGTGCTGGTGTTCGCTAGCTACGTAACCATGCGTTTCTCTTTCTCTGTGCAGGAGCTGGCCGCGAACGACCATACGACCCGGTTCCTCGTCGTGGCGGTCACCTTCTTCCTCATCTTCCTGGTGGCGGTCACCCTCGGATTCACCTCGCTCTTCTTCAAGATCGACACCATCCGCCTAGATCACGAGGAGCGGATGGACCGGATCGAGAGCCTGCTAGAGAGCGTAGCAGCGAACACAAAGGGTTAAGTAAAGACAAAATAGTGAACCGCCGCCGATGCCCGAGGCGTGCGATTTTTAAAACTAGAGCGGGTTTTAGCCCACAGTGTTCATGATGCCACATATATCCGATCCTGAGTCTATATTCGATCCTGCCTGGGAGAACGAGCAGGCTGCCGCAGAGTCGGCGGTGCGCGATGTGGAGGAATCTTTCGGGACAATCCACCCCCTCATCATAGGGGGGGACCGCATCATCACCGATCGGACCATTACGTCCCTGAATCCTTCGAATCCGGAGGAGATCGTGGGCGAGCTCTGCACGGCCGATGCTGAGCACGCCGATCTCGCTGTGAAGAAAGCCGCGGAAGCGTTCACAGAGTGGCGGACCGTGTCTCCCGGACAACGAGCGACGGACATCCTTGCTATAGCGAACACCTTGCGCTCGCGATGGCCCGAACTCTCGGCAGGTCTCATGCTCGAGGCCGGGATGAGCTGGAACGACGCCGTTGACGAGACGGCTGACGCAATCGATCGCATCGAACGGACGGGTCTTATGTTGTTGCGTCTCACAGAGGCCGGACCCGAAGTACCCTGCTCCGGCGAAGTGGAAGAGCATGGTCTCCTTCCGCGGGGACCCGGTCTCATGGTCTGCGCCTCCAGCTCCCCTCTCGCCGACATGGCCGGGATGATGGCTGCATGCATTGGATCGGGCAACACCGTGATCATCATCCCCCCCTCCACCTTCCCGGTGGCAACTGCATATTTCGTGAAATTTGTTCACGAGGCGGGGCTATCCCCCGGGATCGTCAACCTCTGCCCGGTCGCGGATGCAGAGATGGGCGATCGCCTCATGGAGCACAAGGGGATCCGCTACATCGCTGTGTGCGGGGACCGAGAGAGCGCTGAACGCGCCTGCACTCATGCAGCACGACCTACCAAGGGATCACGCGGGTTCAAACGAGTGATCGCGGACATCGCGGGCTCAACGACCGTCATCGTCGATAGGTCCGCCGACCTTGAGCTTGCGGCCGGAGGCATTGTCTCATCAGCGTTCATGTTCCAGGGCCAGGCATCTACCTCTTGTGCTCGGCTCATCGTTGCGGCCGATGTTCGTGAGAAGCTGGTGGGATTGATCGTGGGACTGACCACCGAGCTCGCTATAGGTCCGACACGTGAGGCTGCTAACGATATCGGGCCTGTTATGAGCGAGGACGTGCTCAACCGTGCCATCATGGCCATTGAGACAGGCCGGGAAGAGGGCCGACTCGTTATCGGCGGGAGCCGCATCGAGCGAACGGGATGGTTCATCGAGCCCACGGTGTTCGTGGACCTTCCCCAGAAGAGCACTCTCGTCCGAGAGGGCGTTTCAGGACCGGTGCTCTCCATCGTCGATGCCAAGGACGCTGCTGAGGCCATCGCGCTCGCGAACGAAATCAATACTGGCACTTGTGTCGTCTACGCCCGTGACAGGGCACGGATCGGCAGTGCAAAGCGTGAGCTCGATGCGCCTGTCATCGTCATCAATAGGCCATGGGCAGAAGCGTGGTCGGACGCAGCAATCAAGCGGTGTATCATGGAGCTCACGGTCACCAGAACCATCGAGGAGGAGCAGTGACGAACGTCATTCAACGTCACGCTTTTATTGCTCCCTCCTCTTCAGATGCTCATGCCAGTAGTGAACGTGAAGCTCGTAGGGACGCTTACCCACGAGCAGAAGGAAGAGCTCTCAAAGCGCATCACCGATGCCATCCAAGACGTCTGCGGTAAGCCCCCTCAGTACACCTATGTCATCATCGACGAGGTGCCCGGTGAGAACTGGGCCCATGCCGGCAAGCTCTTCGGATGATGATGATAGAACCGGGAGAGCCCTCAGGGTGTCCATGAGCTCACATCGACGTGACCCCTCCTAGTTCTCCCTGACGACACCTTTTTATTGGTCGGCCGCACAATGATCGCCATGACCGGGGCGAGTTCGCAGGAGACACCCAGGCGAATAGCCATGATCCTCGGCGGTATCATCCTCGCTCTTCTCCTGATGGAGCTCGCTGCCCGGCTTCTCGTACCACAACCTTTGAAGGGGAAAGTGGCCACATACGACAACCGTGTGAACGCGACCTTCGTGCATATGTACGACGGCGATCCCTATGACACGCTACCACCAGACCAGCGCATGGTCTATCGTATCAACTCGATCGGAATGCGTGGCCCCGACCGGTTCCCCGATATGTCCGACGATGTCGTGCGGATCATGGTGCTGGGCGACTCGTTCGCCTTCGGTGAGGGTGTGACGCTCGATGAAGCGTTTCCCTCCCGCTTGGAGAAATCACTCCAGGAGCAGGTAAAAGTCGGCGTCCGGTACCAGGTGCTCAACGCAGCACTATCCGGGTACGGTACTGCGGACGAACTTGCTCGTCTGCGCGACTACTCACAGCTGATGCGCCCGCATGTCGTGGTGGTTGCCTTCACCCTCAACGATCCAATTCCAGAGAGCGATATGGTCCCGTTCGAGAACGATCTCATGAACCTGATGGCAACCGCTAATAGCACCAGGGGTTCAGCGAGCGCATTGTACGACCTCATATCGGACCGTCGGTCGGACCGGCAGCGAACTAGCGAAATAGAAGCGTGGTATCGCTCCTTCTATGTCGGGGAGCGTGCGGACCGGTGGGAGCGGAGTTCAGGTGACCTCGCCGCCATGGCCGTCTATTGTCGCGAACATGACATTGAGCTCATAGTTGCCGTTTTACCGCTCATCTACAGGCTGGACGACCATCCGTTCACCGACATCCACGGTAAAGTCACCGGTTTCTGCAGGGAGCAGGGGATCCAGGTCGTCGACATGCTCCCCGTGCTCAAGGGTATTCCTGATCAGGAGCTCTGGATTCATCCGACCGACCATCACCCGAACGCAAGGGCGCATGGCATGATGGCCGAGGCGCTCGTAAGACCGATTCTTGAATTGACGTCAGGTCAAGTGAACGCCACTACGTCCGCAGGTTCGAGATGACGCGACCGGTCAGCGCTCGTGCCAGATGTAGTTGCGGTCCTCGATCCACGCTGAGAAGTCGCCGTCGTGGATGTCGCCGTCCACCTGAAGGTATCGGGCAACAGCAGCGGCAGCACCGTGCTGGGGTTTGTACTCGAATCCGCTCTCAATGGCCTTCTTGAGCTCCCATCCACAGCCGGAGTTCGGAGTATAATCGCCCAAATGGCCGTCCTCAGAATCCTGGACCACACGTGCCATGTCAGCGGCCATCATGTGGTGCAGCTTGGTAGTATACCCGGACTCTATGTTCCGGATGGCCGCCACGGCCCGGCCATCGGGATTTGGGCGGGTCATGTACTCCTTGAACTCGTCAAGGGCGCCCGATTCGTTCGCCTTGTAGAGACCGATGCCCAGAGCGATGGTAGTTGCGGCAAGAGCTGCGTACCCTACCTGTTTGCCGGACAGGTCTTCCGCTGTAGCATACCCGTCCGCAGCATCGGACCGACCATAGGCCCCGCCCTCAAGGTCCACGTCGAGCATCATGCGTGCTTCGAGGCCGATGAACGCTATTTATACCCTCCTTTGGGGCGGAGGGGACGCACGACTACCGCTCGTGCCAGATGTAGTTACCGTCCTTGATCCACGCGGAGAAGTCTCCATCGTGCATGTTGCCGTCCACCTGGAGATACTTCGCGACGGCGGAGGCGGTCATGTGGCTCGGATTATAGTCGAAATCCGTCTCGATGGCCTTACGTAGCTCCCATCCTGCTGTCGTCGTGGGCTTATAGTCGCCGAAGGAGCCGTCCTCGGAGTCCTGGACAACACGGGCCAGGTCGTGAGCGAGCATGTGATGGGGAGTGTCGGCGTAATCGGACTCGATGCACTTGATCGCCGAGATCGCCCGCCCGTCAGGGTGAGGACGGGTCATGTAGTCCTTGAACTCGTCGAGGGCCCCTGACTCGTTGGCCTGGTACAGGGCGATACCGCCGCCGATGACACCTGCCGCGAGAGCGGCGTACCCAACGTCCTTTGCCGAGAGGTCGTCGGTCGTACTGTATCCCTCAGCAGCGTCCGCCCGGCCATAATCGCCGTCAGCAAGGTCCATGTCGGCCATCATGGGTATCCTAGGCCCTCCAAGGCCTATTTATACCCTCCTTTTGGGACGATGCTCCGCTAAGAGTGGGCCTACTTGTGCAGTTCGGTCGCCGCTACGAACGTCTGGCCGTGCTCCATCAGTGCCCGAGCAGTGATGTTCACCGATTCGTGTTTGTCCAGATAGTTACGGGTCATTGCATCCATGAGCCCCTGCGCCTCGATGTCCGCACGCGGTACGAAGTAGTCGAGGATGTCCGACGGGTGATCACGCTTACTGTCCACATCGACCTCACCGCCCTCGTGCTTGGCCGAGATGTTGGGCACCGTCGGTGCGATCTCCATGAGCTCGTCTCTCCGGTTGTAGGGCTGGCGCACGATGCTCTTCCAGGTCTCGGTGATGTGATGCTCGAACCTGACGTTCTCCTCGAGTCCTAGGGATTTGCGGACATGAGAGCTGGCCTCGATGGTCGTGTTGTCCACGGAGTTGGAGAAGTTGAATCCGATGAGGGGAGTCGTACCGTCCTCACGAGCGAGCAGCCTCGCTAGCATGAGCGTCCACATCACAGCGTAGGGATTGTCATTGCCCATGAACACCGATATCTTGAACTGGATATCGACTCCGAGCCTGTAGAGGAGGTAGCCGATGAGCACGGTCCCTGGATTGAGGTTGAGCACCTCTTTCACACCAAAGTTGGTGTGATAGTAGAGGAACTCGTCCGCCCATTTGAGAGCGTACTCGTTTGGCTGACCGACCCCGCCGAAGTAGCCGGTGATGGTCTCGGGACCACCCAGGTGCACGTTGGAACCGTCGGTCCCCTTAGTGTCCAAGGTCTCGCACCAGCTGGCGCCGATGATCTGCATGGCCGCGGTCATGGCCAGAAGGTCGCCGTCGGACTCCTGCTCCTTCATGTTCCGGACGCGGATGAAGCGACCGGGCATGAGCTCTCCCTTTTCTATGGCCTGACGGGCCTGCGCCATGAAGAAGGAGAAGTACTGGCAAGCGCTTATCTCGAGCGTGACCGCCGAGGTAGTATCGAAGGTCATTCCCACGGCTTTGTCGCCCAGCGTCTTCTTCCGGTAGTCATCGATGGAGATGAACGCGCCCTTCTCCTTCTGCTCGATGAGCCACTCCAGGTCCTTTACGAAGGGCGAGCGCATCTCGCCAAGGCGCAGCATAATGTTCTTCACCTTACCTGCTTCAGCGGCTCTTCGGCGGATCTCCTCGATGCCACCGTACTTCTCGATGAGCTTGAACAGGTCGGAGACGAGGTCATTGGTAGGGTCCGTGAGGACGGCGTTCACCTCGTCGAGGCGCGTCTGGGTGATCTGTAGGTCCTTGATGTCCATGGTATCATCCTCTTTGTCTATCTCATGAATATCCTAGATCTCGTCCCTGAACGGGTGGCGCGCAGAGCGGGCGTGCTCGAGCGCGTCTGCCACCGTGGGGGTTCCTTCCATGGCGTGCCTGATAGCGTTGCGCATGGCCTTGTAGTTGTTGATATGGATTCGCTTTCGTCGCGAGGCGGACGGGTGGACGAACACGTTGGCGATCATCAACAGCTCCTCCACTTCGGGCAGGATCCCAGCCTCCACCGAGTCCATGATCGCCTTGCCGATGGCAGCCTGGGCGGGGCCGTACACAAGGCTCGAGTGGCGGAGGCTCTGATTCCTCACCGTGGGGACCATGATCGTACTGGGTTTGACGACCATGTTCGGCTCCAGGATGACCTGTAGCACCTCATAGCCCTTCACGGGATTGGAGAGCGCACGGGCATAGGCATCGCCCACCGGTCCGTCGCGCTTGCCGATGAGTATGTCGATGTGGGCCACCTCGTTCCCGTCGCCCACCAGCGCCTCGCCGATACGCAGGTCGAAGCCGCTGATGGTCTCGGGAGTGAGGCCCACGCGGAAGAACCGAGAGTCGAGACGCTCATCGGGCGAGAACTCGAAGGTGATGGCCTTCTTCTCCAGCTTGCCGAACGTCTCCAGCTCAACCCGCAGCTCGTCGCGGAACTCAAAGGATAGGGTGTCGCCGAGCATGAGGGGCTTACGGCATCGGGCCGACGGTATGACGCCCATGTCGTTCATGCAGCACTTGGTACCGAGGGCGCCACTGGCAACGATGATGCGCGTGAACTTCTGGACCTTTCGCTGGATGGCGACGGCCTCTTCGATGCGGCCCTCCTTCATATGATCGTAGACCTGGAGCCACATGTCCGGGATTATGTTGGCCGAGGCAAGTATCATCCCATGAGCACCGGCGGCAAGGGCGGGCTGGACCAGCTCGTCCCAACCGATGAGCACCGAAAGTGTGTCGCCCACCTTCTCCAGGACGGACATGAAGTACCTCATGTCACCTGACGAGTCCTTGATGGCAACGATGTTGTCGATGTCGGCCAGGTCCTCCACCACCTGCCAGGGGAGGTTGAGCCCCGTGCACACGGGGATGTTGTAGAGCACGATGGGCAGCTCGAGCTTGCTGGCGATGGTGTCGTAGTGCTCGTAGAGCCCCTTGGCCCCGGGCTTGAGGTAGTAGGGCGTGACGATGATGACGGCGTCCGCACCCGCGTCCATGGCATGAAGGCCTCCTGCGATGACGTGCTTGGTAGCGCTGTCACCGATACCTGCGACCACGGGCACCCTCCCGTTCACCTCATCGATGCACACCTCCACGGCACGCTGGCGCTCCTCTAGTGTCATGTTGGAGAACTCGCCCGTAGTACCCATTGGAACCACTCCGGTGACCCCCTGGTCGATGAGATGTGAGATGAGCGTGCGGTACGCGGGTTCGTCAAGGTCCTCCTCCTTATCGAAAGGAGTGACGAGCGCGGGGAGCACACCCGATAGTGTGAAGCTTTTCTGAGACATATCCGTCCCTCGCTCCGGACGTCTGACGTAGATTTTTAAGCGCCACCGATTGGCCTGCCCCCTGTCACCGGGGTGCACGGAGGCAGCCGTCCTTAGGTGACGGTGAAAGTGAGCGTCGTCTGTGGGGTCACCGAACCACCCACGTAGAGGCCGACCTCGTACTGACCCACATGCCGGGGTGTGAAGCTGTGAGAGAACATCCCGAAGTCGTCCACCGCCGCGTCCGTGCTCTCTGACGTACCCCGCTCCAGGTCACGCCACTCGCACATGCTGCGTATCGTCTCTTCTTCACCGGGTGCAGCTCCGATACGCATCCCCTGCATGACGACGGTCTCTCCGACCGAGAACGAGTTCTTGTTCAGTGTCGCCTCGATGGCGTGTACCCCTTCAGCGATACCGGATTGCCCCGTGCTTGATGACGACGTTGGGACGAGACCGCTCCGCCAGACGAGAAGACCCACTATCCCGACGAGGATGATGAGGAGCATGAGGATCCTTCCAGCACTCCAACCGCCGCTCTCTTTCTCTTCAGGTGGTGTCCACGCGACCTGTTCAGACCGTTGCTGCGCCAGATTATTCCCATAATACGTGGGCTGTGGATAGGAGAATCCGGACGGTTTCCCCATCGCGGTGTTCTGGCCACCCCAACCGGTACATGTCCCAGCTGCGGGCGTCATGGTCCTTCTCCTCAGTCACTCTCGCGTCGACGTCCAGTGGAGGTCCACAAAGCGCATACTGCCGCAAGGACCGTCAGCAAGGGTAGGCCGGGACCGGGTGCCGTACGCATCTCGATGCCCATCGATTCTGTATCCGTGAGCACCTGTACGGAAATGGATAAGGATTCACGTATCCCGTCAGCCGAGCTCAGGTCGAGCACCACGGAATGGGTGCCGGCCTGGAGGGCCTGTACACGGAGCCCGATCAGCTGCTTCTCGCCCGGACCGAGGGCGACCTTTTGTCGCGAAAGTTCAGCGAACGCCCCGCCCTCCACGATGATGACGTCCACGTCTGCGAGCCGACTGAGAGGATTTATTAGGTGGATCGGGATCACGCGTTCGTCATCGAGCACTATCGAGAGCGCTTCCACTTCTACATTCATCATGTTCACGACATCGGTGCACTGTCCCGAAGCATCAGCGAACTCGTTCTTTTCGCAGCACACGCTGCGGACACAGTTGTCCGTCTCGCACTCAGGATCGCATCCACACCGCTCGTTACGGAGCTTCGAGCCCCTTGGTACGCACCCACCATCGCTCGAGCACATCTCGTCCTTATCGGGATCGGAGTCGCACACCTGACCACATACCTGGCAGGACGTCGCGCACTGTCCCAAGGTGAGGCAGATGTCCGCGCAGAAGGCGCCCCCTGTGCACGTGGAGCCGTCCGAGCAGAAGATACGCGTCGTCGAGAACTTGAGCTCGGTCTTCTGCTTGGGCCTGAGGTTGCCGAGGTTCCAGAGCACGAGCGGATCGGGCCGCACCATCGACGGCTTCTCGTCGAAGTTAGCATCGTTGAACCATGTGAGATGACATTTCGCGATCTTGAGGGGCATGCCCACGTCCTTTAGCTCCTTGTCCCCCTCGTTCTCGATTGACATGGTGAACACAGAGACCTGCTTGCCATTAACAAGGTAGGTGTCGACTGATGTATTAACGGATGTCCCCTCGATCAGACCCTGCATTCGTTCTACGACTGTGGACATCCCCGTAGAGGTCCCGCCGGCAATGCGTGCCGAAGCTGCGAGCTCCCCCCGACCCAGTCCGAGGACGGGTACGACGTTCGAACCCATATACTCGACCTCGGGGAGGTTCTCACGTACGAACTGCAGGGCGTCCTCGACGATGGCCTCGTCAGGCTCGGGCTTCTTTAACTCCTCGATAGCGAGATTGAGCTTGGCGACTAGCTCAGCCGTCGCCTCAAAGCCGAGAACGCTCGCATAGATATCCACGACGAGCTTGCGAGCGCCGAGTACGAGGGCGAGACGGCCCTCCTTCGCCGCGGAGGCCCGTTCAAGGATTACCTTCACTAATGCCTGTTCCGCGATCGTGCGCACGTTCTCTCTGGTACGGATGGTCCGGGCCGCATGATCCGATAGTGAGGCCGCGTCGGAGATGACCTCCCGGGATCCTTCGATATCGAGCTGTAGAGCGAGCCATGTACCGTTCACCAGGGCTTCGAGGGTCTCGTTCGTTAGCCCAGTTATGTTCAGGTCCAGACCGACGGAATACAGGGCCTCGCTCGCGAAAATGACATCGACGCTCTGGTTGAGCACCTCAGATGCCTCCCTTCCGATCTCCCGGAGCTCTTGGCCGATACCAAGACCCTCCGGAGCGTCGCCGAGAATCGCGATGAGGTTCTCGATGACGGCGATCTGGTCCTCCTCAGCGCTCGCGATCATGTCCTGGGCTGCCGGCTTGATTATCCGTTCGAACGTCCCGAGCTTGCGGAGCGTGATGTTCAGTTCCTGGTCGGTCGCGACCTGGAGATTACCCGCCCCCGGTTTGAATATATAGCGGCAAGGGAGGCTACCACAAGAGATCGACGGGGTGTCCAGTGTATCACCCGCACGGCCGAACGCGAGGTCGAAGGGACCATGACGTTCAGATTCGTAAACCCATACGCCCGACCAGTCGTCGTTGTACCCTTGTGTGGCTTTGACACGAACAAATCGGAAGGATTTACCCTTGACATTGAAGGTTGTGTTGCGCGGACTCCCTTTCCAACCGGGATTTGTCTCGCCGATCAGGGTCCATTCGTGACCATCGGTGGACACTGACACCTCAGCGCTCTTCCCAGGGCTCGGGTAGCTAGACGCGAACTGGACGACGAGCGCTTCCGGCTTGTACACGGCGCCAAGATCGTGATCGTGATACTTGACGTAGCAACAACAGCAGTCGGGGCCCGTGCACCAGCATCCGGTCTTCGGGGGCGGTGAGCATAGCGCGTCATTGATACCGTCACCATTCCTGTCCCGGAAGGCGAAACCCCTTTGGCCGTCACCACACACATCGGCGGCGACCTCGACGAGTACGGGACCTCCTTCCATGTTCATAAGTGTTCCATCGTTGTCCCCACCCGCGAGGTCGGCAGCGGTATTGCCCTCGCCCTCATCGAACGGGTAGTAAGCCACGAGGTTGGAATATGAAGTGTGTGTCGCATCGACCGTCTTGTACATCCAATCGCGGATCGTCCCCTCGTTCAGAGCGGTGTTCCAGACACGCACCTCGTCGATCTTGCCATTGAAATAATCGACGACGTCATTAGGATGCTCACCGCGCGACCGGCCGATCCTCAGTTCGGTGGCGGCGGTCTTGGCGCCGTAGGATTCGGACGATAGCGTGCCCGTGGCGTCGAGCTTTCCGTTGATGTACATCTTGACGTCGTATCCGCTCTTCGCTATCGCCACATGAGCCCAACGGTTGGCAGGCACTTCTGTTGTGGACGTGGTCCAGCTCCAGCAACGAGCGCTCGAGCCACCACACGTCGAGCACGAGAAGCTGTCTATGCCGAACGTGAGCTTGTTGTCCGCTTTCACCTCCAGATAGAGGCTGAGATCGCAACGCCCGACGAACCGCTTTCCGATGATGTGTGATGCGGTCCCATCAGCCTCGTTGTACACCCAGGCCTCGAGGGTGAAGTCGTCATCCCCTGCGAAGTTGATCGTTGCATGAGAAGGCACGGCCACGTATTCATCTACGCCATCGAAAGCCAGCGCGGTCCCGAACCCTCCGGACGTCTCGCTGTTAACTACGTTCTCGTCGAATGGTGCTTTTGATGGAATCCAGTCGCTGCTCTCTGGCTCCAGCGACTCCTCGTCGCCAGAGGTGACCGCAGGTGCAGGGTCCACGCTCTTGCGGACACGCACGTCGTCGAACCATCCTCTGCCGTCCTCACAGTCCCAGGAGTATGTGACAAGGCGGATTGTGGCGGTGCCGCCCGTAACATCGAAAGGATCAGTTGTCACCTCGCCCCAGTTGATGTCCCCGCTCCCGCATTCGTTGCTCGTATAGGTCGCTGTCGTTGAGAATATGTCCGCATCACCGTGGCGCACGAACGACCGGGGAACCCATGCTCCACCACCTTTACCACAGTAACCCCACCTCTGCCCCCAGGCCCGTCGTAGAAGATCGACCACGTACGTGCCGTCAGGGAGCCCGACGTCCCGGGAGGCTAGTGCGTAGATACCGCAACACGGCGTTGCGTAGCAGCTGGCATGCGTATCGATGAAAAGACTGTACGTGCCTGCGCCTGCAGAGTCGCTGGTGGCGGTGACCTGGTAGGTCTCCCCAGAGGCGTCCTTAAGTGTCTGGGAGGCGGCCCAGCCGTCGATATTACCGTCCTCGAAGTCATCGAAGAGGGCGAAGACGGACGGGCCGTCACTGATCGAACCTACGTCTTTGTTCCCATAGTAGATATGGAAGACTACTGTGCCCGATGCCGGGAGGGTTGCGAGCTTCACCCATGCCTTCGTCGCTGTCCCCCCACAGTCAGGACCCACCCAATGTGATAAGAGAGCTCCCTCTTGGTCGACGACGCGGATATCGCCGCAATCCGAACCCATCTTACCGGCGTCGATGATTGCCTTAGTGTCCAGAGGTACTACGACCTGCACATTCGTGAGATCAGTAGCGACCGCATTGGTGATCGTGACAGGAACACGGTGTGACCATCTCTCGTCCCACCAAGGTGGATCGAAGAGCGACGCCTCCTTCTCATCGAACGGCATCACTTCAGCAACAATCTCACTATCGGGGGCTTCATAATCCTTGACACTGCTACAGCCGTCACCTGTAAACACCTTCGTACAATCCCCTTCGGTATCGAGAGGTACGAATTGCCCATAGGGAAGCTTCTGGGACATCCGGAGGAAGAAACACCCGTCCGATTCTACGATGATCCTACCCGCGGACGGCGTGAACCGGTCGGTCCAGCTCTGTCCTCGTTCCTCTGGGAATGAGTACTCTTGAGCAGGAGAGAACGCGTTCGACATCGTGAGCACATCATTGACCGAGAATGTCGGTGAGAGGCATGTACACTCCGGTTCGTTGCATGTCCATGCGAGTATGTCGACGGGACGAGATGCGACAGTGTACGCTTTCCATCTCCCGCACCCTCCGCGGTTGAACCAGTTCCCGCACATCGAACCGTCCGGATCGTCCTCCAGTAGAACAAGGAGGTCGTTGACCTGCGCGTACTCCATCGCCACAAGGTCGATATCATCTTGGACGTTGAGAGCGCGCAGGTCCGAATCCAGCGAGCAGGTACTTGAGAACAACTTTGCATCGTGATCGAGCCTGCGAGAGAACACCGACCAGGTATGCGTGATGAGGCGACGCCGAACTTCGTCACCGAGAGAGTCGTCCCCCAACTGCTTGACCACACTGACCGTGATCGGGACGCTCGCGGCATCGATGCGTCCGAGCACGACCGCCACGTAGGAGCGGTTCTCGCTGTACCGAGAAAGCTTGTCGAGCTCCTCTGCGGTGAGGCCGTTGTTCACCAGTGCGACTATATCGGCCGTCGGGTCCGGCGGGCGCTGGAAGAGGGGCATATCCAGTATCTCCTTGACCCGCGCGTCCGCACGTGTGCGGAGCGTGTCCCGGATCAGGGTATGATACTCATCCTCGGTCAGACCTCGGAACGCATTAATCTCAGAAATATCAGCGCCTGCATCGAATATGTAGGCCACCATGTAGGCCTCGCGCATCTTATCTATGATGGTCTTACTCTCTTTATCCAAATCAAGGAGCGCCGTATGTCCGGCTCCGGAAGCAAAGTAGGCATCCACTGCCCCAAGGTCCTCCCCTGGTTCCTCGGCGTGACAGGCCGTCGGCCAAGAATCCCATGCATCACAGCACATGCGTGTTGTGTCCCAGCCGCTTCCAGGGGAGAGGCAGGCGCATGCACCGCCCGAAAGATCGGAGAGCGGTGACCGATGACCGTCGTAGCAGTACCATCCATCATCGGCGCACCAGGCATCATCGGTATCACAGCAGCCATTTGTAGCGTCCCATACGCCGGTCGACAATACAGTGCAGTATGTGGGATTGTAATCCGAAGCCGCCCCTGTACCCGTACCACTTCCTGTGCCACTACCTGTACCGGTTCCGGTACCCGTACCGGTACCTGTACCGGTACCTGTACCGGTACCAGTTCCAGCACCTTCCTTTAGAATTGCTACGAGCATGACCTCGGCTCGGAAAGGAGCGCCGAGTTGGCACGGATCGCCGGAAATGTCATTCGTGCCTTTCACCAGGATACTGAGCTCGTCGTCGAGTGCCAGCTCTAGTACAGACACCTCTGTCTGTGGACACTGACAACAGCCACCTTGCGTGCATGGTATTTGTTCTTGGGTCTCAGAATAGCAGTTACCATAATAACCGAGGAACAAACCATCGACCCAGAAGGAGACTGACTCGTTCAGCGGGGACGCAAGTGGAGTTGAAGGAGGGTACTCACCGCTCAGATCACCTTGCATCTGGAACTTAAGTATGATGTCCTGGACGTCGTCCGGATTGATACCGTGCTGGGCAAGGTAGTTATTTGGCTGCCATATCCCGGTCAACGTCGGAGCTATCGGGACCAGTTCCGTATTTGCTACGATAATATCTGTCGGGGGCGTCGGTGTGGGTGTTGGGGAAGGTGTAGGAGTCGGCGTCGGTTCGGGAGTCGGCGTAACGTACTTACACGTCACGCTCGTCAGGAACGGCTCATCGTTATTCATTTCTTCGGATTCAGGATTGGGACAGTCCTTGTAGATATTACCAACATCGATCCGGTCCTCGCTGTGCGATTCATACACCCAGTTGGGTCCGCACTGGAACTCGCAGATGCAATCCTGCGTGTTGATGTGGTAAGGTGTGCCTTCGAGGTTGACGTTGCAGGGTGGCGGCGGAGTTGGTGTTGGTGCCGAGCTGCTCGT
>JASMDC010000034.1:0-229 GCA_030753015.1 Candidatus Undinarchaeales archaeon | reverse complement strand
AGGACTGATCGTCAGCCTACCATCGCTCACGGTCACCGTCGTAGTGTACTCGTCGAAATTGTCCTGGCCATCCGGATCGGTCAGCACAGTCCCCTCGACGTCGAACGTGTTCACGTGGTTAGTCTTATCCGGATCCCCCGCTACTAGAAAGATATCATATGCCCCGTTGGATACCTCGATCTCCCAAGTACGGTCACCCGTCTTATAGAGGTGGTTCAACGTGTCATAG
>JASMDC010000033.1 GCA_030753015.1 Candidatus Undinarchaeales archaeon | reverse complement strand
AGTAGCTCGAAGAACAACCGCCTTCATTGCACGCTCTCAAGAAAGCTGCTCCCGAGTCCCAGGCCTCCTTCATATTGACACCTACATGACCGGTCGAGCTCGAAGAGTACCCGGTCGTCGTCGTGACATGTGTGCAGAGACCGCTCGTGGACTCTGCATTGCAGAGGCCTGCGGACTGCCCCGCTTCCTCGAGGGAGTAGTCCGCGTACGTGTTCGATGAGGCAGGCCGCAGCTCGCTCTGGAACGAACCATCGATATGGGCGTACGCACCGTCCTGAGCATCGTCCCCCCAGTTGGAAGGATTCTGTGCTGACAGCTCGACACCCATGCTCCGGTCAGGCATGGTGCCGGTTGCCTCGAACGTGGACTGGATACCCAGACGGCAGTCGGACGTGAGGCGGAAGGTCGTGGAATGAATGAGCCCCGGGAGCGGATCATACGTTGTGTCCTTCCCAAAGACCTGAGGGGTCATGACGACCGTCACGACATCCTGGTCGAAGGTGACCTGGGCGTCGGGCTCATCGCCCGGATCACAATTGTGCGTCGAATAGCAGGTCGAGAACGTGCATGCCCAAGACCGCCAACGCTTGAAGACCATTCTCCAGACAGGGCTCGTTCCCGTAGAAGGATCGGTGTCGTCGTCGCCGTTCGAGGCGACGCCATAGTCCACGAAAGAGACCGTGAAATCACCGGTGCACGACTGGCCTTTATGCACCCGCAGTCGGGCCTCCGTGTTCCCGCAGTCGGCATGGTACACCTCCGTGGCACCGTCCATCGTCTTCACGATGGATCCCGTCGTCCGTGTGGCACCGCTGTCAGCGGCCGAAAGGACGAGAAGCAGGATGAATAATCCGACGAGCGTTCTGCGTCCTCGCACAATACCTCCCCCTTTATTGATAGTTGTTAGACATACAATCTTTTTATGCATGCCGCTAACGCCTGTAATCGATGTGCGCATCGACCGATGCAAGTGAACTACCCCTAGCTGACGCAAGGGGCTTCCCGCCGAAGTAAAAAAAGTTAAAAATACTCGCTCGTTGAGCGGTAGATAGCAAATAGGAGATGAATCCCATGGCGACCAACCCGCCCAAGCCCGGAAACCGCATCATCCAATCCCTGATCAACGAGAAGGCCATCATCATGGCCGCCAACACCCGCGTCGTGCCTGGCGTCGTGCGCGGCATCCTGCGCGCTGCCAAGGACCTCAAGGCACCCATCATCTTCGAGCTGGCCCGCAGCGAGTGCAACCTCGAGGGCGGGTACACCGGCCATACACCCGAGTCGTACGCGAAGGCCGTCATGTCGATAGCCGACGAGATCGGATGGCCTTACTGGGCCCTCCACGCCGACCACATCACCCTCAAGAAGGGTGACGCCGACGACATCGCTTCCACGAAGAAGCTCATCAAAGGCCAGATCGACGCCGGGTTCACGTCCTTTGCAATCGACGCGTCCTACCTCTTCGACCACAGCGGGAAGACCACCCGCGAGGAGCTGGCGAAGAACATCAACGTGACCACTGAGCTGGCACACTACATCGCTGACCACTACGGCTCCAAGGACTTCGGCCTCGAGTGCGAGGTAGGCGAGGTAGGTAAGAAGGACACCAGCGGTCTTGTGCTCACCACCGCGGACGAGGCGTCCACCTATATCAAGGCCCTGAAGGAGAACGGCGTCGAGCCCGACCTCCTGGCCATCGCCAACGGTTCGAGCCACGGCAACATCTTCGACAAGAACGGCAATCCCATCGAGCAGGTGACCATCAACATCCCCCGCACGGTGGACATCGCCCAGGCCATAGCCCCCATGAACGTGAAGGTCGCTCAGCACGGCATCACAGGAACGCCGCTGCGGCTCATCAACACCACGTTCCCCAAGGGCCACATCCTCAAGGGCAACGTGGGTACTTTCTGGATGAACATCGTATGGGAGACCTTCGAGATCTTCGAACCCGAGCTCTACCAGCGCATCTATGAGTGGACGCTGGACACCTACCGCGAGGACGCCGCCAAGAAGGGTAAGACCCGCGATGTCGAGATCTTCGGCACCTATTCGAAGAACGCCATCAAGCAGTTCTACGACGAGATCTACGCAGTAGGTCCGGAGACGCTCAAGGCCCTGGAGGCACGCGCCTACTTCGGCGCCGCCATGTTCTTCAAGGCCTTCGATTCTGTCGGCATGACCGACAAGATCAAGCTCTGAGACCGGAGCCGACGTTCATGCAATAGGGGGTCGTATGCCACCATTTCACTGGAAGGAGCTGGAGCTCTGACCCGAGGTCGGAGGACAGAACGTAGTTGGCGTACAGGAAGATGCTTTCTAGACTGAGCCTATGGCCAGCAATATTCGTCCAATGATTGAATAAACGCAGGAATATCCGTTTTATCGCCACTTAAGCCCCGGATACGTCGTTAATGGGGGCCGCGCCCATAAAATACGAAATACATTTAAACATTGCGGGATGAACCGGCCCAGAAGAACGGGTGAAAAAGATGTCGGAGTACTTCACCGAGGATCTAGGGGTGTACTGGGAGCGGACCCTGTACAGCACTCTAGGTATGCTCGTCGGCATCCATGCGACGCCTCTTCTCGAGGCCGCCCTCCCCACCATCAAGGGCGCCTACGTAATCACCACCGGTCTTGGGTACCACGTAGGCTACTCCGCATACGTGCTCAAGGAGCAGGGGAAGAAGAAGTACAACGAGGAGGTCGGTGATTCCCTCGACAAACACTTCTTCGGCGGCAGCAAGGCAACGAAGGGCAAGGAGAAGAAGAAGAAAGGGTCCGCGAAGAAGGACGAGGACCCTGCGGGCAAGCGCGCCCACCCTTCAGCCGAGCGGAAGGGGAAAAAGGAAGACTACGACGACGATCACCACCACGATGATGATGATGACCGTGGCTACGAGAAGGACCATGACCATGATGGTAAGGACGGGTACGACCTCGGCGGCTTCCTTGGCTATGCCATAGCGGCAGCAGGGGCGCTCTCCTACGCCGTACTATTATAGGGGGCCTTATACGATGACTACGAGGATCCCTCCCCATGATTGCCCCGCCCACGCGTATCTAGCCCTCCATCTTCTTGCCCGCAAGGCCGCGGGGAGAAAACGTCTGGGGGATGAGATGGGGCTTGGGAGCGGGCACATGAGAAAGCTCCTCACCCGGCTGGTCGACAAGGGCCTCGCACGTCCATTTTCAACGGGTCACGAGGTCTCCGAGGAGGGCCATGCGGTCACACGTGCTGCAATCGACGGTCCCGTGCTCGTCAATGCACGCGGCATCACCGCACCAGGGCGTCATGCGCTCGTAGTGGTCCGTGGGGCCAGGCATCGGCTGGAGGACACTGTAGCGCTCCACGATGCTGCCGTGAGGGCAGGCGGGAGCGGAGCATCTGTGTTCATAACGGAGCCAGGGCGCGGTCATGTCATGCCCGAGGGCATCCAGTTCAACCGGCGGACGCTCCGCGCTATCCTGAAAGGGAGAAAGCCCGGCCACGATGACGTCGTCGTCGTGGGTGCAGGCACTACCCGTGCGACAGCCCGTCTAGCAGCCACAGCCGCCGCTATGGAGCTTCTTGGGATCGCGGATCTGGACCGGCTTCACGAGGGAACACGGGCGTAAACCACCCCCTTCCCGGTCTCAGAAAACCACTTTTTGTTACGACCTCGCTACTACACCCCACACTTCTGCGGAAAACATCTATAATTCGGGTGAGAAACTACGTAAATAGTGATAATAAACGGCATTTACATCGTATTTCGGCTAGCAAATCCTTAAAAAGGTACCCCCCGCGAATATACACGTGACGAAGGCCTACGATGCGTCAAAGATAAAGGTCCTTGAGGGGCTCAAGGCCGTCAGGAAGCGCCCCGGCATGTACGTCGGGAGCACGGGAACCACGGGCCTTCACCATCTCATCTTCGAGGTGGTAGATAACGGTATCGACGAGCATCTCGCCGGTCACTGCAGCAAGGTCGCCGTACTCATAAAGAACGGCGATTCAGTGGAGATCACAGACAACGGGCGGGGCATCCCGGTGGACATGCACCCCACCGAGAAGAAGTCCGCTCTCGAGGTCGTGATGACCAAGCTCCACTCGGGCGCCAAGTTCGGTGACGGGGGCTACAAGGTCTCAGGAGGTCTGCACGGTGTGGGCGTGTCGGTCGTGAACGCGCTCTCCGAGCAGCTGGTGGTCGAGGTCCGCCGTGACGGCCAGATACACCGCCAGAGCTACGCACGCGGGGTGCCGTCCGCCGATGTGGAGGTCGTCGGGGAGGCGGAGGATACCGGGACAAAGGTGTGGTTCAAGCCGGATACCGATATCTTCGAGGAGACAATCATCTCATTCGACGTGGTCGCACACCGGTTGCGCGAGCTCGCCTTCCTCAACAATGGCCTCAACATCACGATCCACGACGAGCGGTCCAACCGCACGCAGGTGTTCGAGTACGAGGGCGGCATATCCTCCTTCGTGGAGTACATCAACGAGAACAAGACCCCCGTCCACGACGTCGTCTACTTCAAAAAGAGCGAGAAGGACGTTGAGGTGGAGTGCGCCATCCAGTACAACACCGACTACGCCGATAACGTCTACTCCTTTGCCAACAACATCGACACCAAGGAAGGCGGCTTCCACCTGGTGGGTTTCCGCTCGGCCCTCACCAAGGTGTTCAACAAATACGCACGCAAGACCGGCCAGCTCAAGGAGGATGCGCCGAGCCTCAGCGGGAACGATATCCGCGAGGGTCTGACAGCGGTCATTAGTGTGAAGCTCACCGATCCACAGTTCGAGGGCCAGACCAAGACCAAGCTCGGCAATACCGAGGTCCGAGGCATCGTGGACACCGTCACGACCGACGAGTTCGGCCACTTCCTCGAGACCAACCCCATGATCACGAAATCGCTGATCCTGAAGGTCCTCAGCGCGGCCAAGGCCCGGAATGCGGCCCGCAAGGCCCGGGAGCTGACGCGGCGAAAGAGCGCTTTCGAGGGCACGGCGCTGCCGGGTAAGCTCGCGGACTGCTCGACCCGTGCGATGGAGGGCACCGAACTGTACATCGTGGAGGGTGACTCCGCCGGTGGCTCGGCCAAGCAGGCCCGGGACCGCGGTTTCCAGGCCATCCTCCCCCTCCGGGGGAAGATCATCAACGTGGAGAAGGCACGGCTCGACAAGGTGCTGGCCAACACCGAGATCCAGGCCATGATCACCGCGCTGGGTACCAACATCGACGAGGACTTCGACATCGCCAAGCTCAGGTACGAGCGCATCATCATCATGACCGACGCGGACGTCGACGGCTCGCACATCCGCACCCTCCTGCTCACGTTCTTCTACAACTACATGCGCCCCCTCATCGAGGAGGGGCACATGTACATCGCCCAACCGCCCCTCTACCAGGTCAAGAAGGGGAAGAAGGGCATCTACGCCTTCAACGACGAAGAGCTCGACAAGGCGCTCAAGGAGATTGGCGAGGGATCGAGCATCCAGCGCTACAAAGGTCTCGGGGAGATGAACCCCGAGCAGCTCTGGACGACCACAATGGACCCTGCGACGCGCATCCTCCTCAAGGTGAACATCGACGATGCCGTGGCAGCGGACCAGATCTTCACCATCCTCATGGGCGACGAGGTCGAGCCGCGGCGAAAGTTCATCGAGGAGCACGCGAAGCTCGTCGTGAACCTGGACATCTGAGGGAGCGAGCATGGCCAAGAAGAAGAGCGAGAATAAAAAGCCGGCCCCGGTCTCTGCAAAGACCCTCAACATCGAGATCGAGGACGAGATGCAGAAGTCCTACATCGATTATGCCATGAGCGTCATCGTCGGTAGGGCCCTGCCCGATGTCCGGGACGGGCTCAAGCCCGTGCACCGGCGCGTCCTCTACGCCATGATGGAGCTCGGACTCACTCCGAACAAGGCCCACAAGAAGTCGGCCCGCGTGGTGGGCGAGGTGCTGGGTAAGTACCACCCGCATGGCGACACGGCGGTCTACGACACCATGGTCCGGATGGCCCAGGACTTCTCCCTACGCTACCTACTGGTGGACGGCCACGGCAACTTCGGCTCCATCGACGGCGACCGGGCCGCCGCCATGCGTTATACTGAGGCACGTCTCACGAAGGTCGCCATTGAGCTGCTCAAGGACATCGACAAGGAGACGGTTGATTTCCGTCCCAACTTCGACGAGAGCCTCCAAGAGCCTATCGTGCTCCCCTCAATCCTTCCCAATCTCCTCCTCAACGGTTCCTCGGGTATCGCTGTGGGCATGGCCACGAACATCCCGCCGCACAACCTGCGCGAGGTCCTGAACGCGTGCGTGCTGGTGATCGACAAGCCGGAAGCCGAGCTGGACGAGCTCATGCAGGTCGTCAAGGGGCCCGACTTCCCCACCGGCGGTATCATCGTGGGTATGGCCGGCATCCGCAACGCCTACGAGCACGGCAGCGGCCGCATCATCGTCAAGGCACGCACCCAGGTAGAAGAGGTCCGCAAGGGCCGCCATGCCATCATCGTCACCGAGCTCCCCTACTACGTCAACAAGGCCAGCCTCATCGAGAAGATGGCCGAGCTCGCCAACCATAAGAAGATCATCGGCATCTCGAACATCCGTGACGAGTCGGACAGGCAGGGAATGCGCATCGTCATCGAGCTCTCCCGCGACGCCCAGCTCGACGTGGTCCAGAACCAGCTGTTCAAGCACACGGCCATGCAGAGCACCTTCGGCGTCAACACGGTGGCGCTCGTGGACAACGAACCCAAACGGCTGCCCCTCAAGGCGATGATCCGTCACTTCATCAACCACCGCCTAGAAGTGGTCACGCGACGGTGCCAATTCGAGCTCAAGAAGGCAAAAGCACGCCTCCACATCCTTGAGGGCCTGCTCATCGCCCTCGCGAACCTCGACAAGGTCATCGACCTCATCCGCAAGGCCAAGGACGTCGACACCGCACGCAGCGGCCTCATGAAAGGCTACAAGCTCTCCGAGGTCCAGGCCAACGCCATCCTCGCCATGCAGCTCTCACGCCTGACCGGCATGGAGCGGCAGAAGGTCGAGAACGAGGCCAAGGAGCTTCGCAAGCGCATCAAGAAGCTCGAGGCCATCCTCGCCGACGAAAAGAAGCGGTTGGCCATCATCAAGAAGGAGCTCATCGAGCTCAAGGAGAAGTACGGTGACGAACGGCGAACAGAGATCGTTCCCGGCGAGTTGGACGACATCGACATCGAGGCGCTCATCCCGGAGGAGGACGTGGTCGTCACTCTCACATCCCAGGGTTATATCAAGCGGCAGAAGGTGGACGCTTTCCGTGTCCAGGGTCGCGGCGGTGTGGGCAAAGGCTCGCTGACCACTAGGGATGAGGACTACGTCATCGAATGTCTGGTATGCTCCACACACGACTACCTGGTGTTCTTTACCGAGAACGGCCAGATGTTCCTCGATAAGGCCTACCGCGTTCCCGAGCTGGGGCGTCAGGCTAAGGGAACATCCGTGGTGAACGTCATCCCCAAGCTCCAGAACGAGCTCATCTCGGCCATGATACGGGTCAAGGACTTCGAGGAGGAGGGGATGCACCTGGTGTTCGCCACCCGCCAGGGCCGCATCAAGAAGACGGAGCTCAAGGAGTACGGCTCACGCCGACAGGGCCTGCGGGCCATCAATGTCGTGGAGGGCGACGACGTCGTTGACGTGCGCCTCACCGACGGCGACCAAGAGGTCGTGTTTGCCAGCAAGTTCGGCCAGATGATCTGCTTCCCAGAGACCGAGGTCCGTGCCCAGGGCCGCGCATCGCAGGGGGTCCGGGGCATGAAGCTCACCCGGGGCGACAAGGTCGTTGCCATGGCCCTGGTCGACAAGGAGCGAACCCTCCTCTTCGTCACAACGGAGGGCAAGGGCAAGCGTGTCGCACCCAGTCAGCTGCGCCACCAGCACCGCGGCGGCAAGGGCATCATCGCGATCAAGCTCGGGCGCACGGACACCCTCGTCGGGATGCGCTTCTTCGCCGAGGACGAGCAGTTCCTCGTCATCACGTCCGAAGGGGTCACCATCAAGCTCGAGGCCGGGAAGGTCTCTAAGCAGGGACGGCAGGCCCGCGGTGTACGGGTCATCGACCTTCGCGAGGACAACAGCGTCGTTTCCATCGCACGGGTCATAACCTACGCGGAGTGAGCCCCCTCTCCCTAGCCTTAATAAAGATTAACCGTCTAAGCTGTACTATGAGGGGAAGGGTCCTCGTCGCCATCTTGCTCCTCCTGCTTATACCTGCCCTCTCCTACCGTTTCATCGAAGAGTGCCCTAAGCAGTCCTCACCGGAGGAGCGGGACCAGTGCTACTACCAGGTGGCCCCCATCATCGCCTCGAAGCTCCCCAAGGAGGCTCCGGGAGCGTGCGCCAATATCGAGAGCACACTCACACGTGACAGGTGCAACATCGCGATCATCAAGTTCATCGTCTTGGTGAACCAGACAGGGGCGTTGGAGATCTGCGATACTCTCAAAGAGGACCGTGCCGAGTGCTTCGATGGTATCTCGCCCTACTTCTCGGGGACGGGCCGTATACGCTTCCTCTACTGGTCCGATCCAAGCATCATCATCATGGGCGTGATGTCCATCCCGCTCCTGATCTTCATCCTCGGTGTCATCTACATAGTATTTTCCATGAAGAAGTCCTCCGAGGAGGCCGAGGTCGAGGAGCAGCGCCAGATGATGTACGATGAGTACATACCACCCGGAGGTTCCGGTGACCAGTTCCAGCAGTTCTGGTACGAGGGCGGCTCGTCCTTGGGCGGGGAGGAAATATCCTTCACCTCGGGGGACACTATCACCGATCCATCCCAGCAGATTGAAGGCTTCCAATACCAGCAGTGATCCGGTTCCCCCCGGGGCAGCTTTTTATACTAGGAGTGACTTAATATATATTAATAGGAAATGAATTACCCCCGGGGTTGTGGAAGGACCATGGGCACCAAAACGATAGTCATGACACTAATTCTTGTCCTATTCATGGCTATCTCTTCCGACGACCTGTCCAATTGTGCTTCGATCGTGGATGCTGCTGAGCGGGACGCGTGCTTCGTCGCGGTCTCCAAGGACGTAGCACAGTCGTTCCCCCCGAGCGCGCTCGATGCATGCGACGAAGTACGCAATCCAGACCTGCGCGACGGCTGCATCACCAATGTCGCCGGAGTGATTGGCCTTAACACTCCCCGGCTCGGTATGCAGACATGCAATACAATGATATCGGATGAGTCGAACATGCAGAAGTGCTATGATGCAGTGAAGCCGGGCTTCAACCTCCTCGGTCAGGCGACCTTCTACTACTACACGGACCCTACATTGATGGTGAAGATCGTGATGGTGTTCCCCTTCCTCCTCTTCCTCGCAGGCGTCGGGATGCTCGCAAAGAGTATCATAGAGGAGGATGAGCCGGAGAAAGGCAAGGCCGCCGAGATGGTCGAGGATGACGAGCTGATGTCCCAGTACTACAAGGCGGGCTCATCGGAGGAGCTCGTGGACATGCGCTTCCAGTTCGCACCTTCCACCTCGTACCCATCCACAGATAACGCGTCATACGGTTACGGCGCCGGGTATCCCACGCAGGAGGGCCAGCAGGAAGGTTTCGCCAGCGGTCCGTTCTTCGTCCCGGCAGCCACCGAACAGACGGCCTACCAGGGTGGCGAGCAGCAGGCTGCGCCCGAGAACGCACAGGTGTGGACGCCTCAGGAAGACTCGGCCTAGAAGGATTGTTCTACACGACGATAGCGGCAGGAAATCATGACCGTCTAGGTACGCCAATCGTCGTCCTCGTCGTCGATCTCGGCCGTTTCCGGGAACTCGTTCTGCTCGACGGGCGGGAGGGCTCCACGTTGCGAGATGAACTGTTCCTCGAAGATATCCTCGAAGCCTGAGATCATATCGGCCAGCAGCCGCTTGCTCTCTACATGGCGCCGGGAAAGGAGCTGGTTCGCTTCGTAGAGCTTGGTCTTCTCGACGTCACTGTACCGTTGGATGACCACGAGCTGTTCGTTGTGCGAGCGGAGCGATTCGAGCTCGTTGAACACATCGGGCGCGAGAAGACGGGAGAGCTTCCTGAGGACCATAGACCAAAGTGCCCTTTCATGCTTAATAAAGCTGTCAGCGGGACCTTGTAGAGCCCTTCCGTCTCCCCGTGAGGCCATTATCCACATCCTTTTTCCCACGCGTTCTCGTTCGCTTGAGGGGCACGTTCTTCAAGGTGAACACCACCGCATCGACCTCGCCCTCCGAGCCCATGATCGGGGATCCGTCCGTGGAGATGCCAACGCGCTTGCCCCCGGGCCACTCGATGGCGAGGAGTATCCCCGATTGGGACCGCTTGGAGTCCCGGACCAACCTGAAGGGTAGCTTCTCCTCGGGTAGTGGTCTGCCATCGATGGCAGTGATCTTCCATTCGGGTGCATTGTAGGTCAGCTGGGTGATCGCGTCCTTCGTTAGGCCCAGAACGTCCTCCGCTCGTTGATTGGCGAACGTTATGCGGCCCTTGCGGTCAGCGACGACGATAGCGGCAGGTATCTTCTCAGCGACACGGGAGAGGAGCTTGTGCTCCCTCCGGAGGTCGTCCTGGTCTCTCTTCTGCTCGGTTATGTCCGAGAATATGCCCATCACACCGATGACGTTCCCATCCCCGTCCTTGACGGGGACCTTGACGGTGCGGATCCAGACCTCCTTGCCGTCCTTGATGTACCGCTCCTCGAGCTCCTCGATCCGCCCGTTCTCCATGATGCGTCTATCGTCAGCACGGTACTTCTGTGCAAGAGCCTTCGGGTAGAATTCGAGGTCTGTCCTCCCCGCTATCTCGTCGGGAGCAATACCGAGGTCGCGAGCATAGCACTCGTTGCACGAAATGTAGACTGAGTCCCGATCCTTGTGGAAGACACGCTGAGGGAGCGTCTCCACGAGGGTGCGGTACTTGCGTTCGCTCCTGACGAGCGCTTCCTCGGCGCGCCAGCGCTCGAGGGCGTTGCTGATGACACGCGAGGTCCTCTTCAAGAGGGTGAGGACGTCCTCGTGCCACTCACCACCCTCGTTGAGGTTGTCCAGACCGATTGAGCCGGCGAGCGTACCGTGGACCATCAAGGGCAGTGCGAGGATGGACTTCACTCCATGTTCCTCGAGGGCACGCTTCTCCTCAATCGCCTTCGATGGCAATTTCGCCACATCGGGTACGTGCACGACCTCGCCGCGACGGAGCCGTGCATTGATCCAGGGGAAGATCGAGGAAGGCACTCCCTTGAGCGTGTCCTTTTTCGAGCTGATGCCCTCGGCACACCATTCATTTGTGTTGTCCATGGTCGTACCATCCTCGCTCATGAAGAAGATGTAGGCACGGCCCGCACCGCTCATGGTCCCCATGTCCTCGAGGGTGGCGTCGATGGCCTCGTCCATGTCGTACACACCGACGAAGCGGGAGGATATGTCAGCGATGACCTTCTCGAGCAACAACCAGCTGTTGAGCTCCTCCTCAGCATGCTTTCGCATCGTGACATCGGTGACGAGCACGAGGTATCCCGCTCCCCGCTCGTCGTTGGCGATGGGCGAGTAGCGGTACTGGACACACCGCCGTTCACCGTCCTTCCGGACGATCCAGAACTCCAGTTCCCCAGGGGGTTCGCCCTCCTTCAAGACACGTCTCATGAAGTCCATCAACCGTGGCCGCTCCTCCGGTGCCGCGAGATCCAGGCCTGAGAGCACCTTGAACTCCTCGTGTGAATACCCGAGGATATCGCACACCCGGTCGTTGGCGTACACCATCCGTCCCTCGCGGATGAGGACGAGGCCGTCCTTGGTGCTCTCCGTTACTGTCTTGTAGAGGGCACGGCTCTCCTTGAGCTCTTGCTCCACCTGTTTGCGGGCCGTGATATCCATAATGCCCACTATCAGGCTCTTGAATCCGGTCGTCCCAGACGGTATTGAAAGTGTTATCAGGATATCCATTCGCTTACCCTGGAGGGTCTTGTTGACAGCCTCGGCCTCGAAGTACGTTTTCCCTTTCTCAATGGCTATGAGCTCCTCACTGAAAACGTCGAACGACTCGGGTGTGAACACCTTGTACAAGGAACCGAGGAGCTCCTCTTTAGTACGGGCACCGTACATTCGGAGGGTTGCCTCGTTGACGTCGACGACCTTAATCATCCCTGCAGCCTTCCGGATGAACTCAGGGTGTCCCTCCAGATAGCTGCGGAAATCCCTCACGCCCGACGCCTTGACACGATCGACAGCTTCCATTACCTCGCTCAGGTCCTCCTCCCAAAGAGACACGGGGGCGGCGTGGAAGATGGTGCTGAATCGGTCCTTGCTCTTCTCCAATTTTTCCTCGGCACGCTTGCGCTCGGTGATGTCCGTGATGACGACGAGGTATCCGTCCTCGCCCTCACCGAGGTGCAATGAGGAATACCGGTACTGCACGTAGCGCCTGGTACCGTCCTTGCACACTGCCCAGAAGGCGAGCATCTCCGGCGGTGCGCCCTTGCGTAACACCCGTTCCATGAAGCTCTTCATGCGGTCGTGCTCCTCGGGAGGCGCGAGGTCGAGGCCGCTCATTCCCTCCAGTTCACTCTTCGAGTAGCCGAGGATCTGCTTGACCCGGTCGTTGACATAGGTGATCTTCCCGCCGATGATGACCACCAGGCCATCCTGGGTGTTATCGGCGATACCCTTGTACAGCCCCCTGTCATGCAACCTGCGCTCCTCCGCGTACTTGCGTGTCGTGATATCTGAGACCATCACGAGGTCGCCGTCGATGCTGCCCTCTTCGTCCTTGATGGGGGTCGCTTGTACGAGACCGATCACATAGTCGCCGTCCTTGGTCACGAACTTGAGCTCGTATGGTCCGACCTTTCTCCCGCTCATGCGCTTGGCGAACCTGGCGATTGCCGTTAGCTTGCTCTCTCGCGTGAGGAAGGGGAGGGCGATGAGGCGCTTGCCGATGATCTCCTTGGGCGCGTAGCCTACCAGGTCATGTACCCGTTCGTTGATATCGAGCACCGTCCCCGTCCGGTCGAGCATGACGATGGTCTCGGGGGAGAGCTCGAATATGGAGCGGTACCGCTTCTCGCTCGCAGCGAGCTCCCTCTCGGTCGTCGCACGACGCAGTTCCTCCTCCTCGAGTTCAGCGATGAGCCTGCGAAGGTCCCCGAGCTCACGGATGAGCCGACCTCTCCCATCGGATTCGTCCGGACCCAGAACGATGCCCCCTGGCCCGACCGCGCACGAGGCGACCATGGCCTTTGCACAAGAGACGGCCATGCAGTGATAAAAACCTTTCCACGGACCGCGGGACCGCCGCAGAGAAAAACTGAGTGATATAAAGTTTGAGAATACCCTATTCATTCAGGTGGTGGCAATGGAAAAATCTAAGCAGCGCATCTCCGGTGTATACACCGTGACGGTCACCGGCATCCTGGTTCTTGCCTTTCTCATCTGTGCCGTCTATATCCCCATGGGTTCGTTCATGCAGAACGAGTTCTTGTCGGTCATGAGGGTGAACCGGGGCATCATCTCAATGGTGTTCTGCATGACCATCCTTGCGGTGACGATCCTGGGTATCGAGTCCCTGATATTCGACTTCGAGATCACGCAGGACAAGGTCCTCGAGAGCTCAGAGGTGCTCAACGAGAAGCTCGACGCGTGGTCGAAGAATCTGGACGGTTAGTCGTACACGAACTCGACATTTGCCTCGGAGAGCCGGTCGTACATAGCGACAGTCCCACGTTTGTCCCCGCTATCGAAGAGTATGTTGGAGATAGCGTTCCACTCGCCGACCCAGCCACCAATGCCTATGATCTCGGCAGCGATCGAGGCGCCAATGCCCACCCCGGCCAGTACCGGCACGAACGCGCTCCCGGCGATGAACCCTGCTCCCATGACCGCCAATCCGGCAGATTTGAAGTAGTGATGGCGCAGCTCCTTGCGCGCCTCCCGCTCCGTGAACTCGAAGTAGTTATGGATCGACTCGGTAAGAGCGTCCTCCATCGACTCGTCCCGCTCGACACCGGGCAGGTAGATCTTCAGGGTCACGTCCTCAGGGTCAGCGAGCTCATGGTACGACTGTTCGATGTAGGATACCACGTGGTCCTCGATGTCCCGGTGCTCGAGCGGTCCTGGGTCCCGGGCATGGTAGACATCCATGTACCCGTCGAGAGCCAGCTCGATGTCTTCCCGATAAAACGTTTCCCCATCCATCCAGTGCCCGTCGGTTGGGCAGCCGCTATATAAACATTGCTGAAAAGAGCGGGCCCGGGCGGCCATGGAGCAAGCTCACGCACCAGGGAAAGTGTTTTAAACGCGAACCTGCTCGTGCCAACCGATCGGCCATGGAGTTCCTTACCCTCGATGACCTCGACCTTGCGAACAAGCGCGTCCTCGTGCGCGTCGACTTCAACGTCCCCCTCACCGACGACGGTGAGGTCGCCAACGACAAGCGCATCCGTGCTGCCCTGCCCACCATCCGCACAATCCTGGAGCGGGGTGCGAAGCAGGTCGTGCTGTGCAGCCATCTCGGCAAGCCCAAGGGGAAGGTGGTCGACTCGCTCCGGATGGACCCTGTGGCCATTTGTCTAGGTAACCTCCTGGGCATAGCCGTGGCCAAGGTGCACGACTGCATCGCGGTGGACATACCCCACGACCGCATCATCATGCTGGAGAACCTCAGGTTCCATGTCGAGGAGAAGGGCAACGACGACGCGTTCGCCGCAAAGCTCGCCGCTTACGGCGACGTGTACGTCAACGACGCCTTCGGCACATGTCACAGAGCACACGCGTCGGTGGACGCGGTAGCACGCCTGCTCCCCGCGGCAGCGGGCCTCCTTGTTCAGAAGGAGCTGGATGTCATGGGAGCGGCGCTCGCTGTGCCCGAGCACCCGTTCGTCGCAATCATGGGTGGTGTCAAGGTGTCCGATAAGATCGAGGTGATCCGCAACCTACTCGGCAAGGTGGACCGCATCCTCATCGGCGGCGCCATGATGTACACGTTCCTCCGCGCCCAGGGAAAGACCACCGGTAGGTCCCTCGTGGAGGTGGACAAGCTCGATCTGGCGCGCGAGCTCCTTGCCGATCCCAAGATCACGATCCCTGTCGACACGACCGTGGCGGCCGACATGGAGCCCGAGGCTACGGCCCGGGAAGTCGACGTCGACAGTATCGGTGAGACCGATATCGGGCTGGACATAGGCCCAAAGACCATGGAGCTGTACGAGTCCATCATCGCAGACGCTCGCACCGTGGTATGGAACGGGCCCATGGGCAGGTTCGAGTGGGAACGCTTCGCCAACGGTACGAGGTCAGTTGCCAGAGCGATCGCCGGCTCCGAGGCAGTGAGCATCATCGGTGGCGGCGACTCGGCAGCGGCCATCGAGGGCATGGGTTTTGCCGACGATGTCACCCATGTCTCCACGGGAGGTGGGGCGTCCATGTCCTTCCTCGAGGGGAGGGTGCTCCCCGGTATCGCCGCGCTGGAGGAGAGCGCCCGGCGGATGAAGAGCTGCTAGGCTCGGCTCAGAACTGGAAGATGCCCTGCTGAACTCCCTGGTTGCCAGATTCGTCCTCGGGTGGCCAGCATCGAGCGATGTCGAGGCACCTTTTCATCTCGCAGTCCTGCTTGTAGTACTGCTGGCCGTCGCGGATACAGATGCGTGGCGAGCCGTGAGAGGATCCCTGCATACATACTACTAGTCGCTCATCGTTTATGACGCTTATCCATCCGCTGGGATACCAGATATAAAGGAATGGGCCATGGACAGGGAGCATGACAGGCAGGATCTCCGAGCCTGATCAACCATCACCACCAACGCCCCTGGCACCTGCGATGGTCACCTTTCCCGCTACGGGCATCACCCGCATCCGGTTCGGCGAGGAGGGGCCCGACTCTTTTGCAGTGGTCCCTACAGGTGATGGGATCCCACCCTCAGAGGAACGGCTCTCCACGGGACCGGCGTACGCCACGGAGGATCTTCGGGTGAGCGTTGATAGGAACCGGGACAGGGTGGACGTGTCTCGTATCGGGGGCGGACCCATCCTGACGGAGCTGCGTGCGTCGCGCAAAGACGACGGTTCTATCACCATCGACGGACGTGTCGAGCAAGGCTCGTCGTATTACGGCGGGGGGGAGCGGACCGGCTTCCTGGACAAGACCGGCGAGATGCTGGAGAACTGGAACACGGACGCCAACGGGGACCACACATCGGCCACTCGACGGCTGTACCAGTCGCATCCTTTCGTCATCGTGCTCTGCCGCGGGCGGGCCTTCGGAATCCTGTTCGACAACGTCCAGCGCACCTATATGGTGCTGGACAGGAGCGGTAACGGCGACATCGCCTTCGGCGCGACCGGTGGTCCTGCGGGCCTGTTCGTGCTTGAGGGCCCCACCGTAAAGGACGTCCTCCGACGCCTCGCCGACCTCACGGGTCACATGCCCCTGCCACCGCTCTGGTCTCTCGGGTATCACCAGTGCCGCTGGAGCTATCACCCGGCCGACCGGGTGCGCGAGCTCGCCCGGACCTTCCGCGAGAAGGACGTCCCCTGTGACGCCATCTGGCTGGACATCGATTACATGGACCGGTACCGGTGCTTCACCTGGGACCGGAAGGAGTTCCCCGATCCGGAAGGGCTCATCGCAGACCTGCAAGAGGACGGGTTTGATCTGGTGACGATCGTGGACCCTGGGATCTCCAAGAGCGTACGGTACCCGGTATGGGTGGAGGGGCTCGAGCGCGGGTACTTCTGTACGACACCCACGGGCGAGGTGTACCTGGGCAAGGTCTGGCCCAAGCGCGCCGGGTTCCCCGATTTCACTCGGGCGGACGTGCGCGATTGGTGGGCTGGGCTGAACGCGCAGTGGATCGCGCAGGGGCTGGCCGGTATCTGGAACGACATGAACGAGCCTGCGACCTTCGATAAGCCCGATAACACTCTTCCCGATGACGTCATGCACGCCACCGGCGCTCATGCCACGGTCCATAACATCTATGCCTTGCTCGAGGCAGCGGCCACCGTGGACGGCCTCAGACAGGCCCGGCCCGATGAGCGGCCCTTCCTGCTCACGCGGGCGGGTTTCACGGGCATCCAGCGCTATGCTGCGGTGTGGACCGGTGACAACGGTGCGATCTGGGAGCACCTCCTCATGGCCATGCCCATGTGCCTGAACCTCGGCCTGTCCGGCGTGCCGTTCGTGGGAACGGACGTCGGCGGGTTCAACTACCATCCTTCTGCCGAGCTCTTCGTAAGATGGACGCAGCTGGGCGCCTTCAGCCCGTTCTTCCGCGCGCACACCAGGGAGAAGGAGGACCAGGAGCCCTGGTCCTTCGGCCCTGAGGTAGAGGACATCTGTCGCCGGTACATCCGCCTCCGGTACGAGCTTTTGCCCTACACCTACGGCTGCTTCCGCGAGGCATCGCTCACCGGAGTACCGGTGATGCGGGCGCTCCTTGTGGAGCATCCGGACGATCCAGAGACGCTCCGGTGCGACGATCAGTACCTCTGGGGGCGTGATCTCCTCGTGGCGCCTGTGTACCTCCCCGGCCGTCGGCACAGGCTCGTGTACCTTCCCGCGGGCACTTGGACCGACTGGTGGACGGGTGAGCGGCACGAGGGTTGCTGTCACATCGTGGCGTATGCGCCATTGGGCACGCTGCCGCTCTACGCTCGCGAGGGGGCCATCATCCCTGCACGCAACTACGGCGCGAGCACAAAGGAGCGGGGCGACGAGCTCACGCTCCATGTGTTCGCTCCCACCGAGGGGGAGGCCGTGTGCGAGGTGTATGATGACGACGGCAGGTCGCTTGCTTACGAGCACGGGGATTATCAGCTCACACGGATCATTTGCACCATCAACGATGGTGTTGCCGATGTGCGTCGCGAGGTCGTCCATGATGGGTACGCGGACGAGCTACGGTTCATCTCCCTCCGCGTCCATGCGCCCGTGGAAGTGGTTGCCATCAGGCTCGACGGACGGGACGTGGCCATGGAAAGGGACGGAGCGGTCGCAGTGGGACGCGCGAGCGTCAGTTGATCGTCCCTCAGAACGCGGACCGCCAGGGCAGGCCCGCCTCCTTGCAGGCCACAGAGACCGTGGTCATCACTCGCTGCCACCATGCCGGGGACAGGTCGTCAGGCCGTAAGGATGGCATCACCGGACGTAGTCGGTCGAGCACGCCTCGACGCAGGTTGAGCCGGTCGAGCATGATATGGGACCCGGTCCCTGCTGCCAGATCGACGACAGCTCGCAATGAGGCAGGGGAGTCGTTCAGTCCGGGGATGACCGGACCCAGGAACACCCATGTCGCCACGCCCTCCGCTGCGCACCGTCGCAGGACCGCTGCCCTTTTCGCAGGGGGCGAAGCCCCCGGCTCGATCCGTAGCGCTGCATCCTCGTCGAGCGTCGTGACCGTGATCCCCACGGAAGCCCGTCCGCCAGCGCGGACGAGGAGGTCGAGGTCCCGGAGCACCAGGTCGGACTTGGTATGGACCTGGAACGGGAATCTCGATGACGCCAGCAGCGAGACCGATCCCCGGGTGAGGCGGTAGGTGCGCTCGGCAGGCTGGTAGGGATCCGTGACCGTCCCGATGCCCACGAGACCTGGCTCTCGTCTCTTGAGCTCACGTGCGAGCACGTCGATGATGTTGTTACGCGGGTACACCTCATCCCCCCATGTCCCAGTCAGCTCGGGACGGCGGAGGGTGGCCGGGGCATAGCAGTACGCGCAGGCATGGGCGCACCCCAGGTAGGGATTGAGCGCGTACCGTAGTCCCGGGAGCCCGCTCGAAGAGAGGGCCGTGGTGCACCGCTGAGGTCTCACCCGGACATCCCGGCTCAGGCGCTCGCCCCCATGTAGTCGGTAAGACGCTTCTGGTAGAGCGAGTCCTTGACGAGGTCGCAGGTAGCCACCCAGTGCTCCCGTGCGATGGTGAGCTGGTCCAGGGCATGGCGGAAAGCCCCCTCGAACCCGTCGAAGCCCTCGTAGGGCTGGTTGAGGGTCGCCCGGATGCTCTCCCTGACGTTCCATACGCCGACAGGGAGGATGTAGCCCGGATGGATCTCACGGAGCACGAGCGCTGCAGCCTGCTTCCCCTCGGACGCCAGGTGCTCGGCCACAGCCAGCCGGGTGCTGAAATAGCATCCTCCTATGTGCGGATAGGTCGTCCGTCCCTCGTAGGGCTCGCTGTCGGATATCATCCCCGGCCGCTTCCCGGCCATGTTCCAGGCCGAGGACGGGTGCCAGGCCTCGGTCCACTCGAAGGCCCACTTGGCGGGCATGAGGATCGCCGTGTAGATGTTGTCGAGGTTGTGGAAGGTGTGGACCCTGAACTCGTCGATGGTGGGATTGTCCTTCACCCTGTCGACCAGGGTATCAGAGATGATCGAGTCGGTGGCAGTGATGCTCCACCGCGTCGGGACCAGCTTCCTCTGGCGGCCGACACCGAGCATACCGATGGACATGGCACGCTGGATGGCGCTCACCCGCACCCCACCATCGTAGAGTCCTGCCACCGCCTCCGCTGCCTTGAGGTCCGTGTCCCCGAACGATCGCTCCAGCCGTCGGTCGGCGGTCCCCGGTGAGACCGAGAAGGACCGAAGGGGGGCCGAGGGGCCGAAGGGCTGGACGTTGGCGCTCAGCTTGATCTTCCCGCCGGGACGCTTGGTGAACCGGGCCTCGGCGTCCACGGGCGTGGAGGAGAGGGCAACCTCCTGAAGGTCGGAAACAAGCCGGCTCCCGCCCGGGTCGGTCACTGGGACGGGGGTCGTCCCCCGCAGGAGCGAGTACCGGAACCTGATTATTTCATGGATGGAGCGCCCCATCCATTCCTCGGGTGTGTCCAGGACCGCGGTGTCGCCGTGGTACGGCGGGAGCATGGGTCCCACGCTCACCTTCGGATAACCGTACCTGCCCACGAACACTCCCGGCGGGGAGGAGCCGGCCACCTCGGTCCCCACGACCTGCAGTTCAGTACGAGACAGGGCCATCGCCCGGGCGATGACGGGGCACCGGCGCTTCCCGCATAGGTTCTTTGTACCGCGGCAGAGCACGCAGCGGGATGTCGAGCGTGAGCGGCGCTTTCCTGCAAAGGGATCGGGATGGCTGTCGGGCCCCATATCCAAGTGAAGGTGCCCGCACCATTAAGCCCTATGGGGGGGGGCGTGCCGGTACCCGGGCGGGCCCCAGAACACATTTAAACCATCCCTCCCACGGAGGGCCCATGCGCCGGGACCTTGCCGCGTGCATCCTCGTCATCGCTCTCCTGACTCTCTACATCGGGCTGCTGAAGGACGATTTCTCTCCCGCGGCCCCGGATCCCGCCGACCTGGGACCCGATCCCCTTGGACCTGAGGAGGAATGGCTCAACGCCCTCCTCTACATGCGCAACAACACAGAAGAGAACGCCATCGTGTTCACGTGGTGGGACTACGGCCGGTGGGTTAAGGACGTGGCCGGTAGGGACGTCGTGACCGGTGACGGGCTGAACGTCGCCCCGGTGAACGTCGACATGGGCCGGTTGCTGATGAGCACCGGTGACGACGAGCTCTTCTCGCTCCGCAAGTGCGACCGGGGCACGCCGCCCCAGTGCGAGGGCGAGGTGTTCATCGACCACCACACCGAGGGCAGGTCCCGCCCGGCCTACATAATCGTCGACAAGGGGCTCATGGTCAAGTTCTACTGGATCTCGCGCGTGGGAGAGGACTGCATCCCCCAGGAGTGCGCCGTGGCCCACTTGAACCGGACCGGTCCCGAGTGCGTCAGGCCATCGTGCGGCACCAAGTTCACCTACCTGTACAAACTCGAGACGGGCGAGGACCGGGGCGGCCAGACGGGCATCTTCATGAACTACGTACCGTACAGGCAGCCGAACGGGACGGTCATAGAGCCTATGGCGCGAATCGACCTCATGGTGGACTTGAAATTCCGCTTCATCCCCGTCATCCGCCTGGGCAACCTCACCGATGACGGTGAGTTCCATACCGACGTCGAGGGCATCCTGGGCAACTACATCTTCGGAGGGAATCCAAAGGTAATGGACGTCCCGAACCGACAGAACGCCACGATCATCCCCGGTATGGTGGTCATCACCAAGGACATCCTGGTGTACATGGAGGACAAGGCCAAGGACATGCTCTTCACACGGTTGTTCTTCCTGGACGGGAAGGGATCCGACGAGGTGGAGCTCGTCCACACATCTCCGGGTGGTAACGTCAAGGTGTTCCGGATCGTGTACCCGGAGGACCGCACCACGGCCGCCGACCCTGCCCAAGAGATTTAAACCATCCTCGTCACAGAGGGTGCATGACAGGCCCGCGGGTCCTTTTAACCTCCCTGCTCGTGCTCGCTCTCGTATGCGGGTGCCTGGGCGGGGATGGGGGATCCGAAGCATCACCGACGGTCCCCGCGACGGCATCACCGGAGACTGTCACATCACAGCCGCTGGTCCCCGTGGTCGGAGACGTCCCGCCCGACGTGCTGAGGGCAGTCCTCGATTCATACCCCGACCTCCGTGATGTCGCAGGAGAGCTCAACGACGACACGGTCAATGCCGTCGAGGACGCCAGCATCTGGTACGTGAACGTCCACTGGGGATTCTGCGATGATTGCTACTGCATCTTCACAGTTTACGATAACGGTACAGTGGAGAAGTCCAAGGAGGGCAACTGCCCCGCCAGCCGGGCATTGACACCCACTCCGGCCCCCACCGACCTGCCGCTCAGGTCGCTCGACGCGGACGTCCCCGATAACGTCCTCGACGCCATAAAGAGCGCCTACCCCGACCTCGGGTCAGCGGTGGGCGACCTCGGCACATCCGGGGTCACCGGTCTCGAGGAGCCCGACGGCTCGTGGCTCGTCAACGTCCACTGGGGCCGATGTGAGGACTGCTATTGCGACCTCACCGTCCACCAGGACGGCACCGTGGAGAAAGGGGCTACTGGTAATTGCCCCTTCACGGGGAGCAGCATGTAATAGTTCCCCGAACGATTATTCAAATACAGCGACATAACGCGCTCAGCCCCGGATGGATGTGCAATATCGAGGAAGAGATGTCCCACGGCCCCACCGACAGGTACGTGACAGGCATGAGAGAGCCGGCCAACGCCTACGGTTCCGCCGAGCTGGACGCGCGGAGCCAGTAACCTTTTCAAGGATGTGGTGCCATCCGGCCCCATGAGGCTTGGTGTGCTCTTCTCCGGCGGGAAGGACTCGGTTTTCGCCTGCCACCGCGCCGCTGCCCACGACGATGTCGCGTGCCTCATCACCCTGCGCTCTTCGAATCCCGAGAGCTACATGTTCCACACGCCGGCCATCGACCTCACGGCCCTCCAGGCCGAGTCCATGGGCATCCCGCTCATCGTCCAACCGACGGCCGGCGAGAAGGAGGCCGAGCTCGAGGACATGAAGCAGGCCATCGAGCGGGCCAGGGACGAGCACGGTATCGAGGGCGTGGTGACGGGCGCCATCGCCTCCGTGTACCAGGCAACTAGGGTGCAGCGCATCTGCCGGGAGCTGGACATCTGGTGCGTCAACCCCCTCTGGCAGATCGACCAGCTCGACTACATGCACCTGCTACTTGCCGAGGGGTTCGAGGTCATGGTCACGGGGGTGTTCGCCTACCCCCTCACCGAGGAGTGGCTGGGCCGGACCATCGGTACGGCCGAGGTGACCGAGCTCGCGACGCTGGCGGAGCGATACAAGATCAATCCGTCGGGCGAGGGCGGGGAGCTGGAGACGCTGGTCACCGACTGCCCGCTGTTCACCAGACGCATCCGCATCGATAAGACCTCTGTGGAGTACGCGGACCACAGCGGCACGCTCCATATCGAGGAGGCGAGGCTGGTGGACAGATGATCCTCATCGTCGACCTGTGCGGGGAGCGGGGGTCACTGTCGCGGTTCGAGTTCGTCCATCCGGTGTCGGCCATCGTCGGGGGTGCCGGTGAGATGGCAGGGACCGTCCACCTGAGCGACCTGTCTTTAGCGGCATGCAGGGCGGCCGACGGCATCGTGCTCTGCGGCACAGCGATCAAGGACCACGCGTGGCAGGGGCTGCTCGGCGAGCTCGACTGGCTCCGGAACGTCCGGACGCCCGTGCTGGGCATCTGCGCCGGCTCCCAGCTCATCGCCGCCCTCCACGGCGGCAAGGTCACTCCATGGCCCGTCATCGGGATGCAGCAGACGACCGTCCTGGAGGACGACGAGGTGCTCGGCAAGGAACGGTCGTTCGAGGCGTACCACCTCCACAACCTCGGCCCCTCGCTGCCCCCCGGGTTCAGGCTCCTTGCAGGGACCGAGGACCGGGCGGAGGCGTTCAGGCATCCGGAGCGGCAATTGTGGGGCGTGCTCTTCCACCCGGAGGTACGCAACGAGTGGATCGTGAAGGACTTCGTGGGCATCTGCCGCAACGGTTCCGGCGCGGTTGTGGGCAAAACTTAAAAGGCGGCCCGACCGCTCTATCTCGCATGGACTATGGGGACGACTTCGACGCGCTCATAGCCGATGCTGCCGCCGACGACAACGACATGGTGCTCTACGTCAGCGGTGACGGTCTCATGATCAATTTCACGGCCCGGGCCACCTATCTCTCGGCCACGGACCTGTTCGTCGCCGAGGAGACGAACCTCGGGCCCAGCGAGGCCCTCGAGCTAGCGGCCGACGTGCGTGCAAGGGCCGAGGCGTCCGGTCATTTCGACGCCGTGTACACCGGTATGGCCTCCCACTACCACGGGCAGGACCTCCGCCTCCACGGGAGCCTGCTGCTCGAGCTGGGACGTGGCATGGTCGACGAGTATTTCGACGACATCCAGCGTCACGACGCCGTCAGCAAGGACATCTACCTCGAGGTCGAGAACGACTACGACACCGACATGGTCACTGCCGTTGTCCAGGACCAGGGCGACGTGTACATGCTCAGTGGCATCGTCGATGCACGGGGAACGGCGGACCTGCTCGCAGACATCCGCTCCCGCGGGTTCACCGTCCACGATGGACTGCCCAAGGGCTTCGAACTGCCGTGAGCTCAGTTCTCGTGATCGCGTCGCTTGTGAAGGGCAGCGAGTGCGCATGCCGTGATGAAACCGAGCGTGAACTCGATCGTCAGCCATCCCAGCACCGTCCCGACAAGTGGCGGACCTCTGGTGGACAGCTGGCTCGAGAAAAGCAAAGGGCTGGCAGTAGCGGCGGCTGGAACGAATATAATGGCCATAGTGAGCACCACCACCACGCCCAACCGTTTCGCGATATGGGACTGATCATATGTCATTCAAGACACCCTGGGGGAGGGCTCGGATGACCGGCATCTGTCGGCCTTAATGATTACTTGGTGGCCGAGCATTATGACTGTTTAACATAAATTGTATATACATCCATTATCGTACGCCGTTAAGCTTAGATGGGTCAAAAAATTGAAGAGCCCCGACCGGAATTCGAATCCGGGACTTCTTCCTTACCAAGGAAGCGCTCTGGCCAGCTGAGCTATCGGGGCACTGGTGCGGGGGACGGGACTTTCGCTCATGCTCCCGCAGACGTGCAGGGGCGCGGGTTTCGAACCCGTGAAGGCCCTAAGCCACCGGATCTTAAGTCCGGCCCCTTTGGCCAGCTCGGGTACCCCCGCGTCCTCCCATGGTGCGCATATTCCTTAAAAAGGTTTGCATACCGGCCCAGTAGGGGTAAAGGGGTATAACCCTTCGTCCGCAGGGTATCATCATGGAGTCACGTGACGCACGGGTGCGAGAGGCGCTCTCCGCGATGGAGGGTGCCAAGAATCCGCTCGTGGTGAGCCACATCGATGCCGACGGCATCACCTCTGCGGCGATAGCTATCAGCGTCCTCCGTTCCCGCGGTGCGGACCCGAAGTGCGTCCACCTGCGCCAGTTTGCGGCAGAGACGCTGCCCGAGGTGGAGCGGGCCGCAAAGGGTCGTGACCTCGCCGTGTTCGTCGACCTGGGCTCGGGTCAGCTCGACCACATCGCCACCCTTGGCATCCCGGCGGTCATTCTCGACCATCACCATCCCATGACCGGTGTCGAGCTCGACGGAGTGCATCTCAATCCCCAGCTTTTCGGCGTGGACGGCGGCTCTCAGTGCTCGGGGTCCACTGTGGCCTACTTAGTCGCCAGGGAGGCCGGTCTGAGAGAGACTGCCCCCATCGCCATCGTTGGTGCCGTTGGGGACATGCAGGACCGTCGTACCGGCCGTCTCGAGGCCATGAACCGTATCCCCGTCGATGATGGGAAGAAGGACGGTACGGTCGAACCCACCCGCGGGATATCGTTCTTCGGGCGCGAGACGCGACCTTTGGCCGTCCTGCTCTCCTACGCGTCCTCTCCGTACCTCCCGGGCATGACCGGCGACGTGGACGCCTGCCGTACCTTTCTGGAGGCCGAGGGCATCCCCACGCGCGATGAGGACGACCGGGCTCTAACTTACCATGACCTTGCGCTGGAGGACCGTGTGAAGCTGGGCGACGCCCTGGTCAGATTCTGCATCGAACGCCGCGTGCCACAATGGGGGATCGAGGCTCTGGCCAAGGAGTACTACGTCCTCCCCACGAGACGTAAGGGCACAGAGATGCGTGATGCCACCGAGCACTCCACGCTTCTCAATGCTTGCGGCCGTTGGGGCCTTGCCTCCGTCGGCGTTAAGGTCTGTCTCCAGGAGGAGGGCTACTACGCAAAAGCAAGCGCCATGCTCCGTTACCATCGCCAGCAGCTGCGAAGCGGTCTCGACGAGCTGCGTGAGAGGGGCGCCACTCCCATCGGCCGCTACGTCCAGCTGTTCGAGTCAGAGACCATCTCGCCTACCGTGGTGGGTATCATCGCCGGCATGGGCCTGGGCTCGAGGATGGTCGACCACGAGCGCGTCATCCTTGCTGCGGCCCGCGATTCTGGGGGACGTATCAAGCTCTCGGGGCGGACCACCCAGCGCATGGTGCGTGCTGGCGTCGATCTGGCCGCTGCCCTCAGCGGTGCTGTCGAGCGCTGGGGAGGAGAATCGGGTGGCCATGATATCGCTGCCGGTGCCTACATCGACGAGGAGGTCCTCGAGGCGTTCATCCTCGAAATTGACCGGATCATTGCAGAACAAGTCTGAGCATTTCGTATGTTGTCACTGGTGAATAGTAACTATAAAGGTAAACTTTATATACGCGGAACGCGCTATATACGATTATGTATGACGGGGTCATTAGTGCCGAGGACGGCGCAGTGGTACGCTCATACGAACTGAAGTTCGACCCCGTCGAAAAAGGGAACTACCAGGAGGTCGCCGACAAGTACTGGAACCAGGACCTGGTAGACACCTTCAAGGAACTGAAGCCCCGTTCGCTCATCTCCGACTACAACCTCACCCTGTGCGGCAAGGAGGAGAAGCTCTCCGAGGACACCGGCTACCTGCTAAAGACGCTGGTACAGGAGATGTCCTCGTACGAGGAGCGGACCGGGGAGAAGTGCTTCTTCTCGATCGCCTCCGGCAACTTCGCCTCCTACCTGGAGGGCAAGGTCGCCGAGCAGGGCATCTACTCGACTCCCGGCAAGGAGAAGATCACCCAGCCACCGGCAGGCATCAAGGCCCTGTACGACCAGTTCAAGGTCGAGGTCGCTAAGGAGTGCGGTGACAACATCTACTGGCAGGACAACGAGGTACGCCCCACGGTCAAGATCGCCCGTCCCGACAAGATGGACGACGAGACCTACTACGGAAAGCATATGGATACGGTAGGTCAGAAGTCCTTCGACAAGGCCGCCCAGATCGCTGACCGCCTGGGCATCCCCAAGGAGTACCAGTCCCGCCACTTCGACGCGTTCGAGCTTCTTATCCCCGGCTGCACCAAGGTAAACGCCATGGAGACCATGACCGAGATGTACGACATGCCAGCCGAAAAGATGGTCTACATGGGCGACAACATGAACGACCTGGGGGCGCTCCAGTACGCTGGCACCGGCGTGGTCATCTCCAACGACAACCACGAGGACGCCTCGGTCAAGGAGAAGACCCAGAACCTCAAGAAGGCCCTGGACAAGGATGGCTCCTCCTACATGCAGACCAAGCAGACCTTCGGCGAGGGTGCCAACGAGGTCTTCGTGGCCCTCATCGAGGCTCTGAGGCAGTAGTAGGTTTTTTATCATCTCGCCCATTCCCCGGTGACATGTCCCTCCCGCCGCTGCACCAGACGCTCGCAGACCTCGTCGCCATCGAGTCCATCAGCGGGAACGAGGACGCTATCGCCGATTATGTATGCGGACGTCTCGAGCGTGCCGGTGTACGCTTCGAGCGGGACGAGCTGCACAACGTCACCGCCTTCCTCGGACCCGAGAAGGGCAAGAGCCTGTGCCTGTCGGGCCACATGGACACGGTACCGGCAGCATCAGGCTGGGAGCAGGATCCCTGGAAGCCGACGGTGGCCGACGGGGTCATGACCGGCCTGGGCGTCTCTGACATGAAGAGCGGTCTTGCCCTGATGCTCGACGTCGTCGACTGGGAGCTTTCGCGCCCGGTCATACTTGCCTTCTCCACCAACGAGGAGGGCGGGGTGGAGGGGCAGGTCGACGGCGTGGTCAACTTCCTCGAGGGCCACCGGCCCGACTCGGCCCTCATCCTCGAGCCCACGGCCGTAGGCGAGCACATCTACATCTCCCCGGGCTGCCAGGGCAACGTGGCCGTACGCTACACCCTGGAGGGACGAGCGGCGCACTCCTCGCGTCCCGAGCGCGGCGACAACGCCCTGTACAAGGCAGCACACCTGGTGGCCGAAGTGGAGCGCCTGGCCGCCGGGCTCAAGCCCGCCCCCCTCCATTCGGGGATGGAAGCATTGCCCGTGATGGCGGTGACCATGCTCTCGGGCGGGGTGCGCCACAATATCATCCCCGACCGCGCCGACGTGACGGTCAACCGCCGCGTGTCGCCCACAGAGGACATGGACGAGGTGGTCGCCGGGCTCAAGGAACTGGGACCGGGCAGCACCGCCGAGTACCGGGGACCCTACCTGCTCCCCGCCGACGATCCGTTTTATCGGACGGTGATGGCCGCCTCGGACAAGGTGCTCGGGTACGCGGACCCGTTCTTCTTCCGGGGATGGGTCGACTCGTCGCTGTTCGCCGACGCGGGCATCCCCGCCGTGACGTTCGGCCCCGGGACACAGGGGGTCGGCCACGGCCCCGGCGAGTCATGCATTCTGGCCAACCTCGACCGGTGCCGGGACGTGCTCAAAGAACTCCTCTCGTAGCACGTCGAACACAGGCTTTAAGATATACTCGTCGGAGTAAACAACCCTTTAAAAACGATGATTGCACCCATTTCGAATATGACCGACGCGTCTTGCGATGAGTGCGGGATCCAGACGGACGATATCGCCGTCATGTCCGTAGAGCTTCCGACAGGTGTCAGGGACATCCAGGTATGCAAGACCTGTTTCATGGCGTACGCCATGACGCACGCATTGATGAACTTCGATGACGCACCGATATCGGTGTGAGCCGGTCCTCGCTCGATCAGATTAGCTCGCGCCTGAGGGCGTAGGCCTTGATGGGATCCTTATCCGCCAGGTCGACGAACAGGTGGTCCACTGCAGTGAGCAGTGCCGCCTCAGTGGCCGCCCGCTCCTCGTCACCCATCTCCGCCGCCAGCTCGCGCACGAACCCGGTGACCTCGCGTGCCACGGCCATGCGGTTATCGATGCGGTAGACGTTGCGTGCCTCGTGTCCCTCGCCCAGCAGCTCGTCCACTGTGGCCTTGTACTCATCGATCCGCTCCGGATCGAAGGAGGCTATGTCCTCGATCAGGCCCAGGTATGCTGTGGCCTCGTTGTCGACCATGGGCGCGTCCTCGGAGCCGTAGAGCGTGCCCGCCTGCGCAAGCCCCCGGCCCAGCAGGGTCTTGAACCTGATGTTCTTCTCGGTGTCCGTGGAAAGCCGCATGTCGTACAGGGTTCCGCGTAGCGCTTCGTCCTTCTCCGCGGCCATGCACAGCTGGGCGGCGGCCATGTACGATACGCCGGAGCCCTCGTCGCCGGCAGCGTCATCGAGGATGTCCCCAAACTTGTAGGAGTTGAGGAACTCGCGCCGGTCCTTTACCCCGAGCTTGTCCATGTAGCCGTTGAGGAAGGTGCGGAACTCGGTGTCGTCGAGCTTCTTGGCGCTGTTGCGCAGCCCGAGCACCATGCTGTCCCGGTGTGATGTCGGATCGGTTGCCGTGAGCCGGTCGCCGGTCATGCAGGCCGTCAGGGCGTACGCCGCGTCGGCCACACGGTCCTCGGTCCGGTAGGTGTCCGCCAGCTGGGAGCAGAAGCCGTCCAGCGTCATGGGGCCACCGTCCTCCAGCCCGTCCCGCTCACCGGGAGGGACGTAGGTAGTTTCCACCGTGATATGTGGCGAATCGTAGAGCATTTCAGGCACCGTGATACCAAAAGCTCGACAGGCGGTATATAAGCTTTGCTTTTCCCGAAGGTGCGAAATTGAGGTCAGTACCCTGAGCGATCACGTCTAGAGACCGTACGCGAAGTACTCGGAGAGCTTCGTGTCCACGATGTCGCAGGCGTTCGCGTAGGCAGCATCGTCCGGGATATCCTCACCGTAATGGGCGCCCGACGCGTACGGGTGGCCGCCCCCACCGAAGAGCTGCGCGACCTCTGTGAGGTTCACTTCCCCACCCTCGGCCCGGCGGAAGGCCATCCGGCCGTCGCGGTAGAGGGTGACGGACATCTCGGTATCGCATTTGTTGATGAGGTGGTCACCGGCATCGGACGTGGCGAGCATGTCGTCGGCAAGAGAGATCACGCACGAGGTCAAGCCGTACTGTGTGACCTCGGCCCTCTCGTCGAGCCGGTCGTACGCCTCGTTCCGCTCGGTGTCGTAGGCCTTCCACGCCTGCTCCAGCTCGGGATTCCAGGTCTCGCCCCGCTTGAGGTGGCCGACGAGCTTGTCCTTGTCGTAGCCGGAGGCGATTATATCGGCGAGCTTGTTGGCGTTCTCGTCGTTGCGCTCCCAGAAGTCGTTGTCATGTGCCAGCTCAGCAAGCTTGCGGGCGACGGCGTCGTTGGGCAGGTAGCGCTGCTGGGCTATCTCGGCACTGCAGTAGGGAAGCGGGCCTTGCAGGTCGGCGATCTCGGCATAGCGTCTGATGGCCTCATCGACACCGTCCTTGTGGGGGTGGTGGTCGTTCCAGTAGGCGACACGGTTGCCCTTTACTATGATCTCGTCGAAGACCTCGTACTGCTCGGCCTCGTCGAACGCGAAGTCGGCGATGTAGATGTCCGTCTCGCTCAGTGTTCTCATCCGCTCCAGGTCCTCGTCCTGGGTGGTGTAGTCGATGAAGTCGACCGTGACGTCCCTGCCCTGTCCCTCGAGGTATCGGGCGAGGATGGCCGCAGAAGCGATGCCGTCGAGGTCTCGGGAGTGTGTGAACACCGCCGCCGTCCGCTCGTCATCGGGTATCAGAGCCATGGCATCACCCGAAGTACTCGGTCAGCCTCCCGTCGATGGTCTCGAGGGCCCGAGTATAGTCCTCGTCGGTCTTTACCTTGTGGTCGAGCTTGGCACCGGCCGCGTAGGCATGTCCACCGCCGTTGAACATCTGCGCGATCTCGCCCAGGTCCACCTCGCAGTCGTCCGCCCGGCGGAACGACATGACGCCGCTGGGGGACATGACCGCTATCATGTCGGTATTGTATTTCTCCAGAAGGTGGTGTCCCGCGTCGGACCCGGAGAGGTAGGGCTCTTTAAGCGATACGGCGCACTTCAGATCACCGTAGGTGAACACCTTCGCCTTCTCGTCCATGTTGCGGTATCCCTCTTGCCGCTTGTTGTCGTACTTCTGCCACGACTCTTCGAGCTCGTCGTTCCAGGTCTCTCCTTGCTTCATCATGCTGACGAGCTTCTGCTTGTCGTAGTTGGAGGAGATGAGGTCGGACATCTTGTTGGCCGTGTCGATCTCCTTGTCGTAGAAGTCCTGGTCGTGAGCGTACTGCGCCAGCTTCTGCGATATCGGATCGGTGGGGGCGTACCGGTCCTTGGCGATCTCAGCTGCGCATCTGTCACTAGGGGAGAAGAGGTCGGTGATTGCCGCGTATTGCTCGTGAGCGGTCTTCAGCTCAGGTGATAGGGGGTGATGATCGCCCCAGTAGGCGACCTTGTTACCGCGCTCGAGCACCTCGTCCAGGTCCTTGAACGTGTCGAGGTCGTCGAAATGGAAGTCGAGGACGTAGATGTCGGTGTCCGCAAGCTCCTTCATCCGCTCGACGTCCTTCTGTATGGTGCCGTAGTTGATGAAGTCGACCTCCACCTCCTTGCCCTGGGATTCGAGGTAGCGGCTCATGATGGCGGCCGATGCCACGCCGTCCATGTCCTGGGCGTGAGCGAAAACTGCAGCCTTACGACCGGCCCCCATTGGTGTATAGTAGACATTCCGAGTATATAAAGTTTACGGATAATGTTACTATTTTTAAGTGATAACAAGATGAAGGATGCCCATTAACGGGGCGACCAGTCCACTTTGAGGTCCGTGGCAGCCTCGAAGCGGGCGGCGAGCTTCTCGACCGTGGGGCGCGCGGCGTCCTCGAGCAGCACGACATCGCCCTCGGGCGCCCCTATGACGACGCGATAGGCGGTCTCTGCCGAGTTGCCGCTCTCGATGCGGGTGGGCCAGATGTTGACGTGGCTCACCATGGAGAGCGGGACCTCAACGACCACGGTGCCTGTTACGTCGCGCGTGCGCTTGGTAAGCTGCCTGGACGCCATGTCTACCTCGATACGCTCGTGGTGGACGCTCATGAAGAGTCCGGCGATAGGCAGAATTATACCGATGAGGACCAGCGGGTAATCGTTGAAGGTGGCGTCCGGATCCGTTAAGATCTGGTAGCCCATGATCGCGAGGACGAGGCCCGCAAGGAGCGTTGCTACACCGACGACGTTCATCCACGGGTCGGACGTGAGCACTAACCGCTCGTTGGTATCCTCGGTTATGTCCATACCTTCGATCCCCGACCAGATATGGACCGAGAGCTTTAGATAGGTTTCCCCTGCCGATGCCACCGCGCGGAGGGGCGCCCATGATGTGCAGGACAAACCGTATCCTAGCTCTGGAGACCAGCTACGGCAGCGATACGCCCCAAGAGAACGTTTATATCCGGACCCGCGGCCGGCCTGAGCGAATGGACGCCGATACCGACGATGGTGCGCGACCGCTGCCCACCCTAGAGTTCACGGACAGCGACCTGGTCGACCTGATGCTGGAGAACGTCGACGAGGACACCCTCATCGTGACGGGGTCCCACGGCTACCCCCTCGTCAGCGAGTTCGGCCAGGCGGTGATGGTGGACAACAACTCCGCCGACCGTGTCGAGGAGATACGCGAGGAGTACCAGTACTCAAAGGTGCTCGCCTACGGCGGCTGCACGGCCCTCGACGTGGCCCGGGCGGTGGCGGTGGGCAAGGAGCTGGTCGTCATCCCGGCGAGCATAGCGACATCCGGCATCAGCGTCGACAAGAGCATCCTCAACTACGGCGGCGAGGACCGGGCCGAGCGTACCATGGCTCCGTCACGGTCATCGTGAGCCTCACAGACATGCTCGGGACCGATCACGCGATCCTCGACCGGCTCTCCCGCTCCGGGTTCGGCGACTACTTCGCCAGCATCAGTGCCTCTATCGACGTCCAGTACCGTGCCGGCGACCTCTCCATGGACGCCGTCCGCAGCAACGCCCCCGAGAACTTCGAGGCAGTGGAGTGGGTGTGCGACGGGTTCAACGGGTACGATGAGGAATGCATGCGACAGCTGGCCACCTACGCCCACAACTACTCCGTTGGGGTCATCGTGGGGGGCGCCGCAGCCATCGGCGTCGGCGGCGAGCACAAGCTCTATTACCAGATGATGGCCCAGAACGACCGTTACCGCGGCGCCGCTCACAAGCCCACCCACGGCGAGCTGGTTGCCACCGGTACCCTTGTGGCCAGCAAGCTCCTGGGTGAGGAGACAGGCGACACGTCCCTCTACGAGGACCTGCGGGAAGCCTACGGCCGGCTGGGGCTCCCCACCGACTACACCGGCCTCTCGGCCATCGGGATAGAGCGGGACGACCTCGTCAAAGGGCTCGAGGCCATCACGGACACCGACACCTACCTAGGCGCCCACTTCGCACACGGCGACTACGCGGTCCTGGACCGTATGTTCGGCGAGTAAGTCCGGACGTCACGGAGTGATGATTCTATTCGTCAATCTGTCGAAGAGACTGTGATAGACCGTACCTACCCTGTCGGGCTTGCAGACAAGTTCATAACTGAACACCGGGAGGAATAATAGAACGATGGTCAAGACGTTCGCCCAGAACTACTATTTGCTAGCGAAGGAGAGCTGCATTCGGGACATATATGTTCTAGGTGGTTAATAACTCCGGTAGATATCCGATGTCGGATATCACCACACATACGGTAGTTTATACGAAACCAGTGTCGGATACTCTCCGTGAGACCGTACGATATACGACATAGGAGTGTCGCATATGCACTAGTTGTCCGACATACGCCCGTGAGAGTGCGAAACCTTTTTCTAGTATCTCACCCTTCTAGTATTAGGGATGGTAAGGAAGAGTCTCAAGACAATTATGAGGCTATATGGTGATCCGAAGGTGAAAATATGCACACAATAATAAATTGTGTGGGAATAATTATTGGAATTATCGGTTTAAGCCTTACCCTTTTTTCAATAGAAGATCTATTAACCTATGACTCCATTTGGGGTTTGTCCCCTTTATGGAGTGATATGTATAGACCATCTGAGATAATCAGATTATTTTCTATTGAATTATTACTTTTCATTTTTATATTATATCCCATGTTCGTCAGATTGAATTCTAACCGTTAGCAGGAAGGCCATCGATTTTTCCGGTCTGTTCTACATGCTATTGATCCCCAGAGGTTTCAGGTACTCCTTCTCTCCTAGATACTCGCAATTTAACAATTTCAAGATGGCTCTCTGTGTGCTGTTCAATGGCATGAGCTTTTTCCCGCTGAGATCCGTGCCCCTTACACTCACCTTTCCGACCTCACACCTCCCCATGATCTGATACGCCTTTCCCACGCTCCCCACACCCTTTATCGGGCTCTCGCGCAGCCCGTTGGTGACCGTCACGTCCAAGAGGTAAGAGAGGACGCAGATGGTGTAGTGGGCGCGGACATGCTCCCTCGTGTAGACAAATGTCGGCTTGAACTTGATGAACGACTTCAGCTCCCTGAACGCCTCCTCCACGCGGTTCTTGTCGCGGTAGGCCCTGATGATCTCCTTCGGCCCGAGCTTGAACTCCTCCGGTTGCGTATCCTTGGTTATGCTGGTTACGAGTACCCAGAGGCCGTCGGTCAGTCTGGCCTTCTCGATCGCCTCCCCCTTCTTCCAGTATCTGAGCTCGAAGGTCCGCACCCCGCTCTCCAACTCAATTTCCTTGAGTTCGTAGCCGATGAAGCGCTTCACGCTCAATTTCTTGAGCTTGCGGTCGATCCGTTGCTCGGTCGGCTTCTCCTGCCTGCTCTTCTTCGCCTTCAGCAGCGCAGCCCCTTCCTCCTTCAGGTAGTCGATCGCCTTCTGGATCAGCTCCTTGCGCAGCCCCCGCTGGTCCTTGAAGAGCTCGGGGTTGAACACCAGGATGTGACGCCTGACCGATCCTTCGGCCTTCCCAAGGTCCTCGTAGTATGCTTGGTCGTCGTACCTGGTGAGGAACCGTGAGCGGGCGACCTTCTCCCCGACGTTATCTACCGTGAGACCCTTGAACCGATCAATGCCGATGCCGGGCACCCCGGCGACTTGGTCCTTGTCGAGGGCGGTGATGTACAGGTAGGTCTCGCTCTCCTCCAGGTGCTTGAGGTTCTCGTCGGACACCATCCCGCGATCGAACACCGAGATGATCTTTGGGAGATCGAACCGCTCCTTCCATTGGTCCGCGTTGGCCGTGAGCGTCTTGACATCCGAGGTGTAGTCCTCGAGGATCTCCCACGAGAAGGGGTAACCCTTCGAGTTGAGGAGGAGGGAGAGGACGATCTTCTTGCTCTTGAAGCCGTTGGCCTTGGTGATCCCCGGCTTTGCGAGCTTGCACTTGGTGCCCTCGAAGTACGAGTCGGAGAGGTCATAGAAGATGACCTTGAAGGCTTCCTCGTCCCGCTCCCTCAGAGTGGTGTAGAGATACTTCTCCAGCTTCTCCTTGAGCGCGTCTATCATGGTCAGCTCCCGGTACACCCGGGAGTCGTTGAAGTGCGAGCCGTCTATGCCGAGGATGTGATCGCATGCCGTCCCCTCGAACCACTCTGCCGAGGAGAGGTAGCTCCCCGGCTCCAGGCACCGGTAGAAGGTCAGGGCCTTTGCGATGTCGGCGGTCGAGATGTCCTTCTTCCTCGTGTGGCTCGTTTCCTCGGGCGACGGGAACACATCCGAGAGGCCCCAATCGTCCCAGAGGTGGTTGAGGAAGGCGACATCCAGGTAGCTCCAGTGGTCGTCGAAGAGGATGTCATCAAAGCTCGCAACGAATGTGTCCAGCGATCGGGTGACCCTTAGCGCATTTCGTATTTTCTGGGCCTGGAGTGGTGTGAGCCTTCCCAGGTAGCACAGCACCCTCTTCTTGTTCTTCTTGTCCTCCCAGTAGGACTCTGCGAGGCTGTAATAGGTGTAGGTCTTGCTGCTCTTCTTCCGCGTGTGTGATAGCAAATGCATGGTCTGTACCTAATATTATGTAATAAACGTAGTACTTAAATACTTTATACTCTATAAGTCTGTTCTTAGTTTTTGGTGCAATTCAGTTCATCCTTTGCAGGAAAAACGTGACAGGGAACACCAATGGAGACTTATCTATGATTGGAGAATGCGAAATTCACAGGGGAAACTGACGAACATGGGTTATATATCTTTAATAAACACCAAGCCAAGTTGGATTCCAGCATTTTAGAAAAAAGGATAACCTCGTTATACCTATTTACAATGATAACGAGATGTATAATTATAATAGCGGTTTAGCTCATAGCATCGATAAGTCCCACCATACAGGTGCTGCGGGTTGGATTTGCGCAAGCATAATATGTCGGGACCGACGCTACAATCTCACTGATAATCTTACTACCCATCGTCGGCACCCTTTAAATTACAACAAACAGTGTTTTTTCTAATCGACCCCCCGTTCAGCTTTCGGTACATTGTAAACGGTTAAAATAACACGACGAAGATATTGGGTGAACCTAATTATTCGGAGTGTCTCGAACTGAACCCGACTCTATTAGGAATCGAAAAACGCTAGACTGCGTTAATGGAAGGCGTTGATTCTCTTTACGTGAATATATTTTGTGACACATAATTATAACATAACTGTACAAATTCGTTAATTCTGTGGATAAATAGACGCAGTAATCAAGTAAACGTTGTACTGAGGCGATGTGAATTAATTAGCCAATTTTGTATCATAAAGGGTGCCGACGATGGGTTGTTTTGACGTATAAGGGATGAATCTTCATTTATGGATTTATTTCGCCTATATCCCGCAGTTTTTTCAGTAACATATCAAATACTTCCTGCACATCCTCTATGTTTCTCGTTCCCGCCACCACGAACCGGCCTGTGCTGAATATGAGGATGGCCGCCTTGGGCTTCAACGTCCGGAATACCATTCCAGGGAACTGCTCTGGCTCATACTCCACCCCTTCCATCTTGTATGCGAGCCTGTCCAAGTTGAGCTCGAGGTCCGTCTTCACGGAAGCCACCAGATTCACGACCTCGACATCGGGCTCGCCTTGAAACTCGACATTGAAGCCCACGAGGCACTCCTTTATCTTCCCGACCGCCGCTTGCACGTCATCAATACTTTTTCCACCCGTGCACACCACTTTACCCGTGGTAAAGAGCAGGCTCGCCGTCTTCGGATTCGTCAAGCGCAGGACTAGACCGGGGAACTGCTCGGGGTTGTACTCGGCGTTGTCGAGTCCCGCCGCCAACCTTTCGAGGGGAATCTTGCAGTGGAGATTGATGGATGCGACGATGTTTTCTACAGTGATCTCGATCTTGGTCAATGTGTCCGCCGTGGTATCGGGAACTGTTTGCAAGCTTCAAAAGGTTTCCTGTTTCCCTCAAGTTCTACATCGAATACAAAAAGCCGTGGGACACTGCACATAACAGTGGGTTATGCGGCGTCGCTTTTTCCTCCAGATAACTGTAAGAGGCACACATAAGTTATCGCCCCTCTAGTCTGAATTGACCTCCATTTGTGAGTCCGAATTACCCCGATCACCCCACGCCGCAATAATGGAAGTTATACGGCGCCCTTTCCACCTTCCAGGATCGAATCATCTATCTCCATCCAGGTCGTTGAGCGATTCTAAATGATATAGTAATCAGTTAGACCCCGTGTAGCCATAGCGTCAAGAATCGGTTGGGGCCAGAGCCATCTGGCCTGCCAATAGCGGTCGATTGAGATGTGAAATAATTA